>NZ_NFMA01000002.1 GCF_002161175.1 Flavonifractor sp. An100 | reverse complement strand
AATCCATTTTAGTGGCCATCCTGTCAATGCACCATGTCTGCGGTGACCATGCACCATTTCAGCGGTCTGGCTGCACCATTCGTGCGGTCTAAGGGCACCGTTTCAGGCGGCGTATTCACATAACGGACGGCTGCTGGCGCAGCTCCACGGGACTTTCACCCCCGCGTGGTTCTCACGCGGCCCTACCCATAGATAAAAAGTCTGGAGAAAGCTATTACCAACACCAACAAAGAATGATGGACAAACAAAGTATAAGTGCCAAATATCCGATTCCTATGGAAAAGTAAAAAAGCCCCCCATGGCTGCCACGGGAAGTGGTAATCCATGAGGGGCTTCGTGGAGGGAGAGCTGGGGAGTTCGAAACACTTTTGTTCCTTAATAGCCCTCTATGCATCTCCCAAAGCGTGAATCTGGAAAAACGGAACTAGATTTTCAACTTTCAAACTTTTTTCTCCTATTTCGCCCAATATTTTTCTTGAAACGCAAAAACACCGCACTTTTGTGCGGCGTTTTTGCTGTGCATCTTTTTTGTCAACACATTCTGTCTTGTCCGTAAGGTATAGATGCCATTTTCTCCCAGCCAACCCAAATTCAAGTTATTGTATCTCCCCTAAATGATGATAAATTTTATTTAGGTTATCCGCAATAGTATCAGCAGTTGAATCTACTTGTTGAGCAGCATACATATAAAAGGCAGTTTCTGTCGCTTCCCAAAGTTCTTCATACTTACATATTTCTCCATCAAGATAGCAATCTAAATCGTCCATAACACTAAACCAATAATCTGTCGATACAAAATTGGGGGCTTCAAAATCTTCTTTCCAATTATATAAACTGTTTTTTCCTTCATAATAACCAATTAAATCATCTTGAGCTAGACAAAGCATAAATATTTCCTTTGTATTATCTATATCTCCATAATTAAACTCCAATTTATCAATATTTTCCTGTATAATGTCCGGATGACTAGGAGGTATAAATTCCGCCCAACAGCTTGCACTGATTAGAACATCTGAGTCTCTATCAAATGTTAAAGTGTACTTCAAATTATTTCGAGTAATATTAGTAGTACCGCAATTTCCGTCATAATCATAGTTATCATATAATTCGAATTTACTTCCCCAAAAGTCTTCAGCGCTTTCCAAAGAACCACCAATCATTACCGCTCCATCAATGATCATTTTGTCGGCAAAGGTCTCAACTCCCCAGATTTTATCATCCGGATTCGGATTCCAATCACTGTCATATTCAACAGTGCTATAGTAAAAATTGTATGGACAATCATCGTACGTTATATACATACCGCCAGACCAACAATCAACAATGTAATCGTTCCCATATTGTGATATAATATCTGATACCGTATGACCTATTAGTGAAGCAATACCGTTCTCCGAATCTGCAACTGGGATTGCCTCCAATACTAATTCAGCCTTAAGTTCCGGATATTCAAGGAAAAATGTAGTGTCTTGAGCAGAACAAACCAGCGTAATATAATCACCAGATTTTAACAAAAGAAGCGAATCCAAAGTTGATTCGTCTTGAAAATAGACCCTAAGTTCATCCATGGAAAACAAACCACTATCTTCATTCTCGGATAGTAATAAATAATAAGAATCTTGTTCTAATCCCTTTCAATACTTCGAATATATCCTTCAGCCACTATCATTACATTTTGCTGATTATAAGTTCTTTCAGCTAGTGCAACATTATCTTTCCATTCAGTGATAAGTTGGTTCACTGTTTTTTCATAAATTATGGTATTGGAATCACTGCAATGAAAAGAAAAAATTTGCCCTTTCAAATTTTTATATTCATAATCTATCCCGCTAGAAGATTCCGAAGACAACTCATTTTCATCGACATCCCTATCCACACTACCACAACTACATAAATATAGAGGAATAAGTACAATCAAAAACAGTGAGAATAAAAATTTTCGACAGCTCATAATTTCTCCCCCCAGCGCAAAAAACTATAGTATCTACATTACTAAAATAAAAAAATCGGAGCAAGCAATCTCATGCTTGCTCCGATTTGGAGGTGCCACCCAGATTTGAACTGGGGAGTGGAGCTTTTGCAGAGCTCTGCCTTACCACTTGGCTATGGCACCATATGGAGCAACACAGTGCTCCAAAAAAATGGAGCGAGTGACGAGGCTCGAACTCGCTACCTCCACCTTGGCAAGGTGGCGCTCTACCAGATGAGCTACACTCGCATAAGCTTCCCCACAGGAAATCTATGAGGAAGTGGTGCCTCCGGTCGGAATCGAACCAACGACACGGGGATTTTCAGTCCCCTGCTCTACCAACTGAGCTACAGAGGCATATTTCTTTTGACACACTCAAAAGAAATAAAAAGTGGCGACTCGGAAGGGACTTGAACCCTCGACCTCCGGCGTGACAGGCCGGCGTTCTAACCAACTGAACTACCGAGCCAGGTAGTCCGGGGGGATTCCTAGGGTCAAAGTGGTGGGAACAACAGGGCTCGAACCTGTGACCCCATGCTTGTAAGGCATGTGCTCTACCAGCTGAGCTATGCTCCCCGGTTTGCCCCCGCTCTTGCGACGGCTTGATCATTATACTAAACTAAATCCGACTTGTCAACAGGAAAAACAAAATTTAGCATAAATTTTTTTTGCGTCCCAACAGAGACTATGATGGAGCCGATACTACCTTATTTTCCATCCTCTCCCCCTTCTTGACATTCGTTTTTAATAATGACATAATGATTCCAGTTTCCTACATTACTATAGGTAAGACCAGGTTCCCAATGTGAGTGGGGACCGGATATCAAGGAGGGTCGGGATATGGACAGTCAGGTGAAACGGATCGGCGTGCTGACCAGCGGTGGCGACGCCCCCGGTATGAACGCTGCTGTTCGCGCAGTAGTTCGTACTGCCGTGAGCAAGGGAATTGAGTGCGTTGGCATCCGTCGTGGTTGGAGCGGCCTTATTAACAGCGATTTTGTTCGGATGGAGAGCTCCAGCGTTAGTCACATTATCAATAAGGGCGGAACCATTCTTTATACTGCCCGCAGTGCAGAGTTTATGCAGCCCGAGGGGCGGGAAAAGGCGATTGCTACCTGCAAACTGTTAGGGCTGGACGGCATTGTGGCAATTGGCGGCGATGGAACCTTCCGCGGCGCATTGGCCCTCTCCCGTCAAATTGGAGAGTCCGGTCAGCATTTGTCCGTAGTTGGGATTCCTGCTACCATTGACAATGATATCGGCTGCTCTCACTACACCATCGGCTTTGACACCGCCTGCAACACGGCTGTGGAGTGCATCGATAAGCTGAGAGACACCATGCAGTCCCATGAGCGTTGCTCGGTGGTAGAAGTGATGGGACGCCATGCGGGCTACCTAGCTCTCTATGTGGGCATCTCGGTAGGCGCCACTGCTGTACTCATTCCTGAGCGCCCCGTTGACTTTGAGACAGACGTGGTGGAGAAAATCCGTCGCGCCCGTCTAGCCGGCACAACCCATTATATGGTTGTGGTTGCCGAAGGTGCTGGTAGTGCCTTTGAAATTGCCAAGCGGATTCAGGAGGAAGTGGGCATTGATCCCCGCGTAACTGTGTTGGGCCATATTCAGCGCGGCGGTTCTCCCACAGCCCGCGATCGTGAAACCGCCAGCCGTATGGGCTATGAGGCCGTCAATGTCTTGATGGAAGGAAAAGGCAACCGGATTATTGCCACCCAGGACGGTCGGATCGTGGACCTGGACATGGAGGCTGCGCTGGCCATGCATAAAGAGTTTGATATGGAACGCTACAATGTTTTGCAGGCACTGACCAACAGCGGACGTTAACAATAAATGGGCGGGAGATAAAATCTCCCGCCCATATTTTATGCTCCACGCTTAGCTCATACCACGCAACAGCTCTCCCAGCTCCTCCCGGGTGTAGGAATATACCCGGTCGCAAAACTGGCATGTCAGCTCTGCTTGCCCCTGTTCCTTCAGAAGAGACGATAATTCCTCGCGTCCCATACTGATCAAGGCTCGGGTCACTCGTTCCCTAGAACAGTAACACCGGTATTCCACCGGATGCTTTTCCAAAATCTCCAACGAGAACTCTGACAGCACGGCACGCAACAGGCCTTCTCCATCCAAACCGCCCTCCAGAGCGTGACTGACCGACCCTACCTTCTGCACCCCGCGCTCAATGCTGGAGATGATCTCTTCTCCCGCCCCCGGCAGCAATTGGATCAAATATCCCCCTGCTGTTGTCACGCTCTGATCCGTCCCAACCAACACGCCCAGCGCACAGGCGGTAGGAATCTGCTCGCTCTCCACAAAATACATGGCCAGATCGTCTGCAATCTCACCGGAGAACAGACCGATGGAACCAATATAGGGTTCCTTCAGTCCGATATCCTTCATCACAGTCAAGGTTCCGTTCTGTCCTACAGCAGCTCCCACATCCAGCTTTCCTGGGTACTTCTCCACCAGTTCCACATGGGGATTCTGAACATAACCGCGCACATTTCCCTGGCAGTCAGACACTGCCAATACGGCACCTAACGGCCCCCCTCCCTTGATTTGAAGGGTAACAGAGCCATTTTGTTCCTTGAGCATATCTCCCATCATGGAGGCGCCCATCAAAGCCCGCCCAAGAGCAGCTGTGGCCATAGGCAGCAGCATGTGAATATTCCGCGCCCGCTCCACAATCCCTTTAGCGGTAATAGCCGTAGCTTTCACATAACCATCTGCTGTGATCGCTCTTACAATTTCATCGCCCATGGTTTAGCCATCCTTTCTGGCCACAAAAAAGATCCGCTCCTCCCCGTCTACAGGAGCGCGCATCTTTAAATTGCCATACACCTTAATATCCCGGAAACCTGCCTGCTGCAAATAGTTCGTTAATTCCTGCCGGGTATAGGCCCGTTCCCGGTGCAGTTCTTCTCCTCGCACCCACTGCCCCGTCTCACCATCCAGCCGAAATAGATCCATAAAATAAGCACAGATGCGGCTGCGGCGGCTATATTCCGCCCGCCAGACACAGTAGGTATCCTCCGTCTCGTCCAAAAACACCTGGCCGTCTAGACCCTCCAGCTTCTCCGGCGTGTTGACATCAAATAAGAAAAGGCCTCCGGGCATCAGGAAAAGATGCACTCGATCAAAGGCCCGCTGCAGTTGCATGGCATTAGTCACATAGTTTATGCTGTCCAGACAGCAAACACAAGCGTCAATGGTACCATACAAATCCAGCCGGTCCATGCTTTGGCACAAAAAAATGGGCTGGATCCCCTGGATATCCCGGTTCTTTTCCACCGCCTCCGCCAACATCTCCGATGAGAGATCCACTCCTATCATCTCATATCCCCGCAGAGCTAACTCACGGGTCAAAGAGCCGGTACCACACGCCAAATCCAGCACAGTATTCCCTGGCAGTCCCCACTTGTGGAACTGCCGCTGTATATAGTCTGCCCACACTTCATAATGGACATCATAGGTCAGTTGATCATAGCATCCCGCCAAAAACTCATAGCTACTCATGACTGCTGTCCTTTCAGGCGGGGGATGATGGTTCGATAGCCGTCTGCTCCATAGTGCAGGCATCGGTTCACTCGACTAATCGTGGCGCTGGAAGCTCCCGTCCGCTCTAAAATCTCACTGTAGATCAGCCCCTCGTCCAGCAGCATGGCAACTTCCATCCGCTGCTCCATCGCCTTCAATTCGGACACGGTGCACAGATCCTGCAAAAATTTGCGGCACTCCTCTTCATCCTTCAACGCGGCAATAGCCCGATACAGCGTATTACTGGATGGCTTATCCAAAAACTTAGACATGGAGTTCTCCTTTCCCGTCCACTACGGTTTTATCTTTTTATTATTTTAACACACTAAAATATGAAAGTAAACAAAAAAATATCTTTCTCTGTGCCCATTCCTGCGTTTCGGCATAGGATGGGGAAAGAAAACTGGAGGAGAGGAGGCTTCTTTATGGAGCACACTGACCACACAGCGCCCCAATCCATAGAGGTGCTCTGGCAGGAAGATACCCGCATTCTGACCTTAGAGGGAGAGCCGGTATTGGAGTACCACGTGTCCTGGCCTGAGTTGCGTGGTACTGGGCGCAGTGGAACAAAGATCAACCGCTATTATCGCCGTCTGATCAAAAGCTGGAGACAACGCTGGGAGCGGGAAGTCTACTGGAAGGCCTGCTTGAACCTGGCAACCCTGCGTGCTAACAGCCATCCTTTTGTATCCTGGAAGGGGAGCTTGCGCGGTGAAGTCACCCTTTTTACCGAACACCTGCTCAGCATCCGCATGACGGGTCAGGAAATCAGGGGAAATCGCCCTCCTAATCAAGTGCGTTGGGGCGACGTGTGGGATATCCAGGAAGGAGCCCCTTACCCAATCCACGCTCTCTACTGCTCCTGTCACCGCTGGAAGCAGAAGTTAATTTCTCAACTTAAGAAACTGGCCGCCGACCAACAGGCTTCGGCATCTCGCTTTCTGCTCCCGGGATGGGAACACGGACTTCAAACCTTTTTCCCAAAAGAGGATTATTGCCTAACCGCCCAAGGCATCGAAATAGCTTATCCCCAAGGTTCCATTTCTCCTATGGCAGAGGGCACGCCCGTCTTTCAACTCCCTCTCTCCTGCGCATCCGAGACGCAAAAAATACCGCCAAAAAAATAATTGGAAAAAATCATTTTCCCCCTTGACATTCTCGAATTGTTTGCTATAATAACATTCGTGCTTCGGCACAGCAATCAAATAGCGGGATTGTGTAAGGGTAGCACGACAGACTCTGACTCTGTTTGTGAGGGTTCGAATCCTTCTCCCGCTGCCAAAACACCGTGGACAAAATTGTCTACGGTGTTTTTTTATTTTCTTTTCTCCCGCTGCCCCTTAATGCAACACAGCCACTGTTTTGCAGTCCCTTCCCCCACAATATAGCTGCTGCATACAATGGGTTGGAGGGAATTATCATGCGTTCAAACCAATCTTGTAAACTATCTTTACGTGCCATTTTATCTACAATCCACCCTGTAGACCTGGCCCTTCTTTTGATCATGGCCATACTCCTTCTTCAATCGGTCTATAATATATTTATCTGCTCGGGTACCCAACAGTCCTCTAACGAAATTGATATTATTGTCCGCACATCCGCCGCCTCAATTTTTGGTTACTTTTTAAGCGGAAATTTTATGCGCCATTCCGGTTCCACTTCAGCCTCACCCCCCTCTGACCAAGCGCATATAATGGAGACAGCGGACAACAGTCAGACGCAATCTCCTAACTTTTCTACCTCTACCGAAATCGCACCTCCCACGCTTACCAAAACCTCGGAAACAATGGAGCAAGACTTTGTTTCTTCCCCAGACCCTGTACAGGTAAGCTGTCTCCAAGTTTGGATTGCGGCTGGAATCGGGCTGTTCTGCCTGATCACCCTGCTGCTTCTACGCAATACGGAACATTGCAACACTGCCGCTCAATCCGATTCCGTTGCGGCAACAATAGTTCAGTTTCGAGATTTCATCTCTGGCTGTGTTGGCTTTTTGATTGGCCACCCCACACAGCAAACCAATCAAACTTGATTAACTCATCCAGGAGGTCATTACTATGGCAGATATGAAACAGGATCTACTTGGCTTACAATTTAGTCAGAGTTTTCCCATTCAGGGTATGCAGGAGGCTAATATCGACCTGGAACTGCCCCCTGCATCTGCTGCGTCAGCCACTGTATTCGGCGTTGTAACGGATGGCACCGATCCTATTCCCGATGCCACCGTCAAGCTTTTTGACAGTACTGGAACACCCTATCGCCATACCTTAACTGACGAAACCGGCGCCTTTACAATCTCTGAAATCCCCACCGGAACTTACAGTCTTGGCGCTGTAAAAACTGGTTACTTGTTAAGCAGTTTGGCCGGCGTAACCTTATCTGAGGGCTCCAGTGTCCAAATGGATCTGGTCTGTACTGCTGATGCCACCTTAAATTTAGGGACTATTGCCGGAGTCTTGACTGCTACCGATCTGAATGGGCTCACCACACCTTTAGCCGGAGCACAAATCACGCTAGCCACACACAAGTCCGGCAAGCAATGCGTGTGTTAATACACACTCACATTTCCTGCCATCTGCTTGTTGAGGGCAGCGCCCCCAAGCCCCTTCTGAACACAGAATTTCATTCTGTGGCTGCGCGTTCTCTGAACGCTTTTTGACCCTGTACCCGGTGCCCTGTTTCGAGGCATAGGGTGTCGTGAATCGCGACATCCTCTGGTACTTTTAGGGCCCCCTAAAATGGGGCTCCCTCCTGGAAGATGAGGTGGTAAAATACCACCCCAGTTGTTCCTTTCCGTGACGGTGGCGACGGTCGCAACGGTGCTGGGAGTACCCCTCAAAACACCGTCGCGACCGTTGCGAGCGTCGCGCTTTACCCGATTACTTCAAACGCGGGGGCTTCCACCACCATGTAAGTCAGCCGGATACGCCGTCCGGCGTGCTTGGTCTTGTTCTCGTACTTCACCTGATGCTCTTCCAACAGTCGGCTGGCATTCACATTCAGATGTTTGGTGAGCCGGTTTACTGCCATATCCGTTTGAATCGCCTGGGCCAGCTCAGTGGGACTGCCTTCCCATTCGCGGTTCTTGGAGGATACAATCTTTGCCACGGCTTCCAGCACCGGGTCTGGAGGCTGTTTCCAAAGCTCATTCTCTGCATGGTCGAGACCCCAAACCAGGTTCTCTTGGTCTTTGCTCAGATACAGCCGCTGATCCGGCTGGTCTCTGCCCACCACCTCCAGAGTGGCCTTGCTATCTGTCCGCTTTTCCTTCTGCATCAGGAGCGCCCCATCCGCACAGCCCAACAAGCCGGTGGTGCCCGAGATCATCTCAAAACTATCTCCCGCAGGCTGCTTCCTGGTGTGGTGGACGATCAGGATGCAGACGCCATATCGGTCAGCAAATTGTTTCAGCTTGCCGATTACCTCATAGTCACTGGAGTAGCTGTAACTGTCGCTCACCGCCTCCCGGACTTTTTGCAGGGTATCCACAATAATCAGTTTGGTATCACTGTGTTCCCGGACGAACTTTTCCAGCTGTTCATCCAGACCACCACCAATCATCTTAGCATTGGTGGCAAAGTGGAGGGAGCTTGTCCCCTCCACTCCGAACATTCGGAACATCCGGCGCTGCAAACGGCTCTCGTCATCTTCCAAAGCAAGATAAAGGACAGTCCCCTGATGGACCTTGTAGCCCCACAAGTCCTGCCCGGTACTAACATGGTGAGCGATCTGCGCCACCAGGAAGGACTTGCCGATTTTCGGCGCTCCGGCAAGGATGTACGCTCCTGTATAGAGCAGGTTTTCAATTACCGCAGACTTGCCCTCGAACACATTGTCCATCAGCTCGTCCAGGGTCACAGTATGCAGGTAGGCTGGGTCGCTCATGCAGCGCATCTTCCGGTAAAGTTCCTCCAAATCTCTTTCGGGGGAATTGCTTTTTTCGTCTGGGTCTGGTATAGTGGTCTTGGAATTTTGAGAGATTGACTGCCCATCATCTGCGCCAACAGATGAGCCCTGGGCGGTCATTTTCTTTTTATCATCGGTCATAGGCAAAATCCTCCTGCATCCCGTTCATAATGGTGGCAATCATCTGGATGGTGTCCAGCAGCTCATCGTTTACGCCCTGACCGGACTCGATCCGGCGCAGCTCATCCAGCACAGCGGCCAGCTGGTCCCGCAGTGCTTTATAGACCCTGGGGTTGCCCTGCACCACCACATCCCGGCAGAGCAGCCGCCGGATGATATAATCCTGTTTGGTCAGGCCGGTAAGCTTCACTGCCGTTTCGATCTGGGCGTCCTCCTCCGGAGAGACCCGGAAAGCCACGGTCTTGTTCCTCCAACGGTTGTGCTTGTCCAAATTCTTTGCTGACATTTTTAATTGCCCCTTTCCATGTTCAATTTATCCGCCATCTCCGCCTGCTTGGACGGAAACAGATGCGCGTAGTTGTAAGTGATGTCGATGCTCTCATGGCCCACCCGGTCCGCGATGGCCGTGGCAGAGAAGCCCATATCGATCAAAAGTGAAACCGCACTGTGACGAATATCATGGATTCTGATACGCGGCACCCCAGCTTCCTTGGCTCCCCGATCCATCTCCCGGTGAAGATAGCTCTTGGTAACAGTGAACATTCTGTCGTCTGGCCCGATTCCGTAGAGCATCTTGATGTAATCCTGGATTTCTTCGGCCAGAAACTGCGGTATGGTAATGACCCGATTGCTCTTTTCCGTCTTGGGGGTAGTAATCAGATCCTGGCCATTCAACCGCTGATAGGATTTATTGATGGTAACGGTGCGCTTCTCAAAGTCAAAGTCCGCTGGGGTCAGGGCCAGCAGCTCCCCCTCTCGGATACCGCACCAGTAGAGCATCTCAAAGGCATAGAAGGATAGCGGCTTGTCCATCATCACCTCGGCAAATTTCAGGTACTGTTCCTTGGTCCAGAACATCATCTCTCGGTTTTTCTTTTTGCCCATACTGCCCGCCTTCTTGCAGGGATTCTCCCGGAGGTTGTAGTACCGAACCGCGTGGTTGAAGATGGCGCTGAGTTGGTTATGGACCGTCTTGAGGTACACAGGCGAGTAGGGTTTACCGTTCTCGTCCTTGTGATTCAGCATCTCGTTTTGCCAGGTGATGATCTGCTGGGCAGTAATGTTGCACATCTTCAGCCTGCCGAAGTAGGGCAACAGCTTGGTACGGATAATATGGTCCTTAGTGGCCCAGGTGTTTTCCTTGAGCCGGGTCTTCATATCCGCCGTGTAGAGGTCCACGAAGCTCTTAAAGGTCATGTCCAGATCGGCGCTGGTCTTATTGAGCTGTTCCCGCTCCCATGCCTGTGCCTCCCGCTTGGTCTTGAAGCCCCGCTTCTGGGTCTGCTTGCGTTCGCCGTTCCAGTCGGTGTAGCGGTAGACCGCCCGCCAGGTGTTGGTCTTTTCTTCCTTGTAGACTGCCATGATTAGCCCTCCTTTCCCGTCTTGCCGTAGCAAAACTTCTCCATGAAAAAGTTCCGGTTGACCCGCCCGGCGATGGTCAGATAGCCCTTGTCCCGGAGTTCGGCGTTGAGCTGGTGGATCACCTTGTAGGCGTGGGACTTGGAGATACCCAGCTCCTGGGCCACTTCCTCCACGCGCATAAAGTTTTGTGCCTGCATTGAAAATACCTTCCTTTCCTCGTTGATGGCTGCTGCGGATGGATATTGTGTTTCATAAATGCCTCCTCACTTTCGTCCGCCACTTTTTTCCCGGATGTATAACCAGGGATTACGGCAGTTCTTTTTTATTTATTGATTCTAAGCTATTATGCTTAGTCTATTGTCATTATACTAAGCAAAATAGCTTGTGTCAATCAGAGTACGCAAAATAAATTAAATAAAATTGTTTAGGATTCCCTTGACTTTACTAAGCATTTCTGCTACGCTTTTCCTAAAGACAACCAACGATTGGAGTGGATGATATGGCGATTGGCGAACGGATTCACTTTTTCCGGCTCCTGAGAGGAATGACACAGAAATATCTTGGTATGGCGCTGGGCTTCCCGGAGAAGTCTGCCGATGTGCGCCTTGCTCAGTATGAAACAGGATCAAGAACCCCTAAGGCAGACCTTACTGCTGCCCTAGCCCAGATACTGGATGTCTCGCCCCATGCCCTCTCTGTCCCGGATATAGACTCCTATGTGGGGCTGATGCACACCTTGTTTACCCTGGAGGACAACTACGGGCTCAAAATCAGCGAAACGGATGGAGAAGTCTGCCTGAAGGTGGATGTGCGGAAGAACAAGGATGCCGCCCGGCTGCATGAGATGCTCTGTTCCTGGCAGCAGGCCGCTGCCATGCTGGAGACGGGCGAAATCTCCAAAGAGGATTACGACAAGTGGCGCTACCACTATCCGGAGTTTGACAAAGCCCAGAACTATGTGAAGGTGCCGCCCCAGGACCTCTTTTGACCCCCTCACTTGTAGGCCACAGGAGAGGCTGTTTGTTGCGTAGAAAAGAAAAATTTGGAGTTCACTTGAAGTTAGAGGTGACATTGTATGTTTAAGTCCCTATTTTCTCAGAAACCTAAAATTAAAGGCATCATCGGTTATTTGGGCTTGGAATCTTTTTGGCTATCATGCACACCTCAAGAGCAAGATGCTCTTACCAGATATCATCAAGGTGGGCTTGGTGCATGTCCGGGTTCTTCTCCTATAAAAGGTGATGTATCTTATTCTTCCAGCACAAAACTGAAGTACTTTTCCGCAATGATTGGCTGGGCAGTTTCTGAGAAGAACTACTCTCTTGCCGATAAAATAATTAGTGCAGGTAAAGACTTAGCAGTTAGCGAAGCAGAGCTTCTGGACGCTCACTATTTTTGGCAGGAAGCCGCCGAATGTTATTACAAGCAGAGAGATTGCAGACCAGATGCGATTGATTTAACAATCGAATTTTGCTTGAAAGATATCCAGATGTTCCCTAAATATGTAAAGCCAATGCAAAAAGAGTTCGGTTGTATTCCACGAATCACAACCTTTCAGCGGCTTGCAATTCTTTACGAAAAAGCCGGGCAGTATAAAGAGGCCATTGAAATTTGCAATTTGGCAATAAAATATGGATTAACCGATTCAACTAAAGGGGGATACCCTGCAAGGCTTCAAAAGCTTGAGAAAAAACTAAACGGCTAAACTCATATAGGAACCAAAATAAAAAGAGAGCTAACTGACTAATCAAAATCAGTTAGCTCTCTTTTTATGAATAATGAAAAAATGTTGCCAAATCGTTGCCACAGAGGGCATTAACCCCTCAAAAACCCAGTCATATCAGGCTTTTCCGGGTCTCTGAAATCATTCCCATTCGGCAAATTCAGATATATAGGGGTGTATTTGAGGTGATTTCACAGGGAAAACTTTCGCAATTATGTTAATATTTCACCTGTTATTTGGGACACCTCGTTTTCTTAGTATCAAAATAGTATCACAGAAAACCAGAGTTTGCAAGAGTTCCGGGCTTTGCAAGTACCTGTCGAAATTGGCCTCAATTTGAGGCCAATTTCGGCCACTGACCTCCACTCAAAATCAAAGAAGGCAGGCAAGCACCCCTGGGGCTTGCCTGCCTTGATAACCGCAGAGCAAGACCGGGCAGGGCTGTCAATGGCGGCGCATGAAATGCGCCGTTCATCTTGACCATTGACAGCTTTGACCGGGAGTGCTTTCAATATATACTGTTTTTGTAGCAATCGTATTTCTGAAAGCAAGATCATGTTCTACGAAGATCATTGTAGGAGAAAATTCCCTAATCAGATTTTCAATTTGCATTCGGGAATAGATGTCAATATAGTTAAGAGGTTCATCCCACACATACAGATGTGCTTGTTCACAAAGGCTTTTTGCTATCAACACTTTTTTCTTTTGTCCCGCTGAAAAATCTTCCATTTTCTTTTCAAACTGTATTCGTGAAAAATCCATTTTCCGTAAGATTGCCTTAAACAAAGTTTCATCAACACGATTGGCTTCCGCAAACTCTGATAACGACCCGTTCAGCATAGAAGTATCTTGAGGTACATAGGACAATATCATGCCAGAACCTATTGCAACTGTCCCACGATGTTCTATTTGTTGCCCGACCAGTAGCTTTAGAAGGCTCGTTTTCCCAGAACCATTTTTCCCATCAAGGGCAATGCGTTCTCCCTGTTTTACTGTAAACGAGATTGGCTGGCAGACATTTTTGCCGTCAAAAATCGGTACAACATCAGAGAAAGTCACTAAGGTATCTGAAAAATAAAGAAGCGGAGCGATTTTCAAATCTTCTACGGTTTCCAAATTTTTGAGAAGGCCGGACTTTTCCTCGATTGCCCGTTGCTGCCGCACTTCGATAGCCTTTGAGCGTTTCATCATTTTGGCAGATTTGTGACCAATATACCCTCGGTCAACCGGGCCGTTCCCATATTTTGACGCTTCAATTCGGTCTGACCAGACAGAAGTTCTTTTAGCGGCCTTTTGCATATTATCAATGCTTTTTTTCAGCTTCACATTTTGAGCGAGTTCAAATTCTTGTTGACGCTGGAAGTTGGTGAACCAAGTAGAAAAATTTCCGCTTTGCACTTCGATGTTTGACCGATTGATCGACAGGATATGGTCAACACAGCCATCTAAAAAACAGCGATCATGAGAGACTAAGATAAATCCCTTTTTCCGTTTCAGGTATGCTGAAACGGTTTCTCTGGCTTTCATATCCAAATGGTTTGTCGGTTCATCAATCAGTAAAAAGTGTCCATCATTCAGAAATAGAGCGGCAAGCAGCACCTTGGTCTGCTCTCCATTGGAAAGCGTAAAAAATGGCCTCCAAAGTACATCATCACGGACTTCCAGATAGGATAGTTCTCTCAACAGCTCCCACTCTTCCGCCAGCGGGCAGACTTCCGAGAGAATATCCGTAGTTAATCTGTTTTTGTCGTTCACAGGATATGGAAAGTAATCAAATTGCACAGAGGCTTGTATTTTCCCGTGGTATTCGTACTTTCCAAGCAAGAGATTTAGAAAAGTTGTTTTCCCTCTACCGTTTCTTCCAACAAACCCAAGTTTCCAATCTGTATCAATTTGAAAATTGACATTTTCAAAAATGTTATCATAGCTGGATGGATAGGCAAAGGTAAGGTTCTCGACTCGGATCATCGACATATCGCATTCCTCCTTTATTCCAGGGATCAAGAACATAAAATAAGAGCTGCAAGAAAGTCAATTCTTGCAGCTCGTCACAGCATAATAGTACCACCCCTATCAAGAGTGATACGCCTACGATATATCGAGTGAATAGACTTTTAACTTTCTTGCAATGGGTACAATGGTACTGTAAAACACAGTATCACTGTATATTCCAATTTATTTGCAAGAAAAGTTAATCATCTTTCCACCTCACCTCTAATGTTTTTATTAGCGTATCATAAACGCATGGAATAATCAAGTATAAAAACAAATCCTTTACTTTCACCGCTCCCCCCGATCAACAGAGCGCCGGGGCCGCTTTCGGCCTTTCTCCGCCTGTTCCCGCTGTTTGTCCGCTTGTACCGCCACCTCCACTTGTTCGGGGCCAAAGACCCGCTTGACCCGCTCATAGTCGGCGGAGACTTGCCGCAGGGCCTTATTTTCTAACTTGACCTCCTGCAATCGGTCAGACAGGCGGGCGTTGCTCTCCCTCACCCGGCCATAGTCCCCTTGCAGACGCTCAAATTTTCCCCGCAGCTCCACATAGGCCAGATACAGGGAGCGCAGCACCTTGACGATTTGGGCCAACAGGGGTTTGGCCTTTTTCTCCCGGTAGGCCCGGCCTGTTTCCAGCGTTCCCGGCTCCGGCAAAATCTCGTCCGGGTCGGCGGAGAAGTCCGCAGCCAACCGCTCCATGTTCTTTACCGCCGGGGCCAGTTCTTTGAGCCGCCGTTCCTGGCTCTCTACTAGGCTTTCTTTCTCCGCCTTGACTGTATCCAGGACGGCGACCTCCTTTGCCCGCTGTTCCTTCTTATAGTCCAGTACAGACAGGTGCTTGTCATGGGTTCCCTTGTCCTCCCACTCAATCCCGTGGCGCTCCATAACCAGGGAAAGCCGCTCCTTTTCCGAGCGCACCCACTGGCTCCACTCCGTGTCACCTCTGGTGCCGCCCTTGAACCCCTGGGCCGCTAACGCCTGTTTCAGAGATACCCTGGTGTCCAGCCCTCGCTTGCTCCCCGTGGTAAACGGAACAAAGTCAATGTGCAGATGGGGCGTGGCCTCGTCCATGTGGAGGTGGGCGGAGAACACCCGGAGTTGGGGATTGCGCTCTTGAAAGCCCTTCATGTACTCGTCCAAAACCGCTGCCGCCAGCTGCCCCTCCTCGCTGTCGGCGCTCATATCGTCTCGATTGCCCACTTGCAGAATGATTTCGTGGAACGGCTTTTCCTGCTTGCCCGAGCGGATTTTCTCATAGTAATCCTCAATCCTTCTGTCGGCCCTGGTCTGTTTAGCGTTGTAGCGCTCCAGAGCCTCGTCAAAGAGTTCATGGTACACCGTCTTGATATTCTCCTGGCAGTAGGTGACATTCAAATGGGAGCGTTCCGGATCGGTGTTCTTGGCGTGGAATTTTCTGCTGTTATGGTTCACTGATCCTTGGCCCACCATGGCGCTGATCGTCCTTTTCAAATCAATCCCTCCTTCCTTTTCCGCCGCGCAAGCGGCGGGCCTTTGTTACTTTCTGCGAAAGTAACGCAAAAGCACTTTTGACAGCCTTACGGCCATCAAAAGCGCATTTGCGCCCTACGGGGTGGTGTGGGGGCTTTGCCCCCGGCAACTGCGGTTGCCTCCCCCAGCAGGGCCGCCCTTTGAAAAGGGCACCCTGCACCCCGCCTAAACTTTGTCACTCGCCGTTGGGCAGGGTGGAAAGGCCAGGGGCCTTTCCACCGCCCGGCAAGTGTTTTCCGTGGGGTGAAAGTCAAGGGGTACGGGTTGTATTGCCTTGCGGCAATCTCCACCCGCAGGTATGCCCCCTTGACTTTCGCCCCCGCTCCCCGTGACAGCCGTGACGACCGTGACGATGTTTTGCACACCGCCTCCGCACTCCAAAAAGCTGTCACAGCTGTCACGGTCGTCACGCCTGGGGTTCCTCCAGCGTGAGCTTGATACTCCGTCCTGCATGGGTTCGGGCGCTTTCATAGCGGATGTGGTACTCATAGGACAGCCGCCATGCCCGGACATTCAGCCGCATAGCCAGGGCATTGGGTTTCATATCCAGCCCCAGGGCGGCGACAAGTTCCGTGGCCGTCCCTCTCCACTCTGGCCGTTCCGCCGTCACCAGGGCAGCAACAGCCTCCAACACCGGGTCGGGCGGCTCCTGCCGCAGCTCCGTTTCCCGCCGCTCCAGCTCCCACACAAGCCGTTCCTCGTCCCGTTTAAGGTAGAGGCGCTGGTCTTGCTGATCCCGCCCGGAAATGTCCAGGGTGGCGGCGTTGTCTGTCCGCCGCTCCTTTTGGAGCAGGAAGGCCCCGTCTGCCGCACCCAACAAGCCGTTGGTGCCGGAGATCATATCAAACTTGTCATCGGCCTGCTGCTTGCGGGTGTGATGTACCACCAGGAGGCAAACCCCACTTATATCGGCAAACCGTTTCAGTTTGGTGATTACCTCATAGTCGTTGGCATAGCTATACTTTCCGCCGTCCTCCTCCCGTACTTTTTGCAGGGTGTCGATGATAATAAGCCGGGTGTCCGGGTGTTCCCGGACAAAGCCCTTTAACTGCTCCTCCAGGCCGCCGCCGAGCTGCTTGGCTCCGATGGCAAAGAACAGGTTTCCGGTACTCTCTACCCCAAACATTCGGTACAGCCGCTCCTGTAAGCGGCGGTGATCGTCCTCCAGGGCCAGATAGAGGACTGTCCCCTGGCGCACCTCATACCCCCACAGGGAAAGGCCCATACTCACATGATAGGCAAGCTGGGCCATGAGAAAGGACTTTCCCACCTTAGGAGCGCCCACAAACAGATATGTCCCCGCATAGAGCAGACCGTCTATCACAGGAGGTCTGCCGGGGTACACCTGCTCGTAGAGGTCATTCATAGACACGGTAGGCAGATAGGCCGGGTCGTTGACCCGGCTTATCTGCCGCATGATTTCCTCCAAATCTCTTTCCGGGGACTTGTGTTCTGCCACACCCTCTGCTATACTTTGGTTAGGTTTTTGTGAGAGCGACTGTCCCCCGTCTGCTGCAACAGACGGATATGGGACGGTCGTTTTCGTTTTCAATCCATCCATCTATCAATCCTCCTTCATGCCGTCCATGATGGCGGCGATCAGCCGGATTGTGTCCAGCAGCTCCCCATCCACGCCACTCCCGGCCTCGATACGCCCCAGTTCTTCCAGAACGGCGGCAAGCTCGTTTCGCAGGGCTTTATACACCCTGGGATTGCCCTGTACCACCACATCCCGGCACAGCAGCCGCCGGGTGATGTAGTCCTGCTTGGTAAGGCCGGAGAGCCGCACGGCGGTTTCGATTTCCCTGTCCTCCTCCGGGGACACCCGGAAAGCCACAGTTTTATTTCTCCAGCGGTTGTGTCGGTCAAAATTTTTCGCTGACATGATTTAGGCCCCCTTTCGCTCCATGTCCAGTTTGTCCGCCATCTCTGTCTGCCGGGTGGGGAACAGGTGGGCGTAGCGGTAGGTAATATCAATGCTTTCATGTCCCACCCGGTCAGCGATTGCCAGGGCCGTAAAGCCCATGTCAATGAGCAGGGAAATGTGCGAGTGCCGCAGGTCGTGTATTCTGATCCGCTTGACCCCGGCCTCTTTCGCCCCCCTGTCCATCTCCCGATGGAGGTAGGATTTTGTCACCGTGAAAATGCGGTCGGTGGGTTTCGCCCCATACAGGCTCTTGATATAGTCCCGCATTTCTTCACAGAGAAAAGCGGGCATTTGAATGACCCGGTTGCTCTTAGGGGTCTTGGGGTCAGTAATCACATCCTTGCCCTTGATCCGCTGGTAGGACTTGGAGATGGTGACGGTCTGTTTCTCAAAATCGAAGTCGCCAGGAGTGAGGGCCAGCAGCTCCCCCTCCCGGACGCCGCACCAGTAGAGCATTTCAAAGGCGTAATAGGAGAGGGGCTTGTCCATCATGGCCTCAGCAAATTTCAGATACTCCGCCTTTGTCCAGAACAGCATTTCCCGTCCCTTGGGTTTTCCCATGTTGCCCGCCTGGGCAGCGGGATTGACCTTTAAGTTGTAGTGGCGTACCGCATGGTTGAACACAGCACTCAACTGATTGTGCAGCGTTTTTAAGTACACCGGAGAGTAGGGTTTGCCGTTCTTGTCCCGGTAATTGAGCATTTCATTCTGCCAGGCGATGACCTCTTTTGAGTGAATGTCGCACATCTTCCGCTTGCCGAAGTACGGCACCAATTTCTTGTAGAGGATATGCTCTTTCGTCCCCCAGGTGTTTTCCTTGATACGGCCTTTCATGTCTGCCACATAGACAGCCACGAAGTTTTCAAAGGTCATTTCCAGGTCGGCGGTCTGCTGTTGCAGGAATGTCCGCTCCCACTCCAGAGCCTCCCGCTTGGTGGGAAAGCCCCGTTTCATTTTCTTTACTTTCTTGCCCGTCCAGTCCTCGTAGTAAAAGGACGCATACCATGTGCCCTTTGCCTTGTCTTTGTATGCCGGCATTGTGGTTCCCTCCTTACTGCCTGTCCCGCAACCCATAGAATTTTTCCTCGAAGTAGCGCCTGCTCACCCGTCCGGGAATGGTGAGAAAGCCTTTTTTCTTCAACTCCTCGTTCATCTCCCGCACCAGCTTGTAGGCGTAGGGCTTGGAAATCCCCAGCTCCCTGGCGACCTCCTCCGCCCTCACAAACAGCTCCTTTTCCATAGTTAGCACCTCCTTATTTTTGTTTCGCAAATATGTTAATATCCGCATTGTCATTATACATTAACGCCGATGTTAATGTCAAGAATTTATTTCGCATTTTTGTTAATATATATCTTGCATATTTCGCTTATTTGCGCTATACTATCCTCAAAGGCGGTGAATGATATGACCGTAGGGGATAAAATCAAGAAAATCCGTACCTTTCGGGGCATGACGCAAAAGGAATTGGGCCTTGCCATCGGTTTGGAGGAAAAGGGTGCGGACAACCGGATTGCCCAGTATGAGACGAATTACCGTGTCCCGAAACGGGAGCTGCTGGACAAGATGGCCGAGGCGCTGCGGGTAGACCGCCAGAACTTCTACACCATCGCCCCCGGCTCTGCCGAGGACTTCATGCGGACATTTTTCTGGCTGGACGAGGACAGCCCAGGCTCTATCCGCCTGTTCCAGCTTGTCCGCAATCCCAGCAAGACAGGGGCCTCCGATGATACCAGCGTGCGCTACAATGACAACGACGACTGGCCCATCCATCCTCCCGTGGGGATTTATTTTCAGTACGGACTTGTAGATGAGTTTATGCACGAATGGCTATTGCGCCAGCAGGAACTTGACGCCGGGGAGATCACCAGGGACGAATACTTTGAATGGAAACTCAACTGGCCTTACACCTGTGACGATAGCAAGGAAAGTCAGTATTATGTCACCTGGCGGAAAAATAAATAAGACAAGCAAAAAACCGCCCTGCTGAATTTGTCGTTCAGCAGGGCGGTTTTGCTTGTCCCTTTGTGATTATTCTCTTGGGAATACCGGGCGAACACGAATAGTATCAATCCAGTATCAAGAGCCACAGCGACGGGCAAAAAAGCCTGTATTCATGCGGGTTTGCGCCGTTTTGACGGTCATTCCCACTCTATTGTGGCGGGGGGCTTGGACGTGATGTCGTAGCAGATGCGGTTAATACCCTGCACCTCATTGACAATGCGCACGCTGATCTTGTCCAAAACCTCATAGGGGATTCGGGCCCAATCAGCGGTCATAAAGTCGCTGGTAGTCACTGCACGAAGGGCCAGAGTATAGTCATAGGTACGGCCGTCACCCATCACACCTACGGAGCGGGTGTTGGTAAGGACCGCAAAATACTGGTTGAGGTTCTTATCCTCCCCCGCCTTGGCGATTTCGTCCCGGAAAATAAAATCTGCCTGGCGGAGCAGATCAGCCTTCTCCTTGGTAATCTCCCCAATGATACGAATAGCTAGACCAGGACCGGGGAAAGGCTGGCGGGAGACCAAATACTCAGGCAAACCAAGCTCCCGGCCCAACTGACGGACCTCGTCCTTGAAGAGCAGCCGCAGAGGCTCAATGATCTCCTTAAAGTCTACGTAGTCGGGCAGACCGCCCACATTATGGTGGCTCTTGATAACGGCAGCATCCCCCGCACCAGACTCAATCACATCCGGATAGATGGTACCTTGGGCCAGGAAGTCCACAGTGCCCACCTTCTTGGCCTCTTCCTCAAAGACCCGGATAAACTCTTCACCAATGATCTTCCGCTTCCGCTCGGGCTCGGACACTCCCGCCAGTTTGCCCAGAAAACGCTGTTCGGCATCCACCCGTACAAAGTTGATGTCCCACTTGGAGAAGGCAGACTCTACCTCATCCCCTTCGTTCAAGCGCATCAGGCCGTGGTCAACAAAGACACAAGTGAGCTGAGACCCAACAGCCTCCGCCAGCAAAGCGGCTACCACGGAGGAATCTACGCCGCCAGACAGGGCCAGAAGCACCTTTCCGCTGCCAACCTTCTCCCGTACAGCAGCAATGGCGGTATTCTTATAGTCACCCATGGTCCAGTCGCCCACAGCGCCACACACCTCATAGAGGAAGTTGCGGATCATCTTGATGCCATTCTCTGTGTGGTTGACCTCTGGGTGGAACTGCACCCCATAGAAGCCCCGGCTCTCGTCAGCAATACCCACATTGGGGCAGCTGTCGCTGTGGGCAGTAAGGGCAAAGCCCTGGGGCACCTTTGCCATGTAGTCCCCGTGGCTCATCCAAGAGATGCCCTCTTCCGGCAGTCCCTGGAACAGCTTACAGGATGTATCGTAATAAGTGGCGGTCTTGCCGTATTCCCGGGCAGAATCGTCCTGGGCTTCGGTTACCTGTCCGCCCAAATTGTGGGCAATGAGCTGGCAACCGTAGCAGATACCCAAAATTGGTACTCCCCAAGTAAAGATCTCAGGATCTACATGGGGAGATGTCTCCAGGTACACGCTGTTGGGACCACCTGTGAAAATGATGCCGATGGGGTTCATGGCCTTTAACTCGGCCAGCGGGGTGGTGTAGGGCTTGACTTCGCAGTACACATTGCACTCCCGGACCCGCCGGGCAATGAGCTGATTGTACTGTCCGCCGAAGTCCAGCACGATCACAGTCTGGTGTGACATAGTCATATTTTCCTCCCTATCTACATAATGGGATTTTACAAACATTTAACCCGTTTCCCCTTGTTTTCGCCCCTGTTTCCAGGTATCATAGTGGCAGATAAAGGAAAGGAGGTGTTGTAAATGACAGATTTCTATTGGAATAGCCGCACCGATCTGGAGGATCTCATCTATGAGGACCAGAACACGGTAGCCAGCGAGCGGTAAGGTAACTTCAACATGATTTGGAACAAGAAGCCACACCTAAGGGTGTGGATTTTTGCGTTTTAAAAGGATAAATAAAGGATGATACCACAATCTTGGATCTCATTTCTTTTGAATCCTCATATCCCGTTTCTCTCCTGAATGTTCCCTCATGGAAAGGAATCAGAAGTTTCAGTTGTACGCGTTTTAAATATCCGGTCACGGCCCCCGGAAAGGGGCCGTGACCGTTTGATTTTAGATCTTGGTGATATCGATGGGGGTCAAATCCTCGCTCCGGCTCTGCTGCCGGACCGTGAGCAGGGCCCGTGCGGTATCAATGGCAGTGACACAGCCCACCCCGTGCTCCACGGCGGAGCGGCGGATGCGGAAGCCGTCAGAGTCGTGCTTGCGACCCCGGGTGGGGGTATTGATGATCAGGTCCACCGTACCAGAGGCGATCATATCCAGGATGTTGGGATGGGACTGGGACACGCGGTTGACCCGCTTACACTCAATCCCCGCCTCATTGAGCACGTCGCAGGTGCCCGAAGTGGCATAGAGCTCAATGCCCATCTCCTCAAAGCCCCGGGCAATGGAGATGATCTCCCGTTTGTCCTCATCCTTAACGGTGATGATAATCCGGCCGCCCTTCTTGGGAGCACGGAGGCCAGAGCCCTTGAAGGCCTTCAGCAGGGCCTGGGGGAAGGTCTCGGCCAGACCCAGCACCTCGCCGGTGGACTTCATCTCCGGGCCAAGGCCGGTATCCACATCGGTGAGCTTTTCAAATGAGAACACAGGGGCCTTCACCGCATAGTAGTTGGCCTCCTTATAAATGCCGGTACCATACTCCAGATCCTTCAGCTTCTGACCCAGCATCACCTTGGTGGCCAGGTCGATGATGGGCACGCCGGTGACCTTGGAGATATAGGGAATGGTACGGGAGGAGCGGGGATTGACCTCAATGACGTAGATATCGTCGTTATAGAGGATATACTGGGCGTTAATAAGGCCGATTACACCCAGGTGCTTGGCCATGTTCCGGGTGTGCTGGAGAATCAGATCCCGGTGCTTCTGCTCCAGGTGGAGGGGCGGGTAGACCGCGATGGAGTCACCGGAGTGGACGCCTGCCCGCTCCACGTGCTCCATAATGCCGGGGATAAGGATATCCTCTCCGTCGAACACGCCGTCCACTTCCAGCTCCCGGCCCATGAGGTACTTATCCACCAGGATGGGGTGCTCCTGAACGGTCATGTTAATGATGCGCATAAACTCCTCAATGTTCCGGTCGGAGTAAGCGATCTCCATGCCCTGGCCACCCAGGACGTAAGAGGGACGGACCAGGACGGGGTAGCCCAGCTCGTGGGCGGCCGCCAGGGCCTCCTCAGTGGTAAAGATAGTACGGCCCTTGGCGCGGGGAATACCGCACTTCTGCAGGATTTCGTCAAAGCGCTCCCGGTCCTCAGCGGCGTCCACGCCGTCAGAGGAGGTACCCAGAATCTGGACGCCCATGTCGGTGAGAGCCTTGGCCAGCTTAATGGCGGTCTGACCGCCGAACTGGACCACAGCGCCCCAGGGCTTCTCCTGATCCACAATATTCTGCACGTCCTCGGCGGTGAGGGGCTCAAAATAGAGCTTGTCCGCTACATCGAAGTCAGTGGAGACGGTCTCGGGGTTATTATTGACGATGATGGTCTCACAGCCCAGGCGCTTCAGGGCCCAGACAGAATGGACGGAGCAGTAGTCAAACTCAATGCCCTGGCCGATACGGATGGGGCCGGAGCCCAGCACCAGCACCTTTTTCTTTCCGGAGTCGGCCTCCACCGCCTCATTCTCTCCGTCGTAGGTGGAGTAGTAATAGGGGGTCTCGGCGTCAAACTCGGCGGCGCAGGTATCCACCATCTTGAAGGAGGGGATGATGCCGTACTTCTCCCGCAGGGCCTTCACCTCAGACTGCTTCATGCCGCACAGAGTGCCGATGTAGCTGTCGGCAAAGCACATCTCCTTGGCCCGCTTGAGGGTGTCGGCGTCGGGGATGCCCCGGCAGGCCTTCAGCTCCTCCTCCATGTCGATGATCCGCTTGAAGCCATCCAGGAACCAGATATCCATCTTGGTGATGTGGTTGATCTTCTGGGGAGAGAAGCCCCGCCGCAGCGCCTCGGCCACCACGAACAGACGCTCGTCGGTGACGTTGACCAGCATCTCCTCGATCTCGTCGGTGTACAGGCCCTCCAGCTTGTCCAGCTTCAGCGCCCGGACATTCAGCTCCAGGGAGCGGATCGCCTTCATCAAAGCGCCCTCGAAGGAGTTAGCGATGGCCATAACTTCGCCGGTGGCCTTCATCTGGGTGCCCAGAGTCCGGCTGGCAGTGGTGAACTTATCGAAGGGCAGACGGGGAATCTTCAACACGCAGTAGTCCAGGGTGGGCTCAAAGCAAGCGGTGGTCTTGCCGGTGACGGCATTGGGAATCTCGTCCAAGGTATAGCCCAAGGCGATCTTGGCGGCCACCTTGGCGATGGGATAGCCCGTGGCCTTGGAGGCCAGAGCGGAGGAGCGGGAAACACGGGGATTGACCTCGATGACCGCATACTCGTAGGAGTCAGGGTTAAGGGCAAACTGACAGTTACAACCGCCCTCAATCTCCAGGGCGGAGATGATGTCTAGAGCGGCGGTACGGAGCATCTGGTACTCCTTATTGGCCAGAGTCTGGGTGGGGGCCACCACGATGGAGTCGCCGGTGTGGACGCCCACGGGGTCGATGTTCTCCATGGAACAGACCTGGATCACGTTGCCGGCGGAGTCACGCATGACCTCAAACTCAATTTCCTTCCAGCCGGCGATACACCGCTCGATGAGCACCTGGCCCACACGGCTGAGGTTGATTCCTCGGTCAGAGATCTCCCGCAGGGACATCTCGTCGTAGGCAATACCGCCGCCGGTACCGCCCAGGGTGTAAGCGGGGCGGACAATAACGGGGTAGCCGATTTCCTCGGCAAAGGCCACGGCGTCCTCCACCGCCTCCACCACCTTGGAGGTGACACAGGGCTGGCCGATGGACTCCATACAGTCCTTAAAGCCCTGGCGGTCCTCCGCCTTACGGATGGACTCGGGAGAGGTGCCCAGCAGCTTCACCCCGTACTTGGCCAGGGTTCCGTTCTCATGGAGGGCCATAGCCAGGTTCAGGCCGGTCTGGCCGCCCAGGGTGGGCAGGATGGAATCGGGCCGCTCCATCTCGATGACCTGGGTCACCGAGGGGATGTTCAGGGGCTCGATATACACGTGGTCGGCAATATCCTTGTCCGTCATAATGGTGGCGGGGTTGGAGTTGACCAGCACCACCTCAATGCCCTCTTCCTTCAGGGCACGACAGGCCTGTGTGCCGGCGTAGTCAAACTCAGCGGCCTGGCCGATGACAATGGGGCCGGAGCCCAGGACCAGGACCTTTTTAATAGCCGGATTTTTCGGCATTACTGGTCACCTCCCATGGAAGCGATAAAGCGGTCAAAGAGGTACTCCGTGTCCTGGGGACCGGGGCTGGCCTCGGGGTGGAACTGGGTGGTAAAGCAGTTGGGGCGCTTGTAGCGCAGGCCTTCCACCGTTCCGTCGTTGACGTTTACATGGCTGATCTCCGCCACAGCGGGGTCCACACTGTCGGCCAGGACCATATAGCCGTGGTTCTGGCTGGTGATATACACCCGTCCCGCCTCAATGTCCCGCACGGGGTGGTTGCCGCCACGGTGGCCGTAGTCCAGCCGGCCCGTCTTTGCACCGGTGGCCAGGGCCATGATCTGATGGCCCAGGCAGACGGCAAACATGGGGATGTTGCTGTCATACAGCTTGCGGACCTCATGGATGATATCTACGTTGTCCGCCGGGTCGCCGGGACCGTTGGACAGCATCACACCGTCGAAGCCGCCCTCCAGAATGGTCTGGGCGGGGGTGTGGGCGGGGAATACGGTGACATGGCATCCGCGGCGGCGCAGGCACTCGATCATGTTCTGCTTCACGCCGTAGTCCATCATGGCCACCCGGTACTTCTCCTCCCCGTAGGCAGGACAGTCCTCCGGCTCCTTCCGGGACACCAGCTCCACAGTGCCCTCCACCCGGTAGGCCCGAATCTTCTCCAGGGCCTGGGCCACATTAAAATGCTCCGCACAGGTGACCATGCCGTTCATGCTCCCCTGACTGCGGAGTATCTTCGTCAGGGCCCGGGTGTCCACGCCCTCGATACCAGTGATATCATGCTGTTTTAAATAGGCGTCCAATGTTCCCTCACAGCGGAAATTGCTTCCCCGGGGGGACAAGTGCCGCACCACAAAGGCCGAGGCCCAGGGACAGCTGGACTCGTTGTCCTCGCTGTTGATGCCATAGTTCCCGATGAGGGGATAGGACATGACAATGCCCTGCCCCGCGTAGGAAGGATCGGTCAGGATCTCCTGGTAGCCGGTCATCGAGGTGTTGAACACCATCTCACAGATCCGGTCGGAGGTGCTGCCGATGCTGGTCCCGGAAAATACGCTTCCGTTGGCCAGAATCAAGGTCGCTTTCATCAATTCTCACACGCCTTCCGTTCCAGTTCTCAGTTGCCCTTTATCTTGCGCAAACCGTTTCAAGATATTGTATCGAAAATCCTCCTCTTTTGCAAGATGCCGTTCCCCTTTTTTCCATCTTTTTTCCCACTCTCTTTTGTTCATTTGGCTGGATATCCTTCCAGAATATTGGAAACACTCTCTGTGTGGGGTCCAAGGGTCCCGGAACTATTATGGAGGGGGCAGCGACTTGTTCACTGGATTGGTACGCACCATCATTTTATACCTTTTAATTATCGTAGGCATTCGCCTGATGGGCAAACGCCAGGTGGGAGAACTGGAGCCCTCTGAGCTGGTCCTCTCCCTGATCATCGCAGATCTGGCCTCCGTGCCCATGCAGGACTTCGGTATTCCACTGCTGACCGGGATTATCCCCATCATTACCCTATTGTCTCTGACCATGATGCTGTCGGTACTCACCATGAAGAGCGTGCGCTTCCGCGCCCTTCTGTGTGGAAGACCCAGCATCATTATCCGAGAGGGCAAGCTGGATCAAAAGGAGATGGCCCGCAACCGACTGACCGTAGACGAGCTTTTGGAGGAACTGCGCACCAAGGGCTACACCGATCTCACCGCGGTGAAATACGCGATTCTGGAGACCAACGGCCAGATCTCCGTTCTCCCCTACGCCGCCCATAAGCCCCCCACCGTCCAGCAGCTGAACCTGTCCACTCAGGACCCTGGCCTGCCCCTGGTCATTATCAGCGACGGACAGCTACTGCAGCGCAATTTGGCTCTGCTGGGATACAGCCGTGCCTGGCTAAATGACTACTTGAAGCAAAAGGGTTATTCCGGTTTCAGCCGGGTTTTTTTGCTCATGGCCGACCCCTCTGGCGGAATCTATTTGATTCCAAAGGAGTCGTCCAGACCTTCTTAGGAGGAAACCAACATGAAACGTTTCGTCATTGCCGCTGTCATCTTAGCGATCATGCTGGGAGGAAGCCTCTACAATGCCTGGTACGCTCAAACGCTCACGGAAGGACTCTCCCGCCGCTTGGAGCATTCTCACCAGCTTGCCCAACAGGGCTGCTGGGATCAGGCCGCCCACCTTACACGGGAGGTCTATCAGGACTGGCAGAGTCACCATTTCTATCTCCACACGGTCATGCGCCACTCCGACACCGATCAGATCCTAAGAGGGTTTCGCTGTGTCCTGCAGTATTTGACCCTCCAGGAGATGGACCAGTACGCCGCGGCCAATGCTGATCTCATCGCCCAGATCCGACTGCTGTCTGAAATGGAACAGGCCACTTTAGTCAATGTATTGTGAAATTTTTGTCAATCTGCCAATTTTCGCAAGTTTTTCCGCCTTAAATTTCAAAAATTACACAATTTCCAGTTGACGAGCCTCCCCAGGCAGGCTATAATACAAGCATAGAGATGCCCGGATTTCACAGACATCTCCCCTTGCCAAAGGGAACCCAGATCAGAATTGGAGGCATGAACGATGGATCAACAGAAGATTAGCCCGAAAATTAAGGAAGCAATGGACGACGCCTTTTACACCCTTCTGCGCAGTGTCCTCCCCATGTTGAACAGCGATGAGGGCCGGGACCGTTTCCTGCACGATTTGGGGCGTCTGACCAAGTGGGCCCAGGTTATGCCTCATGATTTGGGCAACGACGAGCCCTGGACCAAGGAACAGCTGCACGCCATGATGCTTGGCCCTCAGGAACTGGAGGACCCCCGCTTCGGCGCCTATATGGACGCTTTTTACGAGGACTATGTGGAGGGCGAGGACTCCACCCACGCCTTCTATTCCGAGCTGTTCCAGAATGAGACGGACATGAGCAAGATTGACTGGATGTCCGTTTGGGAAACAGTCAAGTCCAACTACGAGAATTGGCTGAAGAAAGAATATGAGGATGAATGGCTTAAGGGTGAACCCAACCCCTAAACTCCATCTTCCCCAAATACATACAGCCCCCGCTGTCTTACCACAGCGGGGGCTGTTTTTCTTTTATTCCACGGTCACGCTTTTAGCCAAATTCCGGGGCTTGTCGATATCGCACCCCCGCATCAGGGCCACATAGTAGGCAAACAGCTGCAACGGTACCACCCCCAGAGAGGGCAACAGCAGGTCGTGGGTGTCCGGAATGGTCATCACGGCATCCGCCGTCTTCCCCATCTCCTCGGCATGGCTTTCGGTAGCCAGGGCCAGCACATCTGCGCCCCGGCTCTTTACCTCCACCACATTGCTCATGGCCTTTTCAAACAGCTTGCTGTAGGTACCCAGAGCCACCACCAGCGTACCGTCCTCAATCAGACTGATGGTGCCGTGCTTCAGTTCCCCGGAGGCATAGGCCTCCGAGTGGATATAGGAAATCTCCTTCAGCTTTAAGGAGCCCTCCAGTCCCAGGGCGTAGTCCACATTGCGGCCAATAAAGAAGACGCTGTCATGGTTAAAATACTGGGAGGCTAGGTATTGGATGTTGTCTTTATTGGCAAGAATGGTCTCCATCTTTCCAGGCAGCAGGAGCATCTCCTCCAATACGCTACGGTACTCCTTCTCCTCTACCGTACCCAGTACCCGGGCAAACCACAGCCCCAGCAGGTCTAAAACCGCCATCTGCGTGGAGTAGGCCTTAGTCGTGGCTACCGCGATCTCCGGTCCGGCCCAGGTGTAGAGCACTACGTCGGACTCCCGAGCAATGGAGCTGCCCACCACGTTCACAATGGACAAAATCCGGGCCCCCAACCGTTTGGCCTCCCGCAGAGCCGCCATGGTGTCCAGGGTCTCTCCCGACTGGCTGATTACAATGACCAGGGTGTGGTCATCCACAATGGGGTCCATATACCGAAATTCCGAGGCCAGGGACACCTCCACATTCTTCCGGGTCAGCCGCTCCAGATTGTATTTCCCCACCATGCCAACATGGTAGCTGGACCCGCAGGCCACAATGTAGATCTTGCTCATGGAGCGGATATAGCTCTCATCCAGGCCAAAATCCTCCAGGTATACCTCTCCGTCCCGGATACGGGGGAAGATACACCGGCGCATGGCCTCCGGCTGCTCCATGATCTCCTTGAACATAAAGTGCTCATAGCCGCCCTTTTCCGCCGCGTCGATCTCCCAGTCCACATGGGAGATCTCCTTCTCAATGGGCTGCATCAGGTGGTTGTAGCACTGGATTCCCTCCCGGGTGAGCACGGCCAGCTCCCCGTCCTCCATATACACCACATCCCGGGTGTATTTGATAATGGCGGTGACGTCGCTGGCCAGGAAATTGCATCCCTCGCCATAACCCAAAATCAGCGGGCTGTCCTTGCGCACGGCGATCAGCTGATCCGGCGCATCGGCACACAGGATGCCCAACGCATAGGCCCCCTGGATCCGGTGAAGCACTCGGCCCACCGCCTCCAGCAGATCGCCCTGATAAAAGTAATCAATGAGCTGGGCCACCACCTCGGTATCGGTCTGGGAGGTAAACTCCACCCCCTTAGACATCAAAAAGGACTTCAGCTCCGCATAATTTTCAATGATGCCGTTGTGAACCACAGCGATGCGTCCGCTTTGGCTCACCTGGGGATGGGAGTTGACGTCGCTGGGTGCTCCATGGGTGGCCCAACGGGTATGGCCGATTCCTACCGTCCCGTCCACAGCAGCCCCGCCTCGGAGCATATCAGATAGCACCTGGAGCCGTCCCTTGGCCTTGTGCACACACAGGGCCTGCTTTTTCTGGGAATAGACCGCCACACCTGCCGAGTCATAGCCCCGGTACTCCAGACGGGCCAGCCCATCCAGTAAAATAGGAGCCACCTGCTCTTTGCCGATATAGCCAACAATTCCGCACATAGTTTTTATTTCCTCCTGATCTTTGGATAAATGGATCAGAGGACAAACTCGCAGCCATTTGCACCTCGTTCCCCGGTCACAGCCCCTTTGTTTTGCGGTCACCCGCATATTTTTAGGCTGTGTACGCACCCGGAGCGGCACGGGGGGACACCCGCCGAATCCTTCGATACTTCCCCCACCTCGTCGTCCCCGCCCTTCCGGCGGGGCACTGGCGCTTATGTTGGGTTTCTGCCCAAAGCTCCTCCTTTCCTTCTGCGATGAACTCCTGCCCCCTTCTGCAAGCCCGCGTTATAAGAGGCGGCAGTTCCATGCTGTGCATTATAAAAGATTTCATTCCCGGAGTAAAGGGGAAATTTTTCCGCTGCAAAAAGAAAGGGCGCCGCGGAGGAATCCGCAGCGCCGCTGTTCTTGTCCTTGAAAACTGGTTTTCCCTTACACGATGGCCTTTACCCGCTCCACGGCCTCCCGGGTGGCATCCGCGTCGCCGAAGGCGGTCAGGCGGACATAGCCCTCTCCACTGGGGCCAAAGCCGGCGCCGGGGGTAGTGGCCACGTTGGCCTTATCCAGCACCAGATCAAAGAAGTCCCAGGACCCCATGCCCTTGGGCGTCTTCAGCCAGATGTAGGGCGCATTGGTTCCACCAAAGCAGGTCATACCCGCGGAGGTCAGGCCCTCCCGAATGACCTGGGCATTCTTCTGGTAATAGGCAATGGACTGCCGGGTCTGCTCCTTGCCCTCGGGAGTATAGATGGCCGCGGCGCCCCGCTGGATGACATAGGGCACACCATTGAACTTGGTGCACTGGCGGCGGTTCCACAGGCTGTTGAGCTTCACTCCGCCCCGCTCCAGCTCCATGGGCACCACAGTATAGGCGCAGCGGTTGCCGGTAAAGCCAGCTGTCTTGGAGTAGGATCTAAACTCGATGGCGCAGGTACGGGCTCCCTCGATCTCAAAGATGGTGTGTGGAATGTCCTCGCCGGTGATAAAGGCCTCATAGGCCGAGTCATACAGGATCACCGAGCCGTTGGCATTGGCGTAGTCCACCCAAGCCTGCAGCTGCTCCCGAGTGGCCATGGCGCCGGTGGGGTTATTGGGGTAGCACAGGTAGATGAGGTCCGCTCTCTCCTTGGGGGGCTCGGGGGTAAAGCCGTTGGACTCCACACAGGGCATGTAGATCAGCTTATTCCACTTCCCCAACTCCTCCTGGAAATCTCCAGCCCGGCCGGCCATGGCATTGGTATCCACATAGACGGGATAGACCGGGTCACACACCGCAACCACGTTGTCCACACCGAAGATGTCCCCGATGTTGCCGCAGTCACTCTTCGCGCCGTCAGAGACAAAGACCTCCTCCGGCTTCACCGTCACGCCACGAGAGGCATAGTCGTGCTGGGCAATGGCCTCCCGCAGGAAGGGATAGCCCTGCTCCGGGCCGTAGCCGTGGAAGCCCTCAAAGGTACCCATCTCCTCTACGGCGGCGTGCATGGCCTGGATGACCGCAGGGACCAGGGGCCGGGTCACATCGCCGATGGACAGCTTGATGATCTTAGCCTGGGGATTGGCCTGAGAATAGGCCGCAATCCGCCGGGCCACTTCCGAAAACAGATAGCTGCCAGGCAGCTTGAGATAGTTTTCATTCACCTTTACCATTTTCTTGTACAGCTCCTTTGTAACAAAGCTTCAAATCGCCTGTTATCATTGATTGTTATTATCTCCTATGAAGGTTAGGTTGTCAATTAAAATTTCCTTCAGGTCTCCACATCGCCCTCAAAGACAGTACGCGCCGGGCCGGTGAGGAACAGCCGACCATTTCGGCTCTCCACCTCCAGCGTGCCTCCCGGCAGGGCGATCTCCCCTCGTTCCGGGCACAGACCCGCCCGGCGTCCGGCCGCATAGCAGGCACACGCTCCCGTGCCGCAGGCCAGGGTGATCCCACTGCCCCGTTCCCACACCCGCACCCGCAGCCCTCTTTCCTCCCAGGGGGCGGCAAATTCAATGTTGGAACGCTCCCGCAGCGCCGGATGGTATTCCAGCTGCGGTCCCAACCGTTCCAGCTCCACTTGCTCCGGGTCAGAACAGAAAATGACCCCGTGGGGATTGCCCACCCATACCTGCTCCACCTGATAGGTCTTCCCTTCCACCTGTAGAGACACAGGAGGGAACAATTGGGCCGGCCCCATATCCACGGTTACCCGATCCACCACGCCCCCCCTGACCTGTAGCTCCAGCCCCCGGGGACCAGAGTCCGTCTCGATGGTCAGGCAGGTCTTCCGGGTCAAGCCCCGGTCGTAGACGTATTTCCCCAAGCAGCGAATGCCATTGCCGCACATGGCCCCTCTGGAGCCGTCTGCGTTGTACATTTCCATGGCAAAATCCCCGGACTGCCCGGTTTTCAAACAGATCAGTCCGTCCGCTCCCACCCCAAAATGACGCCGGGACAGCCGTACCGCCAGTCCCGGCAGATCCTCCGGCTGGGTCTGCCGGCAATCGAGGTAGATATAGTCGTTTCCGATTCCCTCCATTTTGGTAAAGTGCACAATCACCGCCCCCTTTGGCCAGCTTGAAACCAAACGAGCGGCTTGCGCCGCCCGTTTCGCTCGGTTTCATTCTATGCCTAAGGGGATGGCTCCATGCCTAGCTGGACACGCCGTACGACTCTAAAATTTTACGTGCGGTCTGGGACATCCGGCATCCAGCATCCATACTCTGCTTCTGTAGCATCCGATGGGCATCCTCCTCACAGTATCCCTCCCGCTCCATCAGCAGCCGTTTGGCCCGGTCCACTAGCTCTTGCTCAGCCCCACTGCGTTTGGGGCGTACAAACCGCTCCATTCGATGGCCAAACTGGAGCAGAAGGCGGACCGTGGATACCGCCTCCTCCTTTCGAATGGGGGTGGGCAGCTTAAACACTTCCCGGCTGCCGCAGCTGTCCAGCACATGCTGGGGCCCCACCAGCAGCAGCGAACACACCGCCGGCAGGTCCTCGTACAGCCACTCCGCAGGCCCGTCGGTGAGGTGTGGGGAGCAGATGACGCAGTAGGCCTGCCGCTGGGACAGCAGCCTGCGTACCTGGTCACCGGAGTGACAAGTCAGGCAGTGGGCTGTCCCGGTGCTCTCCAACAGCTCACTGAACCGCTGGCACATGGTTCGATTTTCAAAGGCAACGATGACGGTATCCAATTTTCATCCCCCCTTGGCCTTTCATCGTTTCCCCATTTCATCAGTAAACCACCAAATAGCGGTCCAGCTCCCAATTGGAAACCCGGCTTTGGTATTCCTTCCATTCCTTCATTTTGCCCCGGATGTAGTGCTGAGCCACATGCTCTCCCAGCACGTCCATCACCAGCTCGTCCCGCTCCATCTCCTCCAGGGCGTCCTTCAAGGTCTCCGGCAGAGCGTCAATATTGCGCTGAGCCCGCACCATCTCATCCATATCATAGATGTTGTCCGCCACCTCAGGAGGCGGCGTAAGACCCCGGGCAATTCCGTCCAATCCGGCGGCCAGGCAGGCCGCCACCGCCAGATAGGGGTTGCAGGAGGGGTCCGGACTGCGCAGCTCTACCCGGGTGGTCTGCCCCCGCACAGCCGGGATGCGGATGAGGGTGGAGCGGTTAGAGGCCGACCAGGAGCGGTAGCAGGGGGCCTCATATCCGGCCCCCAGGCGTTTATAGGAATTGACCAGGGGATTGGTCAGAGCCGTAAACCCTTTGGCGTGCTCCAGCAGTCCGGCAATAAAGGCGTAAGCGGTCTGGGAGAGCTGCCGATCACCGTTGGGGTCGTAGAAGACATTTTTGCCGTCTTTAAACAGGGACATATTCAGGTGCATCCCCGACCCGGCAACCCCGTACAGGGGCTTTGGCATAAAGGTGGCATGGAGGCCATTTTTTTGTGCCAGCGTTTTCACTGCCAGCTTCAGGGTCATGATCTTGTCCGCGCCCTCCATAGCCTGCACATACCGGAAGTCAATTTCATGCTGGCCCACGGCGCACTCATGGTGGCTGGCCTCGATCTCAAAGCCCATCTCCTCCAAATTCATGCACACCTCGCGCCGGGTGGACTCACCGTGGTCCAAGGGCCCCAGGTCAAAATAGCCCGCCTCGTCCCGGGTATTGGTGGTAGCCCGTCCCTGTTCGTCTGTCTCAAACAGGAAAAACTCCAGCTCCGGCCCGATGTTGAAGGTGTCAAACCCCATATCGTTGCACCGCTTCAAAACCCGCCGCAGTACGCCCCGGGGATCGCCCACAAAGGGCGTTCCGTCCGGGTTGTACACATCGCAGATCAGCCGGGCCACCTTTCCCTGGGCCGGACGCCAGGGGAAAATAGCAAAGCTGTTCAGGTCCGGGTACAGGCACTGGTCCGACTCGTTGATCCGGGTAAAGCCCTCGATGGAGGAGCCATCAAACATAATTTGATTATTGACCGCCTTTTCAATTTGCGAGGCGGTAATGGCCACATTTTTCAGCTGTCCGAAAATATCCACAAACTGCATGCGGATAAATTCGATTTCCTCCTCCTGCACCATGCGGATGATATCTTCCTTGGTATATTTCATGGCGGGCGGCTCCTTCCTGTCCATAGTAAAGCTCTCGCCGCGCAGCGTCTGTTCCACCGGCGGCCTTATAGGGTCAGTATTACACGCCTCGCTCCGGCCTGTCAAGATTTTTCCCCGTTTTGCCACCGTCTCGCCGCCCCCCTTGTGGAGAATCTCCACATTCTTTGCGGTTTCTCTCAAATAACTTTAGGCAGAATTTATTCTTGCAAAAACCCCCGGCTTAGGGTATCGTATTAGGCAGAAATCCAAGTCGGGCTGCATGCTTGACTGAGGACAATGGATGGTATGCGAGACAATGACGTCTGGAAAAGGCGTTGTTGTCTCGTTTTCTGTTGTCCAGCCCCAGAGATACGATGGTTGAAAGGGTTGAATGAAAATGAGCGATCAGATTTCCGAAATTTTTGGTACCCATGTATTTAGCCGCTCTGTCATGCGGGAGCGCCTGCCCAAAAAGGTATATGCCGAGGTTGTCTCCGTTATGGATCACGGCGGAAACATCAGCATGGCCACCGCTGATATTGTGGCCAATGCCATGAAGGATTGGGCTGTGGAAAAGGGAGCTACCCACTACACCCACTGGTTCCAGCCCCTGACCGGAGTTACCGCTGAAAAGCACGACTCCTTTATTACCCCTCCCCAGGACAGCACAACCCTTCTCCAGCTGACCGGAAAGCAGCTCATTATGGGAGAGCCTGACGCCTCCTCCTTCCCCTCCGGCGGCCTTCGCTCCACCCACTACGCCCGGGGCTACACCGCCTGGGATATGACCTCTCCGGCCTTTGTCAAGGAGATGTCCTGCGGCACCATCCTGTGCATCCCCACCATCTTCGTCTCCTACAACGGAGAAGCCCTGGATAAAAAGACCCCCCTGCTGCGCTCCATGGAGGCGGTCAGCACCCAGGCGATGCGCATTCTGCGGCTGTTTGGCAACACGGAGGCCTCCAAGGTGCTGGCCTATGTGGGACCGGAACAGGAGTACTTCCTGGTGGACCGGGAGAAGTACCTCAAGCGCCGGGATCTCATCTACACCGGACGCACCCTGTTCGGCGCCCCCGCCCCCAAGGGGCAGGAGCTGGAGGACCAGTACTTCGGAGTGATCCGGGAGCGAGTTGGGGCATTTATGTCCGACCTGAATCAGGAGCTGTGGAAGCTGGGCATCCCCGCCACCACCCAGCATAATGAGGTGGCTCCCGCCCAGCATGAGCTGGCCCCCATCTACACCATGTGCAACCTGGCCGTGGATCAGAACCAGCTGACCATGGAGACCATGAAGCGGGTGGCCACCCGCCACGGCCTGGTATGCCTTCTCCACGAAAAGCCCTACGCCGGCGTCAACGGCTCCGGCAAGCACAACAACTGGTCCATTGGTACGGATGTGGGTGAAAACCTGCTGGACCCCGGCGACACCCCCAACGAAAACATGCAGTTTTTGCTGGTTCTGGCCTGTATCATGAAGGCGGTGGACGAGCACGCCGATCTGCTTCGCTGCTCGGCCTCCTGCGTGGGCAATGAACACCGTCTGGGCGCTCAGGAGGCGCCTCCCGCCATTATCTCCATCTTCCTGGGCGACCAGCTGGACGACGTGGTAAACCAGATCGTCTCCAACGCCGACTCCATTAAGCTGCTGGCCTCCCACAACCTGGACTTTGGTGTATCTACTGTCCCTGTCATCAAGAAGGACGCCACCGACCGCAACCGCACCTCTCCCTTCGCCTTCACCGGCAACAAGTTCGAGTTCCGCATGGTGGGCTCCTCCGACTCCATTGCAGACGCCAACGTCACCCTCAACGCCATCGTCGCTGAGGCCTTCAGCCAGGCTGCTGATATTTTGGAGAAGGCGGACGACTTCAACGCCGCCTGCACGCAGCTGATTCACGACTGGATGTCCGAGCATCAGCGCATTGTCTTTAACGGCAACGGATATTCCGACGAATGGGTCGAGGAGGCTGCCCGCCGTGGGCTGCCCAACCTGCCCTCCATGGTGGATGCGGTGCCCGCTCTCACCACCGACAAGGCAGAAGCCCTGTTTACCCAGTTTGGCATCTACACCAAGTCGGAGCTGGAATCCCGGGCTGAGATCATGTATGAGACTTATGCCAAGGTGCTGAAAATTGAAGCCCAGACCATGATCCACATGGCCGGCAAGCATTACATCCCTGCTGCCATCCACTTCAACACCCGGCTGGGACAGTCCATCACCTCTATCTCCTCTGCTGCTGTGGGCGCAGACCTGTCGGTGCAAAAGGATCTGTTGGTGAAATGCAGTGCTCTGCTCTCCTCCGCCTCCAAGGCGCTGGAGGAGCTGAAGGTGCTTCTGCCTGAGGTAGACGCCATGGAGGATGTGGCTGAAATGGCCCACGCCTACCACGACCGTCTGGTTCCCGCCATGGCTGCTCTGCGCCGTCCGGTGGATGAGCTGGAGCTGCTGGTGGACAAGGATATCTGGCCCGTCCCCACCTATGGCGATTTGATGTTCGAGGTATAATCTCTTTCCCCACCAACAACAAAGGCCCTGTGCTGTACAGCACAGGGCCTTTGTTTATGAATTTTCTTCTTCCACTTCAATAGGGTATTCTCCGGTAAAGCACCCCCGGCAAAAGCCACACTTGGCGTCGGGGGCCAGCTTGTCCAAGCTCTCCAGGGACAGGTAACCAAGGCTGTCCGCTCCCGCCAAGTGCTGAATTTCCTCCAGACTGTGATGGCAGGCGATGAGCTTTTCCCGATTTGGAATATCCGTTCCAAAATAGCAGGGGGCAATGAAGGGTGGCGCCGACACTCGCATATGGACCTGGGTGGCCCCTGCCTCCCGGAGAAGATTGATGATCTGTCGGCAGGTGGTTCCTCGGACGATGGAATCATCCACCATAACTACCCGCTTCCCCGCCACCTCACTGGCCAGGGCGGACAGCTTGATACGCACCGCCTGCTCTCGGCTGGCCTGGTCTGGGGTAATGAAGGTCCGGCCCACATATCGGTTTTTTACAAAGCCCATCCCCAAAGGGATCCCGCTCTCCAGGGCATAGCCTCTGGCGGCGTCCAAGCCAGAGTCCGGAACACCCACCACCAGGTCGGCCTCCACTGGATGCTCCCGTGCCAGCAGCCGCCCCGCATTCACCCGCGCCTGGTGGACGGACTGCCCCGCAATCACAGAATCGGGGCGGGCAAAATAAATGTATTCAAAGATGCACAGATGGGACTCTCCCCGGCAATTATCCCGAATGGAGCGAATCTCCCCATCCTGCACCACTACAATTTCTCCCGGCTCCAGCTCCCGTTCCACATGGCCCCCTACCGCCTGAATGGCGCAGGACTCCGATGCAAACACAATGGCCTCCCCTTTCCGCCCCATGCACAGCGGCCGGAATCCCCAGGGGTCCCGGCAGGCAATCAGCTTCTGAGGCGACATAACCAGCAGAGAAAAGGCGCCCTTCAACTCCGCTGTCGCCCGGCACACCGCCTGCTCCACACTTCCGCAGTGGAGTCTTGCCTGGGCGATGGCATAGGCAATCAGTTCCGAGTCGCTGGTAGTATGGAAAATGGCCCCTTTATATTCAAACTCCTGGCGCAAACGGTCAATGCCCACCAGGTTTCCGTTGTGCACCACCGCAAGAGTCCCCTTGACATATTTAATGGTCAGCGGCTGGGCATTTTCCCGCTCTCCCGCCCCTGTGGTGGCATAACGGACATGTCCTACCGCCATGGTTCCGTTGAGTCGCTCCAGAGTCTCCCGCTGAAACACCTCACTGACCAGACCCACATCCTTATAAAAGGATTGCTCCCTGTTGTTTATGGCCGCAATGCCACAGGCCTCCTGGCCCCGGTGCTGTAGGGCGTACAGCCCATAGTAGGTCGTCTGTGCGCAGCCACCTGCCGGGTCATAAATTCCAAATACACCGCATTCCTCATGCAGACCCTGGTTGATCGGCTGCGCCTGTTGGGGCAGATCCATTCTCCGTTCCTCCTCATAAAAAAGTGCAGCGGCGCCTTCTGTCCAGGCGCCGCTGTCTGTACGTTTTATTATACACCTCCTCCCCCCTCCCCCGCAATGGAAATACTCCGGCAATGCCAACCATATCTTGTCCGCATTCTCCCTGTTTTCCATGAATTTTATACAACATTTAGAAAATAGCTCTACCCAACCCTCCAAAAATATGCTATGATTGCTTTACACCAAAATTTTCATCCTTTTGGGAGGTATCCGTAATGAAATGCCCCTTCTGTTCCCACTTGGAGAGCAAAGTCGTCGACTCCCGCCCCGCGGACGAAGGCGCCAGTATTCGCCGGCGCAGGGAATGCCTGGCCTGTCATAAGCGTTTTACCACCTATGAGACCATGGAGAGCCTCCCCCTTATGGTTGTGAAAAAGGACGGCAGCCGCCAGAGCTTTGACCGCACCAAGGTGTTGGCCGGCCTCATCCGCGCCTGTGAAAAGCGGCCGGTCCCCTATAGTACCCTGGAGGCTATGGTCAACGAAATTGAACAGGTTTTGCAAAATAAGATGGAACGGGAGGTCAGCTCCGCTGAAATCGGCGAGCTGGTTATGGAGCGGCTGAAAAAAACCGACGAGGTGGCCTATGTACGCTTCGCCTCCGTCTACCGCCAGTTCAAGGATATCAACACCTTTATGCACGAGCTGAACAAGCTGCTGGAGGACAAGTAACGTTCCAAAATCCGCCCGCCGCCGGTCTCTCCGCCGGCGGGTCCTTTGTTCTTAGAAGCGTCACTTCGGCATACCTCTAAAAGCAAAGACCGATATTGAGGTGATGCCTGTGACGATCCTGGGCCAACTGGCTGATGTTTTGTGGAATCCCTGGCTGATGGGGCTGTTTCTCCTGACTGGACTGGTTTACACGCTGGGGTCCGGATGCTTTCAGCTGTGCTGTCTTCGCCTCTGGCTCTCCCAAACTTTGGGTTCCCTTCTCCGTCCCCGCCGAACAAACAGTGGTGGTCTCTCCTCCCTCCAGGCCCTGGCCACCGCGTTAGCCTCCACCATGGGCACCGGTTCCATCGCGGGCGTGGCCACAGCCCTGACGCTGGGGGGGCCGGGAGCCGTGTTTTGGATGTGGATTTCCGCCGTGCTTGGTATGATGACCAGCTGCGGAGAGAAACTGCTGTCGGTAGCATATCAGCGCCCAGCCCCTGACGGCGGGCTGCAAGGGGGACCAATGTTTTACCTCCGCTGGGGGGTGGGCTCCCCCCTGTTGGCGGCCTGGTTTGCCTGCGCCTGCCTGCCCGCCACCCTCGCCGGGGGAAACCTGGTCCAGTCCTCCTCTATCGCTGCCTCCCTGCAGGCCGCCTTCGGAACGGACCGGCTGCTCTCCGGCCTTGTCACCACCGCACTGGCCGCCATGGTCATGGTAGGGGGCTTGAACCGCATTGCCCGCGTGTCCTCCGCCCTTGTGCCGGCTATGGCGCTGCTCTACCTGGGCAGCGGCATTGCGGTGCTTGCGGCCCGGGCCTCCGATCTTCCCCAGGCGCTACACCTCATTTTCACCTGTGCACTCTCCCCCCAGGCCGCTCTGGGCGGCGGAGCGGGTTGGACCGTAGCTGCTGCTCTGCGCTATGGCACCGCCCGGGGCGTGTTCACCAATGAGGCCGGTCTTGGCACCTCCGCCATGGCCCACGGCGCTGCCCGGGTGGACCACCCGGCGATCCAGGGAATGTGGGGGATCTTTGAGGTGGGGCTCTCCACCTTGGTGGTATGTACCGTCACCGCCCTGGTTATTTTAGTCAGCGGCGTCTGGCAGCCTCTTGGCCCCACCGGCGCCCCCCTGACTGCCGCCGCCTTCGCCTCCGTGCTGGGGCCCATAGGCGCACAGGTTGTGGCCTTGTCTCTATTGCTGTTCGCCTTCTCCTCCATCCTGGGCTGGAGCTACTATGGACAGCAATGTCTGCGCTACCTTGTGGGCTCTGACCGGCTGCTCCCCTTGTACCGCATGGTGTTTTTGGGCTGCACCTTAGCTGGGGCCCTTTGGGAACCGGGCATCATCTGGCAGCTGGTGGACCTATGCAATGCTCTCATCGCCCTGCCCAACCTCATCGCCCTGCTGATCCTCGCTCCCCGTGCCCTATCCATGTTGGCCGATTGGCAGAGACATTTTACTTAAATTTTACCCGATGCAATCAACGAATTTTACAAACTTTTTGTAGAATAATGGGGATTCTTATTCTGGCAGACTATGCCCTCCCCATCTGCGCTCCAACACTTGGAAGGAGACCAATTGATATGAGCAATGGCATACAAAAGACCTTTGACACTCGCTACACGCAGGACCGGGAGCTGTCCTGGCTGAAATTCAATGAGCGGGTCTTGGCTGAGGCCAGGGATGAGTCGGTTCCTCTGATGGAGCGGCTCAAATTTGCCGCTATTTTTACCAGCAACCTGGACGAATTTTTTATGATCCGGGTGGGGTCCATCACCGACATGTCTCTGGTCAAGGAGACCCACATCGACTCCAAAAGCGGCCGCACCCCGGAGCAGCAGCTCCACGCCATCTTTGAGACCGTTCCACAGCTATATAAGCAGCGGGACAAAGTATTTGAGCAGCTGGACCTGCGTCTGCGCTCCTGCAATATCTGCCGGCTTTCCATCAGCGAACTGGACAACAAGGCAAAAAAGCAGGTAGAAAATTGGTTCCAGGCCCAGGTTCGTCCCGTTCTGTCCCCTCTGATTCTGGATATCCACCACCCCTTCCCACACCTGCCCAACAAGCGCCTGACCATCGCGCTGGTGTTGCAGCGGGACGGGAGGGAGTATTTCGCCTTCCTCCCCATCCCCCCAAAATTTCCTCCCTTCCTGCGCCTGGAGGAACGGGGCCTGCGGTATATCCTGTTGGAGGATATTTTAATGGAATATGCCAGCCAGGTCTTCGATCAATTCTCCATTGTGGAAAAGGCCGTAGTAGCCGTCACCCGGAATGCTGATATCAGCCCTGAGGACGAGTCCTACGACGTGGACGAGGATTTCCGCCAGCACATGCGGAAGATTGTGAAAAAGCGGGCCCGTCTGGCCCCCGTCCGTCTGGAGTACCAGGGAGGAAAAGGGGACAAGCTAATCCCGTTTTTATGTGAGCGGTTGGGGCTGAGCCGGGCCCAGGTATTTAAGACCAAGGCTCCCATCTCTATGGAATACGTCTACCAGCTCACCTCCCTCCTCCCCGCAGAGAGCGCCGCCGCTTTGTGCGATCCTCCTTACTCCCCCCGCTTTCCCGCCTGTCTGGTGCCCCAGCAACCCATTCTACCCCAGATTCTAAAGCGGGACGCCCTTGTCTTCTATCCCTTCGAGCAGATGGAGCCCTTCCTCCACCTGATTCGCGAGGCCTCCTCCGACCCCGACGTGGTATCCATCAAAATTACCATTTATCGTCTTGCCTCTCGGGCCAAGCTGGCGGAATACCTCTGTGCCGCTGCGGAAAACGGAAAAGATGTCACCGTACTCATGGAGCTGCGGGCCCGGTTTGATGAACAAAATAACATCCAATGGGCCGAGCGGATGGAGGAGGCGGGCTGCACCATCCTTTACGGCTCAGAAAACCTGAAGGTCCACTCCAAAATCTGCCTGATTACCCGAAAATCTAAAAACGGGATTCAATATATCACCCAGGTCGGCACCGGCAACTACAACGAAAAGACCGCCAAGCTCTACACCGACCTGTGCCTGATGACCGCCAATCAGCGCATTGGTGCGGACGCCGCCGCCTTTTTCCAGAACATGGCTATCAGCAACTTTTCCGGTGATTATCAGCTCCTGTTGGCCTCTCCCTTCGGCCTGCGGGACAAGGTTATCTCTCTCATTGACCGGGAAATTGCCAAGGGCCGGGAGGGCTATATCTTCCTGAAACTAAACTCCGTGACTGACCGTATGCTCATCGACAAGCTGGCCCAAGCCTCCCAGGCTGGGGTTGAGATCATCATGAATGTCCGGGGTATTTGCTGTCTGATGCCCGGTGTCCCCGGCCTGACCGACCACATTACGGTGTTCTCCATTGTGGGCCGCTATTTGGAACACAGCCGCATCTACCAATTCGGCCGTGGAGAAAACGCCGACCTCTATATTTCCTCCGCCGATTTTATGACCCGCAACACGGAGCGGCGGGTGGAGATCGCCTGCCCCGTGCTGGACTCCTGGTGTCGGAAGCGCTTGTTCCACATCATTGAGGAGTTGCAGAGGGACAATGTGAAGGCAAGAGAGCTCAAGCCTGGCGGAGCCTACCATCCCCGTGTCTCTACCGAAGATCCCCGCTGCTGCCAGGAGATCTTCCAAACGGAAACGGTGGAGCCTCCGGCTACCGGCCGTACTCCTGCCAAGGTCCATAAAAAGCATCCCTCTCTCCTTGGCCGCCTGTCCGACCTACTCCATCGCTCCTAAAAAGATCCCCGAGACCACTTCTCCGGTCTCGGGGATCTTTTATTTCTTCAGTGTGTCAATTGCGTGAGGCATCCATTACGCCCGAGCTGCAGGCCGGGGTCATAACGTAGCAGGCATCCTCGTCCAAATCCACATTGGGTTTGGTCAACCGGCGAATGATGGTCTGCCGGGTGACAATCCCAACAAATGCTCCCCGATCATCCACCACCGGGATGAAGCTCTGCCGCATGGAGCGCTCCAGCAGCTCGCCCATGGTCACGTCAATCCGTACTGCAGGGTTGAAGCCCTTTCGCAAAATTCGCCTCAGGGGCAACTTTTCCTGGGAGCGAAGACTATTGTCATTCTGGTCCAAAATCTGCCAGAGAAAATCGCCCTCACTTACCGTACCCAAATACTGCCCCTCCCGGGACAGCACCGGGATGGCTGTATATCCATGGGCCCGGAGCTTTTCCAGCCCCTGCCGAATGGTAAAATCATCGTATAAATAGGCCACCTGAGCCTTAGGCGTGACCAGGGATATCACGTTCACCGTTCAAGCTCCTTTCTTCCGGTTGCTGACACTCACTCTTTTGGTAGCATAGCATATTCTCCGTGGGAAATCTATCACAAAACTGTGAACTTCGCCCTTTCTTTTCACTTGACAAAGTCAAGTATTTTGTTTATCCTTGACTTAGTCAAGTAACGAGAGGACGGATTGCATGTTTTCCACACTGGCTTATTACACCACCGTATTTTATCGCAGCTTTGTGGCCTACACCTCCACCCGTTTGCAGCAGCTGGGGCTCAATTTCGGCTCTCTGTTTCTGGTCATATACGTGGGCAAGCATTCCGGCTGTAGTCAGGCGGAACTGACCGAGGCGTTGGGCCTGGATTGGGGCTATTCCCAGCGCAGCATCACCCGTTTGGTGGAGGATGGCTTTCTGATACGGGAAAAGGTCGGCCGGGCCTACCGCCTCACCCTCAGTTCGAAGGGGCAGCAGGCCTTTTCCATCAGTCACCAAGTCTTCTTCGACTGGGATCAGGAATCACTCTCTTCCCTCTCTCCCTCCGAACGAGACCAGCTTTTTTCATTGTTAGCTAAGATTTCCAGCAAAAAAGGAGATTGATCCTATGTACGAAACCATTCTGAGCCCTATGAACTATGGCGGCCTTACCCTAAAAAACCGGATTATATTCGCCCCGACTACTATGGGGCTGCCCCAGGAAGAGTTGGAAGCGCGCCTGCGTTCCATTGCGGCAGGCGGCTGTGCCATGATCATTCTTGGCGACGTACCCGTCACCAAACACGGCTTTGGTCCCTCCCTGTTTACCAAAAAGGGATTTGCTTATTATCAGCGCCTGGCCCAGATCGTCCATCAGGAGGGCTGTAAAATCTGCGCTCAGCTCCACCAATCCGACTCCGATCTGAAAGCCATGCTCCGTTACCTTCCGGGCCTTCTCACCAAGCGGATAGACGCCGATCAGCTGCGCAATCTTCTCAACCAGCAGGTGGGACCCTACATCACCAACCTGCCCACCCACAAGGTGGAGCAAATTACCCACTCCTTTGGTCCAGCCGCCCTCCGGGCTAAAGAGGCCGGATTCGATATGGTCCAGGTCCATGGGGACCGGATGTGCGGCAGCTTCAGTTCCTCCGTCTATAATAGCCGCACGGACCAATACGGCGGAACCCCTGAACATCGGGCCCGGTTCGCCGTAGAGTCCATCCGTTCCATCCGCCAGTATCTGCCTGATTTCCCCATTGACTACAAGCTGGCGGTACGTCAGGAAAATCCCCACTATGGCAACGCCGGTGTGTTGGAATCAGAACTACCCATTTTTGTACCTCTGCTGGAGGAAGCCGGCGTCACCAGTTTCCATGTTACACTGGCTAACCACTCCAATCTCAGCGACACCATCCCCCCCTTTAACCACCCCTATTTCCATGGTGAGGGCTGCTTTTTAACCTTCTGTGACCAGGTCCGCGCGCTCACCTCTCTGCCCATCTGCGGAGTGGGCGGTCTCTCCTCCCCCGACTTTGTGGAAGAACAGCTCCGTTCCGGCCGCATCCAATGCGCCGCTATGAGCCGCCAGCTCATCGCCGACCCTAATTGGCCCAACCTGGTGCGGGATGGTCAAGCTGCGCAAATCCACCGCTGCATTCGCTGCAATCAAAAGTGCCTGGGCGGCATGATGACCCACCAGGGTGTTCACTGCATCTATGAAAGGAAGGAATCTACATGAAATATGCTATCGTCTACAGCAGCAAAACCGGAAACACCGCACAGCTGGCCCAGGCCGTTCAGGCCACCCTTCCCTCCGGCGACTGCCTCTATTTTGGTTTCCCCGATCCTCAGGTTCTTCAGGCTGACCTCATCTTTATAGGCTTCTGGACCGATAAAGGGACCTGCGACAGCCAAACTGCTGCCTTTCTCCAGACCTTGACCAGCCAGTCTGTCTTTCTCTTCGGCACTGCCGGCTTTGGCGGGGAGGAGGCCTATTTCCAGCGCATTTTGACCGCCGTAAAAACCCATTTGGCCCCTGGAGTCACTGTGGTTGGATCCTTCATGTGTCAGGGCAAGATGCCCCAGGCAGTCCGTCGCCGTTATGAATCCATGGAAGACGGCCCTCACCGTGACATGCTGTTGACCAATTTTGACCGTGCGGTGTCCCATCCCGACTCCTCCGACCTGCTTCGGCTCTCCCAATGTGTTTCCACTATTCTTTCTGCACCCCTGCCTTGACCGCTTCATATCTCAATAAAGCTGATTGTTACGTATCCAAAATTTTCTTCCTTTCTGTTCTGTTTTCCTCCCCTTTTCCACCTGATTTGTATCAATTTTCTCCTTAAACCTCTTGCCACTCAGGGGAAAACGCAGTATAATATTTGCGTTGCGTTACAGACCGGATAAGGCAAATCCGCCTGGGCGGTTGCGAATCCCGGTTTATGGAGGTAACGTTATGGTAAAAGCAATTGTAGGCGCCAACTGGGGCGACGAAGGTAAGGGTAAAATCACCGACATGTTGGCTGAGCAGTCAGACGTGGTCATCCGCTTCCAGGGCGGGGCCAATGCCGGGCACACCATCATCAACGAATATGGCCGGTTTGCCCTCCACATTCTGCCCTCCGGCACCTTCTATCCCAATGTCACCAACATCATCGGAAACGGTGTGGCTCTGGACGGGAAGAAGCTGATTCAAGAGCTGAAATCCATCACCGACCAAGGGGTTCCGGCCCCCCATCTCATTGTCTCCCAGCGGGCCCAGCTGCTCATGCCCTACCATGTGCTTCAGGACACCTATGAGGAGGAACGTTTGGGCGGTAAGGCCTTCGGCTCTACCAAAAGCGGCATTGCCCCCTTCTACTCCGACAAGTACGCTAAAACCGGGATTCAGGTCTGCGACCTGTTTGACGAGCCCCGTCTGCGGGAACGTCTCCATGCCGCTGTTACCCTGAAAAATGTTCTGTTCCAACACCTGTACCACAAGCCTTCCCTCAACGAAGACGAGCTGATGGAAGATCTGCTGGCTCTTCGGGAGGAGCTTCGTCCCTACGTGGGCGATACCGTCGCCTTTGTGCACCAGGCTCTGAAGGAAGGGAAAACCGTTCTTTTGGAGGGACAGCTGGGCTCCATGAAGGACCCGGATCTGGGCATCTTCCCCATGACCACCTCCTCCCACACTCTGGCCGGCTTCGGCTGCGTGGGCGGTGCGGTTCCCCCCACCTCCATTGAAGACGTGATCTGTGTCACCAAGGCCTATTCCTCCTCGGTAGGGTCCCACACCGAGCCCTTTGTCAGCGAGGTCACCGGCGAGGCCGGAGACGAGCTCAGGCGCCGGGGCGGCGACAAGGGCGAGTTTGGCGCTACCACCGGCCGTCCCCGCCGAGTGGGCTGGTTTGACGCCGTGGCTACGAAATACGGCTGTATGGTTCAGGGCGCCACCCAGGTTGCTTTGACCTGTCTGGATGTATTGGGCTATTTGGATGAGATTCCTGTATGCACCGGTTACGAAATTGACGGCCAGGTAACAGACCAGTTCCCCACGACCCCCACCCTGCTGCGAGCTAAGCCGGTCTTCACCACTCTGCCCGGCTGGAAGTGTGATATTCGCGGCTGCGAAGATTACAACGCCCTTCCCCAACAGGCCAAGGACTATGTGGATTTCCTGGAAGCCCAGATTGGCTATCCCATCACGCTGGTATCCACCGGTCCGAAGCGCCACGAAATTACCCACCGGGCTACAAAATTAAATTGATCCCTTCATCCACCACGCCGGATGCCACAGTGTGGCATCCGGCGTATGCGCAGCCCCTATCTTCCTTCCACGACACGAGACAAAAGGAGAATCACATGAAGAAACGACTTGCTTCCGCTCTGTTAGCTCTGTGCCTCACCCTCTCTTTGGCTGTTTTCCCCGCCTCCGCCCTGGAGCTGGAAGAAGCCAAAGAACTCCTTGAGGAATACTACGTGGACGAGATTCCTCAGAGTGTCCTGTCCGCCACCTCTTTGGACGAGCTTCTTCAGGCCTTGGGAGATCCCTACACCGTCTACATGTCCGCCCAGGAATATGAGGATTTCCTCTCCTCGGTGAATGGTGATGCGGTGGTCGGAATCGGGGTTTCCATTCAGACTACTTATAATGACGGTTTCAAGATCATGTCTATCCTCCCCAATTCCCCTGCTCTGGAGGCTGGCTTGGCCGCTGGTGACCGAATTATTGCTGTAGATGGAGTTTCCCTCTCCGCCTCCTCCGATGTACAGGGCATGATCGGCGGTGAATCCGGCACAGAGGTCACAATTACCGTTATCCGTCTGGAGGACGGCAGCCAGCAGGACTTTACCATGACACGCCGCTCGGTTGCCATCCCCATTGTCACCTATGACGCTATTGGTGACGCCGGTATCATCGACTGCACCAGCTTTGGTTCCAGCACCACTTCAACCATTAAAGAGGCTCTGGAAACCCTAAACGATCAGGTCTCTGTCTGGATCATGGACCTGCGCAGCAATCCGGGCGGAACCAGTGAAGCGGCCGCGGGCTCTGCCGGTCTCTTCTCCGGCAGTCACATCATGGTCTACTTCCGGGATTCCAAGGGTAACTACAACTATCTCTACACCTTACCCACCACCCCTGACCTTACCGACAAGCCCCTCATTCTTCTCACCAGTCCCTATTCCGCCAGCGGCTCTGAGCTGTTTGCCGCCGCCGCCCGGGACTATGGCTTCGGCATCGCCCTGGGGCAGCGGACCTTCGGAAAGGGCATTGCCCAAATCGTGCTGGATGAGAGCAACCATTCCGACCTATTTGATGGAGATTCCTTAAAAGTCACCGCTTACCGCTTTTATTCGCCTAATGGGGTGACCAATCACACCATCGGAATCCTCCCCACCTTAGTTCTTTCCATAGAAAACACTCCCACCGCCGCCCTTCTTCTCTCCTCCAAGGAGCCCAGTTCCAGCCAGACCAGCAACTATCTCAAGCTGGAGCTGTACGGTTTTACCTTCTACATCGACTTGGATGAGGCCATGAAAAAGGAAAATCAGGCGGCCTTTACCGAACTGCTGGAGGCCCTTCCCATTGACCACTGCACTATCTGGGAAGGCAGTGGAGACGGCTGGAGCAAATATCCTTCTTTGACTCCCGAGTCCATTGCCAAAAAGCTGGGGTTCTCCTTTACCAGCCGCTACTCCTTCTCTGACCTGGCGGACTCCCCTTACCAGGCCGAGATCCGTACTATGGCCACCTATGAGCTGATCAGCGGCTACAGCGACGGAACGTTCCGACCCAAGGCCAATGTGACCCGAGGAGAATTTTGTGCCATGGCCGCCGCTGCCTTGAACCTGTCCTCCTCCGCATCCGGAACCCTATCCTTCTCCGATGTCGCTTCCGACAGCTGGTATGCCGGTGCAATTTCCGCCATGGCCAGCCGCGGCTTTATTTCCGGCTACGGGGACGGAACCTTCCGCCCAGATGATTCCATCTCCTACGAGGAGATCCTTACCATTCTCTCCTCTCTGTCTGCCTGGTGCACCATGGAGGGCTATGACCTGGCTGAACAGTCTATCCCTGCTGCCCAGTGGCCTAACTACCAGTCCTTCAGCAATTGGGCCCAGGACCCCGCCTGGCGTCTAGAACAGTTGGGGCTCTCGGTTGATCATGAGAATCCCCAACAGCCTGGCACTCGGGAGATGTGCGCCCATCTGATTTACTCCATGATGGATGCCTGCGGTCTGTTCTGGATGACCTCCGGTTCTCTGGCGGATACCTCGGCTTCGTAATATCAACTATTCTATTTGTTTGGAAAGGATCTGTATTGTATGACCAAAATTGACATTATTTCCGGCTTTTTGGGAGCTGGCAAGACCACTCTGATTAAAAAGCTGCTGGACGAAGCCTTTCAGGGTGAAAAGATCGTTCTCATCGAAAACGAGTTCGGCGAGATCGGCATTGACGGCGGCTTTCTGAAGGACGCCGGAGTGGAGATCACCGAGATGAACTCCGGCTGCATCTGCTGCTCTCTGGTGGGTGATTTCGGTGCCGCTTTGAAGCAGGTTCTGGCCGATTACGCCCCCGACCGTATCATCATTGAGCCCTCCGGCGTGGGCAAGCTCTCCGACGTCATCGCCGCTGTGGAGCGGGTTCAGGCTGAGTCCCCTGACCTGCATCTGAACAGCTTTGTTACCGTGGTAGACGCGGTAAAGGCCAAGGTCTATATGAAGAACTTCGGTGAGTTCTTTAACAACCAGGTGGAACATGCCTGTGCCATTATTCTCTCTCGCACGCAAAAGCTGGACCCCGTCAAGCTGGACGGCGCCGTCCACCTGCTGCGGGCAAAGAACCCCAAGGCCGCGATTCTCACCACCCCCTGGGATCAGCTCACCGGCAAGCAAATTGTCTCTGCCATGGAGGGCGGCCACTCTCTGGCCGAGGAGCTGATGGAAGAAATTCAGCACAGCCACCATCATGAGGAGCACGACGAGCACTGCACCTGTGGCTGTCATGACCACGAGCATCATCACGATCACGATCATGACCACCATGAGCACGAGCACCACCATCACGACCACGAGGAAGGCACCTGCACCGCCTGCTGTGACCACGATCACCACCATCATCATCACGGCCACGACGCTGACGAGGTATTTACCTCTTGGGGCCGTGAAACGCCTCGGAAGTACAGCCGTGAGGAGCTTCAGGAGGCCCTCTCCGCCCTGGCCATGGGTGAGGATTACGGCTATATCCTCCGCGCCAAGGGCATGGTTCCCTGCGAGGATGGTCAGACTTGGCTCCACTTTGATTTGGTTCCTGGTGAGTTCCAGATCCGGGAAGGCAGCGCAGATTACACTGGACGGCTGTGTGTCATTGGCTCAGAACTGAAAGAGGACCGTTTGGAGCAGCTTTTCCTGCTGGCGTGAGGTGAGCGGACATGAAGGATTCCCGTATTCCCCTATACCTGATTACCGGATTTCTGGACAGCGGAAAAACCACTCTTCTCACCGATACACTGAACATGGACTATTTTAACGACGGCCAGCGTACAGTTCTGCTCATGTGTGAGGACGGCGAAGAGGAATATGATCAGGATCGGCTATCCAAACGAAACTGCCGCCTGATCCCTATTGACAGTCAGGAGCAGCTTAACACAGCCTTTCTTCAGGAGATCGACCGCCGTTATCAGCCGGAACGGATTTTAATGGAATACAACGGCATGTGGCCCATCCAAATTCTCCGTGATCTGAAGCTGCCCAAAAATTGGGGGCTTTACCAGGCCATCGACGTAATTGACGGCACCACCTTTGATATGTACCGCAACAACATGCAGTCCATGATTATGGACATGGTCACGGAAGCAGATATGGTTCTGTTTAACCGCTGCACCCCCGATATGCCCATGTCCGGCTGGAAGCGGTCGATTCGGGCGGTCAACCGGATGTGCGAGATCGTCTTTGAAAATGAACAGGGGGAAGAACTGGAAGTAGCCGATATCCTCCCCTACTCCCTGGAACAGCCTCACATCGATTTGGAGGACGACGATTACGGTATCTGGTATCTGGATATTCAGGAACATCCCGACCGCTATGTGGGAAAGACCATCACCTACAAGGCCCAGGCTATGACAGGAATGCGGCTTCCAAAGGGCTCGTTTGTGCCTGGCCGCAACGCGATGACCTGCTGTGCGGAAGATATCCGATTTTTTGGCTTCTTGTGCAAGTATGATAAGGCCCGCTCACTGAAAAAGGGAGAGTGGATTACCGTCACCGCTGAGATTCGCTGGGAGAATGCCAGCGTCTACGATGGCGAGGGCGTGGTACTTTACGCCCAATCGGTGGAAAAGGCCCAGCGCCCGGAAGATCCTCTGGTTTATTTCCGCTGAACCTCTACCACGAATCAGATAGAAAAAACCTGTGCACCGGGATAACCCCATCCCATGTGCACAGGTTTTTTCATCCAATTAAAAAATACTCAGATACATCCGCTTGGACAGGCGCTCCAGCACCTGAATCCCTGCCAAGCTATTTCCTTTGCTGTCCAGCCCGGGAGAGAAGATTCCGATTCCCATGCGGGTTGGGACTACGGCCATAATGCCGCCGCCCACGCCGCTCTTGGCAGGAACCCCTACCTTTACCGCAAAGTCTCCCGATCCATCGTACATACCGCAGGTCGTCAGGATCGCATTTACATAATGGGCATAGTCGCTGGGAAACAGCCGTTCATCAGACTGGGGGTGCTTGCCCCGGTTAGCCAGCACAAAGCCAATGTTGGCTAAATCCTTGCTGTTCACCGAAATGGAACAGGCCTTAAAGTAGCAGTCCAGTACCTCTTCTACATCGTCCTGAATCATGCCATACGTCTTCAACAGAAAAGCCAGGGCACGGTTCTTATTTCCAGTCCGCTTTTCCGACTGGTACACCGCCTGGTCCACCTGAATATCCGGATTTCCGGCCAATGTACGGGTCAAATCTAACAGGCGCTGAAAACGCTCCTCATAGTCCTTCCCCTTAATTAAGGTGCACATCGCGATGGCACCCATATTCACCATAGGATTCAGGTGTTCGCTGAGCAAAGTCTGATCTGTTACGTTAATGGCGTCAAAGGGCTTGCCAGTTGCCTCCACCCCTACCCGGGCCCGGACATACTCCTCCCCGTTGTCCATGAGCGCCAGCAGCAGCAAAATGGGCTTGACCACACTCTGGATAGTAAAGCACTTCTGATAGTCCCCCGCCTGGTAGTGACGGCCGTCGCTGCGCTGCACATAGATGCCCAGGTTGTTCCGGTCCCCCTTGGCGAGCTCCGGAATATAGGTGGCCACCTGGCCCTGCTGGGTGTAGGGACGACACTCCTCCAGCAGCTGTTCCAGCAGTTCTTCCATGGCGATACAGCCCCCCTTTGGACTTTTTTCCGGGACCCCATTGCCCCGCACTCTACATTGTACCGTATGCCGCAGGGCTTGTCAAACCCAGATGAAAAGGGACGCCGCCAAAATTGACGGCGTCCTTTTGGTGATCCCGATGGGGAAGGTCATGCGGTGGTCTTGGCCGTTTTCCACTTCCTCATGTTGATGACGATGAGCAAAATCACGATTGCTAGACCGATCAGGCTGGAGATCAGCTCCGGGACGAACATCAGCAGGCCGCCCACGATGAAAATCCAGCGCTCCAGGATGTTCAGCCTCCAGAGCAGCCAGCCCTGGAATCCGGCCGACATGACAGCCACACCCACGATGGCGAAGAACACGATTTCCAGAACCTCGATGATGTTGCCCTGCAGCATCATCGCCGGGTTGTAGCAGAAGGCGAAGGGCACCATGAATCCGGCAAAGCCCAGCTTACAGGCCTCAATACCGGTCGACATGGGATTGGCCTTGGCGATGCCGGCGCCGGCGTAGGCGGCCAGAGCCACGGGAGGCGTGATGGCCGACAGGCAGGCGAAGTAGAACACGAACAGGTGGGAGGTCAGGGCGGGCAGACCCAGCTTGATGAGGGAAGGAGCCAGGATGGAGGCCGCGATGACGTAGGCCGCCGTGGTGGGCAGGCCCATGCCCAGGATGACGCAGGTGATGCCGGTGAACAGCAGGGAGGGGAAGAGCATGCCGCCGGCCGCCTGGATCATCATGTCGCCGAAGATGACGCCGATGCCGGTGAGGGACACCATGCCCACCACGAAGCCGGCACAGGCGCAGCCGATGACGATGGACATGGCGCTGAAGGCCGACTTGGCCAGCGCGGAGGGGATGCTCTTGAGGGTGAAGCGCTTCTGCTTGTCAAAGAGCATGATGATGGGCACCGAGCAGGTGGCCCACAGGGCGGAGTACAAGGGGGAGTACTGGGCCCACAGCAGGCAGTAGAGCAGGATGGCGATGATGACCAGATAGATCCAGCCGGTCTTCATCACGTCCCGGGACTTGGGCACATCCTTGGGGTCCATCAGCTGGATGTCAGCCATCTCAGTCCTGGACACCACGGCCACGCCGCAGCCCCAGTAGTACAGCAGGGCGGGGATGGCGGCGGCGATGCAGATATGGATGTACTGGGTCTCAGTGAAGGCAGCCATCAGGAAGGCACCCGAGCCCATGACGGGGGGCAGGATCTGGCCGCCGGTGGAGGCCACGGCCTCCACGCCGCCGGCGAAGGCCGGCTTGTAGCCACGAGACTTCATCAGGGGGATGGTGAAGGTGCCGGTGCCCACCACGTTGGCCACGGCCGAGCCGTTGATGGAGCCCATCAGGCCGGAGGCCACCACGGCAGACAGAGCGGGACCGCTCTTGATCTTGCCGGTGAGGGAGATGGCGATATTGTTGATGAAGTCCGAGCAGCCGGAAGCCTCCAGGAAAGCGCCGAACATAACGAACATAAAGATAACGGTGGCCGACACGCTCATAGTGGTGCCGAACAGGCCGTCCAGGTCTGTGGCCAGGAAGGAGCAGATGCGCTCCAGGGAGTAGCCCCGGTGGGCGATGGCCCAGGGGAGATGGGGGCCGGCCAGGGCGTAGGCCACAAAGATCAGGGCCAGAGCGGGCATGATGTAGCCCAGCACCCGGCGGGAGCACTCCAAAACAACAAAGCCCAGGGCGGCGCCGGCAAACACAGCCATCCAAGTGGTCTGGCTCAGCCGCTCGGTGAGGTGATGAACCTCATCCTGGGCCATCCACCAGGCCACCCAGGTCAGGGCGATCAGGATAATATCAACAGTGCGGCAAAAGGTACGGAAGGTCTTGCTGCCGGCAAATTTGTCCTTGAAGACGTGCTTGTACAGGGGCTGGGTCAGCAGGATCAGGGTCGCGGTGAACGCCAGGTGGATACCACGCTGGGTGACAAAGTCGAACAGGCCGAAAAAGCCGGTATAGATGTGGAACAGGGTCATGGCAATGCCCACAAAGAAGGCTACCTTGACAAACAGGTCCTTTTTGCCCTCTTCCACCGCCTTGGCGGCTGCCAGTTCACTGTCCAGAGAGGTTACGTCAATTTCCTTGTACTCTTTTTTTGCCATAAAGCTGAGTCCTTTCTTTGGATTCGCATTTTATGGGACTTTACAAAGGGCCGGAGCCGAGACAGTCCCAGTTCCGGCCCCCAATGCGTCACATGATTTGTGTTGGGAAGCCTTTGGAGAAGGGCTTACAGCAGGCCCTGCTCGGTGTAGTACTTAGTAGCCCCGTCGTGCAGGGGGATGGGCATGTTGGTGCACAGGAAGGAAGGATCCTGCATCTCGTTGAGGATGGCGTTGCCGGCGGCCAGGTCGGCGGAGTTCTCGTTCATGGTCTTGCACAGGTCATAGACCAGGCTCTCGTCCATATCGGCGCTGACGATGACCAGGCACTTCACGCCGAAGGTCAGGGTCTCATAGTCCTGGCCGTTGTAGGTGCCGGCGGGGATGGTGGACTGGATGTAGGCCTCGTTGCCCGCCAGGATGGCGTCGATCTCCTCCTGGGTGTAGTTGAGGACCACGATGTCCTTGGTGGCCGCCAGGTTCATCTGGCCGCCGATGGGCAGGCCGGCAAAGCCGAAGGCCGCGTCGATGATGCCGTCGCCCACGGACTCGGCGCCGTCGCCCAGGCCCAGGTTCTCCAGGCTGGTGTTCTCAGCAGTGATGTCCATCACCGCAAAGGCGTCCAGGCAGGAGTTCTCAGTGGCGGAGGCGGCGGGGCCCACGGCCACCCGCTTGCCCTTCAGGTCGTGGACATACTGCAGGCCGGAATCCTTCAGAGCCACGCCGCTGGAGACGGAGGTGTACACAGCGCCGATGACGCGGACGTTGTCCAGAGCCTCGGTGAAGTTGCCGGTGCCGGAGTAGCCGTTGAGGACCACGTCGGCGGTGGCCACGGCCACGTCAACATTGCCGGCGGCCACGTCCTGCACGTTCTGGAAGGAACCGGTGGAGGTCTGGGTGTTGCACTTCACGCCCTGGACGTTGTTGGTCCACAGCTGAGACAGAGCAGCGCCGGCGGGGTACAGGGAGCCGCCGGTGTCGCCGGTGCCGAAGGTCATCATTACATTGCCGCGGGAGGGGGCGCCGGAGCCAGAGGCATCGCCGCCGCCGGAAGCCGCGCTTCCGCCGCCGTTGTTGCTTCCGCCGCAGCCCGCCAGAGCGGACAGTAACATCGCGGAGGTCAAGAGAGTAGCAAGTAGTCTTTTCATAGATTTCGCTCCTTTTCTCATTTTTCCAAAGTGTCATTGCTTCCGCTTTGAAATTCACCCACCGCATTTTCCCCGAAATGCGGCTAGAAGCTCTATAGCTTCTTCACATATTTCCTCATCTAATTTTAGGTAAATTATACCATAGAAGTAGATATCACGCAATAACAGCCTATTAATTATAGAATTTTTGTGAATTTTGACCGGCAGAATAAATATTCTGTTAACAAATTGTTAACCGCTAAATTTATCCCAGTAGCCCAGGATAAATACCGCTAAAACAATAATAGGCAGCAGGTAAGTTACATAGAACCGTACAGCCCCAGGGAATTTCAGACCTTGGCCTTGATTTGCCTCCGACAAAAAGTTTTCCCATCCCCAGCCCTTTCTACTGACACAGAACAAAACGTACAGCAAAGACCCTAAAGGCAATAAATTATTGGAGATAATAAAATCTTCCAAATCGGAGATATTGCTGCCCGGTCCCAGAGGTTGGAAGCCAGACCAAATATTAAAGCCCAAAATACAGGGCATGGAGAGCAGGAAAATAGCAATAAAATTGATAAAAACGGCTTTTCTCCGGCTCCATCCCCACATATCAGAGGCAAATGATATGATATTTTCGAACACGGCAATCACAGTGGATAAAGCGGCAAAGGACAAAAACACGAAAAATAAGGCACCCCATATACGTCCGAATGCCATTCCATTGAAGATATTAGGCAAAGTGACAAAAATCAGAGGTGGTCCTTCCCCCGGAGAGACTTCAAAGGCGGAACAGGCCGGAAAAATAATTAAGCCGGCCGTAAAGGCTACCGCGGTATCCAGAACGCCGATCCGAAGGGCCTCTCCTGCCAAGGAGTACTCCTTGCCGATGTAGCTGCCAAACACCGCAATAGCACCAATTCCCAGGGAAAGGGTAAAAAATGCCTGCCCCATGGCTGCAAAAATACTCTCGCCCAGGATCCAGTTGCCATCTGCATCATACATCAGGTTATGGAAATTAGGCTGCAAATAAAATCGCAGGCCCTCACTTCCGCCCTCCAGCGTCAAAGAGCGGACTGCCAGGACCGCCATAATGGCCAGCAGACAGACCATCATCATTTTTGTGATCCGCTCGACCCCATTTTGAAGACCCTGAAAGCACACACCCATGCCAATCAAAACCACCAACAGCATAAAAACCGTCATCAGGCCGGGCTGCTCCATTAGGCCATTGAACTGAGCGGCTACTCCCGCTGCATCCAGTCCTTCAAAATCACCCTTTGCCATCTTCAGACAATACAGCAGAAGCCAGCCCGCAATGACGGTATAAAACATCATTAAAAGGTAGTTGCCCGCAATTCCAAACCAGCAGTACCAGTGCCACTTTGTTCCCTCAGGTTCCAGCACATGGAAGGATCGAGCAATACTCCGCTGGCTTCCCCGTCCCACGGAAAGCTCCATGACCAGAACCGGCAGACCAAGAATGACCAAAAACAACAGATACACCAGTACAAAGGCTCCCCCGCCATATTTCCCTGTAATATAGGGGAACCGCCAAACATTTCCCAGACCAATGGCACACCCAGCTGAAATCAGCAGGAAACCAAGTCGGGACGAAAAGCTCTCCCGTTTCTCCATTTCATTTCCTCCTTTGTTCATTCGGCCCTTGCAGATCCGCTTGTATTGCACTTGCCGATGCCGCTATTGTACTTGATTTCTCTCCTGGGGTCAATGGCGGCTTCTACTTGTTTCGTTTCTTGGAATATGCTATAGTAAAGGCACCTTGAAGCCACCATTTACCAGAAAGGAGCCCGCCCATGTATGATATCACATCAATCGGTGAACTTCTCATTGACTTAACCCAGGTGGGCGTCAATGAGCAAGGCGTGGGACTCTTTGCTGCCAATCCCGGCGGAGCCCCCGCCAATGTGGCTGTGGCCGCTGCCCGCCTGGGCTGCCGCTGTTCATTCCTAGGTAAAGTGGGACGGGACGGCTTTGGCGATAGCCTCCTCCATACCTTGCAATCCAACGGAGTGGATCCCTCCAATGTATACCGTGGAGAGCAGGCCACCACCATGGCGGTGGTCACCATCTCCCCTTCCGGGGAGCGATCTTTCCGTTTTTTAAGGGGCGCCGACCAGAGCCTCACTGTCCAAGAGGTAGCCGGCACCGATCTTTCCCATACAAAATTTCTCCACTTTGGCTCTGTCAGCCTTACTCCAGGCGCTTCCCGCTCCGCTACCCTCTTTGCTGCTCGCCAGGCCCGCTCGGCCGGTGCGCTCATCAGCTACGACCCCAACTTCCGCCCTTCTTTATGGGATAGCCGGGAATCCGCGGTACAGTGGATGGCCCTCCCGCTCCCCCTGGTAGATATTCTCAAACTCTCAGACGAAGAGCTACCCCTGATCGCCCACACTTCTAATTTAGAGAAGGGAACCCTGGAGCTATCTGGACTGGGGGTCCGCCTTATTATGGTCACCCTAGGAGCAAAGGGAGTCTATTACCGCTGGGGCGATTCCACCGGACTGGTCCCCGGTGTCCCCGTCTCCGTCGCTGACACCAACGGCGCAGGCGACACATTCCTCGGCGCAGTGCTTCGCTGTCTTGCCCTGCGCCCGGAAGGACCCCTGGAACAGCTACAGACACCGGAACTGGAGCAGATTCTTACCTTCGCTAACCGGGCCGCCGCTCTCACCTGTTCCCGCAGCGGAGCGATCCCCGCCATGCCCACCTTGGCCGAATTGGAGTGAAGCCCATTTCCCTGAAAGGAGGACCTCCCCTTGACTACCTTCACTTATACCATTACCCATCCCCTGGGCCTTCACGCCAGGCCCGCTGCCCTGCTCACCGACCTGTGTAAATCCCTCTCCAGTCAGATCACCATAACCAAAGGTGATCAGATGATCTCCGCCACCCGTCTGGTGCCCCTGCTCCTTTTGGAGGTCAAACAGGATGACACCATCTCTGTGGCTCTGGAGGGACCTCAGGAAACAGAGGAAGCTCAGACGCTCCTGGCCTATTTTCAGGAAAACCTTTAAATTATTCCTTTGAATAAAAAACACCCGTGTCTTTCAAGACACGGGTGTTTTTTATTCACTGCGCTTTAATTCTACTTCCGGCATCAGTTCCTCACCCACAACCTGGAGCATCTCGTCCAGCTGGCGGGCCTCCTCCGGCGTAAACCGGGCCTTGACCCGGTTCATGACCTGCTGGAGATAGTGGGTGCTGATGTTGTAGTAATTCATATATTTCTGAGTGGGCCGCAGGTGGTATTCCCGGCGGTCATGCGAGGACTGTACCTTCTCCACATATCCCTTTTGAATGAGGCTGTTCACCTTATAAGCAGCATTGGGAGATGAGATATGGACGAAGGAGGCAAACTCGTTGATGGTCGGCTCCTTCAAAGCCAGAATAATTTCCATGCAGAAGGTCTCCACTGCCGTCAGGCTGGCCTCTCGGTTCTGGAAGCGAGAAAAAACTTCCTGATAAAAGTGCAGCTTGAATTTCGTATACACCTCAGCAAAGCTCTCCTCTAGCATGATGGTTCACCCTCCTCTCTGTATCCAACAGCGTTTTACACTGGGCTCCCGACAATTGGGGAGATCCTGCCTTCCCGGGAGCACGCAGGGCAAATGCGTTTCCAGATCAGCAGGAGGCGGCGGTACGCTCCGTCAGAGCAAAGGTCAGTTCCGCCTTACAGGCCGTTTTCCCGTTGACCTTGGCAGTGGCGGTTCCAAATCCCACAGGGCCCCGCTGGGCGGTGAGCTCACACTCCAGCTCCAACACATCGCCAGGACGGACCTGCTGTTTGAACCGGGCGTTCTTGATGCCTCCAAACAAGGCTAGTTTACCCTGATTGCCCTCCACCGTCAAGATGGCCACTGCTCCTACCTGGGCCAGTGCCTCAATGATGAGCACTCCCGGCATAACCTTATAGCCGGGGAAATGTCCCTGGAAAAAGGGCTCGTTGGCTGTGACACATTTGATGCCCTTGGCGCTCTGGCCAGGGACGCACTCCACGATTTTATCCACCAGGAGGAAGGGGTAGCGGTGGGGCAACAGCTGCTCGATCTGATCTACATTCAGTTCCATATCCTTACTCCTCCCACTTTTTCAGCACCACGGCGGCGTTGTGGCCCCCGAAGCCCAGGGAGTTAGACAGGGCCACATGGATGTCAGCCTGACGGCCTTCATTGGGCACAATGTCCAGATCACAGGCCGGATCAGGCACCTGATAGCCGATGGTGGCAGGGACATAGCCCTCCTTCAAGGCCATGGCGGTAAAGATGGCCTCCACAGCTCCGGCAGCACCCAGCAAGTGTCCAGTCATGGACTTGGTGGAGCTGACCATCAGCTTATTGGCGTGGTCGCCGAAGGTGGTGTGGATGGCCGCCGTCTCACAGGAGTCATTCATGGGGGTGGAGGTGCCGTGGGCGTTGATGTAATCCACCTGCTCGGGAGCAATTCCCGCGTCGGCCAGAGCCTGGGCCATACAGGCCGCACCGCCCGCGCCACCAGGGGCAGGAGCAGTGATATGGTGGGCGTCACAGTTGGCGCCGTAGCCGATGACCTCAGCATAGATCTTGGCGCCCCGGGCCTTGGCGTGCTCATACTCCTCCAGGATCAAAGCGCCCGCGCCCTCGCCCATGACAAAGCCGGAACGCTCCGCGTCAAAGGGGATGGAAGCCCGGCTGATATCCGTGCTATCGGTAAGAGCCTTCATGGCAGTGAAGCCTCCCATAGCCAGGGGGGTGATGGCAGCCTCAGTACCGCCGCACAGCATCACATCACCGTAGCCGTCTCGAATGTGGCGGAAGGCGTCGCCCACGGCATTGGTACCACCGGCGCAGGCAGTGACCACACAGGAGCACATACCCTTGAAGCCGTAACGGATCGCCATGTGACCGGCCGCCATGTTGGAGATGATCATGGGGATCATGAAGGGGGACACGGAGTCAAAGCCCCGCTCCAGGCCCCGCTCGTAGGCCTCGCCTACCGTCTCAAAGCCGCCGATGCCACTGGAAAACAGCACGCCGCAGCGGTCCAGATTCTCCTTCTCCATCTCCAGGCCGCTGTCGGCCACAGCCTGGTCGGAGGCCACCAGGGCCAACTGGGTGAAGCGGTCCATCTTCTTGGCATCCCGCTTGCCCAACAGCGCACCGATGTCCAGGTCCTTCACTTCACCAGCCAGCTTTACCTTCTGGTTGGAGGTATCATAACGGGTGATGGGGCCGATGCCGCACTTGCCCGCCTTGGCCGCCTGCCAGCTCTCCTCCACGGTATTGCCGATGGGGTTCACCGTGCCCATGCCGGTGATGACTACTCTGCGTCTTTCCATACTTCTCACCTCGTTAAACCGCCATGCCGCCGTCCACACACAGCACCTGGCCGGTGATGTAGGCCGACTCCGGCTGAGCAAAATAGGCTACCGCCCGGGCCACGTCCTCAGGCTGACCGGGATGTCCCATGGGGATGGTGGACAGCATAGCGGTCTTGGCATTCTCAGGCAGAACCGCAGTCATATCTGTCTCAATGAAGCCGGGGGCCACCGCGTTTACCGTCACGCCCCGGGTGGCCAGCTCCTTGGCCGCCGACTTGGTCAGACCCAAAATACCAGCCTTACTGGCGGAGTAGCTGGTCTGTCCAGGGTTTCCCCGCAGGCCCACCACACTGCTCAGATTGATGATCCGACCATAGCGCTGGCGCATCATCAGCTTGGAGGCAGCCTTCATACAGAAGTAGGCCCCCTTCAGGTTGGTGCTCAATACCCGGTCAAAATCGTCTGCCTTGGCGGTCATCAGCAGGCCGTCCCGGGTAATGCCCGCATTGTTGACCAGAATATCCACTTTGCCGAAGCGCTCCTTCACCGCCTGGATCAGTTGCTCACAGGCAGCGGGATCGGCTACGTCGGCCTGAAAAGCCTCCGCCTCCACCCCGAGAGCCCGGCAGGCCTCCACCGTCTCCTGGGCGGCGGCCTCGTTGCCGGCGTAGTTGACCGCCACAGCTGCGCCCTGACGGGCCAGCTCCAGGCAGATGGCGCGGCCGATTCCCCGGCTGCCGCCGGTGACCAGGGCCACAGATTCCTTCATGGTCATTGGGCTTCTCCTTTCAGCTCAGCCGTCACCTTTTCCAGGTCGGCGGCGGTATCGATGTTAAAGGTACGGATGGAGGAGGCGGTCTTCTTCACAAAGGAGCTCAGGGTCTTGCCCGGCCCGATCTCCACAATGGTATCGATGCAGTCGGCCTCCATGGCGCGGATGGTGTCCTCCCAGAAAACGGAGGACTGCACCTGCTTTTCCAGCAGGGCGGGAATGGTATCCCCCTCCCCCATGGGCGCACCCTTGCAGTTGAAGTAGACAGGCAATTTCATCTCTCCGAAGGAGATGGTGGTAAAGTGCTGGGCCAGGGCGTCTCCGGCGGGCTTCATCAGACGGGTATGGAAGGGGCCGCTCACCTTCAGGGGCATACACCGCTTGGCACCCAGCTCCTTGGCCAGCTCTCCGGCCTTATCCACAGCGGCCTTCTCGCCGCCGATGACCAGCTGACCGGGACAGTTGTAGTTACAGATCTGCACCACGCCCAGCTCGCAGGCCTGGTCACAGGCCTGCTGGAGCTTCTCCCGGTCCAGGCCCAGCACGGCGGTCATGCCGCACACCAGCCCGGCAGCCGCCTGCTCCATGGCCCGGCCCCGGAGGGCCACAGTTTGAAGGGCGGTATCCCGGTCAAAGACTCCGGCGGCATAGAGGGCGGAATATTCACCCAGGGACAAACCGGCGGCGGCGGCGGGACGAATCCCCCGCTGAGCCAGCAGGTCGGTCACACCAATAGCAAAAGCCACCATACAGGGCTGGGTATACCGGGTCTGGGAGAGCTGCTCCTCCGGTCCCTCAAAGCACAGCTGCTTGACGTCAAAGTCCACCGGCACGTTGTCCAGCACGGCGCGGAACTCCGGATATTGCTCATAGAAGTCCCGGCCCATGCCCACCTTCTGGCTGCCCTGACCGGCATATACAAAAGCCAGCTTCATCCTTAAACCTCCTTAGCCAGCTGCTGAGCGGTCTCATGACTGCCGGCACACAGCTCCTCCAAAATAGTGCGCAGGGGGCGAATCTCATGGAGCATACCAGCCACCTGGCCGGCCATGAGAGAACCGGTCTTGGTATCGCCATCGAAGACAGCCCGGCGCAGGGAGCCCAGGGTGAACTTCTCCAGCTCCATCTTGTCGGCGCCCTCCTTCTCCTGCTTGAGGTACTCCCGGGTCATCTGGTTCTTCAGCACCCGGACAGGAGCGCCCACGCTGCGGCCGGTAACGGTGGTGTCGCTGTCCTTGGCCTTCAGCAGGGCCTGCTTGTAGTTCTCATGGATGGGGCACTCCTGGCTGACCAGCAGGCAGGTACCGATCTGAGCGCCGCAAGCACCCAGAGCGAAGGCCGCCGCCAGCTGACGGCCGCTGGCAATGCCGCCGGCGGCGATGACAGGCAGGTCAGTCATGGCGCACACCTGGGGGACCAGGGCCATAGTGGTCAGCTCACCCACATGGCCGCCGGACTCGGTGCCCTCGGCGATGAAACCGTCCACCCCCAGAGGCTCCAGGCGACGGACAAGAGTGGTGGCCGCCACCACGGGGAAGACCTTGATTCCAGCCTCCTTCCAGGCCGGAACGAACTGGCTGGGGACACCAGCGCCGGTGGTCACCACCTTGACGCCCTCCTCCACCACCACCTTGGCCATTTCAGGAGCTGCCGGGTTCATCAGCATGATATTCACACCAAAGGGCTTATCGGTCAGCTCCTTGCAGCGGCGGATGTGGTCGCGCAGCATATCGGCGTTCATTCCGCCCGCCCCGATGAGGCCCAGGGCCCCGGCATTAGATACGGCGGCGGCGAACTCACCGGTGGCGATGTTGGCCATGCCGCCCTGGATCAGGGGGAACTCCGTCCCCAGCAGTTCATTCAACTTCATATGTTATCTCCTTCTCTTGTTCCCTTGCTCGGGGATTCGGCACTTCTTACCACTTCAGCAGGGCTCCGGCCCAGGTCAGGCCGCCGCCAAAGCCCACGATCAGCACCCGCATTCCAGGCTTCAACTCTCCAGCCAGCACCAGCTCATCCAGCGCCATAGGGATGCTGGCGGCAGAGGTGTTGCCGTAGCGGTCCATATTCTTATAAAACAGGCCCTCCCGGGCCTTCAGCTTTTTGGCCACATGGTCAATGATTCGGGCGTTGGCCTGGTGGCAGACCACCAGGTCCAGATCGTTGATCCCGCAGCCCTCTGCTTCCAGCAGCTGGCGGATGGACTTCTCCACCACCTCCACCGCGAAACGGAACACCGCCTTGCCCTCCATATGTACCGCGGCCTTGTCCGGCCCCGGGCCCTGGACCCAGATGCTCTCCGGGTCTCCCCGAGAGCCGAACACCGTGTGCCACTGGGCGTCCTCGTCCCGGCACAGCACCGCTGCTCCGGCCCCGTCCCCAAAGAGGACACAGGTGTTGCGGTCGGTCATATCCAGCACCCGGCTGATCACCTCACAGCCCACCAGAAGGGCATAGGGCCGGACGCTGTCCCGCAGCAAGGCGTGGGCGGTCTTCATACCGTACAAAAAGCCGGCACAGGCAGCATTTAGATCAAAACAAAGGGTGTCCTCCAGCATTCCCAGATGCTTTTGCAGTAGACAGGCCATGGAAGGGCTGGCATAGTCGGGGGTAAAGGTAGCCACCAGGCATACTCCGATGTCCTCGGGCTTCAATCCCGCCCGATCCAGGGCCTGTTGGGCCGCTCCCATAGCCAAATCCAGTCCCGACTCTTTCTCACAGAAGTGGCGGGCGTGGATCCCGGTACGGCTGTAGACCCACTCGTCGCTGGTCTCCACCGTCTTGCTCAATTCCTCATTGGTCACCACACGGGCGGGTAAACACCGCCCGGTGGACAGGATCTTCGGTGCGCTCATGCGTCCTCCTTCCCCGCCGGGAGCAGGCTCTGCCCCATAGCGCGGAACATTTGATATCTCTGTTGGGCCAGCGCAGGGCCCTTCATCTTATCTAACGCGGCCAGCTCCTTTTTCAAAGCCGCGTCTACCGTGCGGAAGGTGGCCTCCCAGTCGGTATGGGCGCCTCCATCCGGCTCCCGCAGTACTCCCTGGACGATCCCGCCCCGGCGCAGGTCCTGAGCGGTGAGCTTCATCACCGCGCAGGCCTCCCCGCTGCGGGAGGAGTCCTTCCACAAAATAGAGGCAAAGCCCTCGGGGGAGAGCACGGAGTACACCGCGTGCTCCAGCATGAGCACCCGGTTGGCCACAGCCAGGGCCAGCGCTCCGCCGCTACCCCCCTCTCCGGTGACAATGGCGATCACCGGCACGGTGAGGGAGCTCATCAGAGCCAGACACTGGGCAATGGCCTCTCCCTGGCCCCGCTCCTCCGCCTCCTTGCCGGGGTATGCTCCCGGCGTGTCCACGAAGGTGATGATGGGCCGGCCGAACTTCTCCGCCTGCTTCATCAGCCGCTGGGCCTTCCGGTAGCCCTCCGGACCCGGCATGCCGAAGTTGCAGTGGAGGTTCTCCTCCAGATTCTTTCCCTTCCGATGGCCGATCACCGTGACAGGGCGGCCATGGAAGCGGGCGATTCCGCCGTAAATGCTGCCGTCCTCCCGGCACTGGCGATCTCCCCGCTGCTCAAAAAAGTCGGTGAACAGGGCGTTGACAAAGTCCACCACTCCGGGACGGCCCGGGTTTCGGGCCACTTTGACCTTCTCTTCCGGCGTGTACACGCTCATGACCGTCCCCCCTTTTCATGCAGGCTCAACAGCTGACCCAGCACATGCCTCCACTGGCTCCGGGGCACGATTTGGTCCAAAAAGCCGTGGTCCAGCAGATATTCCGCCCGCTGAAACCCCTCGGGCAGCTTCTCCCCAATGGTCTGCTCAATGACCCGGGGCCCGGCAAAGCCGATGAGGGCTCCTGGCTCGGAGAGCATAATGTCTCCCAGGGAAGCAAAGCTGGCCGTCACGCCGCCGGTGGTGGGGTGGGTCAAGCAGGAAATATACAGCCCTCCCTTAGACTGGAAGCGCTGGATGGCTGCCGCGGTCTTGGCCATCTGCATCAGGGAAAAAATGCCCTCCTGCATCCGGGCCCCGCCGCTGGCGGCAAAGATCACCAGAGAGAGCTTATGCCGTTCGGCGTACTCCGCCGCCCGGGCCACCTTCTCTCCCACCGCCGTTCCCATGCTGCCCATGAGAAACCGACTGTCCAACACAACAAACACCGCCTTGTGGTCCTGGACCTTGCCCACGGCGGCCACTGCCGCGTCCCGCAGGCCGGTCTCCTCCTCCAGAGCCTCCAACTTCTCCGGGTAGCCGGGGAAGTCCAGAGGGTCGGAGGGGGACAGCTTTTCCTCCAGTTCCTGGAAGGAACCGGGATCCAGAATCATAGAAAGGCGGTAATAAGCCCCAATGGGCCGGTGATAGCCGCACTTGGGACAAACCTGCAGATTATGGCTCCAGTCGGTGGCCGGCGTCTCTGCCCCGCAGGAGGGGCAGGGAGAGCGGCGGGCGGCGGTGATTTTCCCCTCCCGCATGGCCTGATAGGTCAGCAGCCGATCCCGGCGCTGAGTGAAAAATCGGTTCACTGGGTACTCCTTTCCAGAAAGCGCCGGTCAAAAGGGCCCTCGTCTCCTTGGGCCCTTTTCTTAGGTGCTCTCGCTGGCTGTCAGCTTGTCACAGGTTCGTGCCAGCTCCAGCAGCTTATCCAAATTGCGGTCTAAAAACCCGGTGTCGTACTGTCCCCTAACAAACTCCGCATCGTGCATGATGAGGTGGGCCAGTGCGGCGTTGGTGGGATAGCCCTCGATAACCAACTCCTCCAGGCTGCGGCGCATCCGGCGGATGGCCTCCAGCCGGGTGGGCGCATGGACCAGCACCTTGGCCACCAGGGAGTCGTAGAAGGGGGACACCTCATACCCCGAGTACAGGGCGGTATCCACCCGCACTCCGGGTCCCCCGGGTAGATGGAGAAACTCTGTCTTGCCGGGACAGGGCCGGAAGTTCTGCTCCGGGTCCTCGGCGTTGATGCGGCACTCGATGGCGTGGCCGTTTACCTTGATGTCCTCCTGGGTGAAGGACAGGGGCAGTCCAGCCGCTACCCGCAGCTGCTCCTTGACCAGGTCGATGCCGGTGACCAGCTCGGTAACCGGGTGTTCCACCTGAATCCGGGTGTTCATTTCAATAAAGTAGAAGGCGCCCTCGGGAGAGAGGACAAACTCAATGGTGCCCGCTCCCACATAGCCAGCCGCCTTGGCAGCGGCCACCGCCGCCGCCCCCATCTCCTCCCGAAGCTGAGGGGTCAGGGCTTTGGAGGGCGATTCCTCCACCAGCTTCTGGCGGCGGCGCTGGATGGAGCAGTCCCGCTCCCCCAGATGGACCACATGGCCCTGGGTGTCCGCCATGATCTGGAACTCGATGTGACGGGGATTGAGGACCAGCTTCTCCAGATACATCTCCCCGTTTCCGAAGCAGGCCACCGCCTCAGCCTGGGCAGCCTGGAAGGCACTCTCCAGATCCTCGGGGCGGTCCACCTGGCGCATGCCCCGTCCGCCGCCTCCGGCGGAGGCCTTGAGCAGGACGGGATAACCCACCTGCCCGGCCAGCTCCTTGGCTTGTTCCACGCTATGCAGCGGCCCGTCAGAGCCGGGAACCACCGGCACCCCGGCCTGCTGGGCCAGGGTGCGGGCGGCAGCTTTGCTGCCCATCTTCCGGATCACGTCTCCGGATGGGCCGATGTACTTCAATTCCGCCTCCACACACCGGTCGGCAAAGTCGGGGTTCTCCGACAGGAAGCCGTAGCCGGGGTGAAGGGCGTCGCAGCCGGTGGCCTTGGCCGCCGACAACAGGGCGTCCTGGTTAAGGTAGCTGTCCGCCGCCTTGGCCGGCCCGATGCACAGCGACCGGGTGGCCAGCTGGGCGTGGAGGGCGCTCTCATCGGCGGTGGAGTAGACGGCCACCGTCTCGATGTCCAGCTCCCGGCAGGCCCGGATGATCCGGAGGGCGATCTCCCCCCGGTTGGCGATCAATACGCGCTTGAGCATACCCTTACACCTTCCGAATCCGGAACAGGGGGTCGCCGAAGCCGACCGCCTCTCCATCCCGGCCCAGGACCTCTTCCACCACACAGTCGGCGGGAGCCGGGACCTCACTCATCATCTTCATGGCCTCGATGAGGCACAGGGTCTCCCCCTTCTTCACCTGCTTGCCCGGTGCGGCAAAGGGCTCCTCCCCGGGGGCGGGGGCAGCGTAGAAGGTGCCCACCAGGGGCGCCTTCACCAAATCCCCCTCCTCCGCCTTGGGGGCGGCAGCCGGCACGGCCGGCGCGGGGACGGCTGCGGCCACGGGCGCGGCCACCGCGGCTTGTACCACGGGAGCAGGGGTGTGACGCAGGACGATCTCCTCGCCCTCCTTCTTCCACTCCAGCTCGGTCAGCCCGGAACGGGAAAACCGCTCCATCAGATCATAAAGCTCCTGTAATTCCATGGGCTCCCCTCCTTGCTTGCTGTTTTTTGGACTTACTGAACCTTGCTCTTGATGTACTCCACAATGTCGTTGACGGTCTTGATGTTGGCCATGTCCTCGTCGGCAATGCCCACACCAAAGGCCTCCTCCAGAGCCATGGACAGCTCCACGGCCTCCAGGGAATCGGCCTCCAGGTCCTCAAACAGATTGGTCTCCAGGGTCACCTGGTCAGCGTCGCAGCTCAGGGTGTTGACGATGATGTCGCGCACATTCTCAAACGTGATCTCCATAATAGAAACTTCCTCTCATCATTGTTAAAATTCATTCAAGCATTTTAGTTAAAATATTTTAGATAAAATGCTTGAGCATTATTATATGGGGTTTCCGCCGAAAGTCAAGTCGAATTTTTGCCGGGGCCACACTTTTCCCCATTCCCCACAAAGAACCCCCCTCCCCTTCCAGCTTTTTACTTCATTTTCCACTTGACTTTTCAAACATAGGTTCTATAATTATTCGTACAAACGTTCGTTTCTGGAGGGATTACTTTGGAGCTGCTGGACAAGCTGAATATTCTGGCCGACGCGGCCAAATACGACGCCGCCTGTACCTCCAGCGGTCTGGACCGGGCGGGACGGCCGGGGACCATCGGCAGCACCACGCTGGCCGGCTGCTGCCACTCCTTCTCCGCGGACGGGCGGTGCATCTCCTTATTAAAAGTGTTGATGACCAATGTATGCGTCTACGACTGCCAATACTGCATCAACCGCCGCTCCAACGATGTGCCCCGGGCCGCCTTCACTCCCCGGGAGCTGTGCGAGCTGACCATGGGATTTTACCGCCGCAACTACATCGAGGGACTCTTTCTCTCCTCGGCGGTGTCGGGCAGCCCCGACCGCACCACGGAAGGGATGATCGAAACCCTGCGCCTGCTGCGGGAAGAGTACCGCTTTGGTGGCTATATCCACGCCAAGGCCATCCCCGGTGCCGACCCGCTTCTCACCCAGCGGCTGGGGCTGCTGGCCGACCGGATGTCGGTGAACATCGAGCTGCCCAGCGCCCCCAGTCTCTCCCAGCTAGCCCCGGACAAAAAGAAGGAGGCCATTTTGGCCCCTATGAAACAGATTCGGGACGGCATCACGGTGTCCCGTCAGGAGCTGAAGGTATACCGTCACGCTCCCCGCTTTGCCCCTGCGGGCCAGTCCACCCAAATGATCATTGGAGCCACTCCGGAGACAGACCGACAGATTCTCACCCTCTCCCAAGGGCTTTATCGGAAATACCAGCTTAAGCGGGTCTTTTATTCGGCCTATATGCCCGTCTCCACCAGCCCCCTCCTCCCCACTCCCCAGACCTTCCAGCCTCCTCTACTCCGGGAGCACCGGCTCTACCAGGCCGACTGGCTGCTGCGCTACTACCACTTTCAGGCGGAAGAGATTTTAGACGAGGATCAGCCCGATCTGGACCCCCGCATGGACCCTAAATGCTGCTGGGCTCTTCGACATCTGGACTTTTTTCCCGTGGAGGTCAACCGGGCCGACTACGAGGTTCTCCTCCGGGTCCCGGGCATCGGAGTACGCTCCGCACGGCGCATTCTCACCGCCCGGCGGGTGGGGCCCCTCACTTTTGAGGGACTCAAGCGGCTGGGCGTGGTCCTCAAGCGGGCCCAATACTTCCTCACCTGTTCGGGCCGGGTTCTCTCTGGCCTTCACGTCAAGGAGGACGGCCTGCTGCGCCATCTCATCTCCCTGGAGGCCCCCGCCCTGGCCGCCCCTATGCCTCAGCAATTGTCCCTATTTGCCGACCACTGAAAGGAGTTTCCCATGTTTCCCACCCAGGTCTGCTGCCAATATGACGGCTCCTTTACTGGTTTTCTCTCCTGTGTCTTTGACTGCTACGTCCACCAGGAGGAGCCGGTGGAGTTCCGAACACCAGGTGACCCCTGCTGCTCCCTCTACCCCATGCGGACCATACCCGCCCATGAGGAGCACGCCAAGCGAGTCTACCGCTCGCTGGCCCAGCGGATGGGCGCCCAGGGACAGCGCATGGTGGCTCGAGGCTTTCTCACCTGTCTGCCGGACAAGGAGCTGTGGCTATGGCGGCTCATTCAGGAGGGATTTCAGCGAGGTCCCGCCTTCACCCGGGACCTCACCCACCCGGTGGTGGACCGGGTGGGTAAGGCAGTGCTCCACCTGGAGCATGAGGCCCACCTGTTCACCGGTTTTGTCCGTTTTTCCGACCTGGCGGGCACTTTGGTGGGAGAAATTGAGCCCAAAAACCGGGTGCTCCCCCTGCTGCGCCCCCACTTCTGCTCCCGCTACCCCCAGGAGCGCTTTGTCCTCCACGACCGCACCCACCAGGAGGCCCTTCTCTACCAACCCGGCCAATGGGCTATCCTCCCAGTGGAGGATTTTCAGATGGGACCCGCCGGGGAGGAGGAGCTATCCTACCGCCGCCTGTGGCGCTCCTTTTACGACACCATTGCCATCGAGGGGCGGTACAACCCAAAGTGCCGCATGACTCACATGCCCAAACGGTATTGGGGCTGCATGACGGAGTTCCAGACGGACTCCCCCTCCAGCCAGCGGTCGGAATCGGCCCTTCTTCCCTCTCCCTAAACCCAAAAACAGGGCGCCCGAAGTTCCCACTCCAGGCGCCCTGTTTCTTATTCTCCGTGGTGATGACAGCTTCCACACTCCAGACCGCAGAAGATTTTTGGGTCGTAGGTGATGTTGTTTTTATCGTAGTAGTCCTTGACGGCGGCTTTCACCGCCTCCTCCGCCAGCACCGAGCAATGGATCTTATGAGTGGGCAGGCCGTCCAACGCCTCCACCACCGCCCGATTGGATAGCTCCAGGGCCTCCTCCACCGGTTTTCCCATGATCATCTCTGTTGCAATGGAGCTGGTGGCTATGGCAGAGCCGCAGCCGAAGGTGGTAAACTTGGCGTCGGCAATGACCCCGTCCTCCACCTTTAAGGTAATGCGCATGATGTCGCCGCACTTGGCGTTACCCACCTCTCCTACGCCGTCCGGGTTTTCGATCTCCCCCACGTTCCGGGGATTGCGGAAGTGGTCCATGACCTTTTCACTGTATAACATAAGCTCGCTCTCCTTTCTGAAGCTGGCGCCAAACCGGGGACATTGCCCGCAGGTAGGCCACCACCTCTTCCACCGCCTGGATAGTCTTGGTAATCTCTTCCTCTGTGGTCTCCTCCCCCAAAGTCAGCCGTAGGGAGCCGTGGGCCACCTCATGGGGGCGGCCAATGGCCAGCAGCACATGGCTGGGGTCCAGAGACCCGGAGGTGCAGGCGGAACCCGAGGAGGCGGCGATTCCCTTGTCATCCAGCAAAAGCAGTAGGGACTCCCCCTCGATTCCTTCAAAGCAGAAATTTACATTGCCGGGCAGGCGGCGCTCCCGGTCCCCGTTCAGGGCACTGTGAGGAATTTGCTCCAGGCCGGCGATAAGCTGGTCCCGCAGCTTCCGTTCCCGAGCGGCGTTCTCCTCCCGGTGGGCACAGGCCTCCTTCAACGCGGCGGCCATCCCCACGATGGCTGGGGTGTTCTCTGTCCCTGCCCGCTTGCCCCGCTCCTGTGCTCCCCCCTCAATTAGGGGAAACAGGGGCAGGCCGCGGCGGACGTACAAAGCTCCCACGCCACGGGGACCGTGGAACTTGTGTCCTGAGAGGGAGAGCAGGTCGATGTTCTGCTGTTCCACGTCCACCGGTACGTGGCCCACTGCCTGAACTGCATCGGTGTGGAAGGGAATTTTCCGCTCCCGGCAAAGCCGGCCGATCTCCTCCACCGGCTGCAGGGTACCGATCTCGTTGTTGGCGAACATCACGGACACCAGAGCGGTGTCCTCCCGCAAAGCGGCCTCCACATCCGCTACCTTGACGATGCCGCTCTCATCCACCGGCACCAAAGTCACCGTGAACCCCTCTTTCTCCAGAGCGGCCAGGGTGTGGAGAACGGCATGGTGTTCAATGGCGGTGGACACCAGGTGAGTCTTTCCCTGGCGCCGGCCCAGGGCAGCGGCGCTGCGGATGGCCTGGTTATCTGCCTCACTGCCGCCGCTGGTAAAATAGATCTCCTGGGCACTGGCTCCGATGGCGGAGGCGATCTCCTCCCGTGCCCGCTCCAGCACCTCTGCCGCCCGCTGTCCCGGCGTATGCAGGCTGGAGGGATTTCCCCAGCACTCTTCCATACAGGCCACCATGGCCTGCTGAGCGACCTGCCCTGTTTTGGTGGTAGCTGCGTTATCCAAATAGATCATAGCTTGTTCCTTTCCCCCGTTGGTTTATCGGTCGGTAAACATCCGTTTTATAAACATATAATTTTTATAGGTTAATTGTATGATAGCATTTAATTCCTACTTTGTCAATAGGTTTTTAAGTGACGAAAACCCCCGCCCTTGCCGTCCATTCGGCGGGCGGGGTTTGATCAGGTATGGTCCCCGTCTGTTCCATTGCAGCTGCCCGACTGCGTTGCCTGCCGGACTAGCTCCTCCAGTGTAATTCCATCCAGATACTGGTTGACCAGCTCCTCCAACCCTTTCCAAACCGGAAGGGTGGCACAGTGATCCTGGCGTGGGCAGCACATTCCCTCCATTCCCTGGCAGGCCACAGGGGTCAACGACCCTTCCGCCGCCCGCAGGATGGCGGCCACGGTACAGTCCTGTGGAGATACTGCCAGTTGGTAGCCCCCGCCTTTTCCCCGCAGGCCCTCCACCAGGCCCTCCTTGACCAGGCTTTTCATGATGGCTTCCAAGTATTTTTCTGAGATCTGCTGCCGCTGAGCTACATCTTTCAACGAAATCCAGCCCTCCCCGGCCCGGCCCGCCAGTTCAATCATCACCCGCAGCGCATACCGCCCCTTTGTGGATACCATCATAGGATCGCCCTCCTTTTTAACCTATTATAGCAGAGGGTTTTTCCCGTTACAAGGCCCTGATCTCCCCGATTCTCTTGCAAAATAGCGTCAAACCGCCTATAATAGCCTTGCATATCCTTCCACCCCCATCTCCAGGAGGACGATCATGACCATTGATGCACAGGGCCGCCGTCTTTTGCGGCACATCACCCCCATTCAGCGGGCTGCTTTCTTGTCCGCATTTCTCACCGGCTACCTCACCCATCTCTACGCCTTTACCAACCTGATTCCCAACTCCGACGGCCTCAGCCGGGTCTATGACACCCAGCAGATGACCATATCGGGGCGATGGTTTCTCCATTATGCCTCCTCCCTCAATGACTTCACCCAGATGCCGGCCGTCATCGGATTGTTATCCATCCTGTTCCTCAGTCTGGCTGCCGCCCTCACGGTGGATCTGCTGGTGTTCCGCAGCCGGACCCTGGCCATGATCGCCGGGGCTGTGATGGCCGCCTTTCCCTGTCTGGGATACACCTTTCTTTATATGTTCACTGCCTCGGCCTACTGTCTGGCTATTTTCCTGGCGGTCTTATCCGTGTGGCTGGCCAAGCGCAGCCAGGTGGGCTGGCTACTCGGGGTGATCGCTATGGCCTTGGCCATGGGCACCTATCAGGCCTATGCCGCTGTGGCCATCTCCCTGTCCCTGTTGGTGGTTCTACGCCAGACCCTAGATCGCCGAGCCACCTTCTCCGGCACCCTCCATCTGGGTTTGCGGTTGGTCACCTTTCTAGTTGCGGGTGCGGTCCTCTATTATGTGGTCCTTTTGATTTTCCTGCGGGTAAAAAATCTGGAGCTTCTCTCCTACCTGGGAATGGACCAGGCCAGCTCCGGCTACCCCTTCTCCCGCCTGCCCTCCCTGCTTCTGGACACCTATAAGCAGGCCATTGCCTTCTTTTTTCTACCCGGCTCTGCCAACGGCTTTGCCAGTCTCTTTCTGGTGGTGGTGGACCTGGCCGCTCTCCTTCTGGGGGGCTTCTGCCTGGTTGCCTGTCTCATCCGCCGTCAGTTATTCCGTCAGCTTTGGCGACCCATCGGCGCTGTAGCTATGCTGCTTCTCCTTCCCCTTGGCATCAACTTTATGCAGATGCTCAGCCCCTACTCCCAGCCCACTCCTCTGATGAAATACGCCTTTGTGGCGGTCTACCTGGCCGTTCTCATGTTCATTGGTATGGCGGACGGCATTCTCCATCTCCCCCTGCGCAAATGCTTGGCCCCCACCGCCGCCCTTTGGGCGGCCGCCCTGCTGCTGTTCTGTGTGAATACCAACAATCTGCTTTATACCGCCTCTGACCAGGCCCACCGGGCCACTGAGAGCTACGTCACCCGCCTGCTGGGCCGGGTGGAGAGCTGCTCCGGCTATCAGGAGGGCATGGAAGTGGCAATTGTCGGTGCTCTGCCCACCGACCAGATCTACTCCCAGATTCCCAGCTATGTGCAGGTGGACCATTACAGTGTCCCCTTAAATTCCGTTCTTCCTTTGAACAAACACATCTATTACTACCTCAACCACTGGCTCAACGTCCCTATGGAGGAGCCCAGTGAGGAAACCATGCTGGCCATCTCGGCTTCCCCGGAATTTCAAGCTATGCCCCTTTATCCCTCTGATGGAAGTGTCACCATTTTAGACGGCCGGGTAGTGGTCAAGCTCCAGGAGGAATACACCCCCAAATCCGATTACGAAATCGCCTACGAGAACAGGAGATAACCCATGTCAGAACACCAAAAACAGGGGCGCCTGTCCGTGGTGCTCCCCTCCTTCAACGAGGAGGCTTCCATTCCCCGGGCAGCCCAGTGCATTACCACTCTGCTCAACCAGGACGCCATCGACCATGAACTGATCTTTGTAGATGATGGTTCCCGGGACGGCACCTGGGCTGTCATTCAGGCTCAGACTGCCCAATATCCCCAGGTCCGTGGTGTGCGGTTTTCCCGGAATTTTGGGAAGGAGGCCGCCATCTTTGCCGGCTTAGCACAGGCCAACGGCGACTGTGTGGTAGTCATGGATTGTGATCTACAGCACCCACCGGAAAAAGTCCTGGAAATGTACCGTCTGTGGCAAAAGGGCTACCAGGTCGTAGAAGGAATCAAGGTCAGTCGTGGCAAGGAAAATCCCTTGTATACCTTTGCGGCCCGTAGCTTCTACGCTATCCTTAGCCGCGCTACTGGCATTGATATGTCCCGGGCCTCCGACTTTAAACTCCTGGACCGGCGGGCAGTGGATACCCTGCTGGCCATGCGGGAGAAAAATGCCTTTTTCCGCGCCCTGTCCTCTTGGATCGGTTTCTCCACCGCCCAGGTAGAGTTTGAGGTTCAGCCCCGGCTGGAGGGGGAATCCAAGTGGTCCGTGGGCAAGCTGGTACGATACGCTTTGACCAATATTGCTGCCTTTTCTACCGCACCTCTACAGCTGATTACCCTGTTGGGCGTAGTTGTTTTTATTTGCTCTGTGGTGTTGGGGCTCCACTCCCTGTGGCAAAAGCTCGCCGGCCACGCTCTGGAAGGTTTTACCACGGTAATTCTGTTGCAACTGGTAATTGGCAGTATCCTGATGATCTGTCTGGGCATCATCGGTTACTACATTGCCAAAATCTATGAAGAGATCAAGGACCGGCCCCGCTACATTGTGGCCGACCGATGTGAGGGCTCCTCCCATGATACAAAAACTGAAGCAGATCTTTGACCCCACCTTTTTCCGCTTTATCCTGGTGGGGATTGTCAACACCCTGGTGGGCTACGGTATTATGTTTGGCCTATATAACCTGGCCGGACTGCATACCTGGGGAACTTGGGGCTACTGGTTGTCTACCCTGGCCAATTATACCGTGGCCAGCCTGGTCAGTTTTTTTCTCAACAAGCACTTTACCTTTCGTAGTAAGGAGAAAGGCATACAGGTTGTCCTGCGCTTTGCCCTTAACATTGCCGCCTGTATGCTGTTGGCCTACAGCATTGCCCAGAGGGCAGTGGAACAGCTCCTGGCCGGTACGGCACTCTCCCCACAGCTTCAGGGGAATATCGCCATGCTGGTGGGATCAGGCCTGTTCGTGATTCTTAATTATTTGGGCCAGCGATTTTTTGCCTTTCGTTCAAAATGATCCATCTCTATTGAAATAAAAAAGGACGGGAAATTTTCCCGCCCTTTTTTATTTCAAAATGCTCAGTGTTTTTGCTCCTTTTTCCGTACTATATATGACCGGTTAATACACAGCAGCAGAAGGTGACCTGTTTGAATGATATAAAAACAATCCTCTTAGAGAAGCAGAAGTCATAATCTGATCGTACACTACCATAGCACATTACAAATAGAAGCGTCGCAGGCAATCTGAATTATGAATTCCGACTGCTGCGGCGCTTTTTCCTGTCTGTACGCATCCTTGTGAATGGGAAAAATAAAAGTGGTGCATCTGTGAGGTTGCACCACTTTTTGAAAGCATAGGTTTTCGCGTGAGAAAAGTAACATCCACCTAAAATCAGAAAATGTAGCTACTATTTGTCTCCTCAAAATATTGGTGCAATTTCAATCGTTCACGGTGCTTTTCTAACTAGCATATTAGAGAAAAAACGAGGAACACCCCTGATAAATCAGGGGTGTTCCTCAGACCACCTTGTTCTCCAAGGTGACCACAAAGTATGGTCCGAGTGACTGGATTCGAACCAGCGGCCTCTTGAACCCCATTCAAGCGCGATACCAAACTTCGCCACACCCGGAAACCCGCTGTCGTTTTTTGTTCGTCCCGAACAGCTTGTACATAATATCATACCAGGAAGAAAAAAGCAATACCTTTTTCAAGATTTTTTAAATTTATTTTTCTTCTCCTGCGTACGCCTGTGCCCGACGACCGGAAGCTCCTGGTAGATTCATTTCTTCCCGATATTTTGCCACCGTGCGTCTAGAAATAGGGCAGTTCTGCTGCGCCATCAGCTCACTTAACTTTTGGTCCGAAAGTGGGTGCCGCTTGTCTTCCTTCTCAATCAGGCTACGCAACATCATACGGGCTGCTGTCCCCCCTACTACAGTTTCCCCATGTTCCGATGTAGCTGAACGAGAAAAGAAATAATTCAGAGGATAAACGCCCTGGGAGCACTGCAAATATTTTTCACGGACCGTCCGACTGATCGTTGACTCATGTACCCCCAGAGCTTCAGCCACATCCGCCATCCGAAGCGGTTGTAGTGCACTTGGTCCCACTTGGAAAAAATCTATTTGACGCTGCAAAATTTCTTTGGCACAGCGCTGTAGGGTTGTCTCTCTTTGTCCAATGGCCCATAATATGTTTTCTGCCTGTTTCAGTTTTGCGGAAAGATATTCCTTGACTTCTCGATCCTCAGAATTGGCCAGCAGGTCACAGTAATAACGGCTCAGTTGAAAAAACGGGCGTTCCCCCTTCCTCGTTCGGATTTCCAACGCACCGTCTTCCTCCACAACAAATATATCCGGCACAATATATGGAACTTGCTCTGGCTTTTGAAACAGGGATCCTGGCCTGGGATCCAATTCCCGAATAATCCGTTCAGCCGCCTGCACCTGTTCTGGTTGAAGTCCCAGTTTATTTGCGATCGCTCGGTAATGATGCTTCGCCAGTTCCTCCAGATGATTTTGTACAATCTGTAGCGCTGGTCCGTACTCTCCAATCCGCTCCAATTGTAATGCCAGACACTGAGATAAGCTGGACGCCCCCACTCCTGCCGGCTCTAAGGTTCTCAAAACCTCCAAGCCCTTCTCTAGCCGCCGGACGGATATCCCTAAATTCTGCGATAGCTCCTCCAGAGGGATTCGGAAGTATCCATTATCGTCTAAACAGGCCGCTAAATACCGAACCGTCTGAGCATCCTCCTCCCTCAGCTCCAGTTGGTGAATCTGCCGGGACAGAAACCGAAACAGCGATTCTTCCAGTCCTCCCTCTGTACCAATCCTGGCCAGAGGATCTAACTCATCGGCATCAAAATTCTGATAGAACCGATTTTGACGGTCGTTCTCATTGAGCCAACGCAGTTTATCCAACAAATCATCATCCCGCACTGTCTCCTGAGAAGAGAAGTCCTCCTCAGGCTCCACCATGGGGTTGTTTAGCGCCAATTCCCGCACATACGCCTCCAACTCCAGCGTGCTCATCTGCAGCAATTCGACCCCTTGCAGCTGCTGCTGGCTAAGCTGCTGTACCTGCGACTGAATCAGCTTCATCTCGGTCCCTCCCCCATCCTTGAATGAGAAAAGTGTATCGCACCCCTGTAAAAAAGTCAAGCTGACCCATTTTTCCTCTCCACCGTTCCGAAATTCGTGAGAAAAAATACAAATACCGTCTGGTCAAGCGATATGCCCTATGGTATAATAGCCGCTGTATCAGTTATACCACAGGGAGGGATCTTTACTAATTTTCCCATCTTGTCAGGATGGAACACGCTCTAGAACTGCTACGAACAGACTCGAGGCATCGCGTTAAGTGTCAGCGGTTGGGAAGTTGCCGTTGAACGAAAAGCACCGCTCAATTTGTGCTTGCGGTGGTGTCTCGCTCCCGCTGTCGTCAGAGGGCATTCCTTTGCGACAAACGGACAATTTATCGCAAAGGAGTAATGTATGATGACGCAAGGACTTTATTCTGCCCAGACGTATCTGACCCCCTTTTCCTCCCGGTATTGGAGAGATGCCGGTCGCAGTGCCAGTACCCTGAAGCTGGTCGTTTTTGCTGCGCTGATGATCGCCATGACCAGAGCTCTCTCCCTGATTCCCAGCATTCCCATTGCTCACACTCACTTATCCTTTGGTTTTCTAGCTCGATCTCTGTGCGCCTTGGTGTGCGGTCCTATCCTGGGCCTAATTTTTGGTTTTTCGGAAGATATTCTTGGCTTTATTCTTCAACCCTCCGGTGATTTTTTCCCCGGCTACACCATTTCCACCATGGCCGGCGTACTGGTTTATGCTCTATGTTTCTACCGAGCCAAAATTACGGTTTGGCGCCTGGTTCTGGCAAATCTTTTGGTCAACGTCTTGGTCAACGCCTTTATGGGATCTTTCTGGACCATGATGACCCGGCAAGGCGGCTACTGGGGTTGGTTCACCGTCAGTCTTTGGAAAAACTTAATCACCATTGTCCCCAAAGCTCTCTTACTGTACATCTTCTTTCAGGCATTGTTACCCATCCTACAGCAAATGCATCTGATTCCCAATCAACTGGATTCTCATCGTCGAATTACTTGGTTTTAAGTATCGCGTCCTCCCGGCTGAGACCTGTGTCCCAGCCGGGATTTTTCCCGCTCTAAAAACTTTTCCTTGCCAAGAACTGCTTTTTCGTGTATAATACGTTTCGCACCTGCCGGTGTGATGGAATTGGTAGACGTAGTGGACTCAAAATCCACCGCTGGCGACAGCGTACCGGTTCGAGTCCGGTCACCGGCACCACGTCGGAGCAAGCTTTATATCGCTTGCTCCGACTTTTTTACAAAAGTCAGAGCGCGCTCATGCCGCTGCTCCTCCTTTCCAAATCACAACCGCTAACGCTGGGTTGTGATTTGGTTTTGGGTGCGAACCTGGAAGCCACGGTATCTATACTGTTGGGGGTTCTGATATGTACACATTGAAAAAAGCCTACCTGGAAATTACGAATATCTGTAATTTAAGCTGCTCCTTCTGCCCTGGCACAAAAAGGCCCACGGGCAGCCTTTCTCCAGATGGCTTTTCTACTTTGGCTCAGCGCATTCGCCCCCACACTCAATACCTATACCTCCATTTGATGGGTGAACCTCTACTCCATCCCCAGCTGGAACAAATTTTACAAATTGCCCACGATCTGGACTTTCGGGTCATTCTCACCACTAATGGAACGCTGCTCCCCAAACGGAGTGCTCTTCTGTGCCAAAGTCCTGCTGTTTGGAAGGTAAGCATCTCTCTTCACTCCTTTGAGGGCAATTCCTTTTCTCCTGATTCCTCTTGCTATTTTGATCATTGCCTGGCCTTTGCCCAACAGCTTTCTCAATGTGGAAAACGGTGCGTTCTCCGTCTTTGGAATTTGGATGGTCCGGATTCTCCCGGTTCAAATACTCAGAACAAGGCCATTGTAGACCGGATTGCCCAGTCCTTTCCCCCTCCCTGGAAAACCGATTGGCAGGGCACCACAATTGCTCCCCAAGTATATTTGGAGTGGGGGGAACGCTTTCAATGGCCCGATCTCTCCCTTTCCCAACAGGAGGAACAGGGATTCTGCCGTGGACTGCGAGACCAGGTGGGTATATTATGGGACGGAACTGTGGTCCCCTGCTGCTTAGATCATGAGGGAGATATTCCCCTGGGGAATCTATATCATCAAAGTCTGGAAGAAATTTTGGAAAGTCCCCGAGCCAAAGCCCTTTATGATGGATTCTCCCAGCGCCGTGCAGTAGAACCTCTCTGCCGCCGATGTGGGTATCGGCAGCGCTTTTCCCGTTGAAAAAGCCGGAGCAAAGATGCTCCGGCTTTTTACTATCCCCAGCCTCCAGTAAATATCGGGGGCTTTTTCCCTTCACTTTTGGCTTTTTTCCAGTCCCGGACAACAAATACCTCATACAACCGGCTGAGCAGTCCCCATGTTCTCCAGTCCATCACACCGCTCTCCTCCAGGCCACCTGCCCGCTGTAGCCAACGAACATTGTCCGCCGAATCAACTCCATGGATTCCATCTGCGGCGGCGGAGGTAATTCCATTTAAATGCCGCTCTAACAGCTGGAACATAGTCTGAGGCAGCACCATGTACTCCGCTGTCTCACCTGGAACCACCCGGCTCCCCTCCCCTGGAAAGCCTCGCAAGGCCCTGGGTTCTTCCATCCGTTCCTCCAGCTTCAGCCAATACTCTCGAATGGCCTCCCATGTTTCCCGGTTTACCACCCCTGTAACTGGCGGGTGCAGTTCTCTCTGAAACAGCATAACTGCCTCCAAGGTCTTCTCCCCAAAAATTCCATCTGCTGCCAGTTGAGGCAGAAACGGATATTCTTTGGCCAGACGGCCCAGCATATATTGCAGACTGCGCACCGGCTGGGCCAAAAACTCCTGTTCTATCTGCTTTCGTCTCATACCTCTACTCCCTCCCGACGGTCGGACTGCCCCAATTTTACTTCATAGCCAGGGTATTGCCCCATTCGGACGGTATTCTCATACCCATTGCCTCCGGACCGGACCTCCATAACCGCAGCTGGCACTGCTTGGGCGGCAGTACGTGGAAATTGCTCCATATCCCGCTGGAGGTACTGTTCTGCCATCACAAAATTGCGGTACAGGGAGTTCCAGGTATCCTCTCCTACAATCCCATCCACTACCAGGCCAGTAACTCCCTGGTAATTGCGCACTGCCCGGGCGGTGCTGGGACCGAATACTCCGTCGATGCCCACTGGGGAAAGAGCGCTGTCAAACTCTTCCAGCAGCGCCAGCATGTACTGTAGCACCTTAACCTCGTCTCCACGATCGCCCTCCCGCAGCACTCCCGGATATTGGAACTGCACCGCATAAAAGGTCTGTCCCTGGCTGACCAGTTCAGACAGCTGCGTCACACCCACGTATAAATAAACCAGCTTATACCAAGTGGCTTTTCCCACAATTCCGTCCGGTGTCAGATTAAAAATGCTCTGGAATTTCTTGACTGCGGCCTCCGTTTCTTCATTAAAAGAACCGATAGCCGGGTTGATTTTAGGTATGGCAGGATAATTCTGCGAAATCCGATTCAGCATTGCCTGTAGAATGACCACATCTTCCCCTACAGATCCTAAGCGAAGCGGGGTCCCGGGATAGGAGCTCTGTAAGTCCTGAATGGGGGCATCCAGTACAAGCTCAATGTCGTTACCGTAATACCGACGCAGAATCTCCATGGAATTGAGTCCGTCCTGGGCCAGCTCCTGGCTGCCCCATTGGGACAGTCCATCACATGTGGTGGTGGTACCATTACAGAATTTGGCGCTCAATGGCTCTACAAAGCCCTGACGCCGGATGTAGTCCGTGAAAATCTCGTCCACTACCTGGCTGATGTTTTCAAAAATATCCCGTCCCCGGATAAATTTCTGGTCATAGGCTGTAGTAGAGGTAATCTGAAAGTCGTAGCCCCGACTGGGATAAAATTCCGTGTACACCCGGTTGAGCGCAAAGGAAATAATGGCCAGCACATTGGCCCGGATGGCTGCCGGTTCCCAGGTGGGATAGATCTCACTTGACGCTACATTCTTTACATAATCTGGAAAACTTACCGTAACATTCTCCGCCCACTGGTCCGGCAGTCCCATATGGACGGTGATGGTTTTGGGTATATATGGGATTACTTGTACCATGGCTCACCTCACAAATTCTGAATGGCAATTTGTCGCAGATCTCTACGCTGTAGGCTGGTCTGTCCTTCTGCCAGCGGCGCCAGCTCCATGTCCTGCATCGTTTCAATGCCGGGAAAAATCTGCACTCCTTCCACTTCCAGCATCCCATAGCCCGGATGCTCTGCCCACACATTACAAAGTGCAAATGGGGCCCCCATATTCTCGCCAGCTGGCGACTCACTTTCCCAGAGAGCCGGTGTTTCAATGCGCACCGGCTTGATCCGTCCACTGCTGTCTGTAACCTGTACGCTGAGCAGGTCCAGCTTTCCCTGGCCTCCATCCTGGGTCACCACCACAGTGGCTCCCTCTATGGGCAGCTCCGCCCGGGATGTGTAAACCCGGACCGTGAGCGTTCCCGAATATTCCATGTATAGCGCCTCCTATTTAGCGGACACTGCCCGCCTGTTTTCCCCATTCTATGTGCCCCAATACAAAGCGGTTCGTCTCCACAGACAAAAACCGCCTGCCGGGTGTACCGGCAGGCGGTTTTTCATTTATAAAGTGTTCTCTTAGCTCCAGCTCTCGTCGTGCTCGGAGCGCTTGGCTCGGGTCATAAGGTCAATCACCACGCCGTGGACATCCCGTCCCTCATAGAGCACCTCATAGGCAGCCTGGGCAATGGGCATCTCCACCCCCGCCTTCTGGGCCAGGGTCCGGGCATTGGCGGCGGCGTAGTAGCCCTCCACCACCGCGCCGATCTCCTTTACTGCCTCCTCCACCGGCTTACCCTGTCCGATGAGAATGCCGCAGCGGCGGTTACGGGAGTGCATGGAACAACAGGTAACGATCAAATCTCCTACGCCCGCAAGGCCTGTAAAGCTCTCTTTCCTGCCTCCTAAGGCGACCCCCAGACGGGCCATCTCGGCCAGACCCCGGGTCATGAGCAGGGCCTTGGTATTGTCTCCGCAACCCATACCATCGCAACAGCCAGCACACAGGGCAATGATATTTTTCAGGGCAGCACAGATCTCTGTCCCGATTTTGTCATCGCTGGTATAGACCCGAAAGCGCTTGTTCATAAACAGGTCCTGGACCTTCTGTGCCACCTCCAGGTCGTCGGCGGCCGCCACGACGCCAGTGGGAATATGCCGCCCCACCTCCTCAGCGTGAGAGGGGCCTGAGAGGACCACCACGGGACACTTGTCTCCAATCTCTTCCTCAATGACCTGACTCAGACGCAGGGAGCTGTCCTTCTCAATGCCCTTGGACACAGAGACCAAAATGGTCCCGGGGTCCAGAAGGTCCTTCATCTGAGCGGCGGTGGAGCGCACGGCAAAGGAAGGAGTAGCCAGCACTACAAGGCCGCAGCCCTTTACGGCCGCCAGGTCCGTAGTGAACTTCATCTCCTCCGGCAGGGGCACGCCTTTCAGCATAGGATTCTCATGGGTCTCTCTTAAAATCTTGGACTCCGCCTCGTGATAGGACCACAGGGTAACATCATTCCCGTTTTCAAGCAGCAGCAGCGCCAGAGCCGTTCCCCAGCCGCCGCTTCCCACTACCGTGATCTTCATGGTTTGGGCCTCCTTGTTGTTTGTTGTTCTGTGTCTGGATGGGTGGGTTTCTGGCCCGCCCATTCTGCCTTCTTAGGATCAATGCTTTTTATGTAGGGTAAATTTATTTTCCGTGCCCGTGAGTAGACGATGGATATTGCCCCGGTGCATATACAAAATGAGCAGGCCAATAAAAGCTCCCAGGCCGGTGATGACGGGGTCCCGGTAGACAAACCAGGTAATAAAGGGGAAGGAGGCTCCAGCCCAGCAGGAGCCCAGAGAGACATACCGGGTGAGGACAGCCAGAATGAGGAAGCCGCCCCACACGACCAGGGCCACCCGCCAGTCGATCATGATGGCGATGGCCCCGCCAGAGAGGATGCCCTTGCCCCCCTTAAAGCCAAACATACAGGGGAACATGTGGCCCAACAGGCACCACAGGCCGGCCCAGTATTTTCCCAGAGTAATCATCATGGCATCATCCAAAATCATATACTTGGCCGCCAGGATCCCCACCCACACGGCCACCACCGCTTTCAGCACATCGCAGAGGATGACCACCAAGGTGAGGGGGCCGCCGAAGGTGCGGAAAAAGTTAGTAAGGCCAGCGTTTCCGCTGCCGTGGGTACGCACATCGTCTCGAAGGATATATTTTGAAACGATGACCGCCCCATTGAAGCAGCCGCAAAAATAGGCTACAGCCGCCACCAGTAGGGCAGGAAGCAGAGCATATTGCAGTGCCGCTCCCAGAACCGCCGAATAATCGGGACTTACACCTGCGGGTACATTGGTGGGATCCATTCTTTACCCCTCCTTGTCGCCCTTCTGCCGGATGGTCATGCGCACGGGAGTGCCCTCCAGGCCGAAGGTACTGCGGATTTGATTTTCCAGGTACCGCTGATAGGAAAAATGGAACAGCCGGGCATCGTTGCAAAAACAGACGAAATGGGGGGGACGGATGCCCGTTTGGGTCATATAGTAGATCTTCAGCCGCCGACCCTTGTCGGTGGGGGGCTGGACCCGGGCGGTGGCATCGGCTAACACCGAGTTGAGCATGCCGGTGGAGATTCGGGTGGCCGCCTGGTTGTTGACATAATTGATGAGATCAAAGAGCCGGTCCACCCGCTGGCCCGTGAGGGCAGAGATGAAGACGATGGGGGCGTAGGTCATATAGCTTAAGTCCCGCATCACGTCCTGGCGCATCTTGTCCATGGTCTTGCCGTCCTTCTCGATGGCGTCCCACTTGTTGACCACGATGATACAGGCCTTTCCCGCCTCATGGGCCAGGCCGGCCACCTTAGTGTCCTGCTCGGTGACCCCATCCCGGGCATCGATCATAATGAGGCACACGTCCGCCCGCTCGATGGCCATGGTGGAGCGCAGGACGGAGAACTTTTCGATCCGGTCATCCACCTTGGACTTTTTCCGCATGCCGGCGGTGTCGATAAACCAGTATTTGCCCTTCTCGTTTTCAAAGTAGCTGTCCACCGCGTCCCGGGTGGTTCCGGCCACATCGGAGACGATCACCCGCTCCTGGCCCAAAATCCGGTTGACCAGGGAGGACTTGCCCACGTTTGGCTTGCCAATGATGGCCACCTTGATGGTGTCGTCCTCCTCCTCTTCCTCCTCCTCGGGGGGGAAGTATTCAAAGCAGGCGTCCAGCAGGTCCCCGGTGCCGTGGCCGTGGACGGCGGAGACTGCGATGGGATCGCCCAGACCCAGGTTATAAAATTCATATACGTCCGGGTTCTCCCGGCCTACCTGGTCGGCCTTGTTCACCGCCAGCACCACCGGCTTCCCCGAGCGCAAAAGCATATTGGCTACCTCCTGGTCGGCCGCGGTCATCCCCGTCTTCACATCGCAGACAAAGACGATGACCGTAGCAGTGGAAATAGCGATCTCCGCCTGCTCCCGCATAAAGGACAGGATCTGGTCGTCCGTCCCCGGCTCAATACCCCCGGTGTCCACTAGGTCGAAGACCCGGTTTCTCCACTCACACTGGGCGTACAGCCGGTCCCGGGTCACGCCTGGTGTGTCCTCCACAATGGACAGCCGTTGGCCCACCAGCTTATTAAACAGCATGGACTTGCCCACATTGGGCCGGCCCACGATGGCAACTAATGGTTTCATCCAATCACTCCTAATTTCTTCCGTTCTCCTGCCCGCTGTCAGCCCCGGACACCGGGGTTATAGCGGTAATACTCATCCTCAGGCAAGTTGGGCTTTGACGGGGGCGGAGCCGTCACCAGGCCGCACATGGCGTCCAGTAGCTCATAGCCGTCCTGGGCCACCGGGATCACCGGCACGCCTAATTTCTCTTCCACCTCGTCCAAGGTCACATCATCCAAAAAAACCCGCTCTCCGGAGCGGAGCATATTAGCCGGGATGAGCAGTCGCTCCCCCAGCTTCTGCCCTCGAAGCTGCTCCATCAGATCTTTGCCGGTGACCAGCCCAGCCACCGTAATGGTCTCCCCAAAAAAGTGGTTCACAATGGGGTATACCTTCCCCTCTATTTTACCACATTTTCCCTGGACCATGTCAACCAATTCCCCCAGAAAGGGGGCGGCTGACACCCCTGTGGCAATGGAAAAGGGAGCGATGCCTTCCAGCTCCTCCGGCTCGGCCAGCGTTAAGGCCCGGGAAAACTCGCTTCTCAACAGGCGGAGCATGCCCACTCCGTTGTCAAGCTGGGTAAACTCCTCAAAATATTCCTCCTCCGGCAGTTCCCGCCCGGCCAGAAGATAAAATTCATCGGAGCACCACACCAGACGGGTTCCCTTCTCCTCCCAGTGAGCTTGGGCAAAGGCCTCCACCTGATCTACCAGAGCGGCAGCCTGTTCCTTGGTGTACGGCTGGAGGGGGTAGAGCCCCTGGCGATATTTGGTCACGCCCACCGGGACCACCGAAATGCTGTTCACTGCCGGAAACATCCCTGCCAGGTCCCGGAGAGTCTTGTCCAAAGCCGAACCGTCATTGATGCCGGGGCAGGAGACGATTTGGCAGTTCATAGTGATATGGTTTTGGGCAAAGCGCTCCATAATAGCAATGCCCTCCCCCGCTCTGGGGTTTTTCAACATTTCACCCCGCAGCTTCGGGTCGGTGGTATGGACGGAGACATTGATGGGAGAGATCCGCAGGTCGATGATCCGCTGCACCTCCCGGGGGGATAGGTTGGTGAGGGTCAGGTAATTGCCCATCAAAAAGGACAGGCGGGCATCGTCATCCTTAAAATAGAGGCTCTTCCGCATACCGGGAGGCATCTGGTCCACGAAGCAGAAAATACAGTTGTTGGCACAGGAGCGGGCCCGGTCCATGAGATAGGTCTCAAACTCCAGTCCCAGGTCCTCCCCTTCGGATTTCCGCACCCGCAGGGTACGCACCGTTCCATCCGACTGCCGCAGCTTCAGCTCCAGACGGGGATCGTAGCTATAAAACTTGTAATCCAGCACATCCACAATGGGGTGGCCGTTGATCTCCGCCAACGTCTCCCCCGGCCGCACCCCTGCCCGGTGGGCGGGACTGCGTGGGTCCACCGCTTTGATGACCGTCATGCTCATGGAACATCCCGCCTTTCCGTATGTCAGATTGCCGTATTCGCTCCATTTTACAATAGGTTTCTCTATATTGCAAGGGCAACTGCCCCTTCCTCCCTGATTTCCCGCGGATATCAGCAAATTCTCCTTATTCGAAGAAAAAAGCTTTCTGCATGTTCATGCAAAAAGCCTGTTTTCCCCTTTTCAATTGTTCCCTGCCTATCCTCCTAATGTCACATCCTGCTTCTGGTACCACTCCAGAGCCTGCCAAAAGTCCTCCTTTTGAAAATCGGGCCATAGCCGGTCCACCACATAAAAGTCGGCGTACACCGCCTGCACAGGCAAGAAACCGGACAGCCGCCGCATGCCGCCCCAACGGATCACCAGATCTACCCGTGAAATGTCTCTGGATTGCAGCTGCCGGCAGATGGCAGGACGGCTGCTTCCAGGACACTCCAGTCCAGCCAAGTCCCACTCCCAACCGTAGTTGACCAAAAAATTGACCCGCATGCCCCCTCCGTTAAAGTCTTGCCGGGTGGTATAGGGCAGCAGCCGAGAAGGAAATACTCGGGCTTTGGTATTGCCCACCACCAGCAGGGACACCGGTTCGGCCGCAATCAGTTCCACTGCCTCCACACAGGCCCGGGAAAAAGCCTCCACCTGTTCGGCGGGCCGCCCGCAGTTGTCGGTGGTAAAGCCGTAATAGGTCAGCTCCTCCACCCCCGCCTGCCGGGCCAGACGCAGCACCTCCAGCCCGGGGGCCAACCCGTGGGCATAGCCCTCCTTTTTCTCCAGTCCCGCTTCCTTGGCCCAGCGCCGGTTTCCGTCGGGGATCACTCCGATATGCTTGGGTATGCGCATATCCTCACCTCTTTCCAGATTTTAGTATAGCCCCCTCCCTTTCCCCCTATTCTCATCCTCCCTCCCCCTTTTTCTCTTTTATAAAAGGATACACCCCTTTGCTTTTTTCCTGGAATATGGTATGCTTACTGGTACACGGCAAGGTGCCGGTTCAAACAAGAGAGGCGTGATTGGTTTTATGGCACACAGCACGAAGCGGGATTCCTGGGGCTCCAAATGGGGCTTTATCCTGGCCTGCATTGGCTCCGCTGTGGGAATGGGCAACATCTGGCTCTTCCCCGCCCGCATTTCCAAATATGGAGGGGCTACCTTTCTCATCCCCTACCTGATCTTTGTGTTCATCATCGGCTCCACTGGGGTGATCGGGGAAATGGCCTTTGGCCGGGCTACCCGCTCCGGCCCCATTGATGCCTTCGGTGCGGCCACCCAGATGCACTTTGGCACCCAGCGGCCCGGACGCCTGCTGGGTCTCATCCCGGTGTTGGGCTCCCTAGCTATGGCTATTGGCTACTCGGTGGTCACCGGCTGGATTTTTAAGTATACCGCCCTGTCCTTCACCGGCTCCCTGTCCGGTCTGTCGGATCTGGATGCCTTCAATTCCCTTTTTGGAGCCACCGCCACCAGCAACACCCTGTGGCAGCTGCTTGCTATGGCGGCCACCATCGCCATCATGATCTTCGGAATCGGCCGGGGAATCGAGAAGGCCAATAAAGTAATGACCCCTCTGTTCTACCTCCTCTTCATTGGTCTGGCTGTATATCTGGTTACGGTCCCTGGTTCCGCCGCCGGTTACCAGTACATCTTTGTGCTCAAGCCCGAGGGACTGTTGGACCCCATGGTCTGGGTCTACGCCCTGGGACAGGCCTTCTTTTCCCTGTCCATCGCAGGCAACGGCACCCTGATCTACGGCTCCTACCTGAGCAAGGATTCGGACATTCCCGCTGACGCCAAAATGGTGGCTATTTTCGATACCTGTGCCGCCCTATTGGCCGCTCTGGTCATCATTCCCGCTATGGCGGTGGCCGGGCAGCAGTTGAACAACAGCGGCCCGGGCCTAATGTTCATTTTCCTCCCCAATGTGCTGAAGGACATCCCCGGAGGGGACGTCATCCTGGCCATTTTCTTCTTGGCCGTTGTCTTTGCCGCCCTAACCTCCCTCATCAACCTCTATGAGGCCCCTACTGCCACCCTTCAGGAGCTGTTCCACCTCAAGCGCCCGGCGGCGGTAGCCGTGATTGGGGTCGTGGGCATTGGTGTGGGGCTGGTCATCGCCCCCATTGTCTCTCAGTGGATGGATGTGTGCTCCATCTACATCTGCCCCCTGGGTGCTCTGCTGGCCGGCATCATGTTCTTCTGGGTATGCGGCAAGGACTATGTACTGGAACAGGTCAACCTGGCCAGAAGTAAGCCTCTGGGTTCCTGGTTCTATCCTATGGCTAAGTACCTGTTCTGCGGCGTGACTCTGGCCGTACTGATTCTGGGTGCTGTGGTAGACGGCGGAATCGGCTGATTTCAATTATGATCAATGCAAATGAGGATTAGAGGTATTACCGATGGAAAAGCTATATGAGGAAAACCCATATCTGACTACATTCTCCGCCCAGGTGGAGTCCTGCACCCCCAGCAAAAAGGGCTTTGATATCCTGCTGGACCAGACCGCCTTCTACCCCGAGGGAGGCGGACAACCCTACGACCTGGGCACCCTGGGCGGTGTCCGGGTGCTGGAGGTCCACGAGCGGGATGGGCGGGTGGTCCACACCTGCGACGCTCCCCTGACCCCCGGCACCTGTGTAGAGGGGGCCATTGACTGGGAGCGGCGCTTCGACCTGATGCAGCACCACTCCGGGGAGCACATCGTCTCCGGTCTGGCCCACGCCGCCTTCGGCTGCGACAATGTGGGCTTCCATATGGGGGCGGACGTGATCACCATCGACCTGAACGTGGTGCTGGACGAGGACCAGCTGCGCTGGCTGGAGGGACAGGCCAACCGCTATATCTGGGAGGACCACCCCATCTCCATCACCTTCCCCTCCCCGCAGGAGTTGGAGGTACTGGAGTACCGCAGCAAAAAGGCCCTGTCCGGCCGGGTACGCATTGTATCCTTCCCCGGAGCCGACACCTGCGCCTGCTGCGGCACCCACGTCTCCTCCTCGGGTCAGGTGGGACTGGTAAAGCTGCTATCGGTGCAGAAGTTCCGGGAGGGCGTGCGCATTGAACTGGTGTGCGGTGGCCGGGCGATGAACTACATCAACCATGTGATGGACCAAAATCACCAGGTCTCCACCCTCCTCTCCGCCAAGGTCTTTGAGACGGGAACAGCCGTACAGCGGCTGCTGGAGGAGAACACCGCCCTGAAATCCCGGGTCCTCACCATGGAGGAACGGCATTTTGCTGCCCTGGCCCAGGAACATGCCGGTGAGCAGGATGTGGTTCTCTTTGAGGAGGGTCTTTCCCCTGACAGTCTGCGCCGTCTGTGTGATGCCCTGCTTCAGACCTGCTCCGGCCGGTGCGCCTGTTTCTCCGGCTCAGAGGAGAGCGGATACAAATATGCCATGGGCGAACGTGGAGGTGATCTGCGGGCCTTTACCAAGACCATGAACCAGGCCCTCCAGGGCCGAGGCGGCGGAAAGCCGGACTTTGTACAGGGCTCGCTCCAGGCCTCTCAAGAGGAAATCTGCACCTTTCTTCTTAATCAAAACGGTTCACGGGGAAACGAGGGCTTGACATGAGTATGAAATCATACTATACTGGCTCTCGCAGCAAGTATGAAATCAGACTGTGGGGTGTGGCACCATGATCCCTGTCCAATCTCAGCTGCTGCGGGAGTATAACCGTCTGTTCAAGGAAATGGACGATCTCTACCACGAACTGGCCCGCCGTGCGGGCCTGTCCGACAGTGCCTTTGACATTCTCTACACCCTGTGTATGACAGGAGACGGCTGCCTACAAAAAGATATCTGCAACTTTTCCTTTATCAGTAAGCAGACCATTAACTCCTCCATCCGGAAGCTGGAGCGAGAGGGGCTGATCCGTCTGACCTCTGGAAAGGGGCGGGACACCCACATATTCCTCACTGACGAGGGGAAGCGGGTGGTTCGGGATAAAATTGCTCCGGTGGCCCAGATGGAGCAACAGGCCTTTTCCCAAATTCCTCTGGAACAGCAGCAGGAGCTGTTTCGCCTGACTCAGGCGTATGTCTTTGGCTTTCGGGACTTGGTAGAAGATAACCCTTGACAGCAGCGTGTCCCTGGATCTCAGATCATCAGGAAACCGCGTTCGGTTCTCTCCCAAAGAGAGACCGGGCGCGGTTTTTTGCCCTGGAAGGAGCGTTACCATGAAGATTCAACTTTCCGACCACTTCACCGTGGGGCGGCTGCTTCGATTTGTGTTTCCCTCCATCCTTATGATGATTTTTACCTCCATCTACGGGGTGGTAGACGGACTGTTTGTATCCAATTTTGTGGGTAAGACCTCCTTTGCCGCTGTCAACCTCATCATGCCCGTTCTCATGGGACTGGGCGCTCTGGGCTTTATGATCGGCACAGGCGGCAGTGCCCTGGTGGCCGTCACCCTGGGCTGGGGAAAGCGGGAGCGGGCCAATGCCCTATTTTCCATGCTCATCTATGTGACCATTGTCGCCGGCGTGCTGTTTACCGTGGTGGGTCTCATCTGGCTGCGCCCCATTGCCGCCGCACTGGGCGCTTCGGGCTCCATGCTGGAGGACTGCGTGCTGTATGGACGGATCATTCTAGTCGCTCAGACCTTGTACATGCTGCAAAATGTGTTTCAGAGCTTTTTTGTCACTGCGGAAAAGCCCCATTTGGGTCTGGCCGTCACCGTAGCGGCCGGAGTGACCAATATGGTACTGGACTTTCTTTTTGTGGCGATTCTCCCCTGGGGATTGGCCGGAGCAGCCATTGCCACCGCATTCAGTCAGGCGGTGGGCGGAATGGTCCCTCTGCTCTACTTCTCCCATCCCCGTAATTCCAGCCTGCTCCGCCTGACCCGGGCCAAGCTGGACCTCCGTGCTCTTTGGAAAACCTGTTCCAATGGCTCCTCGGAACTGATGACCAACCTCTCCCTGTCCCTGGTAAACATCCTTTACAATTTCCAGCTGCTGCGCATGGTGGGAGAGGATGGGGTAGCCGCCTACGGAGTCATTATGTATGTGAACTTTATCTTTATCTCCATTTTTCTTGGATATTCCATCGGTAGCGCTCCCATCATCGGCTATCATTACGGGGCTGCTCATCACCAGGAGCTAAAGGGACTTTTCCGCAAAAGTCTCACACTGGTGGGCGGCGGCGGCATTCTGCTTACCGGGATCGCTTTGGCTCTAGCCACCCCCCTGGCCACCATCTTTGTGGGCTACGACGTCCAATTACTGGACCTCACTGCCCGGGGACTGCGCCTGTACTCCATCTCCTTCCTGTTCGTAGGCTTTAACATTTTTGCCTCTGCCTTCTTTACCGCACTCAATGATGGGCTGGTCTCCGCCCTGATCTCTTTCCTGCGTACCCTGCTCTTTCAAACCGCAGCGGTTCTTCTCCTCCCCGCCGTGCTGGGTGTGGATGGAATCTGGCTGGCCATTGTGGCCGCCGAGGTGACTGCCTTGATGGTATCCCTTTGTTTTCTGGTGGGAAAGCGCGGCAAATATCATTATGTCTGATTAGAGCTAAATTTTTACCATTCCATTTGAAATCCATTGGGAGAGTAAGGTTTTCTTTCCATGTAAACCGCTGGTTAGCAGATTCAAAACCAGGGATGGGTGGACGTTCTTTCCCATCTGTGTTACCATCTCTCCATCAGGAGGTGGTCTTTCATGACGACAGGCCAGCGCATTGCGGCCAAACGAAAGGAACGGGAGCTCTCGCAGGAGCGGCTGGGAGAATTATTGGGGGTCTCCCGGCAGTCCATCTATAAATGGGAGAGCGACGCCTCTCTGCCGGAAATTGACAAGCTGGTGGCCATGGCCCGGCTTTTTCAAGTAAATGTAGGTTGGCTGTTGGGCGTGGAGAAGGACTCCTCTAACGCAGATGGCGAGACGTTCACGGAAGCACAGCGCCGGCTGGTGGAAGAAATTTTACGGCGCTATCAGCAAGAAAATCCCTTCTCTCTGACCCAGGAGCAGGTGGAGCAGTTGGTGGAAGAAAAACTCCATCAAAAGCCCTCGTCCCCCTGGGAGAGATGGCCGGTACCCATCCTCTTTGTGCTGTGCGGCATCATCGTCGCCTCGGTCTTTACTCTCAACGGTAAAATAGACCGGTCCCAGCAGCAATATGACAGCCTGTCCAATTCCATTGATAACATCACCTACTCGGTGGACAGTCAGATCGATTCCCTCACCGGACGGGTGGAGGATATCCTCAAGGCCCAAAACAGTCTCCTGGCCGACTACTCCACCCAAATTGCCGGAAGTGATCTGCGGGCCAACACCGTCACCTTTCACCTCCGGGCAGTCCCCAAGACCTATTTCCAGGGCACGGAGGTTATGTTTCTGGTGGAAAGCACCGGGGAAACCGTCCAAACGGTGGAGTCCCAGGGAGAGGTCCATGACCAAACCCTGACTGCCGAGGTCACCTGTCCTCTCACCGACTCCATTACCATCTCCATCGTTTTCCTCCGTGATGGAGTGCGGGAGACTCAAATCTTGGATCAATACCAGGACCTATACACTGATTCCTTTCCCACGGCCTTTCTGAGTTGTGTGGAAACCGTTTTTCCCGGCAAACAGAAGGATGAGCCCGGGTTATTGCAGCTCCCGGAAACCACCGCCATTTTGGCCCACTCTAACCCCTATGTGCCTGCCACAAACGCCGACCTGGAGCAGTCCCAATGGGAAAGCAGGAAAGTGGGGCTTTTCCGCAACCACAAGCTGGTGTGCTGGCTGGAGCCTACCGACCAAATCCCCAGCAGCTTGAAATCCCTCCCGGACACGCCGGCCGACTACTTCGTTCTCCCTGCCACCCAATTGGAGGTGGAGGAGGGGGATCAGATTGACTTTGCCGCCCTGCTCACCGACCAATATGGCCGCTCCTATATAGCTCAGGATGCCCCTGGCTATATCGTGAGAAATGGAGCGTTGGAGTATCCTGAGGACAAGGTTCTCTCCAGCGATCCGGCGGACTGGGAATTTTAATTGTACGGCTTGCCCGGCTGAAACCGTTGACAGCGGCCCGCCCCATCAGGGGTGGACCGCTGTTTCCATTTCCTGTTCCAAAAGCTCCACATTGCCTCGCAGTCGCTCATTTCCCGGCTCCAGAGCCAGGGCCTTCCGTGCCTCCTCCAGGGCCTGCTGCCTTCGCCCCGTGTGGTAAAAGGCGATGCACCGTAGGTCGTGGGGCAGGCTGCCCCACGGGGCAGCTTCGCAAATATAGGTCCGGGGACGATGGGTGATAGAAAGGGCCCGCCCAGTCATATACAGTACCCCATCCCACTCCTCTTGCTCATAAAGCAACTCAGCTAAGTCCATCCATGGCTCCCGCAGATAGGGAGCCTCCGCGATAGCCCTTAGATACCAGTCTTGTGCCTGCTGCTGGTTCCCTTTCCCCAAATACGCCTTGGCAATGTACCGCATGGAGGCCGCTCGTTCGTCCTTCCACGTGGATTTTGGCATGGAAAGATGCCGCTTCAGAGTAGCGATACAGTCGTCCCATCGTTCTCGGAACATATACTCCCGCCCCAGATAATGGACATTCCGGTCATCCTCCGGGTCCTCCGCTACCGACAACTCCAGCAACGCCAGATATTGCCCCCTGGATTTGGTGGGATCTGGATGGTGATCCAGCTGCACTCCGTCCGCCACCACCGTGGGACCCGGGCGCCCCTCTCCTACCCAAGCAAGCACTTCATGGACCGGATGGACCCACCGATAGCCCCATCTGGCATGGATTTTTTCATACCAGAACACAACTCCCTCTGATCCATCGGGATTGAAAGACCAGGTATAACGATATGTGGCCTGACCTGCCCCTTCTTCCCATACCTGCTCTAACTCCTTCCGCCAACCCGGATGAAACACCTCATCCAAATCTGTGCAAACACAGATCTCCGCATCCTCAGGCACTAGCTCCAGAGAGCGGTTCCGGGCCGTATCAAAGCGCCAGGGTGTAATGACTTCTACTGTTACACTGGCCCCCCGCTGACGCAGCTTTTCCACTGTTGCATCGGTGGAGCCTGTGTCCAATACGACTACCTGGTCTGCCTCGGACATGGAATCCATCCACCGGTCTACAAACTGCTCTTCATTTTTGCAAATCCCATACACAACTACACGCAATGCCCCATACCCCTTTCCCTTACGCATCCATTAAACAAAAAGGAGAGAGTGAATTTCACCCCCTCCTCGTACGTTTTCCTGCTCAGGACCCGCTGGGAATATCCCCCAAACGATAGGCCGTTAGAGCAACTGCACTATATAAATAGTTTCCTCCGCTCCCCTCAACCTCTAATGTTGAAGGTGCATTTGTAACTTGCACTGGCACTGAAAACGCTAAATTTGCCGTATCCGAACTGTTATTAAAGGTATGCAGTACCGATCCCCCTGGTACTGTGGAGCCGTCCTGCATTAAGTTCAAGGTAATACTCAGTGGGAATTCAGAACCTGCTCCAGGAGCCACATTCCCATGGAATGCAATCGTATACACACCTGGTGTCTGTAACGTTACTGTGCCGCTCCCCGCCGTATGGGAAACATCACTGCCATAGGACAGTCCATTCTTATCAAACAGCACAGGGTCGCCAGAAGCCCCAGGCTGAGGCGGGGTAGAATAGGCCGAAAGCAAAGATACGGGGGCACTGCTGCCCGTTGCCCCTCTGGGAATCGTAAAATCAAACACCGCATTTTGACTGGTGCCTGAGTTAGTCACCTCAGCATTGGTGCCCGGATCACCTGTAGTTACAGTACCAACCGCCAAAGTAGCCGGGGTACCTGCTTCGCCTGTATCCCCAGCAGGGCCAGTAGGTCCCGTGGGGCCAGTGGGGCCGGTGGGGCCAGTGGGACCGGTGGCTCCCGCTGCGCCGGTGGCTCCTGTGGGGCCAGTGGGACCGGTGGCTCCCGCTGCGCCGGTAGCTCCCGTGGGACCAGTGGGGCCGGTGGCTCCCGCTGCGCCGGTAGCTCCCGTGGGACCAGTGGGGCCGGTGCCACCCGCTGCGCCAGTAGCTCCCGTGGGGCCGGTTGCGCCGGTGGGGCCTGTGGCTGCATGCTACAGTAGCACAACCCAGCTCAATTACTCCCCTCCCTTCTCTCATTTTGAGCGCACAGATAAAGCGCCACCTCTCCTTTCTGACCTATCACAATCCCCCGGACAAATCGGACCAAATTGGATCGCTCTAATATATCAGGTTGTTTTTTTACTTCCTCCTGCCCGTATATTCCCTGCTGCTCGCACCAACACTCCAGCTTCTGGACACGCTCCTTCCACCGCTGGCGTACCCTCCCATATTCCTCATCGGAAATGACCTGCGTTCTCCAATCCAAATACAGGGTATCCCCAATTCTCTTTAACCGTTCTAACTCCTTTTGTTTCTGTCTCAAAAGCTGTTCCTCTTGTGTCCTTTGGACAGAATAGTTCCCTTTATCTTGCTCTTCTAACTTCTCCCACAGTCCACAAATCAGCTCCTCCAGCTGATCCTCCCGAATCGAACTGCCGGGACACTCCATACCTTCTCTTCTCCGGCAGGCAAAATAGCTATGGCCTTTAGCTGTCTTTCTTCCCATCCGTTGCCCGCAATGTCCACAGTATACCAAACCTGATAACAAGTGGCGAGTCTGACTGCTGTTCTTTCCTTTAACCTTCCCTTGAACTAAGCTGTTCACCTGATCAAACAGTTCCCGATCTACAATTGGCGGATGCGTATGCTCTACAACAAACCACTCTTCCGGCCCAACCGCTTTCCTATCATGGATTTTGTAGCTGACCACCCTCTGTCTCCCCTGTACCATCGTCCCAATGTATACCGGATTATTTAGTATCTGCGAGATAGTCCGGGCTGACCAAAGGCCACGGCTAGCTTCTAACTTTGGATTTTGATAACGCAGACCAGATTGCCGTTTATAGGCAGAAGGGGCCAGGATTCCTTGAAAATTAAGGCGCCGGGCAATTTCCTGGCAACTTACATTCTCTGCTCTCCATAAGAAAATGTTCCGAACCACCTCTGCTGCCGTCTTATCGATCACCAGCTTTCCTTTGCAATTCATATCCTTTTGATACCCATATGGGGCAAAAGCGCCTATAAACTCTCCTCTGCGCCGCTTCATATTCAACGTATTTCGCACGTCTGCCGAGGTGCGGCAGGCATAGCGGTCGTTCATAATCCCACTGATGGGCACCTCATATCCACAGATGGCTTCTGGCCGCAAATAGCTATCCACGGCCGGCCCGCCCAACGAAATAAATCGCACCCCAAACCGTGGAAAATAGGACTCCAAAAAATAACCCTGATCTGCATAATTACGGAATGCGCGGGACAGTGTTTTACACACGACACAATTTACCCTCCCTTCCTCTATAGCCCGCAGCATCCGCTGAAAGCCCGGACGTTCCGCTCCTGTTCCTGTCACTCCATCGTCTACAAATTCCCCCGCCAAGGTCCAGGCTCCCTGAAACGATTCCTCCAAAAATGTTCCAATAATTTTGCGTTGATTTTCCACACTCAGGCTCTCATCATTTCCATCTTCCCGGGACAACCGGATGTAAACTGCCACATTCCAGAGATGATCCTGTTTCAATCCGTTTGGCCGCGCAGACGCCTAATTTCTTGCTCCCAATCTTTTTGGTTTACGTATACCAATTTCACCCGCAACTTCCTCCATAGAAACCAAGCTTCCTGATTTTGATCTTCTAACTGCACATGTTCTTTCACGTCCCCACCTCCCTTCCTGACTAAAGTTATGTCAGGCATGTGCGGGATATGTAAAAAAACCGCTGGCGGACACAATGTCCGCCAGCGGTTTTCTTAACTAATCCGATCAGGGATAACGAGTATAAACGGTATCCTTACTACTTAAATTGTTAAAGGAGATGTAGGCATTCCAGAAGATTTCATCGTCGTTGTCCACTCCAGCGTAGGTCAGGCCATCTTCGTCCAGATCTACCACCATAGCGTATTCGTCAAACTTGCTCAGATAAATGACGTCACCTACCATAGCGTTGGTTGGACGGCTGTGCTCCCACACATCCAAATCACCAAAGATCTCATCACTTAGAAAATATACAAATGCCTGGCTGCCACGGCCGGTTCCCAACACATCCGAGCTGTAACGATCAGTCCACTCATCGCCTGTTTGATAATCGTCCCGCAGGTCAGACAGCAAATTGGCCACATTCCGCTCGGTCGCGTCCTTCCCATTGGTCAGAGTATCCTCATCCCGATTGGAGGAACTGCTGCCCGGATAACGGGTATAGATCGTGTCATACCGACCAAGTTCATCCAGATACCCATACCGATTCCAGTAAATTTTTCCACTAGACGAAATCCCTGCGTAAGTGAACTCATCTCCATCGATGTCCACGACCAGCACATATTCCTCTTCGTAGTCGTAGTCAATGATATCACCTATGCGCAGCTCCGAGGGATCGTCATGGTCATCCACGTCCAGATCCCCAAATACCTCGTCGCTGATGAAGTAAACAAAGGCTTCACTTCCACGGGCAGAGCCAAGGACATCGGAGCTATACCGCTCATCCACATCCCACTCGTCTCCCTGCTCATAGTCCTCCATTAGGTCCTCCAACAAAGACGCCACATTCTTCTCTGTCACACTTTTACCATTGGTCAGCGTGTCGTCATCCTCATCCTTATCTGAAGAGGATGTGTAATCAGGATACCGGGTATAAATAGTGTCCTTACTGGAAAGGCCATCAACCGGAGCGCTGTAATTCCAGTAAATCTTTCCCTTGTCATTCACTCCAGCGTAAACAAACCGCCCAGTCTCATCATCCACTTTTACTACGATGACATAATCCCCTTCATAGCTATAATCGATCAGGTCCCCAGCCTGTAGCTGAGAGGTACGGGTGAGTTCGTCCACGTCCAGGTTGCCAAAAATCTCATCGCTGATAAGGTAAACAAAGCCCTCACTGCCACTGGCTGTTCCCAGCACGCGGGAAGTATAGCGCTCATCCCACTCGTCTCCCTGCTCATAGTCCTCCATCAGATCCTCCAGCAGGGCCATTACATTCTTTTCCGTCACTGATTTCCCATTGGTCAGTTCCTCATCCCCACTGGAGGAAGAAGAACTGCTATCCTCGGGATAACGGGTATAGATGGTATCGTCCCGGTCCAGACCGTCCAGCTTCTCATAGCCGTCCCAGTAGATGCTTCCCTTGCTGGTTACTCCCAGATAGGTAAAGGCGTCGTCCTCCACATCGAGAACCACCACATACTCATCATAATCATCTAAGTGGACCACGTCGCCCGGCCGTAAATCCTCCGCCTTGCGATGCTCCGTCACTTCCAGCTCCCCAAACACCTCATCGCTGATGGTCCAGACAAATGCCTCGCTGCCATATAGGCTGCCCATCACATTGGAGCGGTATTTCCAGTCCATATTCCACACGTCGCCGTCGGAATAATCGTCCTCCAGGTCAGCCAGAGCGCTCTTCACGTTCCGCTCGGTAATGCTGTCCCCATTGGCCAACTCATCGGTGACCGCAGCAGTATAGCGGGTGTAGATGGTATCCCGGCTGGTCAATTCATCCAGGTAACCGCTTCCGCGCCAGGTAATGACGCCCTTTGAATTGCAGGTAACATAGGTGAAGTCATTCCCATCTACGGTAAGCACTACCGCATATGCCTGCTCATCGCGCAGGTATACCACATCGCCCGGCTTCATCCGGTCAATATCCGACTGCTTGGTCGCCTCCATCGCTCCAAACACCCGGTCGCTGAGCATATAGGCAAAGCCCTGGCTACCTTCTCCAGACCCCAGTTCCTCAGAAGTATACTCCCGGCTGGTATCCCAGGTATCATTCTGGCCAAACTCGTCCTTCAGATCCAGCAGTGCGTTATAGACGTTCTCCCGGGTGGGCGTTTTCCCATTGACCAATTTTGTGGTATTGGTGTAGACAGGCGCATCCACTTCGTTTTTCGCATCTAACAGATTGCACAGCACCACCGCCGCCTGGCCTCTGGTCATGCTGCTGTCACCCATGAAGGTTCCTTTGTCATCCATACCGCCCAGGTAGCCCTTTGCATAGGCCACTGTCACCGCAGTTTGATATTTGGCCGGAATATTTTTCCAGTCTGCAATCTGGGTCACCGCAATGGCCATCTCGTTTAGAGTGGGTGCCTCCCAGTCCTGGTCATCGGAGATGTTCATGATGATTTGGGCCATATCATACCGGTTTATCTGGGCATTTGCCACAGAGCTTGTCCACTTTTGCTGTTTGCCACGCTCTGCCCCAGCAGTTGTACCACTCAAAGCTCCCCGCTGATAGGCTGCCTCTAGATAGGGCCTCCACCAATCACCAGAAGATCCCTGTTCCTTTACCTCATTGGAATAAAACAGCCCACAAATCATGGCAGAAAATTCCGCATTGGAGAGTTTATTATCGACTCCATATACGCCATTCCCCATGCCGGAGACTAACCCCTCCTCTGCAGCCCGGGTAACATGCTGATACGCCCAGTGACTGCGGGGAACATCTGCAAAGACCGTACTGGCCGCCGCTACATTCATTACGAGCATACCGGCACCCAGTGCCAATGCCGCAACATTTCGCAACGTTTTTTTCATTCTCTCGCTCCTCCTTGTGTGTATGGACCGCTATTTCTAGCCGTCTTTCCCAGCCTTCTTTTCTCAACTCATTTGGCTTGCACGCAGATTCGTTCATAGTGCTGTGATTCTTATCTGTTAGTATAGTACCTCTGAGCAAAAAAGTCAAAATATTAAGGTTTGGTTTTAACATTTTTAACAATATTTTAAGAAACTACGTTTTGGTTGCGTCCTCTGGCATGCAGCCGTGGCTCCCACGGGTCCAACTGCCCCCTGCGCCCCAGTCGCTCCTGTTGGACCAGTCGGTCCAGTGGCTCCCGTTGCGCCGGTAGCTCCCATGGGACCGGTGGGGCCGGTTGCGCCCGCTGCGCCGGTGGCTCCTGTTGGACCAGTAGGTCCTACAGGCCCAGGAATGCCTTGGGGACCTGTAGGGCCAGTTGCCCCATCAGGACCGGGAATCCCCTGGGGTCCGGTGGGACCAGTAGGACCTACCCCTGGCGGACAGGGTGGTGGGCAGGGGGGCGGACAGGGATGGGGTGGCGGTGACGGCGGTGGACAACACCCGTCTCCACCATTCAGATAGGCCACAATTCCTTCCCTGCGCCATCTATCCTGCCCGGAAGTAAAATATTGTTTCATAAACGCTCCTTCCGCACATGCAGATCGTTATTAATGTGGCTGTGCCACGCTCCATCCTATGCGCTGTACTCCATATGGGTTCCTCTTTACACCGCTCCCCCTTTCTGTCATAATACAGATACTACAATCACTGCCATGGAAGGGGCTGTACCCATGAAGCAATACGTGATCGCTTTGGATCAGGGCACCACTAGCAGCCGCTGTATCCTATTTGACCGCCAACAGACCATTTTAGGTCTGGCTCAGCGGGAATTTACTCAATATTACCCACAACCAGGCTGGGTGGAGCACGACCCCATGGAAATCTGGTCCAGTCAATACTCTGTTTTAACCGAGGTTCTGGCCCAAACCGGCGTCTCCCCAGAAGAAATCGCCGCCATTGGTATCACCAACCAGCGAGAAACTACTGTGGTATGGGACCGGCACACCGGACGTCCCATCTGCAATGCCATCGTCTGGCAATGCCGGAGGACCGCCTCCCTGTGTGAAGAGCTAAAGGCCGACCAGGAATTGACCGAGTATATCAAAGAACACACAGGTCTGCTCATTGACGCTTATTTTTCGGCCACCAAGCTAAAGTGGATTTTAGACCACGTTCCCGACGCCAGATCAAAGGCCGAGGCAGGGGACCTGCTTTTCGGCACTGTGGACTCCTGGCTGGTGTGGAAGCTCACCGGAGGAAAGGTACATATCACCGACTACACCAACGCCAGCCGCACTATGCTCTATGATATCCGCAATCTGTGCTGGGACCGCCGGATCTGCCGCACCCTAGATATCCCTATGGAGATGCTCCCTCAGGTGGTGGACTCCAGCTCCGTTTACGGAACTGTCAATCTTCAGGGCGTGGAGGTCCCCATTGCCGGTATCGCCGGCGACCAGCAAGCTGCTCTATTTGGCCAGACCTGTTTTAATCCTGGCGAGGCCAAAAATACTTACGGCACGGGCTGTTTTTTGCTCATGAACACGGGCACCGAACTCTACCGCAGCCAAAACGGCCTGCTCTCTACCATTGCGGTGGGTCGAAATGGACAGGTTCAATACGCTTTGGAGGGCTCTGTCTTTGTGGGCGGGGCGGTAATTCAATGGCTGCGGGACGAGCTTCGTTTTATCACGGAAGCCCGGGATGCGGAATATTACGCCTCTAAAGTGCCAGACACCGGGGGCGTCTATCTGGTTCCCGCCTTTACCGGACTGGGGGCTCCCCATTGGGACATGTACGCCCGGGGCTCGTTAATGGGGCTGACCCGGGGCACCACTCGGGAACATATCATCCGTGCCGCTCAGGAATCCATTGCCTACCAGGTGTGGGATTTGGTCCAGGCTATGCAGAAGGACACTGGCATTCCCCTGTCAGCCCTCAACGCAGACGGCGGGGCCAGCCGCGACCGCTTCCTGATGCAGTTCCAGGCAGACATATTAAATAAGCCCGTACTCCGCCCCGCCATCCGTGAGACAACCGCTCTAGGCGCGGCCTATCTGGCCGGCCTAGCCACAGGGGTATGGCGCGATTTGGATGAGCTGCGTGCCCTGCGGACACTGGAGCAGCGGTATACTCCCAATATGGAGGAAACCACTCGAACTGACCTTCTCCGGGGCTGGCACAAAGCGGTTGGACGCAGCCTCCACTGGGCCCAGGACGAAAATTGACCTTTTGTAGAACAGGAGCGAACATCTTGAACGAAATTTTGATTCCTACCCTATTGTTTTGGAAAAATGGAAACACCTGGTATGGCAGCAAGGGAAATGCCCGTTTTTTCATCCAACCGGTCACTCCTCCCCAACAGGAAGAGCAGCCCACCACCCCTGATCCAGTCCTTCAGGCCGAGCTCTGGCCCGGCCCCTTGTGCAAGGAACTCAGCCAAGTGATTGCCACCGCCTCTTTCCCTTTGTCTGAAGAGGGACTCGGCCAGCTAACTCAATGGCTGGAAGAGCAGGCTGCGCCACTGAATTCCTCATCCTCGTAACCATATTTTTCATACATAAAAGCCTGGCTACCGATTATAAAGGAGGAACTACCATGCAGATATTTGAATTTTATTCCCCGACCCACATGTATTTTGGTCCCAACTGTGAATCTCGTTGCGGTGAGTTGGCCGCAGCCCGGGGCGCCACAAAAATTCTGGTGGTCTACGGAGGACATAGCGCGGTCAAAAGCGGACTTCTAGACCGTGTTCTGGCTTCCCTGACCCAAGCAGGCCTGGCCTATCAAACCTTGGGCGGTGTACAGCCTAATCCCCGTCTCTCTCTGGCCCGTAAGGGAGTCGAACAGGCTCTCTCCTTCGGCGCAGACTTTCTGCTGGCCATCGGCGGAGGCAGTGTGATTGATACTGCAAAGGCCATCGCGGACGGCGCAGCCAATCCCCAGACCGATATCTGGGAATTTTGGCTGAAGAAAATTCCCGTAACGAAAGCCCTTCCTGTTGGTGTGGTACTCACCATCCCCGCTGCCGGAAGCGAGAGCAGCGACTCTGCCGTACTCACCAACGACGATACCTTGGAAAAACGGGGACTGAGTTGTCCCTCCCACCGACCCGCCTTTGCCCTACTCAATCCTCAGCTCACCGCCACCCTCCCCCCCTATCAGGTGACTTGCGGCATTGTGGACATCATGATGCACACCATGGACCGCTATTTTAACCCCATCACCTCCAACGATCTGACCGATGAGCTCGCCCAGGGACTTCTGCGCTGTGTCATCCGCAATGGAACACGGGCAGTGGAGAAGCCCGGAGATTACCAGGCCATGAGCGAGCTGATGTGGGCAGGATCCCTGTCTCACAACGGTCTGACTGGATTGGGAAACATTGTAGACTTTGCCCCCCACCAGCTGGGTCATGAGCTCAGCGCCATGTTCGATGTAGCTCATGGCGCCTCCCTATCGGCAGTCTGGGATAGCTGGGCCCGCTACTGCTACCACACCAATCCCGCCCGCTTTGCCAAATTCGGCGTTCAGGTATGGGGGCTTGATCCTTCCGGGAAGGACGACGAGACTTTGGCTCTGGAGGCAATCCAGGCCACCAAGGACTATTTCCACTCCATTGGAATGCCCACCTGCCTGTCCGAGCTGAGCTGCGGCATCCAGTCTGAAGACGTTTTGGACGAGCTGGCCGTCCGCTGCACCTATTACGGACAGCGCACCATCGGCTCCTTCCAGGTCCTACAGCGAGAGGATATCCGGGCCATCTACGCCTTGGCTAACCACTGATTGATGCCATGGAAAAGGGGACGTCTGTATATACAGACGTCCCCTTTTGAAAAAGGTTCCTTATTTTAGCGGCTCCAAGGGCTGAACACAGTAGCGAAGCCGGGCTGGCGAATGGGGATACTGACGAAAAAATGCCTTGGTAATTCGTTCACATACCATACAGCTATTTTCATAGTTCGCCTGGGGCAGCATCAGGATGTATTGAGATACGCTGCACTGGGCAGCCACATCTCCCCGCCGCAGGCTGATCCGGATCAGTTCCCTTAAATTCTCCATCACTCGGTCCAGGCTCCGTTTGGATAGCTCCGCTCCATCCTCCCCATGGACCGAAATCAAGCCAATATGAATGGCGTCGCCGCTGCGCGAGATAAAGCGAGCCTCCATCTGGTAGAGCATCCGGAAAAAGTCGTAGTCACACATCATGGCTCCGCTGGCCGGGTCCGGCTCCCGAAGCTGTTCCTGCACCTCTCCCAGCGGGATAGCCCGGTCGTTGACCGTTCTCATAGCCTCCCGGTATAACGCCCGAATATCATCCGAGGGCATGACACCGAAATTAGTGAAGAACAGTTCGCTCATCTCTTCATAAATGCTCACTGCACCCCGCTGATCTCCCAGGTCCAACAGATTGCGCATCAAATGACGATAGAACGACTCCTCATAGGGCTCTACCTCCAGAGCTTGCCGGCACAGCTGAACGGCCTCTTCTCTCTTTCCAAGTCCTTCCAACAGCGGCAGCGTTTCTTGGACCACCTGTGTGTATAAGTTATGGAAATATGCAGCAATGGGCACCACCCAAGGCTCAGAGGACAGCTTGCTGAGGAAATCCCCCTGGTACAGCTCCAGCGCTTTGCGGTACTGTTCCAGACGCTTATTTTCGTCGATCTCACTTCCGCCGGTCCGACACAGCGCATCAAATTGCTCTACATCTACCGTGGCAGGAATATCCGTATTCCAGCTATAGTTTCCGCCTCGGCGAACAATCAGATCATGTCCAGCTGACTCTCCCAACTGGTTCAGCATCGTACGCACACGGTGGAACATGGTCTTTAATGCATTCAGCGGGTTGGAGCTTCTCTCTTCCTCGCCCCACAAAAGGTTCACCAGTTCTTCCTGGGAGATGGTCCGGTTTCGGCAGTAAATCATGTAGGCCAACAATAGCCAGACCTTCCGAGATCGGTTATCCCCATCGTTAATCACTCGGCCGCCCTGTTCAAGGGAAAAACTGCCCAGCATCCGAATCTGTAACCCCTCACTACTCATATTCCACACCTCCCTCTCCTAACATAAGATGGGTATAATGGTAGTCATTATCAAAATACCATATGTGCACGAAATTTGCAACGTTAAATTCTTTTCTTTTACAATATCTCCCTTCTTTGGTTACGTATTTTCATTCATTTTGTATGTTTTTTGTGAATTTAAAAATTCTCCTTTCTTTCCGGTAAAATTTGTGCTATACTGAGTCTAGGTTATTTTACCTTCCTGCATGTGCCGGAATGATTTTACACTCGTTCCGTTTATTCTTTACTTTATACCGACTGGAGTTGAACTCTATGAACCGGATTTTTTATCGTTGCTTATCCTTTGCCCTGGCTGCTGTTCTGCTGTCAGGATGTGCTCAGATTTCAAGCTCCTCTACCTCTTCCCTGTCCTCTTCTAGTTCTGCCTCCTCCAGCCAGGGCAGCACGTCCGCGGAGCAGACACCTTCCTACGTGGATGAGGTCTCTTTAGGAGATGTGGTTTTGGAGGACGAGGCGGTTGCTTTAGCCGCTACCCCGGCCGCTATTCCTTCCGATCTTACCCCTGTGGCTTCAGGTACCCTCACCAAGAAAAATGATAAGGCCGTCATCGACTACTCCAACACCAAGGACGGTTACGTGATGGTCCAGTACACCGCTTCCACCTCCAAGCGGCTGAAGGCACAGGTCAAGGGCCCCACCACTACCTACACCTATAATCTGACTGCGGGACAGTGGGAAACCTTCCCCCTCTCTGATGGCAACGGTGCCTATCAATTCATTGTCTACGAAAATATTGAGGGGACCAAGTACGCCGCTGTCCTATCCGTATCCTGCACAGTTGCCCTTACCGATGAGTTTGCTCCCTTCCTCCGTCCCAATCAGTATGTGGATTATGCCTCCGCCCCCAATACGGTGGCCAAGGCCGCAGAACTGACCAAGGGAATCAGTGATCCGCTGAAAAAGGTGGAAGCCGTGTACAACTATGTGGTGACCAATCTCACCTATGACAAGCAGCTGGCTGCCACCGTCCAGAGCGGTTATCTTCCCGTTCTTGACACAGTTTTGGCCAATAAAACCGGCATCTGCTTTGATTATGCCGCTTTGATGACCGGCATGCTCCGCAGTCAAAACGTCCCCTGCAAGTTGGTGGTGGGCTACGCCGGTTCCGCCTATCACGCTTGGATCAGTGTCTGGTCCGACACCACCGGCTGGGTTGACGGCGCTATCTACTTTGACGGCACCTCCTGGCAGCGAATGGACCCCACCTTTGCCTCCTCGGGCAAGCAGAGCCAATCCATCATGGCCTATATTGGTGACGGGAAAAATTATTCTGCCAAGTATTTCTATTGAGTTGATTTTCCCCTTTACCTGATGGAAGAAATGTTTTAAAATGGGCTTGCAGCAAATGCTGCAAGCCCATTTTTATCTCGGTCTGATGATCCGGACCGTTTTACGTTAGGAGACACTATGAAACAAGAAGGCTTCTCCAATCTTCAAATCGGTACCTTTTGCCGCGGCCTGGCCCTGCTTCTCCACTCCGGTGTGAGCACCGCAGATGGCTTGACGCTGCTAACTGAACAGGAATCCGATCTGAAACTCCGGGAATTGCTGTCCCAAATGGCCCTTCAAATGGACGAGGGCCAGTCCCTTGCCGTGGTGATCCGGGAATCAGGGCACTTTCCTGATTATGTGTGTACACTCATTGAGGTAGGCGAGCGCTCCGGGCGTACGGAGGAGGCACTGTCGGCTCTGGCTGACCACTATGACCGTCGGGCCAGGTTGGACCGCAGACTGAGGGCCGCTCTACTCTATCCCGCTATTCTTTTACTGATCATGCTCTCCGTAATTGTGGTCCTTCTGGTACGGGTATTGCCTGTGTTCAATGAGGTCTATTCCTACCTAGGCGGCCGACTGACCGGTATTGCTGGCGGGCTGTATGCCTTGGGACAGGCTCTTGACCAAATCATGCCTATTTTGTGTGTGCTTCTGGTTTTCCTTGTCCTATTCCTGGCCCTATTTGCTGCCTCGGGTACTGTCCGTACCCGGATTCTTTCCCTCTGGAGACGTACATTAGGTGACCGTGGGGTATCCCGGCGCATGAATGACGCCCGTTTTGCCCAGTCCTTTTCGATGGGATTGAGCAGCGGACTACCTCTGGAGGAGTCGATCTCTCTCTCCAGTACACTTCTTAGCGGAGTCCCAACCGCCCAGGCCCGGTGCCAGGACTGTCTGCACCGCCTGGAGGAAGGACTTCCTCTGGCCCAGGCCATGCGGGAGTCCGGGGTTCTGCCTGCCAGCGAGTGCCACCTTTTAGAGCTGGGTCTTCGCAGCGGGAACGGGGATCAGGTGATGGAACAGATTGCTGCGCGGCTGTCAGAGGAAAGTGAATTTGCTTTAGAGGGGCGGGTCAATCAAGTGGAGCCAGCCCTAGTCATTCTCACCTCCATATTGGTGGGCCTGATTCTCCTGTCCGTGATGTTGCCTTTGATGCACATCATGACCGCCATTGGGTGAGCCTATGAAAAAACGATTATCCCGCTTCTCCTTCTGGGGACTGCTGCTCCCGTTGGGCGCGCTATGTGTGCTGCTGCTTTTCTTTACCGCCCTGTCCAACCTGGACAGCAGCCGTGGGGAGGAGGGACGGCAGCAGCTGGAGGAGTCCGTCCGGCGCTCTGCTGTGGCATGCTATGCTGCCGAGGGAATCTATCCTCCTACCCTGGATTATTTAGAAGAGCACTACGGCCTTCAAATTGATGAGAGCCGCTATGTTGTATTTTACGAAATTTTTGGATCGAACCTGATGCCCGACATCACGGTTCTGGAAAAGGGATCATGAAGCAACGACATTGGAATCATTCCCACATGGAGAGTCTGTTTGCCCTGCTGCTCTTTGGCGTATTTGCCGCCTGCGTTCTCTCGGTACTGCTGACAGGCGCTTCTGCTTACCAGCGACTCACTACCAGGGATCAGCTGGCCTACCAGCAACGGACCTGTACGCAATATCTGGCCACCAAGGTACGGCAGGCCGCCTCTCCGGATTCTATTTCTGTGGACTATTTTGGAGATGGAGATGCCCTCATTTTTTCTCAGGAAATTGATGGAGAGCTCTACCTCACCCGCATTTACTGCTGGGATGGGTGGCTGCGGGAGCTGTTTACTAGCGCTGACGGAGACTTTTCTCCCGAAGACGGTGAACAGGTTCTCCCCCTTCAACAGCTTTCCTTGGAACTGGAAGATAGCTTTTTGACCGCGGTTTTCTCTCTTCCCGACCAGCTTCCCCTTTCACTCACCTTGTATATTCGCGGGGAAGGAGGAGAGTTGGCATGAAAAGTAAAGCCCCTTTGGCTTTAATGGAACAGGGCATTATGATATTGGTATTTGCCCTGGCTGCCGCCCTTTGCCTGCGTGTATTTGCTCTATCTGACCAGATTTCCCGGTTCAATGAGGTCCGTGACCAAGCTGTGCTACAGGCGGAATGTGCCGCCGAAACGTTAAAGCAGGTGCGCGGATCACTGTCCCAGGCTGCCTCTCGCATGGGCGGCACCTGTACGGAGGAGGTATGGTCCATCTCCTACGGAACCGACTGGCAGATCAGCCAGGAAGAAGCCGTCTATCAGCTTCAGGCATCCCTACAGGATTCCCCCACTCCCCTTCTGGGATCTGCCCTCATTCAGGTGACGCAGGGAGAAAAACTCCTGTTCTCCCTCCCTGTATCCTGGCAGGAGGTGGCGGACCATGGGTAAAAAGGAGACCTTTTCTCCCCCGGTGGTGGGCGGTAGCTCTCTATTGGTTATTTTCGCAGTTTTGTGTCTGACGATCTTCGCTCTGTTGGCTCTGTCCGGTGTCCAAGCCAACCAGCGCCTGGCCGACGCAGCTGTCCAGGCTGTTTCCGACTATTATCAAGCCGACTGTCAGGCCGAACAAATTCTCGCTCAGCTGCGGCAGGGAGAACGACCCCAAGGGGTTCAGGAACAAAACGGTATTTACACCTACTCCTGTCCCATCTCTGATACACAAGCCCTTGAGGTTGCTGTGGAGCTAGATGGAATCTCCTACCAAATTTTACGCTGGCAAGCAGTATCGACTGCCGAATGGCAGCCGGACGATGATTTGGCGGTCTGGGATGGGGAATGACCTCTATCCACACCACAAAAACAAAGGAGGCCACAGTATGGCAGAACTAATTGAACTGTTGCAGCGGGCCGTATCCGACCACGCTTCCGACCTATTTATTGTAGCTGGCGGCCCGGTAAGCGAGAAGCAGGATGGACGGATTCGTCCTATTTCCGAAGAAAAAGTCTTCCCTCCCCAGACCCAGGAGCTGATTTCTTCCATTTACCAGCTGGCCAACCGGCCTATGGATAACTATTTAAGCTCCGGCGACGATGATTTCTCCTTCGCTGTGTCCGGTCTGGCTCGCTTTCGTGTCAACGCCTACCGCCAGCGTGGCTCTCTGGCCGCTGTCGTCCGCGTAGTGGCATTTGAAATCCCGGATTGGCAGTCTCTCCACATTCCTCCTCAGGTCATGGAGCTGGCCAACGTCACCCACGGCATGATCCTGGTTACCGGCACTGCCGGAAGCGGAAAATCCACCACCCAGGCCTGCATCATTGACCGCATCAACCGCACCCGGAACTGTCACATCATTACCTTGGAGGACCCCATCGAATTTCTGCACCGGGACCAACAGAGCATTATCAGCCAGCGGGAAATTGCCATCGACACCCATGACTATTTATCCGCCCTCCGCTCCTGCCTGCGCCAGGCTCCGGACGTCATTTTGCTGGGCGAGATGCGTGACCACGAAACCATCCGCACCGCCATGACCGCCGCAGAAACCGGCCACCTGGTCATTGCCACGCTCCACACCAAGGGAACCGTCAATACCATTGACCGAATCATTGACACCTTCCCCCCTGCCCAGCAAGGCCAAATCCGAATCCAACTGAGCACTGTGCTCCATACGGTGGTCTCCCAACAGCTTTTGCCCGACCAAAACGGAGGCATGGTCCCCGCCTATGAGATCATGCACATGAACAGCGCGATCCGAAGTCTAATTCGGGACAGCAAAAGCCACCAGGTTGACAACGCCATCGCCGCAGGCAGCGCAGAAGGTATGATTTCCATGGACCAGTCCATTTTGAATCTCTATCGTCAAAAACAGATTTCAGCGGAAACGGCCCTGAGTTACGCCAGCAATGCAGATCAACTGCGCCGTAAACTTCTTTGATAACAGCCGCCCTTTGGGCGGCTGTTTCTTTTTGTTAAATTCAAACAATTTTAAAGTTGTAAATTTAGCTAATATTTTTTTCACTTTTGAATCATCTTGCTTCAAATGTAACCACTCTTGTAACCGCCGCATGATATACTACTAGCATACCATCAGGAAAGGAGGGGATTTCCCGCATGCAAAACAGGATATGCGGCAACGAGTATCGCACCACCATCGTCTGCATTGACAGCTATGAGCAGGGCGTGTTATCCGGGCGGTTTTACAACCCATATCTGAAAGATGGCGCCGTGTTTCAGAGCTTAACCCAATTTCTTCTCAAAATGGAGCAAACTCTTGATACCATGAATCTGCCCCAATCCTTTACCGCAGTCCGGGCTTTTGCTCCTCCTCCCCCCACAAATGCAGTCATTTCCCCTACCCTTAAGCAGCAGGAAGGCGCGTTGGCAACCTTTGCACTGCGGATCATCTTCCGTCAGAACTCCAGCTGGCAAGGCTCAATTACTTGGCTGGAGGCCGGACGGGAACAGAGTTTCCGCAGTGTTTTGGAGCTCATTTTCCTCATGGACAGTGCTCTGTCCGGTCAGGAATCCGCCATAAGAAGCAGCTAGCTGCTTTTTACTTGGGTCTGTCAGACCCAAGGCCTTCCACATTCCTCCCCACGCGGCTGGGCCGCACACGTCAGAAATATCTGAAACGGCAAACCGGCGGAAACGCCGGGACGCAAAGCCAGGGGGCTAAAGCGAATGCTCGCCATGCCAGCCCGGCCGCCAGTATTTCGATCTTCCCAATGTTCAAATGTTGAAAGGAGAACGAAATGATGGCACACAAACGACTCTCTCGCAAACCCATGTCCCTGAAAGAACGGGGACGCAGAGGGCTCTCCCTCTTCCTGGCCATGGTCATGACCCTGAGCCTGGTACAGATCGGGGCCTTCGCCGGAAGCGGCAGCCACAACAGCAATGAACAAATCAAGCAAACCAACAGCGGAGAATTTCTCTACGCCACCTTTGACGACGAAACCGGTTTACAGACCGGTACAGAGGTCACAACTCCCACCAAAACGACCAGTGACGGAGTGACCCTGACCAAGCGTATCGCCGGTGTCCCCAACGAGGAAAACACTTTCGATATCACTTTGGAGGTCACCACTTCTGAAACTCTGGAAGAGTTCACAGAGGTGGGCGGCGCCAATGTGGTACTGGTCTTCGATGTATCCACCAGCATGGATGACACCACTGACGGAAAATCGCCTGAGCAACGCGGCTGGAGCCTTAGCGACACGCGTTGGACCGCGTTGAAGGAAGCTGCCAGCGCATTTATCGACTCCCTGCTCCCTGCCGGCAACACCAAAAACCAGGTTTCCATCGTGATATATGGCGGCAGCAACCCAGTTTATCCTTTTGGTTCGTATTACTCCGGTCCGAACTGGGCCGTGCTGTGTGACTGGACCACCAGCGGAATCTACGCCAAAAGCACCTATGAATCCTATGCGGTGGTGTGCGAAGATTACGCAGGCTATCGGTATACCGGCCAAGGGGACCAGCACAGCCTGCGGTATGATTATTTAAACGATCCATCCACCAACTGTGGCGCCACCAACTGCCAGGCCGGTTTCCGGGGCGCCATCTCCCAGTGGAACGACTTGCTCATTTCCGACCCCACCTCCTATGCAGACAACGGCAAATATACTATTTTTATGTCTGACGGTGCCGCAAACAGATCCTATAGTAATCATAATGGCATCTCCAGTGATTCTGTGGTTTCCCGCACTCAGGCCGAGGCAACGAATCTGAAGAGCGTCCACAGTGGCATGACCCTCTATACTATCGGATTTGGAACAGAAAATTTGTCAGATTATCCAGATTACGAGCGTACCACCGCCCGTAAAGTCTTGTGGGATAAAGATACCGCAAAGAATAACAACCTTTATGAGTATGGCTACTACAATCCGGCTGTGGATCAATATTTCTCCGCATCCAACAGTTCGGAGCTGAAGATCCAGTTTGAAAACATCGTCAAGCGGATCGAAGTTGCCACCGAGGCTTGGCGCGTGACCGACCCCATTTCCGGCGTCATGATTCCCGATTCTGTCACTTGCAGCGAATTTGGAACCGCCTATTTGGGCTATGACCAGAAGACGAGTACCATCAACTGGAATCTCTTGAAGGACAACACCTTCACTCATAGAACGGAATCTACTTCCAATGGCAAGATCACACTTACTACACTTACAGCATTACTTACCGGGTAAAGCTCGATTCTCTCGCCTGTTCCGTTGGGTCTGACTACCTGACCAACGGAGCGACCAAGCTGGTCTATGCCCTGCATAACAGCGAAGGGGAACTGGACACTGAGGTCCGGGAGGCCTATTTCAATGTACCCCAGGTCCACGCCCTGTTCGGCTCCCTGTCCTTTGAGAAGGCGGCTTTTGAAGACCACGACAAGAATATCAACGCTACCTTCACGCTGACCCACGCCTCTGACTGCTCCTGCGGCGTTCAGAGCAGTCGGAGCATTTCCTCTTCCTACGGTACCGGAATGGTCATCCTCAGCAACGTCCCCTCCGGCCACACCTATGTTCTGAAGGAGACCGACACTGCCGATGATAACTATCTGGTCTCTGACAAGGAGTACACCGTCAATGTCTCTTGGGGGAATGCCAATGTTGCCAATCCGGACGGCAAGATTACCGCCGACAACGAGAATGGATATATTTTTGACGGCGACCTTTTCCTCAACAAGCTGGATCCCCAGAGCAAGGATCTGAAGGTCACCAAGACCTGGCTGCCCAGCTCTCAGGGTGCCAATGTCACCAGCATCGCTCTGGTAGTTAAGGGTACCATCACTCTGAATGATGGCACCACTGATGTTGTCTATGAGAACACTCATACCATTACCGGCGACTTAAAAGCGACAGAATGGACCGCCACGATCAAGGACCTGCCCACTGTGGACCAGGAGACCGGAAAACCCATCTCCTATACTGTCTCTGAAGTTCCCAGCACCAGCTACAAGCTGACCAGCGGCGGCACGGTCACTCCTGACGGCAACAACCTTGCCGTTACTCTGACCAACCAGATCACTGACACCAAGGAACTCACCATCATCAAGGATTGGGGTGGACTGGATGAACGGTACCGCACTGAAGTGACTGTGGGCCTGTTCGCCAACCATACCCTCAAGCAGGAGATCAAGCTGAACAGCAGCAACGGCTGGAGCCAGAAGGTCACTGTGGACACCTACTCCGGTGATGAGCCCATTACCTATACCATCGCCGAGAAGGACGGTTCCAAGTGGGTAACCTCCGGCACCATTGTGCTGGACGGCACTACCTTTACCGTCGCCACAGACCAGAACTCTTACACCATCACCAACACCCCCGTCCAGCAGTACACCGAGTCCCTGAGCGGCCAGAAGACCTGGGTGGACGGCGACGATGAGAACAGCACTCGTCCTGACAGCATCACTGTCAACCTGATGGTGGGTACCGTTAAGGTGGCCTCCAAGACCGTCACCAGCGCTAACGGCTGGGGTTACTCCTGGACCGGCCTGCCCAAGTTCGCCGTGGAAGACGCCCGGGACACCACTGGTGTGCTGGCTGCCCTGAAAGCTGCCGGTTACTCCATGGATAAAAGTGTACTGACCTATACCGTTCAGGAGGAGGCCGTCTCCGGCTATACCCCCACTCAGGACGGCAACAATTTCACCAATACCATCTCTGATATCAACGAATGCGAGTACGTTGAGGTCACCAAGGTCTGGGAGGACGACAGCAACTCCTCCGACACCCGCCCCGACGAGATCGTCCTCATCCTCTCCGGCAACGGCCAGAGCTATGAGATCCCCTTTGCCAAAAACGAGTTCTATGAGACCGACTCCGTCACTAAGCAGACTCTCGAACCCGTTCCCAAGTACAACACCACTACCGGCAAGGAGATCATTTACACCGTCTCCGAGAAGGGTGTGGACAGCAGCAAAATGAAGCTGGACGGCAAGGATGTGGTGTACTCCGTGGAGTATGACCAGAACACCCTCACCGTCACCAACTCTCTGGATAATTCCAGCGACACCGTGAAGGTCCGGGTGGAGAAGGTCTGGATGGACGGCGCCAACGGCGACAAGACTCGTCCCGCCTCCATCGACGTGACCGTGGCCGGCGAGACCGTGACACTGGACGGCACTCCCGACCAAAACGGTGAAATTGCTGCTTGGGTGGCTGAGTTCACTCTGCCCCGCTTCGATGACAGCGGCAAGGCCATTTCCTACACTGTCAGCGACGTGAGCGAGAGCGGCGACCTGACCGCTTACCAGACCGGCGAGGTGGCTGCCACCTCCGTGGACGGCTATGACTTTGCCTTCACCCTCACCAATAAGCTGGTTCAAAAGTACTTCGCCATCGATGTCTCCAAGACTTGGAACACGAGCACTGGCATCACCTGGACCGGTTTTGCCGCTCAGGCTAACAAGCCCGCAAGCGTCAGCGTGACCATCTCCGGCGATGGCAAGACCTACCCCTTGACCCTGAATGAGGAAAACGGCTGGGCCGCTTCCCAGAACTCGCTGCCCAAGTACGACAGCCAGGGAGCCGCGATCGCTTACACCGTCTCCGAAGTTACTGTGAACGGCTATAACGTCTCCGGCGGAACCCTAACCCCTGTCCTGGATGCCAACCAGAACCCCACCGGCGACTACACCGTTGCCTTTGCCAACGCCTTCAACCAGCAGTTCACCAAGGTCTCCGGCCAGAAGATCTGGAACGACGGCAACAGCACCGCCAACCGGCCCGCCAGCATCACCGTGGGTCTCTATGCCAACGACACCCTCGTGGCAACCAAACCCGTTTCCCCCAATGCTGAAGGCAAGTGGCTGTACTCCTTTGAGAATCTGCCCGTTTATTCTAACTGGACCGAAGTAGGCAACACCACCATCACCTACACCGTGAAGGAGATGGATGGCGATACTCCCGTGGTCAACGATGGCAGCATCACCTATGGCGACTACACCTACAAGGTCAACTACACCGGCAGTGACATCACCAACACCCGCACCTCTGACGGCGGTTCTGCCTCAGTGCAGTACTCTGTCAACAAGGTCTGGATCGGTCCCGCTACCGCCGATGTAGCCTTTGGCCTGTACCAGAACGGCTCTCTGATCGAGACCATCTCCGGTGAGAATATGGTTGCTGTCATGAGCAATGAAACCGTCTGGTCCGGTCTCTTCTCTGAGCAGCCCAAGTATGACGCCAACGGCAACGCCTACACCTACGAGGTAAAGGAGCTGGGCGACAACAACACCGCTGTTTCTGCCGGCACCGGTGATCAGGACATTACCATCGGCGGCACCAACTACACCGCTAATGGTCAGAAGCTGGGCAGCTCCTATGTCTTCACCAACACCGTGGAGCAGGAGTACATCTCCATCTCCGGTGAGAAGCTGTGGGTTAACGCTGAGGGCAAGACTCCCGATTCTATCTATGTGGATCTCTACACTGAAAACGGCGCTCCCGTCTTGATCCCTGGTGTCACCAACCCCATTAAGGTGACCCCCGATTCTAACGGCAAGTGGAGCTACACCTTCGAGAATCTGCCCAAGTATGCCCTAGCCAATGAGGGCGATGGCCACGAAATCCGCTATGAGGTTAAGGAGTGGGGCGTGGATGCCACCGGCACCGTCAAGCACGGCGACCACTACTTCACCGTTTCCGGCGGTAAGGCGGAAGATAATTACAACATTACCAATACCTACAAGGACTCTGACAAGTATTCCTACTATGTAGTGGTCAACTACGTCACCCACTACTCTGATGGCTCTGCCGACAAGGTGGAAGGCGAATTTATTTACCAGCAGTCCACTCCTATTGCCGGGGGCAGCACCGCTACCATTACGCCTCCCGCAACCCTGGATTACGATGACAACACCTTTACCTTTGATGCAGACAATAGCGGTAACGTGATTTCCTTGGAAATCAAGACCCCCGGCACTTACAAGCTGGTCATGTGGTATGAGCGCACCGAAGAGGTAAAACCTGACCCCGATCCTGATTCCGATCCCGATCCCAGCGGTGATAACTATTATTACCGCATCGACTACGTGTACACCGGTTACGACGCAGACGGCAACGAGATCTACAGCGACGAAGTCACTGGTTCTGTGAAGACCAAGGGCAGCAATACCCACTCCTTCACGGCCAACGATACTGTCCGTCACGACGGCTATGACTTCTATCTGGTAGGCGACTCTGAGTACAGTGCTAACCTGGACGGCACTACCCGCTCCGATCCCTATGTGTTCACCGTGTACTACGAGTTCACTAATCTGGACGACGAGGAAACTCCTACCACCGACAAGCCCGACACTGATCCCACCGACCCCAGTGATCCCGGCGATGTGACGGATTTGGGTGACGAGGATGTACCTCTGTCTGAACTACCTGACGAGGATGTGCCCAAGGCTGACGTCCCTGCCACTGGTGATAACCTGATGGTTTGGGTCATGGCTGCGGCCGTCTCCGGCATCGGCCTGGTGTGGCTGACCCTCACCGGCAAGAAACGCAAAGAGGACGAAGCGATCTAATCGTCTCCTCAATGCAACGCTCTCAAGGGCCCGGACATTGGTCCGGGCCCTTGTTATTTCTCCCTTCAACCGCTATAATAGACACAAATAATCAGAAAGGGGTCCCTCCATGAACCCGACCGTGCGTAAAATTCTTTTGGTGCTGCTGGCTGTCATCTGCCTGGGATGCGCCGCAAGAGTGGGCTACCAGATTTTCCAATATGACCAGGGAGATAAGACCTACGCAGAGGCCGAGGCCCTTGTGGATTTGCCAGACCTCTCCTCCCTCCCTGCTCCAACCCTCCCCCAGGTGGACGTTTCCTCTTCTTCCGGTTCCGACACTTCCAGCACCCCCGAGCCCGTCTACGTGGACCCCTATGCTGATGCCCTCCGAAACATGGATTTTACTGCCCTTCGGGAGGTAAATGACGACATCTTAGGTTGGATTCTTATTCCAGACACTAAAATTTCTTATCCTCTCGTCCAGGGAGAGGACAATGAATATTACCTCAATCGCACCTGGCGCAAAACCCGCAATTCAGTGGGTGCCATCTTTATGGAGTGTCAAAACAGCAGCGACTTGAGTGATTTTAACACCATTATCTACGGACACCGAATGAATAACAGCTCTATGTTCGGCATTCTCAAGAGCTTTGAGAAGCAGAGCTTTTGGGCCAGCCACCCCTATGTGTACATCACGGATGACAACGGCAGCCACCGCTATGAGATCTTTGCCGCTTACGAAGTCAGTGTAGAGGGCGACACCTACCGCCTGGGCTTCTCCAGCGATGCCTCCAAACAGAGTTTCATTGACTACTGCCTCTCTCAGTCGGTCATTGACACCGGAATCACTCCCACCATATACGACCGGATCCTCACCTTGTCCACTTGCACGGGCAACGGACATGCCACCCGTTGGGTGGTTCAGGCTGTTTTGAAGGGCGAGGCCCCCTCCGATGCGGCTCAGAACGTCCAGCCCGAGGAGCCCATCTCTTCTAACCCTGATTCCTCCCAAATCACTGATACTCCTGCATCCTCAGGCAACTCCTCCTCTGACAGCAGCACCTCCCAAGCGGATTCCTCCGCCCAGGACGAGCCAGATTCCCCCTCCTCCAGCGCTGCCACCTCACAGCAAGGGGCCACCTCTTCTGAAGAACCACCCCGTATTTCTCAGGATATTCGTCCAGATCCTGACGAGGAGACATGATCTATTTCATCAGGCATCCAGAAAATCTACCGCAGCCCCAATGGATTTGCGGCAGATTCCCTGGATGCCTGACAATTTTTAAGGACATTTGTCCAAAATGTAATTTTATTTCTTGTCATGCTTATGCTATTGCCTTTTATTTTCTGGATTGTTATAATGAATAAAAGAAATTTGACCACATGACCGTGCAGATCCTCCTGTACGGCCCTCTTTTTCCCCTTCCGGGGAAAACGTGGCCCGGAAAGAGAGAGAAACAACGTGCCTATTCTTCAACACAAACCATCTGCCCCCCCATCAGGCAAGGGCCATGAGGTGGATATGACCCAAGGCAATGTGGTCCACCACCTCATCGCGTTTGCCCTACCCCTGTTAGCGGGGAATATATTTCAACAGCTCTATAATACGGTAGACACCTGGGTTGTGGGCAATTATGTCAGCAATGAAGCCTTTTCCGCTGTGGGCACGGTCAGCCCCATTATCAACACCCTGATTGGCTTTTTTACCGGTCTGGCCAGCGGTGCTGGTGTGGTCATCTCCCAATATTACGGTGCCAAGCAGCCGGACAAAGTGCGTGACGCAGTCCATACCTCCATTGTAATGACTCTGGTCCTGGGTGTCGTGCTATCGCTCTTTGGCATCGCCATCACCCCCACTATGCTCCACTTCATGAACACTCCCTCCGAGGTATTTCCTGATTCCTCCTCCTACCTGACCATCTACTTTGGAGGCATGATGGGGCTTATGCTTTATAATATGGGCTCCGGAATTTTACGGGCCGTAGGTGATTCCAAACGCCCCTTCTATTTTCTGGTTGTCTCCGCAGTGCTAAACATTATCTTAGACTTGGTCTTTGTACTGGTCTTCCATATGGGCGTAGAGGGCGTGGCCTACGCCACTATTATTTCCCAGGGAATGTCCGCCGCTTTGGTCTTGTTCACCCTCTCCCAAGAAAAAAATTGGATTCGTTTGCAGCTACGCTACTTGAAGGTCCAATTGACAATTCTGGGAAAAATCATTCGTGTAGGAATCCCCGCTGCCCTTCAACTGGCAGTTACCGCATTTTCTAATGTCTTTGTTCAGTCCTACATCAACTTCTTCGGTGCCGACTACATGTCCGGCTGGACTGCCTATACAAAAATTGACCAGCTCATGGTTCTACCTATGCAATCTCTGGCTCTGGCTGCCACAACCTTTGTGGGGCAAAACTTGGGAATCAATCAGGTAGATCGCGCCAAAAAAGGAACCCGCACGGCATGTATTATGGCGATTACTATTACCATTGCTGTCTCGTCAATTGTTATTCCCACCGCTCCCTATTTGGTGTCCTTCTTTAACCAGAAGCCCGCTGTTATCCAGTCCGGCACCCTGTTCCTCCGGTTCCTTTCTCCATTTTATGTGTTGTGCTGCATCAACCAGGTCTATTCTGCCGCGCTCCGGGGCGCTGGCAACAGCCGCACACCTATGATCCTGATGCTCTTCTCCTTTGTTCTGTTCCGCCAATGTTACCTGTTTGTAATGGCCAACTTTATTTCCAACTCTGTTCTCCCCATCGCTATGGGTTACCCTGCCGGCTGGCTGGTTTGCAGCACTTTGACCCTGCTATATTACCGGAAGGTCAACCTGTCCAGCTCCCGATTGGTGGACGATCAATTCCCCACTCCTGCACAAAGCGACTCCTGACGATAAAAAAGCATCCCGGCTTTACGCCGGGATGCTTTTTTGTTATTCCTTAATCGTCCCAATCAGACTCGTGCTCCAGCACGGCTCCTGATGAGGCATCAATGGTATATTCATACTCCATCCCGCCTGCTTTAAACTCCACCTCATACTGTAACCGTCCATCATCCTCATCCAGCTCTACCTTCATTTTTGTGGTCTCGGATTCCGAAACTCCCGCATGGTTGAGCGCCACCGTCTTTGCTTCTTCACTGCCGATGTCTCCTGTTTGCTCCGGTATGCCGTGGTCTTCCCGTTCCATTTTGAGTATCGATCCGCTGGCTGCATCTACCACGCAGTCATACTCCGTACCACCCACCCAAAACTCTATCTCATACTCAATGCGGCCATCATCCTCGTCCCGCTCCAGCTTAAGCTGTGTGACCTCAGATGCCGACACCCCCGCATGCTGGAAGGCAGCTGCCTTAGCTTTGTCGCTGCCAATATCTCCGGCAGATCCTATCTGTGTGCTTCCCGAAGTAGAGGGAGATGACGGATTTCCTGACGAACTGTTTCCAGAAGAAGACGTGTTCCCTCCTCCGCTTTCTGTGAGAGAGCTCTGCAAAATGTTCGCTTGTCCAATGAGTATCTCTCCGGTATAGGCGTCTACCATATACTCAAATTCTCCTAAAGTTGGGTGGTACAATTCCACCTCATAATGGGCAATCCGCTCATCCAGTTCCGGGTCCACTTCGGCACTTACTGATTCTTTTCCCCAAACACCGGCGTACTCCTCTGCTGCTTGCTGCGCTGCAGACAGTCCGATGGGCATTCCCGGCGCTCCTGTCTCCACCAGATCGGTCAGTTCCTCTACGGACAACTGCGCCAGCGCTTCAAAATCCAAAGAACTATTCAGCGAAATCGCCTGCTTGACCAAGGAGGCCTTTCCGGTGGAAATATTATACTCCTTCGCCAGCTCTTCTAAGCTGGCGTCCTGAGGCAGTGTTTGACTGAGCACAGACGCGCCAGCAGACTGATCCTGAAGGACCGCATCTACAGTGGCTGTCAACTCCTGTTGCAACTTGGCTGCCCGATTTTGATCGTTGTCCTCCACGGAAATCAGAATGGCCGATGAGATGCTGCTCAAATATCCATGGCGCACCAGAGCCCCTACGATCGCATTTACCGCCACATCCAGCTTTGTGCCCTTCAGATCCGCTCCTCCTCCCATCTCTGAGAGGATCGCCGCCGCTTCCTCGTTTAGTGCTGCACAGGACAGCACCTTCTCCTGCCGGTTTACCTTCAGTTCAATACTGGGGTTGACATCCAGAGACACCACAGAGGTCACCGCATAGGCCTGCTGATAAAACATGCCTCCGCCGCCCCCCACCAGCACCAAGGCCAGACAAGCTGCAATCCAGTTTCGGATCCTCTTGGGCCGCCGGTAAGCAGCAATGGGAACCACATGATCCGCCCTAGCCTGACAACGGGAGAGCACCCCTTCCAGATCATCAGGGGCACAGCGGGACAGCGCCTGTTCCAACCGTCGTTCCAGTTCCTGATCGGTCATTGGGTGTCATCTCCTTTCAGAAATACTCGCATCTTTTTCAGCGCTCTATGGTACTTTGAAAGCACCGTAGCAAGTGGAAGCTCCAACAAAGCGGAAATCTCCCGGTGCTTCAGCCCAGTGACTGCATGCAGAATCACAATCCGCCGCTCCTGTTCCTCCAACTGGCCCAGCGCTGTCTGGAGCAGCTCCCGTTCCTCCACGGACAGCCCCTCCTGCTGGGCCGGGATGGCATTCCACTCTTCCTCTTCCAGATCTGCGTGACGGGCCCCTTGTCTGAGCTTCATCAGCGCCAGATTCCGACACACCGTCAGCAGCCAGCCCATCGGTGACCCCTGGGGCCGATACTGGTGCGCGCTGTCCCAAACCCGGACAAAGGTATCCTGGGTCACATCCTGGGCATCGTGGGCATTTTTCACATAAGAGAGTGCTAAGCCGTAAACTGCCGTTCGAGTGCGTTCATACAGCTGTGCCAGGGCCTCCAGCTCTCCAGCAGCCACTTCCAGAAGCATCCGCTCCAGTTCCCGGTTTTCTTCCGCCCGATCATGTTCCATTGTCTGGGTTCCCAATAGGATCAGCATGGTCCATTTCTCCTGTCATTTTGGTAATGCACCAAAGGAAGGTTTTATTGCATCATTCCAAAAAATTTTGCCTTTCCAATTATACGATAACTTCTCTCACAAAACAAGGGGCCGTCTTTCTCAGACAGCCCCTTCCTTTCTTTATTCCCTTACCGTGCTAGAAGTCCCGCCTTCTCCAAACGGCTGCGCAGGACCGTCCCCAACCCCATAGCAATGACCATTTTCGCTATATCCACCGGGATAAAGGGAAATACGCACAAACTCAACGCTGCTCCCACCGTATAACCCGCCTGGACGCAGAACCAAGCCGTTCCAAAGGCGTAGCATACTGCGGTTCCTAAAATCATCCCCGCCAGCTGTACCAAAGGCTTCCGGCTATGGTCAATGACCCACCCAGCAATAATGGCCATGGGTAAAAAGCCTAAAATATACCCTCCTGTAGGTCCAAACAGCTTTCCAAATCCTCCTGCATAGCCGGAAAATACCGGCATGCCTACCATGCCAATCAGCATATAAACCAGGTAGCTAATAGAGCCCCGCTTCCAGCCCAGTATATACAATGAGAGGTATATGGCCAAATTGGTAAAGGAGACCGGAATGACTCCTACGGAAATTGACATTGGTCCCAGCACACAGGTCACTGCGGCCATTACTGCCGTCATCGCCAGAGGATATACCTGATATTTCGTCTTTGCTTCCATGGGGGCAAACTCCCTTCTTCTTTTCACGCGTTCTCCATACTGTGGCCAGTAATCGTAAACCGTATTTCGTTATCAGTATACAAACCTCTTATAGATTTGTCAACCATTTTTTCATTTTGTTTACATTTCGATTTTCCCTCATTTTATACCCGCACTTGCTATTTCCCAATTTTTTGGGTATAATAGCAACCGTATCGTTTCATTTTTCACTGAAAGGAGCCTTTTCATGGGAAAGTTAAACCGATGGCTGTGCCTGTCTCTGGCCGCCATCCTATCCGTTTCTTTGGTCCTTCCCGCCCAGGCGGCTGACCCTCTGGCGGAGAGCTTTGCCTCATTTTTAATCGACGCGGAGACCTCTGATGCCCCGGAGATAGAACTCCATGTGGAGCTCTACCGCACTGACAGCTCCGGAGCCTTCCAAAAGGACGATGCCGTTCGCTACAGCTGCAACATCAACCGGGTCGCGGGCGACACCTCCTTTTTCATTCAACCAAAGGCCAACGGTGTATGGGTTGAGGTCGACTACCTCACTGATCTGAACAAAGACGGGGTCTACGAGATGCTGGACGGAGAGACCCACTCCATATGTGATGTGATGACCCCTGACGGCCAGCTCTCCCCCTGGCAAGGAACCACTTATCCCCTGACCAACGGCCAGACCTACATTCTCTCTCCCGACACCCTACTGGCCCGGGGGCAGGAAGTGCTCAAGGCCCGCAACACCCAGGGCAGCGGCCAGACCTTGCCCGAGGCGGGAGGAACTCTGCCGGGAGTGGAATCTGTCCTTTACCTGGTCTCGTTGCACTACCCTTCTTCCTCTGACCAGGAGGAATATGTGCTGAGCTACTACCTGCGGATTTTTGATTCTGTGATCATTCCCTCCGATGTCCCCTTCGGTTCCTGGTATTACGATGCAGTGGAGTATGCCCTGGAAGAGGGCTTTTTCTTCGGTACCGGAGCGGACACCTTCTCCCCCAACGGAACCGTGACCCGTGCTCAACTGGCCCAGATCCTGTGGCGTTTGGGCGGCTGCCAAGAGGGAGAGGATCCGGGATTCTCTGACGTGGCCCCCTCCTCTTGGTATTATCAGGCTGTCGCCTGGTGTGCCCAGGAGGGTCTGATGGGCGGTTCCGGAGCCGGCTTCTTGCCAGACAATCCCCTCACCCGGGAACAGCTGGCGCTGGTGCTCTATCAGTACGCCAACTACGCCGGTTTGGACACCAGCCGTACCCAATCTCTGATCGGTTTTTCCGACGGCGTCAACGCCTCCTCCTGGGCCCGGGAGGGTCTGGGTTGGGCGGTAGCCAACGGCCTGCTCAGCGGCTACAGTGACAGCACCCTCCGCCCGGGCAACGGCATCAGCCGGGCCGAACTGGCAGTTGTGCTGCGCACCTTCTGCCAAACCATGGTAGTGTCCTAACCTCTGTCTCAAATTATTTTTTACTTGAATGGACTGTCCGGAAAGCCGGGCAGTCCATTTTTCTTTTTCCCGTTTAAACTGTGGCATATTTGTCCAGACTATCCATACAATGGTACCATCCAAGCTACATGTGAAAGGAGTGATTCCTATGCCGGAACCGGCCCGCACCCTCTTTTTCCGGCGTCCGGACGGCCCCAGGGATGCGGAACGCCGGGAACTGATGTCCTCCCTGGCCCACACCCGCACCCTGATCAACCAGGCCTACGGCAGCTTCAACAGCGCCAATGACAGCGATCTCATTGAATCCTACGTGTTTGAGATCAACGCCCTACAGGCCCGCTACAACTATCTGCTCCGCCGGGTAAAGGAGCTGGAGGGCGCGCCATGACGCCTCTGCCCGATTACACCGCCTGGGGATTGGCCTGCCTGCTCCTGTGCGCCGCCCTGCTCCTCCTCCACCGCCCCCTGGCTCAACTCATCCGTTTGATCCTGCGCTCTTCCGTTGGACTGGCCGCTCTGGCACTGTTCGCCCAGATCGGCTCCTTTACCGGAGTCACTTTGGGCGTCAATCTGGTCAACGCCCTGGTTTTGGGCATATTGGGTGTTCCAGGCTTTGGACTGCTACTCATGGTTCAGTGGGCGTTAAGATAATCCTGAATTGATATCCGATTGGTTGCCGTCTGGCCCTGCCAGGCGGTTTTTCTTGCATAAAGGACGTAAGAAATCTATAATAAAAATACAAAAGTTTCCCATTCCTCTTGACTGTAAAGAGACTTTACCCCTTACAATGTCTGTAAAGAAACCAGATACCATCCGGAAAGGGGCCCTCTCTATGACCATTAAGGAAATTGAAACCATCACTGGACTGCCCCGGGCCAATGTCCGCTTTTACGAGGCACAGGGGCTGATCCATCCCAGCCGGGGAGATAACGGTTACCGGGATTATTCCCAGGATGACCTGGCTGTGCTGGAGAAGATCAAGCTGCTGCGGCAGCTGGACTGCTCCCTGGAGGAGATTCGCGCCCTCCAGACTGGGGAGCTGTCCCTGGACTACCTGCTGGAACGGCGGCTGACCGAGCTGATGAAGCACCAGAGCGATACGGAGCAGGCTATCCGCCTGTGCCGTCAGCTCCAGGCCGACCGGGTGGACTGGATGGGGCTGGACCCTGGCCGCTATCCCCTCTCTCCCGACATTTGCCCCCCCGAGGAGGTCTCCGACCTGCGCTTTTCCTGTCCCTGGCGGCGGTTCTGGGCCCGGACTGTGGATTTTGGACTGTGCTTTTTTCTGTGGAACGCCGCCCTTGCCCTCATGTTCCGAGCCAATATTCTCAGCCGCACTGGATTGGAAAACTGCTTTCATACCTTTGCCGCCATGGGGTTGGAGCTTGCCATGGAGACCTTGTGTCTCCACTTCCTGGGCTCCACGCCAGGCAAATGGATCATGGGCCTGCGCCTGACCCGGTCGGACGGCAGCTTCTTTTCCCTGCCCGACGCCTGCCAGCGCACTCTCGGCGTGATGGTCAAGGGTGAGGGATTCCGTCTGCCCCTGGTTGGCGGAATTACCAACATCCTGTCCTATCTGCGCTGCCGCCACAGGGTGGAGCAGCCCTGGGCCCTGGAGGATGAGGCCTGGAGCGACGGCACCAACGGCAAGGTCCCCTTCTGGGAGCAGAAGGGACACGCCCTGCGGGTGGCCGGGCTGGTGGGCACCTACCTGGCTTTCATTGGACTGACTATGGCGGTTGAACTCTTTGCTGCCGGTCCCCGGTACCACGGTCCCCTCACCCCCCAACAGCTGGCCGACAACTATAACCACCTCTCCTTCTTTGACGCCGCCCCCGAGTCCCCCGCCTACCGTCTGCAGGCAGACGGTTCCTGGGTCCAGACCGATCCCAACGCCTTCGTTTTCAACGTTTTCGGTGGAGATCCGGTCCCCATCTCCATTCAATCCCAGGATGGCCTGGTCACCGGGATATCCTTCTCCCTAAACACCCAGGACGAGGACTCTATTCCAGCCATTCCCCTTCTAAAAATAAATTACCTGCTCCACGCCCTGCTGGGCCACCGCTCCTTTCTCTCCTCCTCCCCCGCCACACAGGTGCTCCGGGAGCTGAACCAGGCTGAAAACGGCCATTACACCTGGGAAGTGGATGGCTGGCAGGTAACCTATGATTTGGAAGCGCAGGGCTACATCCGAGCTGACGATCTTCTATTCCCCAAGGATGGCCAGACACAATCCTTCCAGCTTTCCTTCTCCATTCAGGCTCTTTGACCGATTTTAAATGGCAAAATCTGTTTCTTTTCCCTCTCCGGCCATTGACACCCTCTTTTTTCTTCACTATAATAAAAAATTGCCCCGGTCCCTTCCTTCGGAGCGGGGCAATTTTTATTTTGAAAGGGGTTCTCCCAAATGAGCGACCAGCGTGTTTACAACTTCTCCGCCGGCCCGTCTATGCTCCCTCTGTCTGCACTGGAGCGCGCCGGGTCAGAAATCACCAACTACCGGGGCTCCGGCATGTCAGTGATGGAGATGAGTCACCGCTCAAAGGTCTTTCTCCAAATTTTTGAGGAGACCCAGTCTAAGCTGCGCCGGATCATGAATGTGCCCGAGGGCTACAAGATCCTGTTTCTCCAGACCGGGGCCTCCGGCCAGTTTTCCATGATTCCCCTCAACCTCATCGGAAAAACCGGAAAAGCGGACTACGCCGTCACCGGTAATTTCTCCAGCATTGCCTGCAAGGAGGCCCAAAAATACGGCCAGGTCCATGTGGCCGCCTCCTCAGAGGACAAAAATCATACCTACATCCCCACCCAGGATCAGCTGGATCTGGACCCGGAGGCCAGCTACTTCTACTACTGCGCCAACAACACCATTTACGGCACCGAATGGGGCTATGTCCCTCAGACGGGCAGCGTCCCTCTGGTGTGCGACATGTCCTCCGACATTCTGTCCATGCCCGTAGATGTGTCCAAGTTTGGCCTCATCTACGCCGGAGCCCAGAAGAACATGGCCCCTGCGGGCCTGACCGTGGTCATCATCAAGGAGGAGCTGGCCGGCCATGAGCTGCCCTACACCCCCCTCATTATGAGTTACAAGACCATGATCGAGAAAGACTCCATGTACAACACCCCGCCCTGCTGGTGTATCTACATGCTGGGCCTGACTCTGGACTGGGTGGAGGAGCAGGGCGGTCTGGCCGGCATGGAGAAGCTGAAGCAGCTGCGCTCCGGCATGCTCTACGATACCCTGGACAACTCCCGCCTGTTCCACTGCGCCGCCGAGAAGGGCTCCCGCTCGGGAATGAACGTCACCTTCCGCACCGGCAGCGAAGAGCTGGACGCTAAATTCGTCCAGGAGGCCACCCAGGCCGGCTTCGTCAATCTGAAGGGCCACCGCAAGGTGGGTGGAATGCGGGCCAGCATCTACAACGCCATGCCCGTGGAAGGCGTGGAAAAGCTGTGCGACTTCATTAAGGCCTTCGACCAAAATAACTAAGCTACGATTACTGAAATAGGCCAAAGGCGGAACCGGTTGTTTCCGCCTTTGCCCCTTTTCTGGAAAAGAGGGATTAGACATGTATCGTATCAAAACAATGAATAAGATTTCCAGCACCGGTCTGGATCATTTGGATAAAAGCCGTTTTCAGGTGGGCGATGACTTGGAGAACGAGGACGGCATTCTGGTCCGTTCCGCTCCCATGCACGACTACCCCTTCCCCGACGCCCTGCGTGCCATTGCCCGGGCGGGCGCCGGCACCAACAACATCCCCATCGACCGCTGCTCCGAGCACGGTATCGTCGTCTTCAATACCCCTGGAGCCAATGCCAACGCCGTAAAGGAACTGGTTGTGGCCGCCATGCTGATTGCCTCCCGTGACCTACTGGGCGGCGCAGACTGGGTGCAGGAGCAGGCCCACACCCCCAAGGTGGATGTGGTCGAGGCAGTGGAAAAGGGCAAGTCCGCCTTTGTGGGCCCGGAAATCTACAAAAAGACCCTGGGTGTCATCGGACTGGGTGCCATCGGTGCTCTGGTGTGCAACATTGCTCTGGATCTGGGCATGGATGTATACGGCTATGACCCCTTCCTCTCGGTGGACGCCGCTCTGCGTCTGGACCGCCATGTCCATGTGGTGAAGGATATCAACGAGCTCTACCGAGTTTCCGACTATGTCACCATCCACATTCCCTACAACAGCTCCACCAAGGACTTTATTAACGCCGAGGCCATCTCCAAGATGAAGGGACAGGTCCGGGTACTCAATTTGGCCCGGGGCGGCCTGGTCAACGAGGATGACATGATCGAGGCTTTGGAATCGGGCCGGGTTGCCAAGTATGTCACCGACTTCCCCAACAATCGGATTGCCACGGTGAAAAACGTAATCGCCCTGCCCCACCTGGGCGCCTCTACCCCGGAGAGCGAGGAGAACTGCGCTGTTATGGCGGTGCGTCAGCTTCAGGATTACCTGGTCAACGGCAACATTAAAAACTCCGTGAACCTCCCCAATGTCTCTCAGGATTGGAGCGGCACCGCCCGGCTGTGTATCATCCACAAAAATGTCCCCGCCATGCTCACCCAGATCATGTCCACCCTCTCCGACGACGGTATCAACGTGGAAAACATGACCAACAAGTCCAAGAAGGACTACGCCTACACTCTGGTTGATGTCAATACCCGCATCACTGACCAGGTGGCCGATGAGCTGCGGTCCATTGATGGCGTCATCCGTGTCCGGGTATTGAACCACTAACCGGCCTTGCGTATTCAATACAATTCCCCGGTGGTTCTCACCTTTGCCCTGGCCTCTCTGGGCGCCCTGATCCTGGGCTGGGTATCCGGGGGCTGGACCACCTGGCATTTGTTCAGCGTTTACCGCAGCCCGCTCTCCGACCCGCTGACCTATGTGCGTCTGGTGGGCCATGTACTGGGCCACGCGGGCTATGCCCACTACCTGGGAAACATGATGCTTTTCCTGGTCATCGGGCCGCCCTTGGAGGAGAAGTACGGCTCCCGCCGTCTGCTGCTGTGCATCCTTGTCACCGCTCTGGTCTCCGGGCTGGTCCAGGTTCTTTTCGTCCCGGGGACCGCACTGCTGGGCGCCAGCGGGATCGTATTTATGCTGATCGTGCTCTCCTCTCTGGCCGGTATGCGGGAGGGCTTCATCCCCCTGACTCTCATCCTGGTAGTGATTCTCTACCTGGGTGGCGAGGTCATAGATGGAATAACAACCCAGGATAACGTGTCACACCTGACTCATATTGTGGGAGGTCTATGCGGCGCTGGACTGGGCTTTGGAATGAAACGATAAAAAAAGTCGGCGGACTGTGATACAGTCCGCCGGCTTTTTTCCTTATTTCACTGAATAGCCGCCCCGCACCAACAGCTTCACCGTGGCTGCCGTGGGAGTGATCGTCCGATCGGCTATCGTGGACATATACAGATGGTTTTTGGTCAGAGAGGCCCCATTTTCAATGGTCCCGCCTGTGGAAATATCCACCAAAGCCGGACTGGTGGCCGCTTTTACTGTGGCGGTGCCGATTCGCAGCATGACCTCACAGCCCACATCCAGCGCCATGGTCTGGCCGCTGGTGAGGGTGACCAATGTATAGGACGCGCTGCTGCCAGAGCCTGAACCGCCAGCCACATCCTGCTTGTACTGGGCAATCTGATTGGCCAAGTCTTTGGACAGTTCCTCCTGACGGGCAGTCATCTTTGTCTCCACCTGGCTGACCACATCCGGAATCACCGTCTGTTCCAGATAACTTGTCGTCACCAGGGGATCGTTCTTATCCCCGCTGGCGGCCAGAGCCGCCCCGCCGCACAACACAGCCATCGTAATAGCCGTGGTCAGAGCGATCCACTTGGGTTGTCTCTTCATAGCGATTCTCCTTTGTCTCTTGCGGGCCTGGCCCTCTTGTTCTTATGTAGGAGAGCCGCCCGTAGGGGGCAGCTCCCGTTCATCTCTACACCATGGTCTCCGGATGCAGGCCAAAGCTGACGGCAATGGCGGTGTCCACTTGACGCATCACCCCATCGTCCAGCCGGCCCATTTTTTCCCGCAGCCGCCGCTTATCCAGAGTACGCACCTGCTCCAACAGGATTACCGACTCCTTGGGCAGCCCACAGCTGACGGGGGAAATGGAAATGTGGGTGGGCAGCCGGGCTTTCTCTGTCTGAGAGGTGATGGCCGCGGCAATCACGGTGGGACTGTGGCGATTGCCCGTGTCATTTTGCACGATGAGCACTGGCCGGACGCCCCCCTGCTCACTGCCTACCACCGGACTTAAATCGGCGTAGAAGATGTCGCCTCGCTTCACACTGTTTTCCACATACGTTCACACTCCGCTGGAAGGATAGCACGCGTTACCGGCCTTTTCTGAGGTCATATGTAACGCTGTACTATGATTCTCCCACGCAGCGGCGGGAATTATACCTGAATTTCACGGCGTGCCCGCCGCTCCTTGTGCCCGAGGACACCCGCCCTCCGCTCCAAGCCATTCTATGCCTGAGGAAAAGCGGCGGTCCAGGAGGCGGACAACCGTTGCAAACGCCTGTCCATCCGTTTTTGGATGTTTCACAGCTTCTTTTTCCCCTGGCCCTGCACGTAGACCCGGGGAATTCGCGGGGCCACATCACAGAGCAATTCGTACACAATGGTTCCCACCATCTCCGCGTCCTGCTCCAGCAGGGCCCCGTTGTATACCACGGCCACGTCTCCCGCCTTCACCTCAGGCAGGTCGGTGACATCCACCATGCACATATCCATACAGATTCGGCCCACCACCGGGCACAGGGTTCCATGGATTTCCATAAACGCCCGGTTGGACAGCTGTCGTGGATAGCCGTCTCCGTAGCCGATGGGCACCACCGCCAGACGGGAATCCCGTTTCAGCACAGCGGTCCGGCCATAGCTGACACAGGTGCCGGCCGGGACCTTCCGTACGGCCGCAATGCGGCTTTTTACCTCCATCACCGGCTCCAGTCCAGGGCCATCCAACCCCGCCAGCTCGGGGGCAGGGTAGTAGCCATACAGGGCAATACCGGGACGGATCATATTCATATGGGTACAGGGATAGTGTAACACAGCGGTGCTTGCCCCGCAATGGTAAATTGTAAATCCAATCCCCCGCTCCTCCAGAGCCTTTTTTGCGTCCAAAAACCGGGTGAGCTGGTCCATAGTATAGGCTTCACTGCCGTCGGCATCGGCAAAGTGGGTAAACAGCCCCTCCGCCTCCAGCCCGGGCAGAGCACACAGGGCGGCAATATCCTCCAACAGGCGGCTGTTGTCCCCTCCTGCTCGCCACAAAAAGCCCAGGCGGCTCATGCCCGTATCCAGCTTCACGTGGATTTTCAGCGTCTTGCCCGCTGCCTGCGCCGCCTGGGAGAGGGCCTTACCTGTCTCCAGGTCCTCCACAGTCTGGGTCACATCCAAATCCACCAGCAGGGGGGCGAGTTCCACAGGCGTCTGCCCCAAACACAAAATGGGCCGGGTAATTCCGCCCTGGCGCAGCTCCTCCGCCTCCGATACACAGGCCACTGCCAGCATATCCGCTCCCAGCTCCTCCAGCTTTTTCCCCACGGGAACCCCTCCGTGGCCGTAGGCATTGGCCTTCACCAGCCCCAAAAAACGGCAGCCCGCAGGAGCCATCGCGCGCAGGGTGTGGTAATTGTGCTCCAGGGCGTCCAAATCGATCTCCGCCCAGGTTCTCATATGTGTCAGCTCCATCCCGGAACTCCTCCTTACTCCTTTGTAAAGCTCAAATAGTCGCAGGCAATCACCCGAAAACCGTCCGACCGGATCTCGCCCCGGACCAGGGCGTGGGTGCCGGCATCAAACCACAAAGATACCTCCCGCCCCTCTCCCGGCGTCCCTTCCGGGTCACCGCAATCCACCCGTAAAGTCTCTTCCTCCAAAGAACAGGCTATCACATACCCACTCCGAGCGGTCTCCATCAGCACCGGGAGAGCGGACACCGGAGTGAGGCCATCCTCATCCAGCGGTCCTGTCTCCACCGACAGGCCGTCGTATTCCAACACCCCGTCTTTCTGTGTCAATCGGGCGGTAATCCCCTCTACGGTCTCCGGGGCAGTTAGGGTCAGGACCGTCTCGTCTCCATCGCTGGACGCGGTAAGTTCATACTGGTAAACCCGCTGTCCATAGTCCGCCGTGATCTCCACCTGGGCCGTCCATGCGGTGGACTCCAGGTACTCTCCCCGAATGGCCAGGGCCAGTTCCTCCGCCGGGCTCACCTTTGCTGGGCCTGCCGTGCAGGCCGTCAGCAGAAGGGTCATCATTGGTACGCAAAGCAGTACCTTGCGCACGATATGTCCTCCCTTATTTTACCACTTTCCGTTCTCTTCCTGTTCCCGCAGCAGGCGGGGCAGGGCCTCAATGAGGTCACAGGGAGTCATGGCATACTCCCCCAGCTCCCGGGCGCAGCGGTCCCCCGCCATGCTGTGGTAGCACACCGCCCGGGCCACCCACTCCGCTGGATAACCGGTTTGCAGGTGCTTTTGCCCCAGCAGCGAAGCGACCATTCCAGCCAACACGTCCCCAGAGCCTCCCTTGGCCATTCCAGGATTGCCCGTGGCATTCACCCAGGCCGTCCCGTCAGGGGCCGCTGTGACCGTGGCGTGGCCCTTCAGTACCAGGACACAGCCATGGTCCCGGGCAAAATTCCGGGCTGCCGTCAGCCGGTCCTGGATGGGCAGCTCACAGCCCGTCAGGCGCTGGAACTCCCCGTCGTGGGGGGTGAGCACCGTCAGTGCGGAACGTTTGTCCAGACTATCTATATGCCCGGCACAGGCATTTATGCCATCGGCGTCCAGCACCACAGGGATCTCCAGGTCGGCCAGCAGGCGCAGCACCAGCTGCTCGGTCTCTGGCTTCCGCCCTAGTCCGGGGCCGATCAGAGCCACATCACAGCTGCGGGCCTTCTTTATAATTTCCTCGTAGGAGTCGGGCAAAGGAAAGGGCATGGCCTCGTCACACTTTACCGCCACAATGGGGTAGATCTCCGGGGGCACCCCTAAAAATACCAGTCCAGCCCCGGTGCGCACCGCCGCCTGGGCAGCCAGCACGGGGGCTCCTGTATACCCCTGGCTGCCACACAGCAGAAAGAGCTTTCCAAAGTCCCCTTTGTGTGCAGCCCGAGGACGGGCGGGCAGTACATAGATCCCCCGCTCCATCACCCCTACCGGAGAACCGGAGGCGGCAAACACCTGCTCTGACACCTCATGGGGAATACCGATCCTGGCCACCTTTACCCGGCCGGACCGGGTTCTCCCCTCCCCCAGGTAGAGGCCGGGCTTAGGATAGCTGAAGGTGACGGTGACTGCCGCCCGCACCGCCTGGCCCAGAATCGCACCGGTATCCCCATGCAGTCCGGATGGGATATCACAGGCTACCACCGGGGCGTGCTGGCGGTTGAGCCACTCCACCACCGCCAAAAAATCACCCTCCAGCGGGCGCTTCAGCCCCACACCAAACAGGGCGTCTACCAGGCAGTCACAGGTGGACAGCCAGACCATAGTGGGCTGATGGGAGGGATCGAAGGGCTCCAGATTTCCCCCCGCGGCAACGAGCTTTTCCTCCATGGCCCGCTCATCCGGGGTCATCTTGGCCCGGTCACCCACCAAAAAAGCCCGGACCTGGCAGCCCTGTTCCAGCAGGATGCGGGCAGCGGCCACTCCGTCTCCGCCATTGTTGCCCGGACCGCAGAACACCCCCACCCGGGGAGCGGAGGCGGTCTGTTTGGATTCCAAGATATTTTGCAGCTCCTCCAGCTCCCGCTCTTCCTCTTTGGTGAACGTTCCGCTGGAAGAGGCAAAGATAAGCCCTGTGCCGGACACTTTGCCCGCTTTTTCTCCTGTCGTCTTTCCAACTCCTGCCAGATCCGCCGCCACCTTGGCCACCGCCTGGGCGGCCCGCTCCATCAGCTCCAGAGAGGGGATCCCCCGCTCCTGGATGGCGATACGGTCCATCTCCTTCATCTGAGCCATGGTGGCCAGCCGTCTCATTTTTCCCCGCCCCTTTCCGGCCCGCAGGCCCCTTCGGACAAAAAGGGGGCGTATCTCCATACGCCCCCTCCCGGTTGTTACTTCAAAAAGCCGTTGACAATCTGCTCCTCCGCCTCTTTCTCGGTCAGGCCCAGGGTCATCAGCTTGATCAGCTGCTCCCCGGCGATCTTACCGATGGCGGCCTCATGGACCAGGCTGGCGTCCAGGCAGTTGGCAGTGACCTCCGGAATGGCGGAGACCACCCCGTTGTCCATAATAATAGCATCACACTCAGAGTGGCCGTAGCACTTGGCATTGCCATTGATCCGGGCCAAAAATACCTGCTTGGAATCCCCACGGGCCACGCTGCGAGAGATCACATTGGTGTGGCAGTCCTCCCCGTCCAGGTCCACCGTAAAGTCGGACTTGGCTAGCTGCTTGCCGTGGGTCATCACCTTCTCCTTGATAATCAGGGTGGAGGCGGGGCCCAGCTTGGCACGGGTGGTACGGACGGTGGAATCCACCCCCTTAATTTGGGTGGTCTCCATCTCCATGTAGCTTCCCTCGGCCATCTCCACCACGGTGGTAGGGTTCATAATATTTTCCCCCTGGCCGTCTCCCTCGCCATAGTGACGCTCCACATAGCGCACCTTGGCGTTTTTCCCCACATAGAAGGTGTGGACGCCCGAGTGCTCGGAATCCTGTACCCCGCAATTGTGGATGCCGCAGCCGGCCACGATGGTCACATCACAGTCCTCTCCGATGAAAAAGTCGTTGTATACCGTCTCCGTCAGGCCGCTCTCACTGAGGACCACGGGGATATGCACCGACTGATTCTTGGTGCCCGGCTTAATGATGATGTCGATGCCGTCCTTGTCCGTCTTGCTAACAATATCGATGTTCGCTGTGGTATTCCGAGCAGCGGACTTGCCGTTGGCCCGGATATTATAGGCCCCCTCCGGGACCTCATGAAGCTCCGCTACCTGCTCCAGCAGGCTCTTTTGTATGGCGTCCATGGTCGCTGTATTCCTCCTTGGGCAATGGGTCGGATTCCCATCCGCCCCTTATTTCAAATTTACCGCACCTTATCAGTCAGAGCGCTGCACACCGTAGGCGACCCGCCCAAAAGGCTGGGCAGGATATCCTTACGGGCTCCGTCCTGCTGTACTCGGCCATCCGCCAGAACTACAATTCGGTCCGCGATGTTCAAAATCCGCTCCTGGTGGGAGATGATGAGGATGGAGCCGTTGATCTTTTCGTGCAGGTGCTCAAAGACCTGGATCAGGTTGGAGAAGGACCACAGGTCGATCCCCGCCTCGGGCTCGTCAAAGACGGACAGCTTTGTGCTCCGGGCCATGATCATAGCGATCTCAATGCGCTTGAGCTCACCGCCGGACAGGGAGGCGTCCACCTCCCGGTCAATATAGTCCTTGGCGCACAGGCCCACTTCAGAAAGGTAATTGCAGGCCTCGGGCACTCCAATGCTTTTTCCGCTGGCCAGGGTAATGAGGTCCTTTACCGTCAGCCCCTTGAAGCGGACCGGCTGCTGAAAGGCAAAGCTGATCCCCTTATGGGCCCGCTCCGTGATACCCAGGTCCGTGATATCCTCTCCATCCAGCAAAATTCTTCCCTGGGTGGGAGTCAAAATACCGGCGATAATCTTGGCCAGAGTGGATTTTCCACCACCGTTTGGGCCGGTGATGGCCACAAACCGCTCACTGATGGTCAAATTGATGTCATGCAGGATCCCCTTGTTGTCTCCATCCTGCTCCACGTCATAGCTGATATGCTGTAATTCTAACATGGAACTCCTCCGTCATATAGCTCCGGCCCAAAACAGCCGTTGGCATAGTTCAGTTTACCCCGTTTGGGGGCCTCCAAACAAAATAAGAGGCGCTCCCCACACAGGAAGCGCCTCTATTCTACCACTATCGTGGGGATTTGTCTAACGGTATTTTACCATTTTCAGTCGTCCAGCTCCCCCATGCGGATTTCTAGCAGGTCGCCGTCGGTCAGAGTCTGGGCCCCATCAAAGTCAAAGTTCAAATCCACATGGCCGTTCCCCTGGCCCCACCACAGCACACCGGTCACCGGCTGGCCGTTTTTGGTGACCTGAAACCAGTGCCCGGCTGCCTCCTTCTGCTCCTGGGTATTTACCTTTTGAAATCCGTCCTGGGTAATACGGGGCAGTCCCAAGGCCATGAGCGCCTGCTCCGCCCGGTCATAGGCAGTCTCTCCTGCCCCCTCTGGCTCAATTCCGCCCGTCTCGTGGACCACTGTCACTCCACTCTGGCTCACCTGGAGGCGGATTTTCTCATAAGGAACAGATGCCTCAGAAAAAGAAGCGGCTGCCTCTCCTTCCCCTTTGGTCACCGCTACATACAGGCTGCCGTCCTGGGACTGGGTAGCAGTATCAGGGATATAAGCGGTCAACTCCCACTGCTCCAGAGGCTTGCCCACAGGGACCATGGAGGTCATGGTTCCGTTTAGGGTATTAAATGTGCAGCGGGTATCGCCCCACTCCACCGTCTCTCCATTGACCTCCTCCTTCACCGGAGTGAGGAAGGTGAGGCTCTCTCCTGCGGAATCAAACTGAATGTCCCTGGGGGTCAAATAATACTGAGCTCCAAATCCACACACCGGAAACAGCTCATCCAGCTGGGTCTGCTTTCCTGTTTCATGGACATAGAGCATCATACAGCTGCTGCCGTGGGGGGTGCCTCCCTGGCTGTAAACGGCCAAAGTTCCCTTTGGGCCGGGGTAGCGGGTAAAGGTATAGGACAGCCCCGCCTCCTTCAACTCCGTCTCCTTCCGCTCCAGGGCTAGCTCCACTGGGTCTTCCAGGGTCAGCCCTGCTAACCTGCTTTCGTTGTTCCAGGTCAGGGTGCCAAAGGCCTCCAGATCCGAGAGATAGACCAGAGTATGTCCCCCTATGTTGAAGGACTCCTTCTCCTCTCCGGCCACCACCACCTTGGTGTCAGAAGCATAAATGGGATAGGCTGGGTCTCCCACCTTTCCCTCCGGAGCCGCTGGCTCATAGTCTGTTCGGATTTCCTGCTGTCCGCCAGGGGCCACAGCACCCGGCCAGACATAAGCGGTACGGGCATCCTCATTCCAGTAGACATAAAGTCCATATTGGGCCAAATCCTTCACCAGCACGGCAGTACGCCCCCCCACATTATAGGAGGGGATGGAGTGCCCGTCCACCTGGGCCACAATATCCGTATACAGAGCATAGCCGGTCACTTCCCCAGCCGCGCGGGCAGGGGGTGCAAAACCAAATACCAGGGCGGCGGCAAGCAGGGCGGAGAGCGCTTTTGTTCCACGCTTCATGACACATACTCCTTTCTCCCAACAGGACCTATTCTCACACCTGAGCGCGCAGGCAGGGCGGACAGGCCTCCAGCCGCTTTTTTCTCTGCCGGCAGGCCCACAGATCCGCTGCCACCAAAATCACGCACCACACCAGCAGCAGGACAAAAATCAGCAGGGCGCAGTTCCGAAAAAATTCCTGAGGCAGGAGCAAAATGATGGGATCCTCCCGCCAGTCAAAGACCCAGTTGGTTTTTCCCGGGAAAAACAGAGCGTGAAACACCACAAAGGCCCGGTCAAAATCGGTAGCCGCCAAGCCACCGATCACCAAGAAAACAGTTCCCAGCCCACAGGCGCCCCAAAAGCCCGGACCATGTCCCCGGAAACACCAGGGGCGCACCTGCTTTTTCCGGCTATAGACAAACAGAATCGCCAGCCCCAATAAACTCAGGCCCAGCACACACAGGTCCAAAATAAAGAGTGTTCGGACATCGGCAAAGTGGCTGGCCCCCGACTGGGAAAACCACAGAACCCCAGCTGCAAAATCGGGGCGCAGGCCCAGACAGTAGTCCATCACCTGATCAAAGGCCTGACGGATCTGCTCCACGGTCAATCCGGTTAGGCCGGGCAGGTCCAGAGCCTGGATATGGGCGTAATAGAAGGGGCGGCACAGCAGGGGCACTGCCACGGCTCCTGACAGCACGGTCAAGGCGGTGAGGATAGACAACACCACCGCCAGGGGCTTACTTGTTCTCATGGAAACACACCTCCAGTGGGTTCGGGCAGGGCAGACAGCGCAATGAGTACCTGTCCTGGCAAATAAAACAGCCACATTCCGATTCTCGCAAACTCTGCCAAAGCGGACGGGACTAGTGCGGGATTTTGGAAGATACCTACACAAAGATCACAGCATAGAAATAAACTCAGTCCAAAGCTCAGCTGCCTGGCTCTCACGCCCCGACAGCCCAGGCTGGACAAAACATTACATAGAAAGTTAGAAAAATACACCAAAGCAAGTCCGTTAAGGCGGTTCAACAGCCCTAACACCCGCAAGCTCACCAAGGCCACTCCGCTCAACCCCAGACGCAGTCCCCACCAACTCTTCCCACCGTTGGCGTGGAAGATGCGAATACCATAACATAGCTGCACCAAACAGAACAGCCCTACACCGAACAGATAATTCCGGTCCAGCAACAGCAAGAATACATCGGATACTGCGGTAACGGCGAGGGCTAAGCCAGTCAGGTGCTCTCCTCCCGGCTGGGCTCCGGCCCACAAAGCAAACACAAGGCACAACAAAATTCCAAGATATTTTATACCATTGGAGCCCGCTCCCCCTACCCTCAGGTCCCAGACCAGAAAGGCCAGGTAAAGCCCTGTCTCCAGGATCAAAAACAGCGCCGGAACAAACCGCCGCGAGGATTGATGCACTCTGATTCTCCTCCTCTGCTTCCCACCGGGCTGCATCAGTTTCCATCTATTGTAGCCAAATTCATCATAGCATAAAATTAGCTCCGCTACAACTGCATAAAAAACGGGCCCGGCAAACGCCGGACCCGTTTGAGGCCAGAATCAATTGGATTACTTGGCAGCGGGCTTCTTGCCGCCGAAGATGGTCTTGCAGCCCTCCACAGCCAGCACCAGAGCCAGCACGAAGAGCAGAGCACCCAGAATAGCCTGGGCATAGGGGCCCCAGTCAAAAGCACCAGCGGCATCCAGAGGCATACCGCCAGCCTTGGCAATGACGCTCACCTTGCTGGAAACGGTCTGAACCAGAGAGGTCAGAGTGACAATCAGCATGAAGAGCATGGGGATGTAGAACATCTTATTGTTGCGGCCGATGTTGCCCAGCCAGGCACACACAGTCAGCAGAGCCAGAGCGGCCAGCAGCTGGTTGGCAGCGCCGAACAGAGGCCAAATCTTGGAGTAGCCGGTCATGCCCAGGCCAACGCCCAGCACCACGGTGATGGCAGTGGCCACCACGGGGTTGCACAGCACGGCCTTGGCGCCGGTGGCGTCCTTGTAGGTCTCGCCGGGCTTGAGCCAGAACTCCTGGAACATATACCGGGCCAGACGGGTGGCGGTATCCAGAGAGGTCAGGCAGAACACGGACACGGTGAGCACCAGCAGAGAGGCGATGGTGCTCTGAGCGCCCTCCAGGCCGGGGATGGAGGCCACCATGCGGGAGATGCCGGTGGCAAAGACCTGGGTGGGAGTGACGATCTCCTTGTTGGCATACTCGGTCCAGATGAAGGACACGGCGCTCAGAGAGATCAGAGCCAGGGCACACTCGATGAGCATGCCGCCGTAAGCGATGGGCTTGGCATCACGCTCGTGGTCCAGCTGCTTGGCGGTAGTGCCGGAACCCACCAGAGAGTGGAAGCCGGAGATGGCACCGCAGGCGATGGTGACGAACAGAGCGGGGAACACATAGCCCAGGGAGCTGCCGGTGGGGGCCAGGGTGTCATACCAGCCGGTGAAGGCGGGCATATCCATGTGGGCGGCGTCCGCACCGGTGAGGCCGGCGCCGATGACGCCCACCGCAGCGATGATCATCATGGCGTACAGCAGGAAGGAGCTGAGGTAGTCACGGGGCTGGAGCAGAATCCACACGGGAGCCACGGAGGCGATGAGGATGTACAGGCCGATGACCCACATCCAGGCGGTGTTGCTCAGATAGATGGGGTGCCACTTCAGACCGATGGCCAGGCAGATCACGATGCCGATGACGCCCACGATGGTGGCCACGGACAGGGGAGCGCCCTTGCGGTAAACAAAGAAGCCAAACAGAATCGCCATGACGATGAACAGCAGAGAGATCATGGCCACGGAGGCATTGGTGGCGGAAGCCGCCTCATCCAGAACTCCGTCCACATAGGTGGCCTGGAAGGTGCTGGCCACGATGGAGGCAAAGGCGGCCACCACCAGAACCAGAGTCAGGTAAGAGAACACCAAAAACAGCTTCTTGGCCCGGTCGCCGATGTTCAGGGCAACCACCTCGCCCAGGGACTGACCCTTGTGGCGGATGGAGGCGAACAGAGCACCGTAGTCATGGACTGCACCAAAGAAGATGCCGCCCACCAGTACCCACAGCACCACGGGCACCCAGCCAAAGACAGCGGCCTGGATGGGACCGTTGATGGGGCCGGCGCCGGCGATGGAGGAAAAGTGGTGGCCCATCAGAACAGGAGCCTTGGCGGGAACGTAGTCCATGCCGTCCTCCAGTTCATGGGCGGGGGTAACTTTGGAGTCATCCACACCCCACTGCTTGGCAAGCCATCCGCCGTAGAAAATATATCCTACGATCAGAATGATAATGCCAACGATCACAACTAGCATTGCATTCATTGAGTTTTCTCCTCTCCTTTATCATCGCGAGCAATGACTCGCTCCGTCAACCGCTTCAGGTCCTTTTGGATCGTTTTCCCGCTGCGGTTAACGGTGATCTCGCCTGTGGATACATCCACGGCGGCTATTCGAAACTCCATCCATCCATGGAGCGATAGCTTATATTCCCTGCGCTTCTTCAGCTTTTTCAGCTGGGCCAGGGTTCCAGGATCGGCCCGGTCATACAAAACAACCGCCGTCAAATAGGTATACATGTGTTGGGCGTGGGGCTTAATGCGAGGCTCTCCATCCTCCAGTACCCGCCCATAGATCTTCTCCAGCGCCGGGCCGTTTAATTGCTCCAGCGACCACAAATAGAGATATTCATGGTTCTCGGCTGCCCAGAGCTCCGCCCGCTTTACCAATACATACTGGCTATCCCGCATATGGTAGGCACACAAAGCCTGTAGACCGGAATCATCCTCTATGGACTCAATATCATAATAGGCGGAATACACCTTCTTTAAGTGCTCCACCAACGCCTGCCGCAGTTGAGACAAAGGAGCTTCCTCGCTTTCCTTCTGCTCCCCGAGGCACAAGAAAAAGCAGCCCACATGAAACCTGGCTGCCTTCTGTTTCACGCTTTCAATTGGAACCGTTACCATCCGCAGGGGGCAGAATTATGAACAAACTATTAATATCAGGGTTATCATAGCAGATTCTTTTCTCCTTTGCAAGGGAAATATCCCAGCTATATAGCAAAATACTACGGTCTTTCCCCGTTATTTTCATCTATTTTTCCTATTTCTCTCAATCCTTTCCCCTTTATGGGCCGTTTTCTTACCCGCCTCTACATTGACACCACTCTTTCTATCCGTTACAATAATAGCGCACGAAATACACCCCTGGATTCCTCGTTAGGAGGCTCGTTTATGAAGGATTGCGGACCCCAGCCCCGTTTTGCGGGCTTCGGCCCCCTCTGGGCACGTTGGAAACGACTGGCTGTCCCGTCCCTTTTTTTCTTTACCATCATTTATTATGAGGAGCTCTTCCTCAAGCTCTATTGCTTTCAATCTGTTTCCCCTACCGGAGCCCTGTTTACTGCACTGTTCACCATTCCGGTGGCTGCGCTGCTCGGTTTGCTGTGTGGAGGAGTTCCCCATCGTCTTGGCCGGTTTCTTCTCCCCTTATGTGCCGCCCTTATCTCCCTTTGGTTGGGCGCACAAGCCATCTACTACCACCTTTTTAAAACCTTTTTGACCATTTTCTCTTTGACCAAAATGGCAATGGTGGCCGGTGCCTTTGGAGATATGGCCACTTCAGAAATCGTTGTCAACTGGTTTCCCGTTCTTATGATGCTTCTGCCGGTGATCGCCTCTATACTTCTGAGTAACCGGCTTCTCCTCCCTGAACCCCTGCCTCCAAGACTCCGCCTTCATTGGGCCGCCCTGGCCATTTTCGTTCAGCTGATTACCATGGGAATCGTCATGCTCTGTGGGGGCGGTGTACTCTCTCTGCGCTATATCTACACTCAGACGGCTACCCCTGAGTTGGAAGCCCAATATTTCGGTATGCTGACCCAAACCCAGCTGGAAATCCGCCGTGTAATTTTTGGAATTGACCCGGATGACCCCTCCCAGCGCCGTCTCATTAAATGGTCCCGTCCCGCCGATGCCAGGCCCGGTATTTCCACCCCCGTCATGTCCCCTCCCTCCTCCGAGGACTACCACATTATGGACATTGACTTTGACTCCTTGATGGAGCAGGAGGAGGATGAAACCCTTCTAGAGGCACACCAGTGGTTTTCTAAGCGCCAGCCCTCTCCTAAAAATGAGTGGACTGGCTACTTTGAAGGAAAAAATCTGGTCTGGATTGTGGCGGAGGGCTTTTCCACCCTGGCCATGGACCCCGAGCGCACTCCTACCCTGTGGCAGCTCTCCCATGAGGGCTTTGTGTTTGACCATTTTTATACCCCTCTCTGGGGCGTATCCACCTCTGACGGCGAGTACGTAACTACCACCAGCCTCATTCCAAAGTCCGGAGTCTGGAGCTACTCCCAGTCCTCTGAGAACTACATGCCCTTTGCCCTTGGCAATCAGTTCCAAAAGCAGGGCTACCGGACCATGGCCTTTCACGATTACCTCTATGATTACTATGACCGCAACCTCTCCCATCCCAATATGGGCTATGAGTATGTGGCTCTGGGCCAGGGACTGGAAATGGAATCTGCGGACAGCTTCCCCCCTTCCGACCTGGAAATGATGGAAGAGATTGTCCCCATGTTTGTGGATGAAGATCCGTTCATGGTCTACTGCCTGACGGTAAGCGGGCACTTGAATTATACCCTGGAAGAAAACGCCATGTCCCGCCGGCACTGGGACGAGGTAAAGGACCTGCCCTACAGCGATACGGTCAAATGCTACCTGGCCTGCCAAATGGAGCTGGAGCTGGCGTTAGAGAGCTTGATGGACCAGCTGGAGCAGGCAGGCAAATTAGAGGACACCGTTATCGTTCTCTCCGCCGACCACTACCCCTACGGCTTGACGGATGAGGAATACAGTGAGCTGTTGGGCCACGAAGTAGACCCCGTGTTTGAAATTTATGAGAACACCTTAATTCTCTGGAGCGCCGATATGGAGGAACCGGTCCACGTCAGCAAGTATTGCTCCAGCCTGGATGTAATGCCCACCTTGTCCAACCTGTTTGGTCTGGAGTATGACTCCCGTCTGCTGATGGGAGAGGATATTCTCTCCTCTAAACCAGGTCTGGTGATCTTTTCCAACTACAGTTTTATCAGCCGGGACGGTTACTACAATTCCACCACCGATGAGTTTACCCGATGGGACGGCCAAGAGCCTGATTTAGACGCCGTGGCCTCTCTGGTAGCTGAGGTGCAAAACCGGGTGGCCTACTCGGCGGTTATTCTGGACTACGACTACTACCGCCTGGCACTTAATGGTCCGCCCAAAGAGGAGGAGCCCGGGCTCTCCCTTCAGCTCACTCCCGGCTGGACCAACGACAGCCGCTTGGAAAATTTTCGGCAGCCTTAACATCACAAAAAACCAGAAGAGGACCTTGACCAGTAAGCCGGTCAGGGTCCTCTTCTGTTGTACAAGGAAACGTATTTGTTTGATTTATATTTACACCGCCTACAGCGGATTGTCTTTGGTCTGCCATCCCCGGGGCGCCTCCGGTGGCTGGCAGTGGTGACGCCTTCTGCGTCAGGTGCAAAGGGTACGTCCTCCTGGGAAGGCAGAAAGGCGAACCATTCAAACGGTAAATATACCGTTTCTTTTGCGAGGGAAACCTCAGATCCTCGATCCGCTTATACTTTACCACAATCTTTCCAGGCATTTTTCACCAAAGAGCAAACTTTTTATGAATAATATATGAATCCTGGCAAAAAATTGACGCACCTGCTAAGCAGGTGCGTCGAGAGAATGCTTATTCTGGCTTGTTGCAGTCCAGCAGGATCTTGGGATACTTGGAGGTCTTAAACACCTCAAAGCTCTCCACCGCCTGGCTTAGCGGCATGATCTTCCCAATGATCTTATCGGTCTGCATCCGCTTGATCTGGCGAATGGCACGGGGCATAATGGCCGTATTGGTAAAGACCGTCTGGATCCGGCCTTCCTTCATGTACAGCTCATGGAGGTTCAAGGGCATCTCAAACTTGGGCGGGAACACCGCGAAGTACACCGCGTTGCCGCACCGGGCCAGAATCTTCAAGGGAGTCTCGGCCGCCTTGGGCGATCCGGACATCTCAAACACATAGTCAAAGCCTAACCCGTCGGTAATTTCCATAGCCAGCCGCACCACCGCCAGTGGCTTCCACAATACGCAACGTGGCAAAGCTCAGCACAGTCATGGCCAGGAAGGCACCGGTCATCCGGTAGCTGGACAGGGAGCTGCGGGTTTCGGTGTCACGGGTCATAGTCGCAGGCATAGCAGAGTAAGTCACGTTAACCATGGTGTACAGCAGCACCAGAATGAAGTACATGCCTAGTCCCCACCAGGTACGGGCCGTCTCCGACCACTCCGGATTAGTGGTAAAGGTCAGTACGTTAAAGATCAGCATGGGGGCAAAGGAGAACATGACCCAGGGACGATACCGGCCCCATTTGCTCTTAGTGTGGTCCGCCAGAGAGCCTACCACCGGGTCGTTAATAGCATCCCAGAACTTTGAAATAAAAATCAGCAAGCTTACCGTAGCTGCATTGATCAGGGCGATATCTGTCAGGAAGAGGACCAGGTAAGAACTGACCAGAGACCAGCTCATATTACAGGCAAAGTCGCCGCAGGCATAGCCAATTTTACGGGGAACATTCAGTTTTGTATACTCATCCACCGTAACGGGTTTGGTGCTCATCGAAAATCCCCTTTCCATCTCAAAATTAAATTTAGGGTATGATCATTCGCTCCTTTAAATCAATATCCTTAGCACCTCTGCGGGCGCCGGAGACAGCCGGCGCCCGCGGCAGGTACGACAGGAAGGATGAAACTAGCTTTTTTACTTGCCCATCAGATTGCGGATGTAAGCCATCACATCATCCTGGTGATATCCGTACTTCTTCCGCAGCTCCTCGCCGCTACCGAAGCCCGCATATACCTGAGGAATGCCGAAGCGCTTAAAGGACTTGGGCTGAATTTTGTTATCCACGAAGAAATCAGACAGGGAACTGGCCAAACCGCCGCTCATCAGGTGATCCTCCCAGACCACCAGGTTGCCAGTTTCCTCCACCGCCTTCCGAACGGCCGCTTCGTCGAAAGGCTTGATGGTGTACATGTCGATCACTCGAACGTCAATTCCCTCTTTGGCCAGCTCTTCCGCTGCATCTAGGGCCTCGCCCACCATCTCGCCATGGGCGATAATGGTGACATCCTTGCCGTCCCGGGCAGTGACGCTGCCGCCGATGGAGAACTTGATCGTTCCGGGCTCATACAGCTGCCGGTCCTTCTTGCCTTGGGCCAGGCGGATGTACATGGGGCCGGGATAGTCCATGGACAGATGGAGAATATCGCGGATCATGTTGGGGTCACAGATGGAGATTACAGTCATATTGACCATGGACTTGACAATGGCGATGTCCTCCATGGCGTTGTGGGTGGAACCGCCGCCGGAGGTCAGGCCGCCGCCAGTACCAATAATCCGAACCGGAAGGTTCTGATAGCACACCTCGGTGCGTACCTGCTCGCAGGCCCGCATGGACAGGAAGGGCAGCATGCCCATGATCACCGGGATATTGCCCGCCAGGGCCAGACCGGCGGCCACGCCCACACAGTTCTGCTCCGCGATGCCAACGTCAATGTACCGCTCCGGATAGGACTGACGGAATTGCTTCAGATTCATGCCCACATCAGGCGTACACACAAACAGCTTCTCATTGGTCGCGCCGATCTCATGCAGGGTATCTCCGATCACACTGCGGGCGGAGATCCATTCCCCAAAGTTAAACGAACCAGCCATCGTTATGCCTCCTTACCGTAATTCTTTGCCAGATCCTTCAGCGCCTGCTGGAAGTCCTCCTGGTTGAGGCTGCCGGCATGCCAGCCGATTACCTTCTCCATAAAGTCCACGCCCTTGCCCTTGGTGGTATGGGCAACGATAGCGGTGGGCCTCATGGAGGACGTGGGGGGCAGATTATCCAGGACGTCCACAATGGCGTTCATATCGTGGCCGTCAATTTCCACCACGTTCCAGCCAAATGCCTTCCACTTGTCGGCATAGGGCTCCATATTCATCAGTTCCTCGGTATAGCTGCACATCATCTGCTTGTTGCGGTCAATGACAGCGACCAGGTTGCCCAGCTTATAGGAGCTGGCAGACATGGCTGCCTCCCAAACCGAGCCCTCACAGGTCTCGCCGTCGCCCAGCATACAGAACACCCGATGGCTCTCCTTGTGGACCTTGGCGGAAATGGCCATGCCAACCGCCATGGCCAGGCCCTGACCCAGGGAACCGGAGGAGCACTCTACGCCGGGTAGCTGCACCTTACAGGGGTGCATGCCGTAGGCGCTGTCCAGCTTACCATATGTACGGACGATCTCATCATAGTCGAAGAAGCCCCGCATGGCCATGGCGATGTACATACACACCGCCCCGTGGCCCTTACTGAGGATAAAACGGTCCCGCTTGGGGTTAGCGATGTTGTTGGGGTCCACGTTCATGCCGTGGTGGAACAGGCCGATCAGCAGATCGGTCATGGACAGATCGCCGCCGATGTGTACCGATCCCTCATACACGCCGCACAGGTTAATGAGCTTTTTGCGCATCTCATAGGCCAAATCGGTCAGGCGCTGTACCTCTTGCTTGTCTGCCATCTAAGTTGTGCCTCCTTTTTCATTTGGCCGCCCCTCTTGTCAAAGATGGGTCGGCCGCTTGTTTGTTTCAAGTCCCATTCACACGGGACAAAATGCTTTACTCAATGTCAGGATTGCAGCGAATCAAAATCTTGGGGTACTTTCCGGTCAGCTGGGCTGCAAATGCCTCCACACCGTCATCCAGCTCAAAGACCTTCTGAGTCAGCGGCTTTAGGTTCAAGTGGGGCAACAGCTGTACCGCTCTGGGATAGGCATAGGGCGCTACCATGACGCCAGTCACCGTGATCTCATTGAAATAGCAGTAGCGGGAGATGTTGAAGGGAAGTTCAAAGTCATTGGGATATGCCGCCCAGGCTCTTTACTCCACGCAAAACTCCTGTGTTCTGGTTACCGACCGACGCACCTTTGGCATGGCTGCCGGTAAGTCCTTTGATCTGCCTCACCGTAAACTGCAGCAGATCATCCAGGGGCGGGTTGTTTTCTTAGACGGGGGCGACGCCCACTCCAGTGTTGTGTTAAAAAATTTGTCTAACCGAAGTCAGGTCTGTCAGGCAATCAACCGGTTCCGCTGACACATTTTGTCCTTTGGAACAAAACAGGGAGGACCTGACGGTCCTCCCTGTTTTCCTGTTATTTTTCCGGCATACGCAGTACCGCTTTGATCACCCTTCCATGGTGGGAGGCAGCAAAGGCTGCGTTGATGTCCTCAAAATCAAAATACTCAATCAGCCGATCCACCGGGAACCTGCCCGCTTGATAATAGCCTAACAGCTTAGGAATGAAGTCCTTAGGAATAGAGTTTCCTTCGCTAACCCCCTTTACGGTTTTGGCCCCCAGATTATTGCCTAGCATCAGCGTCGAGCCTGCTCCTGCCATAACTAGTGTGCCCATGTAATTTAGACTATCCAGTGCCACTTCGATCATACCGGTCACCCCACTGGTGTCCACCGCATAATCCAGCCCGCAGCCAGTAATGTCCCGTAGCGTCTGGATCAGATCTGCCGTCTCCCGGCGGTTGACCGCATGGGTCGCCCCCAGCTCCAGGGCCAACTCCAAGCTGCGCGCATTGCCTCCCACCGCGACGATGTTGCGGCATCCCGCAATCCGGGCTGCCATAATGGCGCTCATCCCCACGGTTCCACAGCCGAATACGCCAATCGATGTGCCAAATTCCGGACGTAGGCTGTTTAATACAATACCTGCTCCTGTCTGCACCCCGCACCCAAAAGGAGCAGCTAACCCCAAATCGATCGCCGGGTTAATTTTTACCGCATTGCGCGCCTTGACCACGGCTCGAGTGGCAAAGGAGGACTGGGGAAAAAATGCCCCCAGCTTTTCTCCCTTCCATCTATGCCGCTGGGTACCATCCGGCATAACTCCCTTATACAGAGCTGATGAACCAATCCATTCCCGTCTTTTTACACCGCCACGCCCTGTATGAGATTTTTTACGGCGTGGAGGGAACCTTCCAATTTGAATGTGAGGGAAAGATAGAGACACTGGGACCTCAGGACTTTGTGATTTTGGGGAAAAACCGCCTCCACCGAATTATCTATACCCCGGACCAACCAGCCACCTATTTCACCATTATTTTTGACATTGTGGTGAAAAATGGCCCCGCTCCCTTGGAGGCAGAGCTGGAATATGGGGAGATTATGGAGGCTATGGCCCACATAGACAAGGAGAAATACCGACGCGGACACTGCCATCAGTCTCAGCGTCCTCTCCTGCACCGCATTCACCACGAGCCTTTAAATCATCAACTGGGCTGGCTGTGTCAGACCTCCGCTTTATATTGTGAACTGTTTTCTAATCTCCTGCGGGAGGTTGCACCTGCTTCCTCCCAGATTCGGACCCCTCTGGGATATAAAAATATCGCCCTGACCGCCACCAAATACATCCATGCCAACTACACCGAGGATTTAAATATTGATATGGTCGCCAAGGCACTCAACGTGACTCCACGCCACCTCAACCGGCTGTTTCAAGAGCTCTTTGGCAGTTCCTTTGCCCGTACCGTCAGCATCATCCGCATGGAATATGCCAAGCAGCACTTGATTTCCAGTAATGAGTCCATTGAGCGGATTGCCGCAAGGGTGGGACTTCCCTCCGGAAAGGTACTCAGCAAACTCTTCCATGAACAGGAGGGAATGTCTCCTGCCAAATACCGTTCCCTCCACCAACATAAATAATTATCTGCGCCGCCTGTTCCACAGTAGGGTAAGCCCAATACAGAATATCGTGAGCAATACATAACCCCAACTGGCCATCAAGATCATGCCCCTCTCGTCTGAGATCCCCATTCCCACTGCCAGCTCCCCTAAAATCAGGGCGGATAAGAACTGTCCCGCGTTAGAAATAGCTCCGTTCACTCCGTATGCATAGGTGCTCTGCTCTCTGGACACCGCTCCTCCAATCATCAACTGGGTCTGAGGCAAAAACCAGGACAAGCCCACGCCAATCCACACACTGCCAAAATACAGCATGGGCAGATTCTCTGATATTCCGATCAGGAAAAATCCTCCTGTGGTCACTGCCACGCTGATTCCCAGCATCCACTCCTTGCCCCATTTGCTCAGTACCTCAAACAATAGGCCACCGAAAAATCCACAGATATTGACAATGGAGTAGGAAAGGCCTGACTGTGCAGCCGTTCCCATGCCAGTATTTGCTACAAAGAGAGAGATATGGTTGGTATAAGCAAAGTAAAGCATAAACCAGCGAGGTGACAGCTACCACAAACACACTTCCCGGAAGCCTCCCCGCCTTTTCCCGTTGCTGGGAAATTGAACGGGGGGCTTTTCCCCCTGAGGGCAAGAAGAGCAGGGTAAGGACAAACACCGGTAGGCCGATTAAATAGGCCAGGAAACAATATTGCCACCCTACTACAGACAGCTGTCCGCCCACATAGGTGTAGAAGGCTCCACCCAGCATACCTACCGCGGAGTTGAGCCCCATGACGGCTGCCCGTTCCTCCCCCTGGAAATATTCTGCGGTCAGGCTGGCCGTCAATGGGATAACCAGACCCACGCCTGCCCCATACAAGCACCGCATTGCCAGAATAACTGGGAAGGAATGGACAAAAAAGGGCGTCAGACCACCTATCACAAAAAAGATGCAGGCCAAAAGAAGCAGTTGCTTCTTCGAGGCCCATCGGCAAAACAAGCTGCCAAACAATGTCACTGGCGTCTGAACCAAAATGGGGGCGGTAATCAGCATCTGAACCAACGTGACCGGCACCTGGGGAAAGGCCTCCGCCAGATCGGCCACCCCAGAAGCCACCGCAAGAGCACCCATGGTCAGTGCAGAAAGTGCTCCAACTGCCAGTTTAATCCTCCACGTTCCCATCATTAGGCCCCCTTTTTGGTTAGTTTAACAAAATCCCCCCTATCTCCCAGGGTAATTCTGACACATTTTCCCTATTCTTAGCCGTTTTTTACCCCAGATAATAGTCTCCCTCGCCGCCCTCAAAGGGCTGATTTGGGAGGTGTTATTTTTTATAGACAAAAACCGCCTGCCGCAAATTGCAGCAGGCGGTTTCTAATTTTCGTTTGTTGGGCGAGGCGTTTAGCCCGCTACCCCCAGTTGAGTCCAAAGATCATTGTACAGCGTACGGGTCTCAGCAGGGAGAACTAGGTAGGCCTCACACCGGTCCAGCACCCCCTGGGGAGCCGCCATGATCTCATAGAGCTCCTCGTCCAGCGGCTCGCCATAGGTCTCCTCATAATATTCGGGATATTTCTCCAGAGCCTCCTTGTTGGGAGAGGCATACCAGATATAGTCCATGTTGGCCAGAGAGGCTTCGGTGGAGCACAGGAAGTTAATCCACTCCTCCGCCTCATCCTTGTTCTTGGCATCCTTCAACACACACATGGCGTCCACAAACCAGTTGGAACCGCTCTCGGGAACCGCATAGGCCAGATCCGGGTTGGCCTCCAGCATGGACAGGTAATCTCCGGCGTAGTAGGTGGAGGCAGCGGCGCTGCCGCTCTCCATGAGCTGGAACACCTCATCCATGACAAAGGCCTGGTAGACCCCATCCTTGTTGGCCTGAGCCACCCGCTCATAGGCCTGGCGGATTTCCTCCTCGTTGGTGGTGTTTACCGAATAGCCCAGGCTCATCAGCGCGATGCCGAAGGCGTCCCGGGAGTTGCGGATCATCAGCACATCCCCGGCGTGGTCGGGGTCAAACATCAGGTCCCAGGTCACCGGCTCGGTGACCCGCTGGGTGTTATAGATGATACCCAGGGTGCCCCAGGTGTAGGGGACGGTGTACTTGTTCTCCGGGTCATAGGATAGATTCTTGAACCGGTCGTCGATTTTCGCGAAGTTGGGAATGTTGTCATAGTTGAGCTCGGCCAGACGGCCCTCTTCGATGAGCTGGGAAATCATGTAGTCCGAGGGGACAACCACATCAAAGCCGCTCCAGCCGGTGGTCTCCAGCAGGTTATATAGGGTCTCGTTGCTGTCGGTGGTCTGGTAGTTGACCTTGATGCCGGTCTCCTCCTCAAACTGGGCAATGAGACTGGTGTCGATATACTCGCCCCAGCTACAGATATTGACCTCCCGCTTGCCGGAACCAACGCCGCTGGTGCTTTCGCTGGCTCCCGAACTCTGGGGATCGTCCATAGCGCAGCCCGCCAGCAAAGTGGCCGACAGAGCACAAGCCAGGGCCAAGGCAATCATCTTCTTCAAAGGAACATTCCTCCCATATCTCAATGTGTTTTCTTATCTCCACGCCTACAGGCGGTGGGTACAATTTGATCTGCAAACTCACTTTCGCTTGGCCGCTTTCTCCTGGCGGACCTGGCGGACGTTGACGATGATCAGCAGCAGGAGTACCGCCCCAAACAGGAGGGTGGACACCGCATTGATCTTGGGATTGACTCTCTTTTTGGTCATGGAGTAGATGACCATGGCCAAGGTAGAGGTCTTGGGTCCGGCCGTAAAATAGGAGATGACAAAGTCGTCCACACTCATGGTAAAGGCGATCAGCATTCCGTTGACGATGCCCGGCTTAATCTCAGGCACTACCACTTTCCAGAAGGCCTGCATCCAGGTGCAGCCCAGGTCCTGAGCCGCATCAATAAGGTTTTTATCCATCTGGCGCAGCTTGGGCATGATAGCCAGTACCACATAGGGGATATTAAAGCTGACGTGGGCAATGAGCAGGGTAACAAACCCCAGCTCCAGCCGTGGGGCGGTAAGGCGGTAGGTATTCTCCATCCAGGTGACAAACCCGTTCCAGGCCCCAAAGGAGGCCACAAAGAACAGGCACAGGGACACGCCGGTGACGATGTCGGCGTTGATCATGGGAATGTTGTTTACCACCAGAAGGGGCTCCCGCCAGCGCCGGCGCATGTTATAAAACCCGATGGCAGCAAAGGTACCAGCCACAGTGGCAATGGCGGTGGCCAAGAGTGAGACCACCAGAGTGGTATACACGCCGTTTATAATCAGCCGGTCTTGAAACAGCTCCTCATACCAGCGCAGGGAAAAACCCTGCCACACTGCACTGCTGCTCCCCGCATTGAAGGAGAAAATGATGAGCAGGAAAATGGGTAGATACAGAAAGAGGAACACCAGGGCGGTAAATACCCGGCCCAGCACGCCGGGGCGGCTTCCCAGATTCATAGCATCACCGCCTGTTCCTCGCCCTCACCGAAGCGATTCATCACATACATACACACAACCACAATGACCATCATCACCAGCGAGATGGCGCTGCCCAGGTAGGGGTTATAAGCTCCACCCAAGAACTGTAGCTCAATGAGGTCACCCAACAGCAGCTTCGTTCCGCCACCCAGCATTTTTGAGATGGCGAAGGTGGACACCGAGGGGACAAATACCATGGTCACCCCGGAGAGCACTCCGGGCAGAGACAGGGGAAAGATCACCTTTCGGAACACCCGGGAAGAACTGGCGCCCAAATCTCGGGCCGCCTCCAACAGGGAGTTGTCCAGCTTCACAATCACCGAGTAGATGGGCAGGACCATGAAGGGCAGATAGTTATAGACCATGCCCAACACCACCGCCCCCTGGGTATAGAGCATGCGGAAGTAGGTCATGTCGGTAGCCCGGGCGGTGTTCAGCACAAACTCTGTTCCCAGCATCCCGTTCAGCCAGTCCAACACGCCGCTGTTGAGCCAGGCACACAGGCTGTTGAGGCCACCATTTATAAGGTTGCCCAAATCGATGATACCGATCGCCGCAAACAGCCGGTTCAACAGGCCGTTATTCTCCAAAATAGACACCCATGCGTAGGTGCGCAGCAGGAAGTTCATCCACATGGGCAGCATAATGAGCACCGTGGCCACCTTTTGAAAGGAGGGCCCCTCTTTCGCCATGAAATAGGAGAGGGGGTAGCCGATGAGCAGACAGATCAGGGTGGCAATGAGTGCCATTTGGAACGAGCGGGCAAACACCACCGCAAAATCTCCCATACGTGCAAAATTGTCCAGAGTAAAGCCGCCGGTGCTGGTGGTAAAGGCGTAGATAACTACCATCACCACCGGGGCCACGGTAAATAGAGCCATCCAAACCACATAGGGGACGGCAAACCAGGAGAGCTTATTCCTCATTTCCGCCCTCCTTCCCTTCCTCCTCGGGCTCGTAATCCACGTCGCTGATCTCCTCATACTCCTCCGAGTAAGAGGAATAGTCGCCAAACATCCCGGAGTACTCACTCTTTTTCATAACATGGAATCCATCGGGATCAATTTTTATGCCGATGTGGCTGCCCACCGGGGACAGATCGGTGGTCTGAATGAGCCACTTAAAGCCATAAAAATCTACGATAATATCGTACTGCATTCCTTTGAAGGTCACGTTGGTGACCGTGCCCTTCAACTGGCCCTGATCCTCCGGGACAATGTCCACGTCTTCCGGCCGGATGACCACATCCACCGGCTCATCCTTGGCAAAGCCCTTGTCCAAGCACTGGAAGCGGCGGTTGAAGATCTCCACCACGCCATCCTCCCGCATGATACCGTCGATGATGTTGGACTCGCCGATGAAGTCGGCCACAAAGGCGTTTTTCGGCTCGTTGTAGATGTCCTCCGGAGTGCCGATCTGCTGAATGCGTCCAGAGTCCATGACCACCACGGTGTCCGACATAGCCAGGGCTTCCTCCTGGTCGTGGGTCACGTAGATGAAGGTGATCCCCATGGCCTGCTGGATGCGCTTGAGTTCGTTTTGCATGTCCTTACGCAGCTTCAAATCCAGCGCGCCCAAGGGCTCGTCCAGCAGCAGAACCTTGGGGCGGTTCACCAGAGCCCGGGCAATGGCCACCCGCTGCTGCTGTCCGCCGGACAAAGAGGTGACCCGCCGCTTTTCAAAGCCCTTCAGGTTTACCACCTGGAGCATCTCCATCACCCGCTGGTCGATCTCCTGCTCCGACAGCTTGATCTTTTTCCCCTTCTCATCTATCTTGGGAATCCGCAGACCAAAGGCGATGTTTTCATACACATTTAAGTGGGGAAACAGAGCGTATTTCTGGAACACAGTGTTGATGGCCCGCTTATGGGGCGGAACAGCATTAATCCTCACACCGTCGAAATAGACGTCCCCAGAGGTGGGCGTCTGAAAACCACCGATAATCCGAAGGGTCGTGGTCTTGCCGCATCCACTGGGTCCGAGCAGTGTGAGGAATTCCTTATCATTGATATACAGATTGATCTTGTCGAGTACGACCTCGTCGTCGAACGCCATGGTACAGTCCGCCAGGCGAATCAACTCCTTGGACATATGTCCTCCCCCCATTTCTTTTTATTGCTGTCTTGTCAGCTCCCTCGATTTATTCGCCCGGGTCGGCGTCGGCATACAAAGACGTCCGGGGGGCCGGGCTTTCACGGATAGCGAGATACACTATATCCGTTCATCCCCCAATTGTCAATTGGTTTCCCTGAAATTTTCACTGTTTTTTACAAGATTCTCCACCATGCCAAAGCCCCGGGACAATTTTGCCCCGGGGCCTTCCATTTCTTACATTATATTGGCTGCTTTTCCCTCCAAAGCCAGGAATAGAGAAATGGTCTGTCCCATCCCGCGCTGGTCCAACAGCACCAGAGTGTGGGCAATTTCCTCCTGGTATTCCCAGTCATTTGGACTGTATACGGTGCGCTTGGCTGTACCGTCCTCATACTGCTCCTCCACCAGCATCCAGGCGCACTCCGCCGGCACGGACACATGGGCGTCCTCCGCCTCCTCCGGGATAAACTCCTGTTGCTGCATAACCTGGTCGGCCTCATCAAACACCTTTACCGCCACAGACTTTAACCGGGCCACATTCTCCACCTTCACCTCCACCGTTAATGAGGTGGTCTCGCTCTCGCCGTTGACCGTAGTGGTCTCCGTTGCGTTGGAGGAAAAGCTCATCCCTCCTATCGCACCGCCATAGCTGTTCCCCGAACCGTCCAGGTAGATGGTGCCGTCTGCCATCTGGAACACATTGTAGGCCCTCCAGACGTAATCCGGCACCCTCTCCGCCCAGTCCTCCCCGGCACCTACCGGGGGACCGCAATAGATGGTACCGCTGAGAGACTGCTCCGTCCCTCCTACCTTCACGCGGGCGTCAGCCAGATTGTAGCTGCCGCCCCACACCTGGCTGCCGTCTTCCATGGTCCGGAGCGCCAGAAAGGCATTATACCCCTCTAGGCCGGGGAAGGTATACTCCCCCGTCGCCTCCCGATACTCTCCAATCAGAATCTCCCGGGGGATGGCCAGCGTTCCAAAGCCCTCCACAGCCAGGTCCTGGGTTCCGTACTCCACCCAGTGGGTGCGGTCCTCCTCCGGATAGGCCTCCGGGTTGGCCTCCACTTCATCCATGGAGGGGGGCATGGGCTCATAAACCACATGGAAGCCCACCCAACGGTCCTCCTGGCCCTGCCGCTCCGGCCGGACCAGACGTCCGCCTGTGAGATCCAGGGCCCAAAACAGCCCCACCACAACCAGCAGGCCTGTCAGCACCCAGATTTCCCGGTTACGCTTCTCCTTCTTCATGGCTGTCCTCCAGTCTTCCGTCGAAGTGGAGGATATCCCCCACGTCACAGTTTAAGTAGTAGCAAATTCGGTTGATGGTATGAAAGCGCACGCCGCTGGCCTTGCCGGAGCGGAGGATGGAGAGATTGGCCTCGGTGATCCCCACCTTGGCGCACAGCTCTTTCGAGGTCATCCCCCGCTCCTTCAGCACCTGGCTGAGATGGACCTGAATGGCCACCGCTCCTCCCCCCTTTTCCTTATTATATAATGGAGTCGCTGTCCACCTGCAGCTCCCGGCCCCGCCGCACCAGGCGGCACAACAAAAACAGCCCTGCGGCCAGCAGCAGAGGAAACAGAGGGATGTACACGGAAAAATGAGTGCTCCGCAACTGTCCCAGCAGAGCCAACTGGGTCAGGTTGGAGATCAGGAGCATCAGGACTGACGCCTGCACCATGAACTTACACCCCAACGCGGTGCGCTCACTCAAAACCACCGTCTCTTCCACAAAGCCCTCCCCCATAACACGGGACAGCTCCGCCCCCCACAGCAGGGCCATGGCCCCCATGAGATAGGGGGTCAACTCCAGCAGGGCCAGTACCACCAGCACCGCCGCGGTGAACCAGGCTCCCTCCGGGTCAGCTGTATTTTGCTCCATCACCTCTTGGCCTTGGGCCAGCGCGTCTGCCAGGTAGCTGTACACTCCGGAGAAGGCCACAAAAGCGGCTCCTCCCACCAAAAGCGGCCGACACGCTCCCGCCAGCCGTTCCCAGGGACACTCCTCCATGCCCCGCAGCAGCTTCAGCACCAGGGCCGCCACCAGCATGGACAGCAGGCAACCCACCGCTGCCACCGGGTAGATCTGACCCATCGGTCCAGGCAGTAGGGTGGGATTGATCCCATAGTACAGCAGACTAAACAGTACCGGAACCGCCAGGCCAGCCAGCGCATCTTCCAGATGCCAAGCGCTCCGTTTCCGCCGCCAGAAGATCAACACCCCCAGCGGCAGCAGGCACACAACCGCTGTCACCGCCCAGACCGCCGCGCTGCCCCAGCCTCCCGCCAGAGCCAGAGTCCGCAGGCCCTGTCCCAACGCCAGCATAGGAGCTGACCAGCGGTCCATCTGCGTTCCTCCGTCTATCCCCTGGCCCACTACCGCCAGCAGACCGCCCAACACCGCGCACAGCGCTACCAATACCAATTCCTTTCGTCTCATAGCGCCCTCCAAATTATCGTAATTCAATAATTCCAAGGTCAGTGTATCAGCTAAATTATTGTTTGTCAATAATTTTTAGGCAAAAATAAGACGCGGCAAGGGCCGCGTCTTATTACTCCTCAATTTCCAGCCGCCAGCTCTCCATCCGCCAGGCCGCAATGACCCCGGCCAGGTAAACCAGCAGCCAGACCACTGCCAAGCCCAGGTCTCTGGTTTGGGTTGTGGGCCAGCCTATCTGCTGCCACACCCCCATGAGCAGAGCGGCCGGCAGCAGTACCTGTCCCGCAAAGAGGTAGAGACAACGCAGCCAGAAGGAACCACACTGCCTCATCCCCTCCCGCCAGGACTCATCCTCCTGAATCAGCAGCCGCTGCAGACGAAACATCACATATAAAAAGCCAAATACAGACAGCCACACATACCAGGGCTTTCGTTGTCTCATTTCTGCTCCTCCTCATCCCGTTTCCAACGGTAGCCGGGGAAATACTCCTCCACAAAGTCTACATTCTCCACCTGAAAGGTACGGCCGTTCAGCCCCTCCAGTGGCCCGGCATCGGTGGTAAAGCAGAAGGTGAGCTTATAGGAGTATAGGGCCTGGCCGTGGCGGCCGTATCTCCTGTTTTCCCGCTCGCTGCCATACTTTCCGTCCCCCACCAGGGGGTGCCCGGCGGCGGCAAACTGGGCCCGGATCTGGTGGGTCCGGCCGGTGATCAGGTCACATTCCACCAGGGACAGGCCGTTTTTCACCGCCAGGGTCTTGTAAACGGTGACGGCGGTCTTAGCTCCCGGCTCGGGGCGGGAGCGGACATAGACCTGCTTTTTTACCTCATCCTTAAACAGGTAGCCCTTCAACTCCCCCTCCCGCGGCTGCAGCTTCCCCTTCACCACGCACAAATAATACTTGTTCAGCTCCCGGTCCTTGATTTTCTGGTTCATAACCCGCAGCCCTTCCGCTGTCTTGGCCGCAATGACGATCCCTCCCGTGTTCCGGTCAATGCGGTTGCACAGGGCAGGGGCAAAGGAGTTTTCCCAGTAGGGAGACCACTCCTTCTTCTGGTACAGATAGGCCTGGATGTGGGTGAGCAGAGTATTCACCCGCTCATTTTCGTCCGGGTGGACCACCAGACCGGGCCGCTTGTCCAGCAGCAGAATATGTTCGTCCTCGTAGAGGATATTCAGCTTGGGCTGATATAGGGAGAGGAAAGCGTTCTCCGGAGTAGGTTTATCAAAAAACTCGTCGTTGATGTACAGCTGCAACACATCCCCTTCGTTGAGCCGCATATCCCGCTTGGAGCCCTTTCCGTTCACCTTGACACGCTTTAGGCGGATGTACTTCTGGGCCAGGGGGGCCGGCAGCAGGGGCAGAGCCTTAGCCAGCCAGCGGTCCAGGCGCTGCCCGGCATCATTTTTCCCAATCGTAAATTCCTTCATGGCTCGCCCTTCCTTTTTATACAACATGTGGGACACTGAGAAGATTCCACCACAAAAATTTATATTTGTCAATGAGAAAAAAAGGTTTGACAAGCTGTTCCCTTTTCTTTATAATATTCTCCGTACCATTATGCAAGTATAGGGGATATCCCCGGGGAGGAACGTCATGCGCCTGGATTTACGCGAAATCATTCACGTCCCGGACGCACAGAAGTCCTTCCAATTGCAGCTGGATCTGTCCGATCTGGAGTTCTATGGGCGCAAGCCCATATCCCGCCCTGTTCTGGCCGAGGGCAGCGTGACCAACCACGCCGGCGCTCTGGTATTGGAAGGGACGGCCCGCTCCCTACTGGACCTAGCCTGTGACCGCTGTGGGAAAGAATTTTCCCGGGAAAAGGTGGTTGAGCTAAACAGTCTGGTGGCTCAGGAGCTGGAGGACGAGGAAAACGACGAGATTCTTTTGCTGGACGGCACCGAACTGGACTTGGACCAGGTGGTGCGGGAAGCCTTTGTCCTTGCGATGGATACCAAAAATCTTTGCTCAGACGACTGCAAAGGGCTGTGTGCCAAGTGCGGGGCCAACCTCAATGACGGTCCCTGCGGGTGCAAACCTGACGTCGATCCAAGACTGGCAGTCCTTGCGCAGCTGTTGGATAAAGAAACTGAGTGAGTAGTCGAAGTGCCTTGATCGGCACGCAAACCGAAGGAGGTGTCACCCATGGCGGTTCCTAAGAGAAAAGTGTCCAAGGCCCGGCGCGATAAGCGGCGCAGCTCCGTTTGGAAGCTGGAGACTCCCGGTATCGTGACCTGCCCCAAGTGCGGGGCGTTCCGGCTGCCTCACCGGATGTGCAAAAATTGCCTGACCTACAACGGCCACACCTTTGGCCAGGTCGAGGCCCAGCAGTAATCTTACGATTGCAAAAAAGCCCGCTGTGGAGCTCCACAGCGGGCTTTTTTATATCTTTATCTCCCAATCTGAAACTGCTTATAGAAATCCAGCGTGTGAAAGCCCCGCTCCACCTGGGCATGGAGATAGGCCTCCGCCACATTTCCCAACTGCTCCAGGCTCTCTCCCTCCGCCCGGAAGGAAAACAGCCGTTTTGGGTCCCCATAGACGATATGCCGCGCCCCCTCCAGGGCTTCCCCGCTCAAAGGCATGGAGATTCCCTCCCCCACCTCATCCCGGCAGCGGGCACAGTGGAGTACTCCTTCCCGGATATGGAAGCCAGGGTTCTCCGGCTGTTCCACCCCGCAAACGGCACAGCCGTCCAGCAGAGGCTCATAGCCTGCCAGACACATGGCTTTGAGCTCAAAGGCCGCCTTGATCAGGGCCAGGGGCTTATTCAGTTTGTCCAGCGCGTGGAGACTGTTCAAGGTGAGGGACAACAGCTCCCCGCAGGGCTCTCCCTCCACCGCCAGCACCTCCGCCACCTCTGCGAAATAGCAGGCCAGGGCCAGCTTCTCTACATCGGCACTCACACCCCGAAATTCCCGGAGGATCGAGGCCTCCTTCACCGACCAGCGGCCCTGGTAGTCGTAAAGGACCAGCTCCGACCAGCACAGCAGCTGACAGCCGGCAGCCAGGGGGCTCCCCCGCTTTCGGCAGCCCCGGGCCGAAGCGGTCAGCTTTCCCTGCTCCTGGGTCAATAGGGTGAGAATCCGGTCGGTCTCTTTATAATCTACCCCCCGGAGAATCAGTGCCTTTGTGGTGGTGTGCATAAAATCGCTCTCCCATATGTACAACATACGCGGGATAAACCCAACTGGGCTTATCCCGCGGAAATTCGGCCCGGGGCCTCAAACAGTGCACTTTGGTTCCCTGTCCGCCCCAAAGGCGGTCATGGCTGGCTGCTGGGCCAGCTGTTCCCGTTCCTCCTCCAGCCCACGCAGGGCCAGATAGACCTGGGGCAATCCCGTGGCAAAAAATAGCCGCCACAATCCCGATTCTTCCATATGCCAGCCTCCTTCTCTGCTGTTAGACTGGCATCTTTGGTCGAAACTATGTCCGGTAAATTATTCTCCCTTATAGCCGAAATTCTGGATGGCCGCTGGATTATCCCGCCAGTTCTCTTTTACTTTGACCCAGGTTTGCAGGTAAATTTTGGTGCCCATAAACCGCTCCATATCCTGACGGGCCAGGGTGGACACCTTTTTCAGCATGGCGCCCCCTTTGCCGATGATAATACCCTTGTGGCTGTTTTTTTCACAGTAGATGGTAGCTTCCACCTCCACTACCTCGTCCTCCCGCTCGGCAAAGCGGGTAATTTCCACCGCTGTCCCGTGGGGGATTTCCTTATCCAGGCACAGCAGCAGCTTCTCTCTCAAAATTTCTGCCATCATCTGCCGTTCGGGCTGGTCGGAAGTCATATCCTCCGGGAAAAGCTGGGGGCCTTCCGGCAAAAAGCCCTCCAACACATGCAGCAGCTCCTCCACCCCTTCACCCGTTTTGGCGGAGATAGGCACCACAGCGCTGAAGTCATGGGCCTGGCCGTAGGTCTGAATCACCTGGAGAAGCTCCTCCTTGTGCTCCAAGGTGTCCACTTTATTGATGACCAGAACGGAGGGACACCCCAGGCTCTTGATGCGCCCGATCAGCTGTTCCTCCGGGGCTCCGATGTGAGGGATGGGCTCCACCACCAGCATGATACCGTCCACATCCGCCACGCTCTCCTTGACCACATTGACCATGTAGTCGCCCAAGCGCGTGCGTGCTTTATGCAGCCCCGGGGTGTCCACAAAGACAAATTGGCTCTCCCCCCGGTTCCGAATGCCACAGATCCGGTTTCGGGTGGTCTGAGGCTTGTTGGTGACGATGGCCACCTTCTCTCCCACCAGGGCGTTGGTGAGGGTAGACTTGCCCACATTGGGCCGCCCACAGATGGTAATGATTCCACATCGTTTGATTTCTGACATCGTATTATGATCCTCAACTTTCTCTCGATTTTTCGGAATTGAGCAATTTCCCGTTTATTCCCAACCGCACACAGCTTATACACCTTCTGCCTGTTTAAACAGCTGTTTGCTGCGGTAAAACGCTGTTACATAGACGATCGCGGCAGCCACTCCTACCACCAAGGCAGCCACAGCCAGCCACTCATGGAGGCGGGATAGGAGGAGAGAGGACACCAGTCCAACCGCCATCACCTTCCAGCGCCGGCACAGGCAGTCTGAACCAAGTATGGCCTCCCGCTGCCGCTCCAGCTCCTCCACCATAACCACCAATTCATAGGTTGTCCACAGCTGCACCCCAAGAGACAGCAGATCCACTGCCATGTACAGCTCCTGAGACGCACTCCACACCGTCAGCCAGCTGATTCCCGATACGGCCAGCCCTGCCAAACATAGTAGACACACCGCTTTTCCTGTCTCCAGCTGGCGCAGCTCCCGCACTCCAAAATAAATCAGAATATAGCCTACAAAATCCGGTGTGATCAACACCCCCTGCAGGCGAATGTCCAAAAACAAAAACAGAAGTCCCCAAAAGATTTTTCCCACGGTCCTTCCTCCTACTCCCCCTGATCCCGGGTGATGCCCAGCTGGCCCAATATGGCCTCCTCCCGCTGGCGCATCTGCCGCTTCATGGGGCCCTCGTCCAAGTGGTCATACCCCAACAGATGGAGCACCGAGTGGACGGCCAGGTAACAAAGCTCTCGTTCCAGGCTGTGGCCGTACTCCTCCGCCTGGGCCTGGGCCCGCTCCAGGGAGATCATCATATCTCCCAGCCAAACCTGGTCCGAATCCGGGTCAGCCCACTCCGCCCGGGGCTTCTCCCCCGGCTGAAGCTCAAACATAGGAAAGGACAACACGTCGGTGGGGCGGTCCACCCCCCGCATCTCCAGATTGGTCTGGTGGATGCCCTCGTCGTCGGTGATACACACCTCCACCACACAGGGTACGTCCACTTTCTCTGCCTCCAGTGCGGTCTGGATGACCCTTTGAAGGGTCTTTTCATAGGGCCATCCCTCTTCGCAGTCCACGCAAACGCAGTGGGCCGGACTTCTCTTTTCTTCTTGAGACATACCGTCCGCTTCCTTTCCCATCTGTTACCAGGCGGCCACTGTGCCGTCACACCGGGGCTCGGTGCCCCCCACCAGCAGGCCGTTGTCCGTCCGCCAGATAATCTGGCCCCGACCCATGCTGATGTTGGTATTGAGGATTTCCACCTCATGGCCCATCTCCGCCAACTCCCGGGCCACATGGGCGGGCACCTCCCGCTCCAGCTGAATGTGCTTGCCGCCCACCCACTGCATCCGGGGGGCATCCAACGCCTGCTGGGGATTCATATGGTAATCCACGGTGTTCACTACCACCAGCACATGGCCCTGGGGCTGCATGAAGGCGCCCATCACTCCGAAGGGACCCACCGCCTCCCCATCCTTCATCAAAAAGCCGGGGATGATGGTGTGGTAAGACCGTTTCCCTCCGGCCAGACAATTATCGCTGTTCTCGTCCAGGGAGAAATTGGCTCCCCGGTTCTGTAGGGAGATTCCAGTGCCCGGAATGGCTACCCCCGCCCCAAAGGTGGTGTAGTTGCTCTGGATAAAGGAGACCATGTTGCCCTCCGGGTCAGCGGTGCACAGATAAATGGTCCCGCCGCAGGAAGGATCTCCCGCCTGGGGCATCAGAGCCCGGTCAGTAATCAGGCTCCGCCGCCGGGCGGCATACTCCTCGGAAAGCATGTCCTCCACCCGGGTCTTCATGTAGCGGGGATCAGCCACATATGTCTTGGTGTCGGCAAAGGCCAGCTTAATGGACTCCAGGATTTTATGGTAGGTGTCCGCGCTCTCCTTCTCCTCCGACAAAGGCAGGCCCTTGAGAATGTTCAGGGCCATCAGCACCGTAATGCCGTGGCCGTTGGGGGGGATTTCGCACACCGTGTAGCCCTTGTAGTCCGCCGTGATGGGCTCCACCCACATGGGCTTATAATTCTGAAAATCCTCCGGGGCAAAGTAGCCGCCCGTCTCCCGGCTGAATGCCACGATCTTCTCCATCAGATTGCCGCGGTAATAGCTCTCGCAGTTGGTTTCCGCCAGTTCCTCTATGGTCTGGGCGTACTCCTCCCAGCAGAACAGATCCCCTGCCCCATAGGGCGTGCCGTCCGGCTTCATAAAGCTCTTCCACCAGTAGTCATGGGGGGCCGGATTTTTCTCCCGGGCCGCAGCGATCCGGGCGGAGTCCTTCCGCCACTGGGGGGCCAGGTTCACCGCCACCGGGCAGCCCTCCCGGGCGTAATGGATGGCCGGGGCAAAGAGTTCCGACAGAGGCTTAGTTCCAAACCGCCGGTTCAGTTCCGCCCAGCCCGCCGGGGCTCCGGGCACCATGGTGGGCAGCCAGCCAGACTTGGGCATCTCCTGAAAGCCAAGCTCCCGCACCTTTTGGGCGCTGAGCGCCATGGGCGCCGTACCACTGGCATTGAGGCCGTAGAGCTTTTTCTCCTTCTCGATCCACACCAGGGCAAAGCAATCTGAGCCCAGGCCGTTTCCGGTGGGCTCCAGCAGCGGCATGGCTCCTGCCATGGCCACCGCCGCATCCACGGCATTTCCCCCCGCCTTCATCACGTCCAGACCGATCTGGGCACCCAGCGGCACCGAGGTACAGGCCATGGCCCGCCGGCCATAGACCACATTTCGGTGGGAGGGATAGGCATACTGCTCCGGATCAAATTGAGGCATGGCAAATTTCTCCTTCTTCACGGCGTTATTGTCCCCTCATTATACTAAAAACTATTTCATTTGACCAGCCGCAATGAAAAGAAATTTACCACCTAGACAACATATTTTTCCCCGTCGCAGACCAAACTACAAAAAAGTTTTGGTAGGAGGTACAGGAGATGAGTGGCAAAAAATTGGGCGCTCAGACGGTCGCCTTGAGCAATCCGCCTTCCTTTGTGGGGCGGTCCAATGTGGTAGGAAAAAAAGAGGGAGAAGGCCCTCTGGCCTCCACCTTCGACTACATCGCCGATGACGACACCTTTGGGGAATCCACCTGGGAGAAGTCAGAGTCGGCTATGCAGAAGCGGGCTCTGGCCCAGGCCCTGAACAAGGCCGGGCTGGCCACCGCCAACCTGGACTGGCTCTTTGCCGGGGACCTGCTCAACCAGTGCATTGGCTCCTCCTACGCCGCCCGGGAACAGAACATTCCCTTTTTTGGTCTATACGGGGCCTGCTCCACCATGGGGGAAGGGCTGGCTCTGGCCTCCATGGTGCTAGACGGCGGCTTCGGCTCGCTGGCAGGGGTGGTGGCCTCCTCCCACTTCTGTTCGGCGGAACGGCAGTACCGCACCCCTTTGGAATATGGCGGGCAGCGCACCCCCACCGCCCAGTGGACGGTGACAGGCTCCGGCGCTGCCATTCTTTCCACCAAAGGCCCCGGCCCCTATATCACCCATGTGACCGTGGGCAAAATCGTGGACAAGGGGGTTAAGGACGCCAACAACATGGGTGCTGCCATGGCTCCCGCCGCCTGGGACACCATTACCACCCACCTACGCGACACCGGCCGCACCCCAAGCGACTACGACCAGATCATCACTGGAGACCTTGGCATGTTGGGCAGTGAGCTATTGCTGGAGCTGCTGCACCGGGACGGGATGTCCTTCTCCAACCACCTGGACTGCGGCAAGCTGATTTTTGACCCCAAGAAGCAGGACGTCCACTGCGGCGGCTCGGGCTGCGGCTGCTGTGCCAGCGTTCTCACCGGATACCTGATCAACCAGCTGGAACAGGGCAGGTGGAAGCGCATTCTCTTCTGTCCCACCGGCGCCCTCCACTCCCCCACCGCATCCTTCCAGGGGGAGTCCATCCCCGGCATCTGCCACGCCATCGCCATCTCCACATTGAAAGAGGGGTAACACTCCATGGAATATCTCAAAGCCTTCCTGTGCGGAGGACTGCTATGTGTCATTGGTCAGATCCTCATTGATAAAACTGCGCTCACTCCCGCCAAGATTCTGGTCTGCTACGTCACCTCAGGGGTCATTCTCAGCGCCCTGGGAATTTATCAGCCACTGGCCGACTGGGGTGGCGCCGGGGCCACCGTCCCCCTCACCGGCTTTGGTCATCTTCTGGCCAAGGGGGTAAAGAAGGCGGTGGCGGAACAGGGGGTGCTGGGCGCCCTCACCGGAGGAGTCACTGCCGCCGCGGGGGGCATCACCGCCGCTATTTTCTTCGGTTTTCTGGTGGCTCTGGTGTGCAAACCCAAACCAAAAAGCTAAACACACAGCGGACCATCCATCATGGCCCGCTGTGTATTTTCATGGTCAGTTTTCCGGTGCATTTTGGGGCAGAGTACCTGCCAGGCGTTTGACCTCCAGGTAATAGTGCTCCGTCCCCGGGTCCAGCTCCACCGTTTGAATGCCCCGCTCCAGGTCAAAGCCGAAGTTCTGACGCACAATGGTGATCTGTCCCCGGTCCTCCAAGGTGGCTGTCTGCCGGGTACAGGCCAGGTTGGAGCCCAGGCTGGTGACAAAATCGTAGCCGTACACTCCACGGTTCTCCGTATCAGCACAAGCATAGTCAAAGCTGCCCGCCTTGGTCATGGAGGCAACCACGGTCAGACTGCCCGAGGCGGGGACCGTCACCTGCGCCTCCAGCCAGCACACCCGGTCCACTGTCTGCACGTCGGTGGTCATCTCCTCGATCCAGCCCGCACCGTACCGCTCCATCCCCTGGGGTGAAAGCACTCCGTAGGCCAGCAGGTGTTCCAGAAAGGCCCGGTAATAGACCTCAAAGTCCAGGCCCGGGGCCAGCTCTTCCCAACGAATCTGCTCCTCCATGCTCTGGGTGAGAAGCTGGCGAAGCATGGTGTCCAGGTCGCTCTCATACCGCTCCACCGTTACTCCGCAGTCCTCTAGGACAGGGGTATCTCCGTCACTTCCCCCGGTGACATAGCCCTCTATGGTCATATTTTGAATGTCCTCTCCCACTACCAGCAGGTAGAAGGGCTGACCGTACCGTGGCTCCCCCTCCTCCGGAATGGAGAACCCCTGGATCATGGTCCCGTTTTCCTGATCATAGCTTCCAAAATGGAACCCATAGCCCAAAATGGTGGTCCTGTCGTAGTCCAGGTCAAAGCCCACCCGGATAGAGGGGTTGGGGATCCCCGCCTCCTCATTTGCCTCGGGGCCGTAGGGGTCGGTGAACCGATAGACGGTGACCTTCCAATCCCTGACGTCGGGAGCCTCTCCCAACGCGTTGGCGGCGTAGCTCCCGTCGGCCAGGGTGTCCCGGTAGTCCTCCCAGCTCTCCGCGTAGTTTAAATTGACACTTCCTTCCTCATCACCCTCCAGCGCGCCCGACCAAGCCCCTTCAAAGGACCCGGCGTAGGCTCCCACTCGGAGGGCCGTCTCCAGCTCCTGCCCCTCCACGGTCAGCACCGGCTGCTGGGCACCCAGGTACCGCAGCTGTCCGGTAAAGGGGTAGAGTAAAGTTACGGTCTGATCCTCTTGGGTAGAATTGTTCAGGGTGTAGGAGTCGGTGACCAGAATGTCGCTGGAATACTGGTAGCGCCCTCCCTCTGGGTATATCTCCTGATAGTCTTCCAGCACCTTCTGCCGCTGCTCTTCATCCAGATCGGTTCTTCCCTCCAGCCGTTCCTCATTGGTTTCCCACACTGGCACCCAGGGTTCAAAGTTCAAGGTGATGGCCCGCTGGGCGGTAATGGCCGATGTCTCCTCCTTTAAGGTCAGGGGCATTACCGGTCCGGCGTAGGACATGAAGGTAGAGGCTCCATTGCTCCCACTCCCTGAGCTACCCACACTTCCACCCAGCCGAGGAAGCACCACCCCCAGTCCCAGAAGAAGGACTAGGCAAGCGGCCAGTGCGGTCCACCGCCGCCAGGGGCGGTGCTTTTTCCCCATATAGCGTCCCGCCCGGTCAATATGTCGGTCCTGGATGTGACTGAGAATGGAAAACAGCCGTTCACTCTGCTCGCTCATAGCTTCACACCCTCCCTCTCTAACGTCTTCCGCAGACCCTCACGCAGGCGGTGCAGCCGCTGGGACATTCGGTTGGGCGAACCTCCCAGCTGGCGGGCCAACTCCCCTACCGGCTGTCCATACCAGTAGCGCAGAAGAAAGGCTGTTCGGTCCCGCTCCTGGAGAGTGTCCAGCCACCGGTCAATGATCTCCGCCGCCGCCTGGGCCTCCCACTCCTCCTCGGCGCTGGGAACAGAGGACACGCACTCCTCCAGCTCCAGCACCAGCTCCTCCAGTCCTTCTCCCCGCTTTTTGCTCCGTCTGGCCCGCCAGCGGTCGATGGACAGATTTCGGGCGATCCGGCACAGGTAAGCCCCCAGCGAATGGGGCTTTTGCGGGGGCATGGTGTCCCAGGCCCGGTGCCAGGTATCATTGACACACTCCTCCGCGTCCTGCAGGCTTTGGAGTATGTTATAGGAAAGCTTACGGCAGGTGGAGCCGTACTTCTCCTCGGAGGCGGTTATGGCCCCCTCGTCCCGCTGCCAGTACAGTGCCACAATGGCGGTATCTTCCATTTCTCTCCCCTCCTTTCCCTTCATCCATCTGGACGGATATGGGGGAAACATCTGACACAGAAATCTATATTTCTTTCAGTGTAGCACGGAACCAAGAAAAAAACCACCCGGCGAATCCTCTCGCCGGGTGGTAACGTGGACCTTACGAGTTTTCCTCCGTTGTCAGGTCTACACAAAACATGGGTCTGGCCTCCTCAAACAGGTCGATCATGCCGCAATAATTGAGAATTTCATACTTCCGCAGCCACTCCTTCTGGCTGTCGCTGAGCTGCTCCTCCTCTAAAAATTCTTCGTCCCCGGTCACGAAGCCCACTGGGGTGATAGCAGGCAGTTCCTCGTACATCTCCCCCAAAAATTCCATGAAGCCGGTCAGAGGCAGACCCGCCACCTGGGCGGTGAGCACCCCCAGATAGTTGGGGCTGATAACCACGTCCTGCTGCTCCTCAATATCGTAGTTGGCCCAGATAAAGAAGGGCACCGCATACTGCTGCATCACCTCCTGGGTGGTGCGCTGGGACAGCTTCTTGCCGTAGAGCTGCTCATAAAAGGCGTTGGTCAAAGGCGGCTGGTGGTCTCCGAAGAACACGATCAGGGTGGGCTCATCCAGGTTTTGATAATAGGTAATCAGCTGCTCCAGCGCCAGGTCGCTCTCCTTGGCCAGGGCAAAATATTGCTGGGCAGAGGAGTCGGCCTTCTTCAAATTGTCCGGCAGGTCAATGGTGCGCTCCAGGTTGTTCCAGCCCTGGGCGTACCCGCTGTGGTTCTGCATGGTGACGTTGAAGAAGAAGCTGCTGTCCTCCTCCTGGGTAGAGCGGAAGATCATGTCGTAGTCGGACAGGTCGGAGATATAGTGGCGGATATACCAGGGATTGATCACATCCTCCTGATACATCTGTTTGTCAAAGGAGAGATATTCATAGGCCAGTACCCGGTTCCACCCTGAGGACAGATAGGGGTGGAAGGCAGTGGTGGAATACCCTTCGCTGCCCGCCAGGGCAGCCAGGGATGGCATGCCCTCCTCCACATACAGCTGGTAGGCCACCGTGTGGGGCGGCTGGAACACAGTAGAAAATCCAGTGAGGTATTCAAACTCCACACTGGCTGTCCCTCCTCCGGTGACGGGAGAGTACATCCAGCCCTTTATGGTATTCTCCTCCAGGGAATGGAGGAAGGGCGTGGGGTCCTCGGAGGACTCAAAGGTGTCAAAGACGGAGAAGTCGGCAAAGGACTCGTTCATGATCGCGATAATATTGACTGGCCGATCTCCATCCATCGTCCCTGCTTTGCCGGGGTATTCCTCCATCAGCTCCAGCACCGCTTCTTCCGAGTAATCCTCTGGCTCCTCCACCGAGCTATACCGCATAGCTACCGTAAAGTTGAGCAGGAAGCCGTTGCGCTGGGTGACCCACTGCTGGGTGAAAATTCCCAGATTGGGCAGCATGGAGGTACAGAAGAAGGCATAGCAATACGCCGCCATAATCCCCCATAAAACGGCCCCCTGCCACAGCTTTACCTTGGAGCGCTTTTTCTGTCCGGGACACATCCACACCAAAAACAGATAGGACACCAGCAGAATGGCCCCCTGGACCATATACCAGTCCATGGAGTAGTCAAAGCCGTCGGCCACATTGGCCGCCGTGCGCCAGGCAGCCACATCAGCCGGGAACAAAATCCGTCCCCGGAAGCGCAGGATGTAGTGGTTCAGCAGTCCTACCGCAAAGGCAAGGCTTACCGCCACCGCCGCCGAGCGGCGATTGCGTCCCAAAATCAGACGGCACGCCACAAACAGCATATAGTACCACACCAGGTTCATAGCTACCTGCCAGGCGTACAGGTCCTCAAAGACATTGTTTTCGTTCAGGGTCTCCACCACCCACAGGCAGACCCAGGGCCCCAGCAAAAACACCAGCCGGGACATCCACTTGCCCGGCTGGGCCTTCCAATCAGACACCAGACGGGGAAAGGTGTCTTTGTATAACAGCGCTTTCATTTCGATCCTCCAAAAACCAAACGGCGATTGCCGGTTCTTCTTATGGTATACCCGTCCCTCTTTCGTTGCAAGAGGAATTGTAAAAACTTTCGAAAATGTTTCCATTCGCCTTTCTATTCTAGACGTAATTCAGCGGAAAACGTTCCCTGGTTTTCTCTTTTTATTCATTTTTTTATGAATATTCATTGCCCTTACAGCTGTCCTCTTTCTTCTTTTGCCTTAATTATAGTGTCATTCGCTTTACCTTGCCGCTTTTTACCAAAAAACAGAGTGTTTTTTTCTCTTTTTTGAATATTTATATATTGACTGTGCATATCTCTTGGGGTATACTCTTTTCAATGTCCGGGCTTTGGCCCGACGCTCATTGAAAAGGAGTTTTAATATGAAAAAGTTTCTTGCTTTGACCCTGGCTCTGGCCATGGCTCTGAGCCTGGCCGCCTGCGGCAGCAGCGGCAGCTCCAGCTCCGCTTCCTCTGCCGGCAGCACCTCTTCCACCGGTTCTGCTTCCTCCGCTGGAGATGCCTCCTCCGCCGGAGATTCCTCTTCTGCCGGTAACTACGGCGAGTTCACCACCGTGGAAGAGGGCAAGCTCATCATGAGCACCAACGCCGCCTTCCCTCCCTATGAGATGACCACTGCTGACGGCCAGTTTGAGGGCATCGATGTGGAGGTCGCCGGTGCCATCGCCCAGAAGCTGGGCCTGGAGCTCGAGATCATGGACATGGGCTTTGACGCCGCTCTCACCGCCGTGCAGAACGGACAGAGCGACATCGCCATGGCTGGCATCTCTGTCACCCCCGACCGTCTGGAGCTCATGGACTTCTCTGACAGCTACGCCACTGGCGTTCAGGTGGTCATCGTCAAGGAGGACTCCCCCATCCAGACTCTGGATGACCTGGCCAACGCCGAGATGATTGGCTGCCAGGCTGCCACCACCGGCTACATTTACGCCTCCGCTCCCGTGGAGGAGGATGGCTACGGTGAGGACCACGTCACCGCTTACGACAATGGCGCCCTGGCTGTCATGGCCCTGGTCAACGGCCAGATCGACGCGGTCATCATTGACAACGAGCCCGCCAAGGCCTTTGTGGCTGCCAACGAGGGTCTGAAGATCCTGGACACCCCCTGGGTGGAGGAGGACTACGCCATCGGCTTTGCCAAGGGCAACACCGCCCTGCTGGAGGCTGTGAACACTGCTGTGGCTGAGCTGAAGGCCGACGGTACCTTCCAGGCTATCGTGGATAAATACATCACCGCCGAGTAACAAATTTAACGGGAAAGGGCGGCCTGCGTGGCCGCTCTTTTCCTGTCATCCGGAAGAGGGAGGGATTCCATGATCCAAGGGCTTATCGACTGGTTGGACCGACTGGGACCACGCTTTTACGCCGCTTTTATCAGAGATGATGTCTGGCAGCTCTATTTGCAGGGCTTGCTCACCACCTTGGAACTGACTATTGTGGCTCTGATTGCGGGCACCATTCTGGGCGTGATGGTGGCTATCATCCGTACCGCCCACGCACAGCAGCGCCCGGGCCGCCGAAAGAATATTTTCCTGGGCATTCTCAATGTGATCTGCCAGATTTACACCACCATCATCCGTGGCACCCCCATGATGGTCCAGATCCTTATCTGGAATTTCGTCATCTTCTCTTCTAGCCGCAACAAATTTATGATTGGTGTCGTGGCTCTGGGCATTAACTCCGGAGCCTATGTGGCCGAGATCGTCCGTGGCGGCTTGATGAGCGTGGACATCGGCCAGAGCGAGGCCGGGCGCTCCCTGGGGCTTGGCTACTTGGATACCATGCGCTTTATCATCATTCCCCAGGCCTTCAAGAACATCCTGCCCTCTCTGGGCAACGAGTGTATCACCCTGTTCAAGGATACCTCCCTGGTCAACACCATCGGTCTGGCAGATTTGACCTACCGTGCCTCCCGAATTGCTGGGAACAATTTTGACTATATGCCCCCCTACATCGGCATCGCCATCATGTACTTAACCATCGTGGTTGTTCTCACCTGGCTCCAGGGCAAGCTGGAAAGGAGGCTGCGGGAAAGTGATCGACGTTAAAAACCTGAGCAAGTCCTTTGGGGACCACCTGGTCCTGGACAATATCTCCGAGCACATTTACCCGGGAGAGAAGGTAGTGGTGATCGGGCCCTCTGGCTCGGGCAAATCCACCTTCCTGCGCTGCCTCAATCTGTTGGAGACTCCAACCTCCGGCACCATCACGTTCAACGGCCAGGAGGTCACCGATCCCAAGGCTGACATTGACAAGATCCGCCAGCAGATGGGAATGGTGTTCCAGCACTTCAACCTTTTCCCCAACATGACCATCCGGAAAAACATCACCCTGGCTCCGGTGCGCACCAAGCTCATGAGCCAGGCAGAGGCCAACGATACTGCCTCTGCCCTGCTCAAGCGGGTCGGTTTGGAGGATAAGGCCGATGCCTACCCCGCCCAGCTCTCCGGCGGCCAGAAGCAGCGCATCGCCATTGTCCGGGCTCTGGCCATGAAGCCCAAGCTGATGCTCTTTGACGAGCCCACCTCCGCCCTGGACCCTGAGATGGTGGGCGAGGTGCTGGAGGTCATGAAGGAGTTGGCCAACGAGGGAATGACCATGGTGGTGGTCACTCACGAGATGGGCTTTGCCCGCGAGGTGGGTACCCGGGTTCTCTTTATGGACGGGGGCCATATTCTGGAGCAGAATGAGCCCCACGCCTTCTTCGCCAATCCCAAGGAAGCCCGAACCCAAGAATTTCTCTCCAAAGTTCTGTGACAAACAGCAAGCCCCCGGCCAACGGCCGGGGGCTTTTCTTTTTCAAATGATGATGCGTGGAACTTCATCGAATCCCATTGGTTTTTGTTAGCCTTCCGCTTCTTCCTTTCGTACCGGGTCTGGTTTCTGACCCGCGCGCTGAACCACACCGATAATCTGTCCAGAGAGCAGCACCGTCAGCAGAGAACAGGCCAGCCGGTCCAGGGAAATATAGGTGGCAGACAGAGCCAGCACCACCAGGTCGCTGACCAGATAGGCCCACTGTATATTTACCTTTGTGAGCTTGGATATGCTCATAGCTAACGCGTCATCTCCGGATGGAGCCCCGCCAGCCCGTACACTCAGGCCAGCCCCCACCCCTACGAATACGGCGCCCAGCACCGCGGCCAAAACAGGGACATCCGCCAGCTGTGGCCAGAGGGGCTCAAACCGTTCAAACAGGGCATAAAAGAGGGAAAACCCTCCCCCTGCCACCAGAGAGCATCCAATAAATCCACGCCCCAGCGCCCGCCAACCCAGCAGATAGCAAGCTGCGTTCATCACCAGGCCGGAGATTGCCGGAGACAGACCAAACCAGTGGTGGAGAAACAGGGTCATACCCAGTACCCCACCCTCTGTCACGCCGGACATCGCATGCACATTGTACAGGCCAAAGGCCAATATTCCGCTGCCCAACAGGGCGACCATATACTGCCTTGGCTTTAACCGGGAAAACAAAATAACAACTCCTTTTTTCTTCCACGCACTTTTATTATATCCGATTTCGGACTTCTTTGCAACCCCCCCTCCTCCCAAGCAAAAAGGGAGCGGAGACTTCTGTCTCCGCTCCCCGTTTTTTATTGAGCAATCAATAGTTCTCCGCCTTCAGCTGGAAGAAGGACTTGGGATGGGCACACACCGGGCAAACCTCGGGAGCCTGCTTGCCCACATGGATGTGGCCGCAGTTGCCGCACTGCCAGATCATGTCGCCGTCGCGGGAGAAGACCAGGCCACCCTCCACATTGGCCAGCAGCTTGCGGTAGCGCTCCTCGTGCTCCTTCTCGATCTTGCCCACTTCCTCAAAGAGATAGGCAATGTGATCGAAGCCCTCCTCCTTGGCCTCCTTGGCCATGGTGGCGTACATATCGGTCCACTCGTAGTTCTCACCCTCGGCAGCGGCCTTCAGGTTCTCAGCGGTGGAGCCGATCCCCTCCAGCAGCTTAAACCAGATCTTGGCGTGCTCCTTCTCGTTGGCAGCCGTCTCCTCAAAGATATTCGCGATCTGGACATAGCCGTCAGACTTGGCCTTGGAGGCATAATAGGTATACTTGTTGCGGGCCTGGGACTCCCCGGCAAAGGCGGTCCACAGATTCTGCTCAGTCTTGCTTCCCTTTAATTCAGGCATCGTTTGTTCCTCACTTTCTTTGTGTTCAGTTGTGTTAAAACGATAACGATTCTTATTAATCTGGATTCAGTATAGCAGAAATCAGCTTATGTGTCAATGGGGCGGACGGGAATATTTTTCCCATCCCAGTTTTTTTATACCCGTTTCCAGATTGCGCCACCGGGAACGTCGGTCACTTCAATTCCTTTTCCCTTCAGTTCCTCCCGGATGGCGTCGGCACGGGCAAAATTCTTTGCATTCTTGGCCTGCCCACGCTCCAGTACCAGAGCATCAATGGCGGGATCCCCTTCACCAGTAACCGTATATCCCCCCTGAGATGCAGTATTCTGCTTGGCGTTCTCCTGCTCCTTCCGCTTGGCCGCCCCCTTTTCCAGCAGAGACAGGGAGAGCACCTGGTCAAAATTATCCAAAATGGCCAGCTTGGTGGCATCGTTGGTTTTGGCCTTCAGGGCATCATAGAGAGCGGTGATTCCCATCGAGGTATTCAGGTCATTGCCCACCTGGCGGTCAAATTTCTCCCGGTACTCTGCCAAAACGGCCTCGTCCACCGCCCCGTCCTGGGGATTGAGGGCAGCCACCCGGGCAATCAGCTTACCGTAGGCCTGGGCAGCGTTGTCCAGGTTCTCCCAGGTAAACACCAGCCCCTTGCGGTAGTGGGACTGTAGGCAGAAGAAGCGGTAGGCCAGGGGGTCATAACCCTTTTCCTCCAGCAGGGAAACAGTCAAAAATTCTCCCTTGGACTTGGACATCTTGCCGCTGGAGGTGTTCAGGTGGTGGACGTGGAACCACTGGCTGCACCAGGGGTGGCCCAGATAGGACTCCGACTGGGCAATCTCATTGGTGTGGTGGGGGAAGGCGTTGTCAATGCCGCCGCAGTGGAGGTCCAGATATTCTCCATTGTACTTCAGGGAAATGCCCGAGCACTCGATATGCCATCCGGGATAGCCCACGCCCCAGGGGGAATCCCACTTCAGAGCCTGATCCTCAAACTTGGACTTGGTGAACCAGAGGACAAAGTCATTTTTGTTCCGCTTGTTGGTGTCCTCCTCCACGCCCTCCCGGACGCCCACCGCCAAGTCCTCCTCGTCGTGGTCGTTGAAAATATAGTACCGCTCCAGCTTGGAGGAGTCAAAGTACACATTTCCCCCCGCCACATAGGCATAGCCCTTATCCAGCAGGCCGGTGACGATCTTGATATACTCGTCGATGCAGCCGGTGGCGGGCTGTACGGTATCGGGGCGGCGGATATTCAGCTTCCGGCAGTCCTCAAAGAAGGCGTCGGTATAGAACTGGGCGATCTCCATCACCGTCTTGTGCTCCCGCTTGGCACCCTTGAGCATCTTATCCTCCCCGGTGTCCGCGTCCGAGGCCAGATGGCCCACGTCGGTAATGTTCATGACCCGGTTGACATCATAGCCGGTATAGCGTAGGAATTTTTCCAGCACATCCTCCATGATATAGGAACGCAGGTTGCCGATGTGGGCAAAGTGATACACGGTAGGACCACAGGTATACATCTCCACATGGCCAGGTGTGTGGGTGCGAAATTCTTCCTTCTTATGGGTTGCGGAATTATACAGCAGCATAGCAATCTCTCCTTGCAATGTTATTCTCTTTCTGGTGATTCTTTAGTTCTTTCCCTTGCCCTGCCCAACGATCTGAGGGGCAAACTGGCGGTCCAACAGCTGTTCCACAAATTCCAGCCGGGCAGAGAGGGCCTCCAGCCGTTCCAGAGTGGGGTTCTCCACGCTGGTCTGGTCCACCTCGTCGGCGTAGTGGGTGCTCCGGCCGGCAATGCGGACGATCTGGGCTGGGATGCCCACAGCGGTGGCATCCTGGGGCACCTCGCTGAGCACCACAGAGTTTGCTGCGATCCGGGCCCCATCGCCTACTTTGAAGGGGCCCAGAATCTTGGCCCCGCAGCCGATGAGCACATTGTTGCCAATGGTGGGGTGGCGCTTGCCATGGTCCTTGCCGGTGCCGCCAAGGGTGACTCCGTGGTACAGCAGGCAGTCATCTCCCACCTCGGCGGTCTCTCCGATGACAATGCCCATACCGTGGTCAATGACCAGGCGGCGGCCAATCTTGGCTCCGGGGTGGATCTCAATTCCGGTCCAGAACCGGCTCCACTGGGACACCCAGCGGGCCAAAAATTTTCGGTTGTGACAGTATAGCCAATGAGCGAGGCGATGATACAAGGTGGCATGGACCCCCTGATACAGCAGGAGAATCTCCAGTTTGGACCGGGCGGCCGGGTCCCGACGCTGGTAGGCCTCCAGCGTCTCATTTAGGGATTGAAACATAGTTCCTCCTTTTCCCGTGCAGATGGTTGTACAGCAGGCGTCGGAGGCAACAAAAAACACCTCCCACGCCCACCTTGGGCATAAGAGGCGATCACTCGCGGTTCCACTCTCATTTCTCACTTGTCCGGCCGCTATCGGGGCCGAGCCGGGGGCCATTACGCCCCACGCTCCCGGATGCACTTCCCATCCCGACGCCGCAGGCCCCCTTTCAGCCGGTGAAGGGCCCTCTCTGTTCTTTGCCGCGGATGGTACTCTTTCCGTTCCTTGCGCTTTCAGGCCATTATATTATCATCCAACTAAAGATGTGTCAAGTCTACTCCCCTCTTTTTGCCCTATTTTTCCCCACGCAACCTGAGGTTGACAGGTTTCCAGCTTCTTTTTCTTGTCATTTCCCCCACAGTTTGCTATCCTGAAAGCAGAGAAACAGGCCCCAACTGGGGCAAAGGAGAGATCATATGGAACTGAGTGAACGCATCGCCCTGGCACGAAAGCAGGCTGGACTGTCCCAGGAACAGCTGGGGGAAAAGCTGGGGGTCTCCCGCCAGGCGGTGAGCAAATGGGAGAGCGGACAAACCAATCCCGATGTGGCCTATGTGGCTGAGATGTGCCGGCTGTTCGGGGTATCCTCCGACTGGCTGCTGCTGGGTCAGGAGACTGAGCAGGCCCAAAATCCGGTCCGCTGCCCCGGCTGCCACACCATCGTCACGGGGCTGGACAACTTCTGCCCCAGCTGCGGCCGTTCCCTGCGTTCCGGGGACTCGGACACCTACTCGCTGGTGCTCCTCCCTGGCTCTCTTTTCCATGACGATCCGTTGGAAGAACTGTCCAAACTGTCCTGGTGCAACCCGGAGTTTCCCATCTACCGCTTAAACCGGGAGCAGCGGGAGGCTCTGGCCAAAAAAGCTCCTGTCACTCTCATGTGGGGGTTGTCCGCCAGCCGGGCATCAGAAGCTCTAAACTACTTTTCTGACCCCAGCTCTGCCGCCGTCTACCGGGACAGCGATGGCAGCAGTGTAGAGGACCTGATGGCCTCCCAGCCGGTCCCCAAGGAATCCCTTCCCACCCCCGCCAAGGAGCCTATGTCTTTCGGCGCCACCGTGTTGGCTGTGATTTTAGGGATTATTGCCGCTGTGTTCCTTCTCTCCATCCTATGAGCGCCCGCCGTTATCTGGCCCTGGGCACTTGCCTGTCTGCCGGTCTCTTTTATTGGGTCAATACTCAGTGGCTGCGCCCGGCGGCAGGCGGCTGGTGCGGATGGTTTCTCACCTGCTACGCCAACGACCTGTTTGCCGGTCTGGCCATCGTCGCCTGGGCCGATTTTCTGCTTGGACTGGGGCGTTTTCCTCCCATCCGCTCCTGGAAGCAGACGGTCCCCCTGCTGCTGGCCTGCGGTCTGGTATGGGAGGTGCTGGCTCCCCTGTGGAAGCCGGGGGCAATCTTGGATCCCTGGGACTTCCTGGCTTACCAAATTGGGGGCGGGTTATGGCTGCTCCTCTCCCGTCCTTTCCCCAGATGGCAATAAAATGCGCCCTCTTCCCTTTGGATGAGGGCGCATATATGATTTACGCGCTTCATCAGCCCGGAGGCCAGGTCATATCCCGTCCGGAGAGCACATGGAAGTGGAGATGGGGCACGCTCTGCCCCGCCTGCTCCCCGATGTTGGACACCACCCGGTAACTCTCCAGACCCAGCTCCTTAGTCACCTTGGAGATGACCGCAAAGATATGGGCCACCACGGTAGCGTTCTCCGGAGTGATCTCAGCCACCGAGGCGATGTGAGCCTTGGGAATCACCAGGAAATGGGTAGGAGCCTGGGGATCGATGTCGTAAAAGGCGTACACCGTCTCATCCTCATAGACCTTGTTGGAGGGAATCTCCCCCGCCGCGATCTTACAGAACAGACAATCGGACATTTGGAAACCTCCTTTGTTTGTCGAGTAAGACCATTGTACCCCATTTCTAAAAAATTGCAATGGGCAATCGCTTCTGCCGGGTTGGTGCACCATAGATGACTGCACATCCAAAAGCAGTTGGCTCTGCTCCAAGCTTAAAAAGGGACGGCCCCGAAATTGGGGCCGTCCCTTACAAGAGTGGAATGATCGATCCGAATACGGAGCCTGTGGATTACACAAATTGGTTTCGGGCCGGATCATACCGGTAGTCTATTCCGGCCAGCTTCTCAACCAGTTGCTCCTGATCGGCCCGGAGATCGCCACAAAGGTCTTCAAGACTGGAATAGCAATCCCGCAGCTTGGTATTGACATAGCTGAGCAGAATCACCGGATCCTGAGGAAGCATAGAAAGTCCTCCTTCTATAGACATTCTTCACCCAGTGGCTTACTTGATATTCTCCGCCACAAAATCATCGATACAGGCCAGAGCGTCGTCCAGCTTCAGCACATCAGTGCCGCCGCCCATAGCGCTGTCGGGCTTGCCTCCGCCCTTGCCTCCGCAGATGGCGGTGACCTTTTTGATGATCTCACCGGCCTTGATTCCCTTGGCCACTGCCTCCTTGCCGCATACGGCCAGGAAGGTGATCTTTTCCCCGTTCACATTGGCCAGCACAGCCACCACATTGGGGGCCTTGTCCCGGAGCACATCACCCATCTGGCGCAGCTTGTTTCCATCGGCATCGGGCACCGTGGCGGTGAGTACCCTCAGCTCGCCCACCTGACGGGCGCCTACCAGGAAGCGGTCGGCCTGGCCGGCAGACTCCTTCGCCTTGAACTTCTCCACCAGCTGATGCAGGCCCTTCATCTCAGCCATGGTCTGCTCCGCCTTCTCCCGCAGCTCGCCGGGCTTGGCCTTCAGGGCAGCAGCCGCCTGGAACAGCAGTTCCTGGTTGCGGTTCATCACATCCAGAGAGGCCTTGCCAGTGGTAGCCTCAATACGGCGCACGCCGCTGGCCACAGAGAACTCGCTGGAGATATGGAACACGCCCACTTTCGCGGTGTTGTCCAGGTGAGTGCCGCCGCAGAACTCTACGGAGTAACCCTCCCCCATGTCCACCACCCGGACGGTGTCGCCGTACTTCTCGCCAAACAGGGCGATGGCACCCCGCTTCTTGGCCTCCTCAATGGGCAGCACATCGGTGTGGATGTCATAACCCTCCAGCACCGCCTCATTGACCAAGGCAGACACCTTGGACAGCTCCTCTGTAGTCATGGCAGAGAAGTGAGTGAAGTCAAAGCGAAGCCGGTCAGGCTCCACCAGGGAACCAGCCTGGTGGACATGGTCTCCCAACACGGTGCGCAGGGCCTTATCCAGCAGGTGGGTGGCGGAGTGGGCGCGCATGATAGCCTTGCGGCGGGACACGTCGATCTGGGCGGAGACGCTGTCACCCAACTTGAGAACACCCTGGGTCACCTTGCCGTAGTGCATATACTTGCCGCCCTTATTTTTCTGCACATCGGTGACCTGGAAGGTAACGCCATTTCCGGAGATCGTTCCATGGTCGGCCACCTGACCGCCCATCTCGGCATAGAAGGGGGTCTTATCCAGCACCACGATACCCTCCACGCCGGGCATCAGCTCCTCGGCCTGCTCATTCTCCACCACCAGGGCAACAACCTTGGCGTCAGCGATGGAAGTGTTCTCGTAGCCCACGAACTCGGTCTCGGGCACGTCCTTGCCGAACTCCACGCCGGCCCAGCCCAGATCACCCAGGGCCTCCCGGGCCTTCCGGGCACGCTGGCGCTGCTCCTCCATCTGCTGGTGGAAGGCCTCCTCGTCCAGCTTCATTCCCTGCTCCTCTACCATCTCGATGGTCAGGTCCACAGGGAAGCCGTAGGTGTCATAGAGCTTAAAGGCATCGGCACCGGAGAAGGTCTTCTCCCCCTTGGCCTTGTGCTCCTGGAGCATGTCGTTGAAAATCTTCAGGCCGCCGTCGATGGTCTTGGCGAAGTTTTCCTCCTCCACCCGGATGACCTTGGTAATATAGTCCTGGCGCTCCCGCAGCTCGGGGTAATGGCCCTCATTCTCGTGGACCACAGTGTCACACACCTGATAGAGGAAGGGATCGTTCACGCCCAGGAGCTTGCCGTGGCGGGCAGCCCGGCGGAGCAGACGGCGCAGAACATAGCCCCGTCCCTCATTGGAGGGAAGCACACCGTCGCAGATCATAAAGGTTGCGGAACGGATATGGTCGGTGATCACACGGAGGGAGACATCCTTGGCATGGCTCTCGCCGTAATGGGCGCCGGTGATCTCAGAGACTTTATGGGTGATGTTCATCACGGTGTCCACGTCAAAGAGGGAGGGGACACCCTGGCACACACAAGCCAGACGCTCCAGGCCCATACCGGTGTCAATGTTCTTCTGCTTCAGCTCGGTATAATGGCCCTCACCGTCGTTGTCAAACTGGGAGAACACCACGTTCCAAACCTCGATATACCGGTCGCAGTCGCAGCCTACCGTGCACCCGGGCTTGCCGCAGCCCCACTGCTCACCCCGGTCGTAGTAGATCTCAGAACAGGGGCCGCAGGGACCGGAGCCGTGCTCCCAGAAGTTGTCCTCCTTACCGAACTTAAAGATCCGGTCGGCAGGAATACCGATTTCCTCATTCCAGATGCGGAAGGCCTCGTCGTCGGCGGGAGTGGTCTCGTTGCCGGCGAACACGGAGGGATATAAGCGGTCTGGATCCAGGCCCACCCACTCCGGGCTGGTCAAAAACTCCCAGGCCCAGTGGATGGCGTCCTTCTTAAAGTAATCGCCAAAGGAGAAGTTGCCCAGCATCTCAAAATAGGTGCCGTGGCGGGCGGTCTTGCCGATGTTCTCAATGTCACCGGTACGGATGCACTTCTGGCAGGTGCACACCCGGTGGCGGGGAGGCTCCTGCTCCCCGGTGAACCAGGGCTTCATGGGCGCCATACCGCTGTTGATGAGCAGCAGGGAGGCGTCATTCTGGGGAATCAGGGAAAAGCTGGGCAGGCGCAGATGCTCCTTCGTCTCAAAAAAGGACAGGAACATCTCACGCAGTTCATTTAAGCCAAAGGGCTTGGGATCACGCATGGGTACTACCTCCATTTATCTTTAAAAATTATATGTTTTTTGAGGAATTTGGACGTTTGCATCTTCCATTTGGACAAGTACATCAACGCAGACGGACGGACAACCCAATCAGCTCGAAACTGGTGTCAAAGGAAAATTCGTAAATTACATCCTTCTTCTCGTGCTTACAGTAGAGAATCGCTAAACCGTAAGGTTCATCAAAATTCTCATCTTTCCCTCCGGCAGTAGCAGTATCTGTGGTACGCACATAGGACCCAGCTTCCGACACCGTGGCCATGACCTCTTCCACCATTTGGACGGTTACCCCGAACTGTTCCTTCATATCAGTTCGGAACGCATCCACAACCTGCTGATACTCTCCCGCTGTCAGATCCTCCCGAATCTGCTCCGCCTGCTGAAGAAGGGTGTTTTCATCCATTCCCTCCGGCAAAGGCTCGCTTTTGCAGCCAGTCAGCATCAGCGCACAAAGGAGGACCAGCATCAAGGCCGTGATTTGGCACGCTTTTCGTTTCATCGTTCTCTTTTCACCACCATTTCTAAACAAAAACCGCCCCTGACTCACGTCAGGGGCGGACAGAATCCACGGTACCACCCTGATTGACAAGTGCCTTCCACCATTCGGCAGACTACCTTGTCCTCTCAAACCATCCGGTAACGGGGATGGGCCGTCCCGCTCCTCGCGGTCCGCTCCGAAGTGGCACGCATAGCCAGTGTCCGCTGAGGGCTTCCACCATCCCCTCTCGCTTGCTGCGGGTGACTATACTTAACTCCATCAACACAGTTTGCTCTGATATTTTATCATCTTTTTTTGACTTGTCAAGAGTGGACACAATTTTCTCTTTCCCGAAAACCTTCTATTGACAAGAATGAAAAAATGTGCTAGGATAGTTTTCGCCTCTGATTGGAAAAGATGAGGAGAGATGTCCGAGTGGTTTAAGGAGCCGGTCTTGAAAACCGGTGACTCGCAAGAGCCGTGGGTTCGAATCCCACTCTCTCCGCCACTTTTCATCCCAAACAATAGAATCCACCCGAAATGCTTATCGCCATGCAGAAGTACCCAAGTGGCTATAAGGGGCTCCCCTGCTAAGGGAGTAGGCGGGTAAAACCGTGCGGGGGTTCGAATCCCCCCTTCTGCGCCACGTGGCCGCAAAGTGAACTTTGCGGCCACGTTTTTTATTTTCCAACGGAAATTGGCTCTTGGATACCACCTCCCCAGGAAGCTCTTGCCCCATGCACCTTAGATTTCCATGGGGCATACTATGGCTTGCAGTATCTTGTAAAGGAGGTTCAACCCTTGGAAACTGCCAGAATGGAACAGATGAAAGCCCGTGTCATTTGCCAGGAATGCGGTGACCGGATGCTCGTCTGCGACTGCTCCACCTGCCAGCAGGTTATGGTGCATACCGATCAGGCCTGCTGCTTCTCTGCAGGGGAGCTTGTCTGCATCGAATACAGCGGAGCCATGACTATGAGTCTCCCGCCCCAGGTTTCTGCCAGCCGCATTTGGCGCATCGGCTGCTGCTGACGAAAAAACAGCCTGCTCAAAAAGCAGGCTGTTTTATTTTTTTATTTTGTGATGCATAGTTTCCCGTTTTTTTCTCAAACTACCATCGTATCCCAATGATAAAAGGAGGTCATTGACCATGCAGCCCAATCATCGTAATCCTCAGAGCAAGCCGTCCGCCCAGGACAGCCAGATCCAAAAGCCTCAGTCTCCCAACCGCCAGAAGGGCCAGAAGAGCAGTCAGTCTCCCGAGGCCCGCTGACCCGATCTCCTCTCGTCTCTTCCCTTCCTTTGCCTCCGGCTCGCGGCTTGCCGCGGACTGGAGGCTTATTTGTTCCTCTGCCTTGAAATCCTTAAATATATTTTAAAAATTTCTCTCTTGCAACTTAATCAGTCTATGCTATCCTAGTGTTGTGACTGAACAAGGGAGGTCGGAACACCATGTACAATATTTTGATCTGCGATGACGATCGGGATATCGTCTCTGCATTGGATATCTATTTGTCCAGCGAGGGCTACCAGACGGTAAAAGCGTATAACGGCAAAGAAGCTCTGAAAGCCGTGGAGCAAAACAACATTCACCTGATTCTGATGGATATTATGATGCCGGAGCTGGATGGCATCCGCACCACAGCCAAGCTCCGGGAAGGAAGCAATGTGCCCATTATTCTGCTCACCGCCAAAAGTGAGGACGCGGATAAAATCCTCGGTCTGAACATCGGCGCGGACGACTATATTACCAAGCCCTTCAACCCCCTGGAGGTGATTGCCCGCGTCAAGTCCCAGCTGCGCCGCTACACCACGCTGGGAGGAGCGGACAAGGGTCCCGGTCTCATTTCTGTGGGGCCCATTTCTATGGACGACGGAGCCAAACAGGTAACGGTAGACGGTGAGCCGGTGGCACTCACCCCCATTGAATACAACATCCTTAAACTGCTTCTCTCCCATCCCGGCCAGGTCTTTTCCTCTTCGCAGATCTACGAACAGGTCTGGAATGACCCGGCCTACGGCTCAGAAAACACGGTGGCCGTCCACATCCGTCACCTCCGGGAGAAAATTGAGATCAACCCCGCCGACCCCCGCTACCTCAAGGTAGTCTGGGGACTGGGCTATAAAATCGAAAAGGGGGCCAACTGATGGGAAAGCTGCAAGAGAGCCTGGTTGGCAAGTCTGTGGCTGTCCTGCTTTTGCTCATTTCTGCCTTTTGCAGCGGTCTGTTCGCCTGCAGGACCTTCATCCTGCTGCCCATGGTTAACAGCAGCGCCTGGCAATATACCACCTATTTTCAAACTTTTTTGGAGCAGCGGCAGTATCAGGTGGTATCCTACTTTTCCCTGACCCAAGATTTGGAAGACCCTGATCTGAGCTACATGGACCGCCGCCAATTACAGGACAGTTTGGACCAGCTGAAACAGACTTTGGACAGCCAGTCCACTTGGTTCCGCTATCAGGTACGTTCCTCTGACGGCTCTGCTGTCCTTGCCTCTAATCTCCCGGATGGTACGGAACTAAACCAGGTGGTCCCTACCGTCTATTACGCCTCCTTTACCCCCGGCGAATCCACCCTCTCCCACAGTGTTATGGTGTATGAGGACTACAGCACCGACACTACCATTTCTGTTTACCCCGAGGATATAACTGACGTTTCCTCTCTTCCGCCAGTGGTCATTGAATGTGGGATCGACCGGAATGTGGATTTGTCCATATTAGATGAATTTTCCCTGCTTGCCAATGAATACACCAGCGCTGAGAAAAACTTCCCCATCTACATCACTTTATCCGCTGTTTCTTTGGGCGTATGGATCATCGCCTTGCTGTTTTTCCTGTGGAGCTCCGGTCACAAGGCCGGGCATGATGGGGTTATTTTGTCCTGGCAGGACCGCATCATTTCGGAGGCCTATTTTCTCATCATTGCCTGTCTAGTAGCCCTGCTCCTTTATGGTGCTACGTTGTTGGCCGACTATTTCTCGATCTATCTTTATAACTTCTACCCCATGCAAAATTCAGACCTGTGGCTGTTCTTCGCCGCCGCTGCCGTCTTGGTATGCCTGTTATCCTTGATACTGGTCTTGTTCCTGCGCACCATCACCGTTCGCCTGAAAGCTCATTCTCTGGCAAAAACTACCTTGCTGTGTGTGATATTCAGCTGGATTTGGCGGGCTTTGCGAGATTTTTTCCTCTACCTGCCTTTGTCCTGGCGCACAGCTGTGGCCTTTTTGGGTTATCTGCTCATTAAGGCTCTGTTTCCCTCCCTCTTCGGCTTTTATAATCCCATTCCCCATGCGATTCTCAACATTTTGGTCCTGCTGGCCCTGTGCCGCTGGACCGTGTGCTTAAGCCGCCTGCGTCAGGGCAGCCAGGCCATTGCCGCAGGGAACCTCAACCACCAGATCGACACCTCCCGCATGCCCCATGATCTCCGGGCCCTGGGGGAAGACATCAATAACATCTCTGACGGCCTGGCGGGAGCGGTGAATGAAAAAATGAAGAGCGAGCGCTTTAAGGCTGAGCTGATCACCAACGTATCCCATGACCTGAAGACACCTCTCACCTCCATTATAAATTATGTCAACCTTCTGAAAACCACTCAGCAGACCGACCCAAAGGCCCAGGAATACATTGAAGTGCTGGACCGCAAGTCCCAGCGGCTGAAAAAGCTGACGGAGGATCTGGTGGAAGCCAGCAAAGCGTCCACCGGCGTACTGAGTGTCAACCGGGAGAAGATTGGCATGGCCCAACTTATTGACCAGGCCTTGGGCGAGTGGACGGAAAAGCTGGAGGAACGGCATCTCTCCGTCGTATCCACCATTCCCGAAGGGGAAACCTGGGTCTATGCAGATGGCCGTCACCTCTGGCGGGTCATTGACAATCTGCTGTCCAACTGCGCCAAATACGCCATGGAGGGCACCCGGGTGTATTTGGACCTGGTGCGCGGGCGCGGTCAGGTGACCTTGTCGGTGAAAAATATCTCCCGAGAAGCCCTGAATATCCCGCCGGAGCGGCTGATGGAGCGCTTTGTCCGGGGCGACGAATCCCGGACCACTGAGGGCTCCGGTCTGGGACTGTCCATTGCCCGCAGCCTGACCGAGCTGCAGGGAGGTACCTTTGAGCTGACCGTGGATGGCGACCTGTTCAAAGCCTCTGTCACACTTCCCCAGGCCAACTGACCGTTCATCCATGCATCATGGCGGCGCCGCTCGTAAGGAGCGGCGCCGCATTTTTCCAGCTATTCAGATCGCCTGGAGGAACGGTTGGATCGCCGCAGGGAGTTTTCTCCCTGTCCCCTTCTTGACGTTCCTTTTTCTTTCCTTTATAGTGTATGGGATAGGATGATAAAATGGAGGATCCGCCATGGATGTATGTGATATCAACCAGATAAAGGCTCTGCTGGCCCGGCACGGCTTTCGTTTTTCCAAGTCCATGGGACAGAATTTTCTTATCCAGGACTGGGTCCCCCGGGACATCGCCCAGGCCTCGGGTGCCGGTCCTGATACCGGTGTGCTGGAGGTTGGGCCCGGCATCGGTCCCCTCACTCGGGAGCTTTCTGACCGGGCTGGACGGGTGGTAAGTGTGGAGCTGGACCGTTCCCTGCTGCCCATATTGGCGGAAACCCTGGAGGGACGGGACAACGTGGAAATTCTACCCGGGGACATTTTAAAGCTGGACCTGCCCACTCTGGTCCAGGAAAAATTCCCCGGCCTGACCCCCATCGCCTGCGCCAACCTCCCCTACAACATTACTACCCCCGTTCTCACCGCCTTTCTGGAGGCGGGATGCTTTGCCCGCATTACGGTGATGATCCAGCGGGAGGTGGCCCGCCGCATCTGCGCCGCCCCCGGTGAGGGAGACTACGGAGCCTTTTCTCTCTACTGCCAGTACCACGCCCAGACCGAGCTTCTCTTCGACGTTCCCCCGGACTGCTTCATTCCCGCCCCCAAGGTGACTTCCTCGGTGCTCCGCCTCACACCCCGGCCCGCCCCCCAGGAGGTGGACGACCCGGACCACTTTTTCCAGGTGGTGAAGGCTGCCTTCGCCCAGCGGCGCAAAACCTTGGTCAACAGCTTGAGCGCCGCCCTGCATACTCCCCTTTCCAAAGAAGCTCTGACCCAGGTCGTCACCAGCTGTGGCTTCCCCGAGACCATCCGCGGAGAGCGGCTTTCCATCTCCCAATTCGCCCTTTTGTCTAAGGCGCTGCGTCAGGCGGAGGGCAGGTAATCTCCCTTTGTGTTGGATGCTAAATGATAGCAAAAATGCAATAATGTTTATAAGCAAATTGCAGGTACTTGGGGAATTGACTTTATTTCCCACACCGTGTATTATAAATGATGTTTGGGACTTCCCTTCGCCGGCCGTGCTGCATGCGGCCGTTGGAAGATCATTCTTAAAAGACTATTACAGGAAAGAGGTCGTACATCATGGCAAACATTGATTTGAGCAAGTACGGTATCACCGGTACCACCGAGATCGTCTACAATCCCTCTTACGAGACTCTGTTTGAGGAGGAGACCAAGCCCGGTCTGGAAGGCTATGACAAGGGGCAGGTTACCGATCTGGGGGCCGTCAATGTTATGACCGGTATCTACACCGGCCGTTCCCCCAAGGACAAGTTCATCGTTATGGACGAGGTCTCTAAGGACACCGTGTGGTGGACCTCTGATGAGTTTAAAAACGACAACAAGCCCGCTTCCCAGGAGGCTTGGAAGGCCTGCAAGGATCTGGCCATCCAGGAGCTGTCCAACAAGAAGCTGTACGTGATGGACGTCTTCTGCGGCGCCAACAAGGACACCCGCATGGCCATCCGCTTCATCATGGAGGTGGCTTGGCAGGCTCACTTTGTCAAGAACATGTTTATCCAGCCCACCGAGGAGGAGCTGAAGAACTTCCAGCCTGACTTTATCTCCTACAACGCCTCCAAGGCCAAGGTGGAGAACTACAAGGAGCTGGGCCTCAACTCTGAGACCGCTGTTGTCTTCAACCTCACCTCCCGTGAGCAGGTCATCCTGAACACCTGGTACGGCGGCGAGATGAAGAAGGGCATGTTCTCCATGATGAACTACTACCTGCCCCTGAAGGGCATGGCCTCCATGCACTGCTCCGCCAACACCGATATGAACGGCGAGAACACCGCTTTGTTCTTCGGCCTGTCCGGCACCGGCAAGACCACCCTGTCCACCGATCCCAAGCGTCTGCTCATCGGTGATGACGAGCACGGCTGGGACGACAACGGCATCTTCAACTTTGAGGGCGGCTGCTACGCCAAGGTCATCAACCTGGACAAGGACTCTGAGCCCGACATCTACAACGCCATCAAGCGCAACGCCCTGCTGGAGAACGTCACCGTGGACGCCGAGGGTCACTGCGACTTCAACGACGGCTCCGTCACCGAGAACACCCGTGTCTCCTACCCCATCGACCACATTGAGAAGATCGTTCGTCCCGTCTCCTCCGGCCCCGACGCTCAGAACGTCATCTTCCTGTCTGCCGACGCCTTCGGCGTGCTGCCCCCTGTGTCCATCCTGACCCCGGAGCAGACCCAGTACTACTTCCTGTCCGGCTTCACCTCCAAGCTGGCCGGCACCGAGCGCGGCATCACCGAGCCCACCCCCACCTTCTCCGCCTGCTTCGGCCAGGCCTTCCTGGAGCTGCACCCCACCAAGTACGGTGAGGAGCTGGTGAAGAAGATGAACAAGAGCGGCGCCAAGGCCTACCTGGTCAACACCGGCTGGAACGGCACCGGCAAGCGCATCTCCATCAAGGACACCCGCGGCATCATCGACGCGATCCTGGACGGCTCCATCCTGAAGGCTGAGACCAAGACCATCCCCTACTTCAACTTTGCCGTTCCCACCGAGCTGCCCGGCGTGGACACCAACATCCTGGATCCCCGCAATACTTACGCCAACCCCGAGGAGTGGGATACCAAGGCTAAGGATCTGGCCTCCCGCTTCGTGAAGAACTTCGCCAAGTACACCACCAACGAGGCCGGCAAGGCCCTGGTGGCTGCTGGCCCCAAGGCGGAGTAATCTCTCTTTCTAATACGCTTTCAGGGCGCCGCGCCGCGGCGCCCTGCTTTTTCTCCGAGAGGATGTGACACCGTGAAACGCTATCAAATGTCTGAATCTCTTCCCGTCGGTCTGCTTCTGGCCATGGCCGGCGGAATTTTGGACGCGTATACCTACCTCAACCGTGGGCAGGTCTTTGCCACGGCAGAGACCGGTAACCTGGTTCTGCTGGGCGTGAATCTCTCCCAGGGGCGGCTGGACCGGGTGGTCTACTACCTGCTGCCCATCCTCTCCTTTGCCGCCGGCGTGCTGGTCACGGAGCTGCTCCGCCGCGCTATGGGGCCAAACGCCGGACGGCTGCACTGGCGGCAGCCTATCCTCCTCACGGAATGTGCGGTCCTGGTGCTGGTCTCTCTGCTTCCCCTGGGCACCTTAGACCCCTTGGCGAACATGCTTATTTCCTTTACCAGCGCCATTCAAATTGAGTCCTTCCGCCAATTTCAAGGCTGTGGCTGTGCCACCACCATGTGCACTGGAAACCTGCGCAGCGGCACCGAGCATTTGTTCCGTCACCTCACCTCTCCCGGCAGCCAGTCGGGCCAGAAATCCATCCTCTATTACGGCCTGATTCTGGCCTTTGTCTGCGGGGCGGTAACCAGCGGTCTGGTCACTCCCTTCTGGGGCGGACGGACGGTGCTGTGCGCCTGTATTCCCCTTCTGGGCGCCTTCCTGCTCATGTTCCGGGAGGCCCACGAAGAATGATCCGCCCCTTTATCCCGGTCTTTCTTCTCTGAGACCAAATTTAGCAAGGAGATCACCCATGGATACTATGATCCAAACCCTGGCCCAGGAACTGGGCCGCCCCGCTCAACAAGTGGAAAATGTGGTCAAGCTCATTGACGAGGGGGCCACCATTCCCTTTATTGCCCGTTACCGGAAGGAGCTCCACGGCTCCATGGACGACCAGCTGCTGCGCCAGCTGGCGGACCGGCTGCAGTACCTGCGCAACCTGGAGGCCCGTAAAGAGGAGGTTCGTTCCTCCATTGAGGGGCAGGGAAAGCTGACCCCTGAGCTGGCTGAAGCCATTGCTTCCGCTGCCACCCTGGCAGAGGTGGAGGACCTCTACCGTCCCTACAAGCAAAAACGGCGCACCCGAGCCACCATTGCCCGGGAAAAGGGCCTGGAGCCCTTGGCCACCCTTCTCTTTGCCCAGGAACGGGACTGCCCCGCTCCCTTGGATGCAGCCGCGGACTATGTCAATCCCGAGGTTGGGGTAGATTCCCCAGAAGATGCCCTTCAAGGTGCCAACGCCATTGTGGCTGAGTTGATTTCCGATGACGCCGCCATCCGGAAAACACTGCGGGAGCTGATGCTCCGCCGCTCCTTCCTGGTTTCCGCCACCGCTCAGGAGGAGGACAGTGTCTACCGCCTCTATTACCAGTTCAAGTCCCCCATCAGCCGGCTCCAGGGGTATCAGATTTTGGCCATCAACCGTGGGGAACGGGAGGGCTTTCTCAAGGTGAGCATTGTCACCGACCGGGAACTGGCTCTGCCTGTGCTGCGCCGGGCCGTGGTGCGTCCCGGCTCCCCCGCCATGGAGTTTGTGAAGGTGGCCGCTGAGGACGCCTATGACCGGCTGATTTATCCCTCCCTGGAGCGGGAGCTGCGCTCCTCCCTCACCGAACAGGCCGACGAGGGGGCCATCCATATGTTCGCTTTGAACCTCAAGCCCCTGCTGATGCAGCCTCCGGTAAAAGGGAAGGTGACCATGGGCCTGGACCCGGGCTACCGCATGGGGTGTAAGGTGGCAGTGGTGGACCCCACCGGCAAGGTGCTGGACACCGCCGTGGTCTATCCCACTTACGGAGAGCGGCAGAAGCAGGAGTGCATTGCCAAGCTCTCCGCCCTCATTCAGAAACACCACGTGGAGCACATTGCCATCGGCAATGGCACCGCCAGCCGGGAAACAGAACAGATGACAGTGGAGCTGATTCGCCAGGTGGGCGGCGGGGTCTCCTACATGATCGTCAGCGAGGCAGGGGCCTCCGTCTACTCCGCCTCCAAGCTGGCCGCCGAGGAGTTCCCTCAGTACGACGTAAACCTGCGCAGTGCCGTATCCATTGCCCGCCGTCTCCAGGACCCCTTGGCTGAGTTGGTGAAGATTGACCCCAAAGCCATCGGGGTGGGACAGTATCAGCACGATATGCCCCAGGCCCGTTTGGGTGAGGCCCTGGACGGCGTGGTGGAGGACTGCGTCAATGCTGTCGGCGTGGATGCCAACACCGCCTCCCCCTCCCTGCTCCAGCGGGTATCCGGCCTGACCGCCACAACAGCGAAAAACCTGGTGAAATACCGGGAGGAGAACGGTACCTTTACCACCCGCAAGCAGCTGCTGAAGGTCCCTAAACTGGGCCCCAAGGCCTTTGAGCAATGTGCCGGCTTTATCCGGGTCCCGGAGAGCAAGCAGGTGTTGGACCACACTGGCGTGCACCCGGAGAGCTACGCCGCAGCGGAAGCCCTTCTGCAGCAGTGCGGCTATACTCTGGCGGACGTGCAGGCGGGGAAACTGGACCAGCTGCGGGACCGGGCTCAGGCTGCCGGTATGGAACAGCTGGCTGAGATCTGCGGAGTGGGTGTCCCCACTCTGGAGGACATCATCAAGGAACTGCTCAAGCCCGGCCGAGACCCCCGGGATGAACTCCCTCCCCCCATTCTCCGCACCGACGTCATGGAGGCCAAGGACCTCAAGCCCGGAATGGAGCTGCAGGGCACGGTGCGCAACGTCATTGACTTCGGCGTCTTTGTGGACATCGGAGTACACCAGGATGGGTTGGTCCACATCAGCAAACTCCCCCGCCGGGTCCGTCATCCTTCGGAATTACTTACCGTGGGAGATATTGTTACGGTATGGGTTCTGGAGGTAGATGAAGCGAAAAAACGCATCAGCCTAACCATGCAAAAGCCCTAACTTTTCCAGCGCGCGGCTATATTAGCCGCGCGCATTTCCTTTCTTCCCCTTGCTCTCCTCCCCTAGAAGCGTTAAACTGATGCCGGAAACCAAAAGCAAAGGAGGCGCTCTATGTACCCTTCCGCTCTGATCGACCTGCACTGTGACACCCTCACCGCTTTCATGGCCCCCCACCGCTGCCCGGACACCTTGGACAATCCCCTGGCCGCTTTTTCCCTGTCCAACCTGCCCGACGGCATCCACTGGTGCCAATGCTTTGCCATTTTTGTGCCAGATGGCCTCTCCCAGCCAGAGGCTTTGGCCTACTACCGCCGCCACGCAAGCAGCTTTCAGCGACAAATGGGCTGTTTTTCCTCCCGGGTCTCCCCTTGCCGCACGGCCGGGGATATACAAGCCGCCTGGTCCGCCAAGAAAACCGCCGCCTTCCTCACGGTGGAAAACGGAGCAGCTCTGGGAGGTGACCTGAACCAAGTGGAGGAGCTGGCCCGGGATGGAGTTCGGCTGCTCACACTGACCTGGAACGCACGCAATGAAATTGCCTCCGGCGTCTCTGCACCGGGTGGGCTGACTCCCTTTGGACGTTCCCTCCTCCCTCTTTTGGAGCAGGCCAATATCATCATTGACGTCTCACACCTGAACGACGATAGCTTTTGGGACGTCATGGAGGCCACTCATGCCCCTCTGGTGGCCTCCCACTCCAATGCACGGGCGGTCTGCCCTCACCGGCGCAATCTCACCGATGACCAAATCCGGGCCATTGTGGAGCGGGGCGGGCTGATTGGTATCAACTACTATACCCACTTTCTCCGCCAGGAGGGTCTGCCTCAGCCGGAGGACCTGTATCGTCACGTATCCCATTTTCTATACCTGGGGGCAGAACATTGTCTGGCTCTCGGCTCGGATTTTGACGGAGCCGATCTGCCATCCTGGCTGCAGAGCCCAAAGCAAGCGGCGGGACTCTATGACGAACTCATCCATCATGGCTTCTCCGCCTCCTTCTGCGATCAGCTGATGTGGGGCAACGCTCTGGCCTTCTTTCAAAAAAATCTTCCAGCAAGTTGAAAAACTCCCCCTTTCTCAGTATACTGGCATTAAAGCCAGAAGAAAGGGGGAGTTCACGCCATGGAGGAGCTGGATTTTCTGGAAGAATACCAGGAGGGAAACCGAATTGAGGCAAAGCGCTCCCAGGGCGGTCTGCCCCGCAGCCTGTGGGAAACCTATTCCGCCTTCGCCAACACCTTGGGCGGGGTGATTCTTCTGGGCGTTGCCGAGGCGGAGGATAAGTCCCTCTATTCGGTCCCTCTCTTTGATCCCCAGGAGTTGGTGGATGAGTTTTGGTCTATGGTTCGTGACCCAGCCGTAGTCAGCGCCAATTTGCTCCAGCCGGAGGATGTGCAGATCCTACGCAGCGACGGCAACCCTATCATAGCCATTTTCGTTCCCCGGGCCGATTTTCGCCACCGCCCTGTCTACCTGGGCTCCGACCCCTACACCGGAACTTATTACAGGCGAGGGGACGGAGATTACCGCTGCCCCCGACACGAGGTAGAAGCTATGCTCCGCGACCGGGATGACCCCTCCCCCCTACCCGGCACTCACTTTCTCCAAACAGAAAAGGACCTGGACAGCTAATCTGTCCAGGTCCTTTTTTAACTCTCCATATGCCGTCCCAGGAATGCAGCAATCGATTGCGCCAGCTTGTATTCCACCTCGCCGCCCACTGCGTCTCCATCCCGGCCCGCAAATACCACACAGCCCAGCACGTCTCCTTCCGACAGGATAGGTGCCGCTGTATTCAGGGTAAATTCCCCCTCTCCATCGCACAGGGGAATCCCTGCCTCGCCCGACTTGCGTTGGTAAATCTGTCTTCCCTCCATCAGGCGTTCCAGTTCATGGGAGATGGAATGGTCCATCAGTTCCCGGCGTGGAACCCCTGCCACCGCAATGCAGTTGTCCCGGTCTGTAATAACTGTCACCTGTCCAGTGGTTCGGTTCAACGTCTCACACAGTTGTCCGGCAAAATCCACTAATCCTCCCATCAGAGAGTATTTCTTAAAAATCACGCCGCCGTCTTTATCCGTATAAATCTCCAGCGGGTCGCCATCTCTGATAACATTGGCATGGAACACCTTGTCCGGACGCTTGCTGGACGTCTGGACTAGGGTGACGGGCTCGATATGTCCCATGCCCTCCTTAAAATTTACGGTGTCCCCCTGGGCGGCTGCCATGGCGGCCACCGTCTCCGGCTCCTCCTCGGGAAGGGTACCGGCGTGGAGGATGGAATCGATGTCGGCCTTCAGCTGGATCTCCAAGTGGTCCTCGTAGACCTTGATCTTCTCGATGATGAGCTGTAAATCCTGCCGGTCCAGGTGCTCCTTGTTTAAAATGTCGTCAAAAACCTCCAGGGCCGTTTTGGCCACCCGGTTGACCTGGAGAATAGTGTTGCGCTTGTCGGTGGCCATGCGGAGCTGGTTCTGGATCCCCTCGATGCGGCTGAGCAGGTCGGCCTCCAGCTCGTCGTAGGTCTCCTCCAAAATCTCCTCCCGCTCCGGGTGCTTCATCAGGTCCCGCACCCGCTGGCGCTTGGTGGCCTTCAGCTCCTCCTGGAGGTCGGCCAGGATGTCCTCCAGGTTGGCGGCGCTGCGCTCCGTCTCCGCCACGTCCTCCCGCTCCCGGGCTAAGTCCTCATTAAGTCGCTCCAGCATGGCCTTGGAGTTGTCTCTCACCTTGCGGACATAGGTTTTCAGCAATTCATCCAGCTTGTCCACCCGGATGTGGTGACTGGTACAGCCGGATAGCCCCCGGCGGTGATAGGTGCCACAGGTGTAGGCGGGGCGCAGGTCGGAGCGGCTCATGGCAAACATGGGCGCACCGCAGTCCCCGCACTCCAGAAAGCCGGAGTAGACATTGTCGTTCTTCTTCTGCCCCCGGTAGTTGGAGCGGGTCCGCTGCTGCCGCAGGGCCCGGGTGGTGGCAAAGGTGCGGTAGTCGATGATGGGCTGGTGGTGGTTTTCGATGACGATCTGCTCCACCTCGTCTCGCTTGATGTCCTTGCCGTTGATCTTGGCCCGGGTGTACTTGCCCTGGCGCAGCGTGCCGATGTAGAAGTCGTTGTCCAGAATACCCTGGATGGTGACAATGGCCCAGGCGCTCTTCACCAGGCGCTTGCACTCCTCCCCTGCCGCCTCCTTCCGCAGCTGCTCCGACATGCGGGGAGTGGGAATCCCCTGGGCGGTGAGGTAATTGGCGATCTTCTTGTAGCCCCAGCCCTGGTCGTTGTAGAGGCGGAAAATCTGCCGCACCACCTCCGCCTCGGTGGGCACCACCTCAAACTGCTTCTGCTTGTTGAGGATGTACCCGTAAGGGGCGGCGCACAGCCATTCCCCGTCCTGCTGACGGCGACGGACTACCGAACGCACCTTCTTGCTGGTGTCGGTGACGGGCATCTCGTTGAGGAGAAACTGGAACTGGATCTTCAGCCAGTCATCGTCGTTGGGGAAGTCGATGCCGTCCCCGATGGAGATGATCCGCACCCCTGCGTCCCGCAGGTCCTCCAGCTCCACCAGGCCCCGGCTGTTCCGGCGGGAGAAGCGGGAGAAATCCTTGACGATTAGGATTTCATATTTGTGGCTCATCAGGCCCTTCCGCATGGCCTGGTAGCCCTCCCGCTGCTCGAAAGTGTACCCGGACCGGTCCCGGTCTTCGTAGAAGGTGAGGGTGCTGCCGGGAAACTTCTGCTTCACAAAATCCTCGATGATGGCCTTCTGGTTCTCGATGGACACGTTGTCCCGGTCCAGCTCGTCGTCCACTGAAATACGGGTATAGCCCGCGATAGTAAAACGCTCTATCAATATAAATCACCTTTTTATTTTCTTTATAGATAATATTGTACATAAAAAATGAAAAAAAGCAAGTGCAAAAAGTTGGATTTCATATGTCCATTCTGCCTAATCTGCGTTCCAGATCAAAAATTATTTGCTATCTATCTGGTACAGCAATATAATTTATTTGATTTGTAATAAGTAACATTTATACCGCAAAAAATTGTTTAGTTTGTAACTTTTAACTGGCCTATTTCATCCACAGATTAGAAAAAAGGAGGATTCCATTACCATGCAATGGAAGAAAGGGATGGCTGCCGCTTTGGCTGCCTGTTTCTTAGCCGGAACGTTTCCCATGGGAGCTTTAGCGGCAGAGGGAGACCCACTCCTGTCACGACGGTCAATCCCTTCCAGGATGTGACCAGCAGCGACTACTACTATGAGGCGGTGCTGTGGGCGGCGGAAAACGGCATCACGGCCGGCACCTCTCCGACCATGTTCGGTCCGGATGATACGGTGACCCGCGGTCAGGCCATGACCTTCCTGTATCGGGCCGCCGGATCCCCCAGTGTCTCCGGCAGCAGCTTTGGGGATGTGCCGGCGAGCGCCTACTACGCCGACGCGGTGGCTTGGGCCGCCGGCCGCGGGATCACCTCTGGCGCCGGCACTGATACCTTCTCCCCCAACAGCCCCTGCACCCGGGCACAGATCGTCACCTTCCTGTACCGGGATTGGGTATAAGCACATTCTTCCCAACGCACAGACCGGATGTCCTCCGGTCTGTGCGTTTTATTTGTCCAACGCAAAAAACACCGCTCAGTCTGCCGATCCACATCTCGTCTCGCCACAGACCTTCTCCGGCGCAAAGAATATCAGGGCCGCAGCGGAAAGTCAGTGGAAAATGAACCGCTTCCGTGGTAAAATCAGGAATGCCCCGGTCCCGTAGGACTCGTGCCGGGCCGGATATTCGTATATAACATAAGTCGATAAGGAGAGGCTTTCTGTGAGAAAGAATCTGAGATTATCCACCAATACCGGTTTAAGCATTTTGCTGTTGGCCGTGTTTGTGGTTTTGCTGCTCATGAGTGTTGTCTTGGTTCGGACCAAGCTGCTGCAAAACACACAGGACCTGGGCATGTCCCTGGCGGAAAGCATTGCCGCCGAGGAGGAGAGCAGCCTGGTCACCTTCCGCACATTTTTGGAACTGGGCGCTCAATACCTGGACCAGATCTCCGAAAACGGCGGCACGTCCGATAATCTCCAGCAGTGGCTGAGCGGATACTTCGTCAATCTCACCCACATCGTGGGCAATAACGTCATCGACCCATACGCCGTCATTTCCGGGGAGATCGTGGCCGCCAATCCCTGGACCGGAGACAGCTCCTATGATTATCAGAACACTGACTGGTATCAGCAGGCCACTCAGGCCCAGGGTGAACTGATTTTCACCAACGTATACTTTGATGTCATTACCGGAGATCCGGTCATCACGGCGGCCAAGCAGCTGGAGCACAGCGGCGACGTATTGGCCATGGATATCTTCCCCAAAAATATGCACCAGCACAGCAGTTCCCGGATTCTGCCGGCCGACTGTTCCCTCTACGTATGTGACTCCGTTGGGACCCTGGTCTTTTCCACCAACACCTCCAAGGTCGACCCCAGTAAGCTCCAGTCTTACACCGACTACCTGCTCAACGGCATTCAGGACGGCTCTCTCTCCCAATACGACGCCTTTTTCGAGGACCTGAACGGAATCAAACGAGGGGCCTACTACGCCTCCATGACCAACGGTTGGACGGTGATTATCACGGTCCCTCTCAACAGCATCCTGATGGGCGACCGGAATTTGACCATCTATTTTATCGCCGGCGTGAGCATTGTCCTCTTCCTGATTCTGGCCGCCATGGTGATCCGCGACCTGGTCCAAAACCGAAAAATCCGGCAGGCGGATCAGACCATCCACATTTTAGGCGAGTCCTTCTATGCGATCTACCGCATCAACTACCAAACCGGGAACTACGAGGCCATCAAAAACTCCCAGGATCTGGACCAAATTCTTTCCTCCAGGGGCAGCTACTCCACCCTGCTCCAAACCATCCGGGACCTGGTGGAGCCCAGTACCTATGAGCAGTTTGAGCTGTGCTTCTCCCTGGGAAGCATCCGCCAGCGGGTGGCGGAGCACATTGCCGACTACGGAGGGGACTACCAGCGCCGGTTTGGAGATACTTATAAATGGGTCAACGTGCGCACCCTGTACGATGAAAAACTGGCTCCGGATGAGGTCATCCTCTGCTTCCGGGAGGTGGACATTGAAAAACGTCAGCAGCTGCAGCACACCATTATCCTGCAGGAAGCCCTGGATACCGCCCGGAAGAGCACCAAGGCAAAGTCGGCCTTCTTCAGCCACATGTCCCACGACATGCGCCCCCCCTCAACGCCATCATCGGCCTGTCTGAGCTGGCGGAGCAGCATTTGAATGACCCGGAGAAGATGGGGGATTATATGCGGAAAATTACCTTTTCCGGGAAACAGCTCTTATCCCTCATCAACGATATTCTGGAGCTGTCCCGCCTGGAGAATCAGGGCAATAAACTGCAAAACAGCCAATTCAACCTTCAAACCTGTGTGGAAGAAGCGGCCGGTATCTTCCGCAGTCAGGCCCAGAGCGAACAAAAAGAATTTGAGGTCTCCTTTGATATCCAGCATCGCGTGGTTCTGGGCGATCCGCAGAAGCTGACCCAGATTTTAAACAATCTGATCTCCAACTCCTTGAAATACAGCGAGCCGGGAGCGGAGATTCGGGTCAGCGTACGGGAATTTGATTTCCAGCAGTACAACAAATATCAAATTGTCGTGGAGGACACCGGAATCGGCATGTCTCAGGCATTCCTGGAGCACCTCTTCGAACCCTATTCCCGGGAAACCCACTTCTCCAGCCATACCACCACCGGTACCGGTCTGGGTATGCCCATTGTGAAGAGCCTGGTCCAACAGATGAGCGGCGAGATTAGGGTGGAGAGCGAGCTGGGGAAGGGGAGCAAATTCACCGTTATCCTTCCCATGCCCGTTGTCTTCGATCAACCGCCCGCTCCCGAATCCGCCCCTGTCCAGCGCTCCGCCGTGGACCTATCCGGTCTTCACATTCTACTGGCTGAGGACAATGAGCTGAATATGGAAATTGCCACCGAGATCCTCACCATGAACGGAATCACGGTGACACAGGCGGTCAATGGCGCCGAAGCGCTGCGCCTGTTCGAGGAGGCCGCCCCCTATACCTTTGACGCCATTTTAATGGACATGCAGATGCCGGAGATGGACGGGTGCGAAGCGACCCAGGCCATCCGGCGCCTGGACCGCCCCGATGCCGCTGATGTACCCATTATCGCCGTAACCGCCAACGCCTTTGCGGAAGATATTGCGAAAACCACGGACGCCGGTATGAACGGGCACATCTCCAAGCCCATCGACTTCCAGGCTCTGTGCCAAACCCTGCAGGCCCTGATCCAGCAGCGCCATTCGGATGACGCCTCGCTGTAACCGCGTCGGCTCCAGGGGAGCAATGGTTACCTTCCCCTTGCCGCGGCCGTTCTCTTCTTAATACTTTGACCTGTGCGGACCGCTCATTGTCCCTCCCCTCGATGTGCCTCCCGATCATCCCTCTCCCCTTTGAACAACTCCGCGTCGCTCATCGGGGAGGGGGATATGGGCTCACGCTCCTTTTTTCTCTTTCCTCTGTCGCTGCACCTCCTGGCGGGCCAGCTTGTCCCGGTTGTGCCGCAGCAGGGCGCTGGTCAGCTCATCCAGCTCCTCCCGACCGGACAGGAATACAGCCACCAGAAAGCGTCTTTCTTTCCCCTGACGGTAGATCTCTGCCATCTGCTCTTTGATTTCCGGCTTCTCCCTCTCCTGATTGGTGAGCCAAACCTCGATGAGCTTCTCATTCTCCCGCACGTGGATTTCCAACGGATAACCTCCCTCCCGCCGATGTTTCCGTGTGTATCATACCGGCGGCTTATTGTTTCCTCTAGTGTTCCCCGGTTTTTGATTGGTAGACACCCCTTTCTCTTTTATAATTTATATGTATCCGACGGGCTAAGCCGGAATCTGCTTCTGATCGTCGGCGCGACGTCTGAGCATGGCGTTTTTCCCCCGGCCAACCAATTCCGCCCGGCAGTGCAGCAGCATGCCGCGGAACCGCTCCTGGGCCTGCAGTTCCTTCCAAGCCGAAGAGCTGATGTTCAATTGTTGGCGGAGCTGAGAAATCTTCACCGATGTACCATCCCAATTCGCCAAAAACTCCTGCATGGAGGATAAGGCGGTCTTTTTCCCTTTGTAGGTGCGGTCGCTGCCCAGGTGAGACAGCATACACAGGGGAACTTCTTCGATGTATTCCACCTGGCAGCCCGGGAACCGATCGTTTAGCAGCTTCCACATCGGCTCTGGTGGATGAAGCAGGAAGACATGAATGGGCCCGGACACCTGGGCATTTCGCAGCGCACACCGGTAGATCTCCTGCTCCATCCGAGCTGCCAGGTGGCGGGCTTCATACTCCGCCACCGACGGCAAGCTGCGCAGGCCGTCGGCCCATGGCTTCCTCTGGTGCCTCATTCTCTCCTGGACCTGCTGTAGTTCCTCCCGGAACCCGCTTTCTCCCCAGGCTGCATACGTTCGCTCCAGATAGACCTCTGGATTCAGTCTCGGATAGCCCAGCAGGATCACATTGCGGCACTGCCGAAAGTCACTGCTGCCGTTGGTCCCGCCGAAATATGGGGTCTTCGGTGGGTCCTGGCCGGGCATGAACTGGATATACTGCCGGGCCGTGGCGGAGAGGTGCTGAGCAAAGAAGCCGCTGTATTCCTTGTAGACGCACAGGAAGGTCGGCTGGGGGTACTCCTCCAACATCTCTTCAATCAGCGCACACAGCCCGTGGATCATCCCGTGCCGCTTCATCCCGTTTTTGGACACGTTGAGCTGCTTACTCAGGTAAATATGGAAGGTAACCTGCTGTGTGTTGCGCAGAGCCTGGCTTGGGAGCATTTGCATGGAGGTCTGCCGCTGGTAATCTCCATCCACCGGTGCCGTGGCGTCGAAGATCAGCGTCTGCCTGCCCCGAAGCTCCTGTATTCCGTCCTGAACGGTGATCACATGAAAGCCGCACGCCTTACAGAACAAGCACTCCTCTCCCCCATACAGCCGATCCATCACCTGGAAGCAGGAGCGCAGCTCCCCGTTCATCAGGTCTTGCCTGGACTGGAGCCCCACACGGAACTTTATGTAATCCTTCCGCTCTCCCCCTTGTGGGGAGAGCGTACACAGACCGGCCAGCTCATCCTTCGGCGGCTGGCCCGGGATCGGAATCACCGTAGAGCGGCGCAGCTCCTGCAGGGGCTTGCCAATATGGACTCCCAGGCTGCTCTGTATGCGGCACGCCTTCTGGTCAGACAGCCGTTTTTGGGTTACCAGGCTCTCAAACCGGTTGGACAGGCCGTTCAAAATGCCAGTGCTCAGGGCATCGATCTGAAAGAGTTCTGGTTTTTCATCGAAGATGATCCAGCGCCGCGGCACCGGCGGGTCTTCCTCCCGCTCCCGCATCAGCAGTTGGTCCAGCAGCCCATTTTGCCGCAGAGCGTAGAAGCGCGCCTGGGTCACCCCCAGAATGTACGCTCCTCGGCTTGTTCCCTCCAGCGCTTTCAGGGGGCATTCCCCGGCATAGGCGCAGCGGTCTGTGCACTGCGTGTAATCTGTGACCGCAGGGTTGGGGCACAGACCCAGCGCTTTTCCCGACGGGGTCAGGCTCTGGAGCGGGACCATCTGAGCCGCTGCCTCCTTCCCCAGCTCCTGACGGATTTTGGTCTGGAACTCATTTAAGGTCTCCACCTTCTGGATCACCAGCAGGACCCCGCCCAGAGCCTGGGCCTCTTCGGGGTACTTCTCTTGAAACTTGCACAGCGCCATCAGGAAGGCCTGAATCCAAGTCGACTTGCCCGCCCCTGCCTGAGCGGGGATCACCTGGATCCCGGATTGGGGAGCGGACAGGATCCGCTGCGTAATGTTTCGCCAATAGCGAACATCCACACCCCGCCCCAGGACTTTGAGGTAGCGCTCCACCAACTTGGTGAGTGCCAGGGTCAGGAAGTCTGTGAGAGGTTGAAAGCAGTCTCCAGGGTCTGGGCAAGTGGGATGGAGTGCCCAGAGCTGTGCTTCCTCAACTGTTTTCTCAACTGCCTTCTCTGTGGGGTTTACAGGCCAGCCCGATTCGTTGCTTCCAACCGCCTCCATTTCTCTTGCCTGATCTTGATGGAGTTCTAACGTTTGAAGTTCTTTCTTGTATGCCTTCATTTTGTATCATTTCCCTTCTAATTTTTCTATATTGCAACATTTTTTCATTTTAACCTTGGCAAATCTCTCAGCAAGTACCCTTGCCGGAGGTCAGCTGTCTTTGCCTGGAAATTTGCCTTTTTCAGGCCTCCAGCAGGGTCCTGGGAACAGCCACCACATAGGTCTTATCCCGGGTCCCGTTCTCCATCAGGTCATAGCGGTACCGGTAGCCGGCGTTGGGGGCCTTGACATATCCGGCCTCTGCCAAGCTCTTCAGCAGCTTCCGTTCCCAACCATCTTGCCGTAAGATGGATACATCCAAATCCTCCCGGGCTCGCGCCGCTTTGGCATAGGCCTTCTTCCAATCATGTTCCAGCAGGACCAAGTAGCATACGCCAGAGATCTCACGCCAGGCACCCAGATGCTTGTCCGCCCGGGTAAACCTCTCGCCACGTCCCGCTATGTGCCCTCCGGCGGCCAAGTCCCTCATGAGCTCCAAAAATACCTCTGGGTCCTCCGCGCGGCGGACCGGGCCCTCAGGCTCCGGCTCCGGATCATAGGCTCCTTTGATCGACGCCCGGTAGGCGTCTGCTTCCTTCGCAGCCAGAACGTCTCCATCCTCCAACTTGTTGAGGAAGGTCAGCAGGATTTGATAGCGGATCGCCTTCCCCAATTCTTTCGGATCGTAGACCACAGCGATGAAGCGGCTATCCGGTTTTCCCAATGTACCCTGAGCCGTCTGGACAATGGCCCTGGCCTCGCCCCGGCTTCTCTCCGCCCACCAGCCGGCCAGCACTGCCGCTGCCAGAGTACCCTCTTTCTGAAGGCGCTCCAGCACCGAGGGATCCAAGATCTGCAGGTCGCTCTTGGACATCCGCCGCCCGCCCCAGTCATTGCTCGCGCAGTCTATCAGAAACACACCGGCTTGTTCCATGAGAGGCCCCGCCTCCCGCAGCTGCTCCCCGCTAGCACCAATGATCAGCACCAATGTGTTTCGATAGGGAGCTGGGATACGCAGCGGCTTACCGCCGGGGATTTTCCGCTTTAGCTCAGTGAAGTCCTGAATATGTTTTGGCATGGCACCGGGCTTTACCTCATAATTCAAGACTGCACTTCGCCTGATCCGAAACCCCCTCTTTTTCCACTTCTTTCGCGGCACAGCGGTTTTGATTAGGCAGCTGAATACCTCCCGTAGTGCCGGAGTATCCAGCGGGACCGTGGTCACCGGCCGGAACCCCGGCTCCGCTTCTCTCAGCTCGGCACACCACAGGCCGGTAAGCAGATCGGCCAGCAGATCCCACCCTGGGGCCGCCTTTGGGAACAGGGTACCCAGTGCCAACAGGGCCTCAGCCCCTGCTTTGAGCTCCTCCCGGGTGGGTACCCGCCTCCTGCCGTCTGCACCTCGGAAGGGCCAGGTGTTGGGCAGGTCCTCCGGTATGTGGCCGCAGTCGACGATCTGGGCCTTCTCCACATACTTTCGGAAGCGTTTTTCCCTGGATTTTTCATTTAACTCCTTGAATCCCGGAATGATTTTGCCCAGTTCAGCCTCCGTTAACGGTCGGCAAAGCTTATGACCTGCCTCTAAATAATAGCGGGCAGTCCCTTGCGTTTTAATTTTCAGCATCATCTTACTTCCTCCTTTCATGGGGGTATTTTGCCGTATTTCCCATTTATTCGAAAGAATGTTGGCAAGAAAATTGTATATTTCTCGTTTTTTGAAAAAGGAAGCGAAAAAATGGAAAAATTGTCCAGTCCAAATTCAAACCCTTCTCTTTTCCATCTAACCCCTATTGGTCAGGGCTTTTCATCGCAGAACTGCGCCATTGACTCTTCCCCGTACTCCTCTCAAGCTTCCTATGATCTTGGGTCTCAATTGCTGCGGAAGTGCAGATACAAAACCCTCAACCACACCTCCGTAGAACGGCTCCTTTTTCACAAAGCAGCGTTTATTCTGAATGCCTATCCCCGATTTTCCCGGTTACGTCAAACGACCCAACCCGGTTTTATCCTTCATACTCTGGCAGCAGACCAAGATATCCTGTTTCATGAGGGGAACGGAGGATACGTCAGTTTACAGCAAAACGCTGGCCATCTGTCCTTCTTGCGCAAGACTGCGCGGGAAATCCGGCTACCTGCCCAAGTAGAGGAGCGCATCGCCTTTGCCCTTCACACTTCCTATGGAACCATGCCGGAACAGGAGCATTCCGATGACATTCGACTCTCAAGCCTGCTCCTGCACCATCTGACTTACAAACAGATGGGTTGGAAAAATCTATATCGCTGGTTGTTTACTAAACAGCACATGTGTTTGTCACAGGACAACTATGAGGGGCTGAGAGGCAAATTTTTTGTCCATCAAGACAATCTTCTCCGCTCTTATCCATTCGTAACAGAGGACAGTCTGGACCGCTGGCTGGAACATCGTCCATTTTGTAATGCACTTTTGCAACTTTGTATCAAAGAAAAAAATCCGAACAATGTTCAACTTTTGAATGTAGAGGCCGTGACCCACGATTGCTGGGCGTTGCTTTCCCCGGAAGAACAGCAGCAATTTTCCAGCTTTAAAGGAAACAGGAACTTCTTCGAGCATTTTATTTTCTTTACGCTCCGTGAGTACCTTGTCTCATGGAAACAGGCCGGATGTAGTGTCCCTGCGATGGAATACCGCCGGATCCGTCCCCATGCCATCCAGCAATACAAAAAGCGATATGACTATCTCGAAACACTACTCCAAGCATATTCAAACTCTCAACCTTGCCGTATCAGGCAACCTCCTCCTTTTCGTGACTCCTGCCGCCTCGCTTTATATGCGTATCAAGCTAAAATTCCAGAAGATCATCTCCAACAGGCAGAGGCAATCCGGAACGCTATATTTACGTTTTTTTCCCACATCGGCCGTCCGCTGCTCAACAACACGGAGGCTTATCAAACCGTCAAGTCTCGTGTAGAGGGTATCCTATGCACTTCTACGAAGGACCTGGGACTGGAAGTTCCCTGTGCGCTTCTATACATGATACTTTACTGGGGAAAATACATAGCGCATAATCTGGAGACTCCTCCCTCAACTAGGGAGAACTTCTGGAGACGTTCATCCTTTAAGGGGATCCGCTCGGCTGAACAGCGCTATGCGGAGTTGCTGTTTGTGAATCAGATTTGCAACATCCTTTCCATCCCTTCGGAACAGCTTTCTAAGGTCTGGTCCCAATATGTTGCTTTACGCGGCAATCAAATTCTGAGTTACGAAGAATACTGTTTGTGGTGCAGGATTCTGAAAGGACGATATGATGACCTCCCCTCCATCGGTTATCAACTTTTTTATATCAATTGCTGCGCCCAATGTATTTCTCCACACTATGAGAACCTGTCTTACCGCAGTGCCTCCCCCCTATCCCGCAGAATCTATCATCAATTCTTTCAGCAGAACAGGCATGCACTCCATTCACTCTCCTTCCAAGTGGACAAATCCGCTGGCAGTCAATATAAACGTATTTGGTCCAATCCATCTTTATCTTTTCCGGATCGAATCGCCTACATTTTAAGACTTCCTTTCCCAACACATCAGCTTGCCGATTCAACAGTATTGGAGCAGTATGGATTGAATTGTCAAAAAGACAGTTCCGGTATCTCTGACCTTGAAGAACTAAACTGGCTGATTAAGGAAACTGTGTTTCAGATTTACCTGCGCAGAGAAGCCCGAAAACAATTGTTGCGCGCATTCCCTGGCGGTTTTTCTCTTATCAGTGCGTTGTACCACCATGTCCCTTTGGAAAAATACCGCTCCACCGATCTCAGGATGTAGAGTATTTCCTGCAAAGGGGGGAAATTGTTTCTTGTTGTTTTTTATATAGAGAATCCCCCCTTTCATGGGTCATGTCCGGCCAGCCGGGAACTGTGAGTCCCGATTTCAGGGATGCCAACTTTATTCGGCTGGCCGGACAAAGCTCCGGTTCACGAGTATCGCAAGAAAAGGGATGGACTCCGTGAAGACTCGGAGAGCTCTTCACAGGGAGGACACTCCCGCATTCCTTGCGATACGAACTTCATGGGGTACAGCGCTTTTCTTGCGATGCGAGGGAACAAAAAAGAAGGGGAAGATATTTCCCCTTCTGGCTTTTATCCGTTGTTTTCATCAAACTTATTTCGTGTTGATATGTTATAAAGATATTTTCTATAGTATGAGAGTTAAATTACAGTAATCATCGGGATAAATTCATTATAACCGCGAAGTGTGATCTTCTTTGATCCGGCGATAAAAGGTAGACTTACTCATCTTCAATCGATCCATCGCCTGGACTGCAGTCATCTGACCTTCTTTCCACTGGGACACCACTACGTTGAAATTATCCCGCTTCATCGGTTTTCGTCCGGCATATTTGCCTTGTCGCTTGGCAATCTCAATTCCCTCTCTCTGGCGCTGCAGGAGGTATTCCCGCTCCAGCTGGGCTACGGCTCCAAATACCGTGAGCATGAATTTTCCGGTTGGCGTGCTGGTGTCGATGGCCTCCTTTTGGGAGAGAAAGGTTACCTCTTTCCTCTCCAGCTGCTCAATCAACTCCAGCAGATCCCTGGTATTGCGGGCAAACCGGCTGATGGACTCCACTACCACAATATCGCCCTTTCGCACATAGTCCAGCATTTTCTTTAATGCCGGCCGGTCCGTGTTCTTGCCGCTCATTCTGTCAATGTAAACTTCGTCTACGCCCAGTAACTCCATCAATGCCTCCTGACGGGCTATGTTCTGCTCCTGGGTACTCACTCGAATATATCCGATTCTCATGCTCATCCCCCCTTGTCCCAATAGGGCCGGTTTCTTCCCTGGCACGTCTCAAAAATCGGAAACCGACCCTATTGGGACTATTTTTTACCGTTCCATTTGGGCATACCCCAATGGAACGTTTTTTGTTACAGCTCTCCGCAGTAGAGGTAGTCCTCGATCTCCTCCTCGGTAAAGCCATCTTGAAGCAGCTGATCGATCTCCCAGGGAGAAAAGCCGAAAGCGCCAGCTACGGATTTGAGAGCCTGGGTGTGGCTGGTATAGGCTTCCCTCGGTTCCGGAAATCGTTTTTGTTTTCCCCAGCCGTATTCAAAGGAGAACGAGTAGGGCGCACCACCCCCATACCACAGGCGGCTGTCGTCAAACCAGCAGCGGGACTGCGTCCCCCGGGCGTCCACCTTCAAAATCTCGCCGCATACCAGCCCCACCGGCTCCCTGTCTTTTACCGGGAAGGGCAGCTCCTCAATGGCTTTGTCCAGGATCTCCTGGGTAGAGGCATAGAGATACAGCCCCTGGTCGGGAAAGTGGCATAGGCTCAGGGGGTTGTTGCCCCGGACAAAATAGAGGCTGTCTTGATGATCCAGGACGGTGAAGGAAAAGGACCCCTCCAGCTTCTCCGCCATGTCCCTCAGCGCGCGGCTGGTGACAGCCCCGCCCCGCTCCAGCAGTTGGACGGCCACGAAGCTGTCCGTCTGGATGTTGGTCCGAGGCAGTCTCTCTTGTTTGCGAAGGGCCAGGTCGTTGTAGATCATCCCGTTGTGGGCCAGGGCAAAGGACCTCCCTCCGGCCCTGGATTGGAAGGGATGGTTGTTATAGTTTTTCTTGGCACTGCCCTGAGTCGCCATTCGGGTGTGCCCCATGATAACTTGGGTGTCATGGGGGATACGGAAGCGTAGGCAGTGCCCGGGCAGAGGACGCTTGTACACGTGCATACGCCCTCTGGAGCGATAGGCAATGCCGGTGGCATCTGTTCCTCTCGCCTCAGCGGCGGTAGCCAGGGAATGAATGGCTTCGCTCCTTTGCCTGGCAGTAAGTGTGCCCTTGTAGTCTATCAGTCCGAACAAACAACACATAAATTAGACCTCCTCCTCTTGCGATATCGGCTCATTGATGTAAAGCCGGCGTTCTTTCAAATACTGAATGAGCTCTGGCTGGGTACAGCCGGTCACAAAGGTAGTCCAGGACAGGCCCTTCAGATCCTCGTCGGACAAAGAAAGAGCCACATCACAGATGCGGTCCAGCAGCTGCAACGTGGCAAAGATCGTATTGACTTTCAGGGTCCCCCGGAACATGCGAAACTCCACAGTGTCGCAGTTCGTCAAATTAACGCAGGTATAGCGACCAGCGTGATCTCCTTTCTTTACATGGTCCAGGATCTCCCGAGGCTGTTCCCGATAGCCGTATCGGGCCGCCCAGCGTTCTAACTGGCGGGGCGTTCGACGGCTGAATTTTAGCAGCTCTTCCCAGTGCTTTTCGAAGAAGTACAGCACCCGGGCAATAGGCCCATCCTGGTCCCGTTCTGTTTTTCCAAAGGCCGCCCGGCTAACATGAACGTGGAGGCCGCAGGTGCCGGCTCTGTGGCTGAGGTAGTTCAGGGCAACCGCCTTCCGGCACAGCTCTGCCCACGGCATATGATTTTGCTGATATTCCAGACTCATTGGATGGGTAACGATCTCCAGCCCTTCCTCCAAGGAACCGTCATGCTTGATGTAAGCGTACCGTCCATCCCGATTGGCTATACTTAGAAGAGCCCTGGCATTGGCAGTGGACTCACCTCCACCGTCAATTTCAAGCTCCACTCCGAAGTACCTGGGCCCTTCTCCGTAGAAGATGGGGTCCGGCTTGAAGTAATAGTCATGGATACGCCCATCCCGCCCCAGGGAGTGAAAACAGCTGGAGCAGTAGGGGCGCTCATCAAATTCGTCAGAAGCATCATAGTAGGTCTCGCTTTCCCGGATCAGGTTTCCGCACTGGCAGCAGTTGGTGTAGTAATTTTCATAGCAGGATTGACACAGAGGCATTTGGTCACTCCCAGCATTGTCATCTGTCCAGATGCGTCTCCCGCACTCATGACAGTGTACGGTAAGCAGGTCCAGACAGTTGGGACAGAGGGCCTGTCCGTCAAACTCCCGGCGTTGGGCGTCCGGGAACTTCTGACAACAGATGTGGCAGGTAAAGGTGTTTTCCATCTTAAAATCTCCTTTCAAGTTCCTTGTGTAGACAGTGTTTGGTACAGCATGGGCAGCAGCAGGTTCAGCGGCACAATAATGTGTTTGTGGATCGCATTCTCGGCCCGACCAGCGCATATCCGTTGATAGTTCTTTGCCTTCTGCTGCAGATCTGCCTCCAAAGCGATGATGGCGGGCAGCAGGTCATAGCCATGACGAATCAGAAGTTTTCCTAGAAGCCATATGATACCAGTCTCCCCTTCCGATGAGTCGTAGGTGGAATACTCTGCGTGTCTGAGATAATGGCTGGGGTGGCTGAGTGTATGGGCCATGTACAGAAACGATGGGTCGGCTTCCAATTCTGCCAGCACTTTATCCGGCAGAAGCAGTGCGGTTATACGGTTTAGAACGGGGACGGTCTGCTGAGTCCGCATAGGGGTCAGTGCATCCCGCAGTTCTCCCAGATGTCGGTTCAGGCTACGGTGAAAAGTGTCAAACCAGCTGTCAAGATTGTCTGCATCGGTATAACACCGAACCCATTCCTCCGCCTGTTGGTATATGGGCAGAAAGATCTCCTCCGCATTTTGGGCAGCGGCCCTTTGGCTTGGAAAACTCTCCTCCCAGACGCAGGGGGATCGCATCCAACAGAGGCCGTAATCCAGCACCGGGCAAGGGAATAGAATTTGAGATGGGCAGACTTCCAGCCCTCGAATACCTGCTTGCAGGTGTGCAAAATTGTGGGTCATAAATTTCCTCCGAATACATACAACCAGCGGTCAAGAAAACGAACCCGGTATTTTGTGATCCCCATGACAGATTAGACTCTTAGTTTTATAAAGTGATCGCGCATCTAGATTAACCAGCCAACCACATATATTCATGAGAATTCCTCCCTAAAATAGAAATAGCTCATGAGAACTTAACGTTCCTATGAGCTTCATGGTTATAATATATAGCTGGAAGGGGGAGCAAATCAGATGGCTTATTCTTAACAGCTTTCCATTTCAATTTCTCTTAGAAAAAGCAACCATTGATTATGTTAATAAAGTATATTGCAAACTGCACCTGACTTTTACTTCTTTTCCCATAATAGCCTAGAATTCGTGTTGCACCTATACTTTTTCTATGGTATACTTCAATTTTAGAGAAGTTTGTTTTTTGTTGTAGCTGGGTAACTTTTATTTGTCTTATTCCTCTAAAACTTTGCTTTTTCTATTCTAAGACTTCATGAGAGACTATTACCACATACCACTTACTTACAAGGGAGGAAACATCTCAATGAAAGGAATCGTTCTGGCCGGTGGAAGCGGCACTCGGCTTTACCCCCTCACGATGGTCACCTCAAAGCAGCTGCTTCCCATTTATGATAAGCCGATGGTGTATTATCCCATCTCCACCCTAATGCTTGCAGGGATTCGGGATATTTTAATTATTTCCACCCCTCATGATCTTCCCAATTTTGAGCGTTTATTGGGTGACGGAAGCCAGTTTGGAATTCATCTTTCTTATAAGGTGCAACCCTCCCCAGACGGCTTAGCCCAAGCATTTATTCTAGGCGAAGAATTTATTGACGGCGATCGATGTGCAATGATATTGGGGGACAATGTTTTTTATGGCGCAGGCCTCACTGCTCATTTAAAACAAGCTGCCAGCCAAGAACATGGTGCCACTGTATTTGGGTATTACGTGGATGATCCCGAGCGTTTTGGGGTTGTGGAATTTGATGCATCTGGTAGGGCAATTTCTCTGGAGGAAAAGCCCAAAAATCCGAAGTCCAACTATGCTGTGACAGGGCTCTATTTTTATGACGAGAAGGTTTGCCAACGTGCAAAAGCATTGAAGCCTTCTCACCGCAATGAACTAGAAATTACTGATCTTAACCGTATTTATTTGGAGGAAGGTTCATTAAACGTGATTACTCTTGGCCGTGGATATGCATGGCTAGATACCGGAACAGTAGATTCTCTCGCTGAAGCAACCGAGTTTGTTCGGGTGATTGAAACAAGGACTGACACCAAGATTTCCGCATTAGAGGAAATCGCCTATCGAAACGGCTGGATTGACCATCAAACTCTTCTTGTGGCAGCGGAACGCTATGGGAAGTCCCCCTACGGCACTCATTTAAAGGCTGTTGCAAATAATAAGATTATTTATTGAGAGGCTCATTGATATGGAATTTATTAAAACAAAATTAGATGGCGTTATCATTGTCGAACCCAAGGTCTTCGGTGATCACCGTGGATTTTTTATGGAAAGTTGGTCCAAGCGTGAATTTGAAAAAGCCGGCCTATATTATGACTTTGTCCAGGATAACCACTCCTCTTCCACGGTAAAAGGCACATTGCGCGGAATCCATTTTCAGCGCGGCGATAAGGCTCAGGCCAAGTTGGTACGATGTGCCCGTGGGGCGGTTTTAGATGTTGCCGTTGACCTTCGCCCCCGCAGTGCCACCTATAAACAATGGGTAGCAGTGGAACTATCGGAAGAAAACAAGCGGCAGCTTCTGATTCCCCGCGGCTTTGGCCATGGATTTGTGACATTGACTGATCACGTAGAATTTCTCTATAAAGCGGACAACTATTATGCGCCGGAGGCCGACGGCGGCATCCGTTGGAATGATCCGGAACTTGCTGTTGACTGGGGGGTAACGGAACCTGTATTGTCCAAAAAGGATGCGGAAGCTCCTCTATTAAAGGATGCCATTACTGATTTTTAAGGAGTGACACGGAATGAAGGTATTAATTACCGGAGGTGCCGGCTTTATCGGCAGTAATTTCATATTTCATATGCGCGAGTCTCATCCGGACTATGATTTAATCTGTGTGGATAAGCTTACCTATGCAGGTAACTTGGAAACTTTGGCTTCGGTGATAAATGACCCGAAATTCACCTTTATTAAGGCAGATATTGCGGACCGTAAAGGGATTTATGAGATCTTCGAAGCCCATCATCCTGATGTAGTCGTCAATTTTGCTGCCGAAAGCCATGTGGACCGCTCCATTGAAAATCCGTCCGTATTTTTGGAAACCAATGTCATGGGTACTCAGGTTTTGCTGGATGCCTGTCGGACCTATGGGATTCAGCGTTACCATCAAGTCTCCACCGACGAAGTATATGGGGATCTGCCACTGGACCGGCCTGACCTGTTCTTTACTGAACAGACCCCACTTCATACCTCCAGTCCCTATTCTGCTTCTAAGGCCTCTGCCGATTTGTTGTGTAACGCCTATCAGCGCACTTATGGTATGCCTATCACAATCAGCCGTTGCTCCAATAACTATGGGCCCTATCAGTTCCCAGAAAAGTTAATTCCCCTTATGATTGCTAACGCTTTGGCTGATAAGCCTTTACCTGTTTACGGAGAGGGTATCAACGTCCGGGATTGGTTGTATGTAGAGGACCATTGCAGGGCAATTGACCTGATTTTGGAACATGGTAAAGTAGGACAGGTTTATAACATCGGCGGCCACAATGAAATGCGGAATATCGATATTGTAAAAAAGATTCTTGCGATTTTGGGGAAAACAGAAAGCTTGATTACCTATGTGACTGATCGCAAAGGTCATGATATGCGTTATGCCATTGACCCCACATTCATTCATCAGGAGCTTGGTTGGCTACCGGAGACCAAATTTGCCGATGGAATTGAAAAAACGGTTCATTGGTATCTGGAAAACCACGGTTGGTGGAAAAACATTATTAATGGAGAATATCAGAACTACTATGAGCGAATGTATAGGAATAGATAAGCCTCTTATTTCCATACTAATGGCCGTTTATGAACCTAATTTAAAGTGGCTAAAGGAACAACTCCTCTCGTTGAACAGACAGACGTACCCCAATCTACGCCTATATGTCAGAGATGATGCTTCTCCTACAGTATCTTTTGAGGAGATACAGGCCTGTGTACAGGACTGTATCTCTGCTTTTCCAGTGATTATACGCAGAAATCAAAAAAATCTTGGTTCTAATTTAACATTCCAACTACTAACTCAGGAAGGCACGGGTAAGTACTTTGCCTACTGCGATCAGGATGATGTTTGGTTACCTGAAAAGTTGGATATATTATTTGCAAACGCAGAACATACAGGAGCACTACTAGTATGCTCCGATATGTATGTGATAGATGGAGCAGGAACCACTGTTGCGGATAGTATTACTAAGGTCAGGCACCACCATAAATTTATATCTGGAGAAAACCTGTCCTCCCATTTGATTTTTTCTAATTTTGTCACAGGTTGTACTATGCTTGTACGGGCTTCTATGGCAAAAGAAGCGATTCCTTTTTGTCCATACTATATTCATGACCAATATCTGGCCATCTTTTGCAGTGAGCGTGGAGCTATTGTTTCTCTGCAAAGACCTCTTATTCAGTACCGGATTCATGGCAATAACCAAACTATAGATATGGCTGGCGTTGTAGACAAACAGAGTTATCTTGAGGCCAGAATAAGAATTGTTCAGAAAAGATTGCACTGGCTTGCTACTTATTTTAAGAGTTCTGAATTATTTCGCCAAACTCTTGAGGACGGTTTACGTTGGGCCAATGCCAGAGAAAAAAATTGGCATCATCAGGGCGGCATAGCGGATATAGTACGATACAGAAGATTTGGTCCAATAGTGTCTTTATTTGAACTTGTAGGAACCTGGCTTCCTAACCCAATTTTTATGTGGATTATAGGATTAAAGCGAAAAAATTTATTGTGAGGAAAGACTATGAAGGTACTTGTAACAGGTGCAGGTGGACAGCTTGGACACGATGTATGTTGTGAACTGAAAAAAAGAGGAATTACTTATCTTGGAACAACCTCATCACAGATGAATATTGCTGATTCGACAGTGGTACAGACAGTTTGTGAAACTTTTAGTCCTGATGCAATTATTCACTGTGCCGCGTGGACAGCAGTAGATTTGGCAGAGGCAAACGCTGAGAAAGCCTTTTTAGTGAATAAGACAGGTTCCAGAAATTTGGCTATAGCTGCAAAGAACCTTGGTGCCAAACTGATTTATGTGTCCACTGACTATGTGTTTTCTGGGCGAGAAGAGGAGATTTATGAAGTTGATTCCAAACCCGATCCTATCAATGTGTATGGAAAAAGTAAGTTAGCCGGAGAGCAAGCCGTACAGGATATTCTAGATCATTACTTTATTGTTCGTATTTCTTGGGCATTTGGTATTAATGGTAATAATTTTGTGAAATCAATGATTCGACTGTCAGAAACTAGAAATGAGCTATCTGTTGTGTCAGATCAGATTGGTAGTCCTACCTATACCCGAGATTTAGCACCGTTGCTTTGTGATATGATTGAAACTAATGCATATGGTATTTATCATGCAACCAATGAAGGATATTGTTCTTGGTATGAATTTGCAAAGGAAATTTTTTTACAACTAAAAAAAGAGGTGGTAGTTCATCCCATTGTATCAGAAGAATATGAAACAGCAGCTCAAAGGCCTAAAAATTCCAGATTAAGCAAAGAATCTCTTATTTCCAACGGATTTGCTAAATTACCCCATTGGAAAGATGCCCTTTCCAGATTTATTGCAGAATATCAAAATAATATGGAGCCAAACCAATGAGTCTTAAACGTTTTTCAACATTTACTATACTTAGTTACATTATCATAGCCGTATTATTTTATTTTATAGCTGGTGATAGTTTACATCGTTCAATCTATTACTCAGAAATGGTGTCATTGAAATCAACCTGCGGCGAAATTGTTCGGGGTAGTGAAATAAAACAAAATTTTACGGTAGAAAATGACTCGCTGGAAGCATTAATTATCATGGGAGCCACTTATGATCGAGTGAATGATGATGTTCTAGAATTTAAGGTAAAAGACGAAACCGGAGCAGTACTTGCTACTTCACAATTAGCCACAAATGAACTTGAAAATGGCGGCGATTGGCTGATCACTCTTTCCAATTCGGTGGACGATGTAAAAGGTCAAACACTCACACTCTCTGTCACATCCCAAAAAGGAACACCTGGGAATGCAGTTACTTTTTGCTATGGAGATTCCTACCCTGTTGCTAAGTACACTATGCCCATTCAAATCGCAGACAGTGATAGACTTACATTTAATGGTACTCCTATGGATGGAATACTGTGCATGTCAGTTGTCAGTGGAGATTGGCATAGTTTTGGTACCTATTACTGGCAAATTGTTTTGATTTTCGGACTTGTATTGGCAAGTTATCTTTTGTATTGTTTGCATCAGGAAAAAAGGAGTAGGCGTTACTTTGGTGATGTATTTCTCTCTGCGTTTAATCGATACAGATTTTTGATTAAAACATTGGTATCACGAGATTTCAAAACCAAATACAAAAGAAGCGTTTTGGGCATTTTCTGGAGCTTTTTAAATCCGTTATTGACTATGCTTGTGTTATATTTTGTGTTTTCGACGCTTTTTGTTTCTGGTGTAGAAAATTATCCCGTATATTTATTATCAGGTCTTATTTGCTGGAACTTTTTTTCTGAAGCTACAACTATGTGTCTACAGTCTATTACAGGCAATGCGGCTTTAATCACAAAAGTATATGTTCCCAAATATATATACCCATTTTCAAGGGCACTTTCCTCATTGATCAATTTCTTTCTTGCATTTATACCGCTTTTTGTGGTAATGGTTATTACAAAAGTACCTTTTAAGGTAGAGTTTTTGTTGTTATTATTTGGAATAGCATGTCTTTTCCTGTTTTCTCTTGGAATAGGGATGATTTTGGCATCAGCTATGGTATTTTTTAGAGATACTCAGTTTTTATGGGGAGTAGTATCTATGTTATGGATGTATTTGACTCCCATTTTTTATATGGACGAGATAATCCCCCCCCAATGGATGACATTGTATAAGATGAACCCACTTTATCATATTATCCGTGTCTTCCGTATTATTCTTTTAGATGGTGTATCGCCAGAGCCAAAAGCATATCTGTTGTGTATCCTTGCAACTTTGATTCCTTTGCTTTTGGGGTTGTTGATATTTAAACGTACACAAGACAAGTTTGTATTATACCTATAAGAGAGGCTGAAAATGAAGCAGGAAAATTCGGTGATACACGCTGAAAATTTATCTGTATGTTTCCATATGACATACGATAAAATTTTAAGTGTAAAAGAATATGTGGTACAAATGCTACAGAAAAAAGTAAAATATGAAGATTTCTGGGCACTACAAGACATTAACTTTGATATTTGTCATGGTGAAGTGGTTGGTATTGTGGGAAAGAACGGAGCTGGAAAAAGTACATTACTGAAGGTAATTTCCGGCATTTTAAAGCCAACTACCGGAAATGTATTTGTCAATGGTAATGTTGTTCCCATGCTAGAACTGGGAAGTGGCTTTGATTTTGAGCTAAATGGCAGAGAAAATATTTTTCTTAACGGTGCGGTATTAGGCTATAGTGAGGAGTTTTTGAAGCGAAAATTTGATGAAATTGTTTCATTTTCAGAGCTTGGAAAATTTATTGATGTACCATTGAGGAATTATTCTTCCGGCATGGTGGCAAGATTGGCATTTTCCATTGCATCAGTTGTGGAACCAGATATTTTAATTGTAGATGAAATTTTGAGCGTAGGTGACGCAGAGTTTCAAATTAAGAGTGGCAAGCGAATGCAAGAACTTATGAGTGGAGGTACAACGGTTTTATTAGTATCTCACAGCGTGGACCAAATTCGTGAACTATGTGATAGAGCTATTTGGTTGGAGCATGGCACGCTGAAAATGATAGGAAATGTCAACGAAGTATGTGACCACTATTGTAATCCGTAAACCAGGAAGGGGCAAAACATAGTGTCCGAAGAAAAGTATCACTACAGAAAACTCATTGATCAGGAAACTGTCAATCGCGGTGAAACCTCTCATGCTAAATTGCTTCAATGGATAAAGCCAAGGACACGTGTATTGGAATGTGGTTGTGCCTACGGAATTATGACACGCTATATGAAAGAAGTACTTGGATGCTATGTAGTTGTCTTGGAGTTGGATCAGGAGGCATTTCAGGAGGCAAGTGCTTATGCCGATGGGGGATATTGTGTAAATATAGAAGACGATGCTTGGATGATTGATCTTGCCGCGCAGTCATTTGATTATATCTTATATGCTGACGTACTTGAGCACCTACGTAATCCGGAAGCCGTTTTAAAGAAAATGCGTCATTTCCTTAAACCTGATGGAAGTGTGCTTCTATCCGTCCCTAATGTTGCTCATGGCGACATTATTATGAATTTGCTATGTGATCAGTTTACCTATACCCCCTTGGGTTTACTGGATAATACACATATCCACTTGTTTGCAAGAAAAAATTTGCACGATATGGTGGAAGCTGCTGGTTATCATATTTCTGAGGAGGACTGCACACTCGTTCCTCTTTTTTCCAGTGAGCAAGGACTTTATTTACCCAGCGGAAACAAAAAAGCGTTAGAAGACGCACTGGATCTACATACAACTAAAAATATATATCAATTCGTATGTAGATTAACTCAGGAGCACGTAAAGACAGTTTCTAAGTTGGAAAATGCCATAACATATCAATTATCTAATGAAATATCATCAAGACTGTATTATGATAATGGAAGCGGATTTAATGAAGAAAATCGCATAGATATCCAAGGCATTTTAACAGATCAACACTATGTTTACCACATTTCACTGCCAGCAGGGTGTAAACAAATCCGATATGATCCCATCGAAGCAAAGAAATGCATTGTAAAAAATATTAGTGCTCATTGTGGTAAAGATTTATTACCAATCACAGCAACTAATGGAATAGGTTTTGAATGTAGTTATTTTTTTGTAAATGAGGATCCACAGATATTGTTTTTAATACAAAACCAAGAAGCATGTACAATTACTCTTACCGTGGAATTGATTTTGTTAGCGGCAACAAGTTGGAGATCTGTAGAAGAGTTTTTACAAGCTCAGAATAATCGTTGGATCACTACTTTAACAGATAAAGAAATACAGCTGCAAGCTGTAAATGAAGCAAAGGCGGATGTGGAACAGAGCCTTAAAATTGTTCAGAATGCTTTGACTGTCAAAGAGGATCAGTTACGAGCAGTAAATGGAGCAAAGGCGGATGTGGAACAGAGCCTTAAAATTGTTCAGAATGCTTTGAATATCAAAGAGGATCAGTTACGAGCAGTAAATGGAGCAAAGGCGGATGTAGAGAAGAACCTACACATTGTACAGGATGCTTTGACTATTAAAGAGGATCAGCTACAAGCGGTAAATATGGCAAAGCTAGAAGCAGAACAAGCTTTAGACGGCCTACGGAAAATATTATCATCAAGGACAGTTGAATGTGAAGAACTCAAACGAAATCAGCAGGAATTAGAGACGCATTTAAATTTATTACAAAGTGACTATAGCTTATTGAAAAATGAACTTTCTAATGTGTTAACTGAGTTGAATGCAATAAAGAACAGTAGACTATGGAAATTAAGCCAATTTTTGTTGTTCTGGAGGAAAAAATAGCATGAGAGAACAAATTCTTATCACAGGCAGTAGTGGTTTGCTGGGACAAGAGTTTAGAAGATTTTTACCAGAGGAGAACGCAATATTCTGTTCACATTCGCAGTTAGATATTACTAAAATAGAAGATATCCGTCAATTTATGGAAGTAAATCCAATTAAATATATTATTAACTGTGCTGCAAATTGTAATGCAGAATATTTGGAGGAGCATCCACAGGACTCATATTTAATAAATGAATTGGCTCCACATAATTTGGCACTAGTGGCCAATGAGTATGGTGCAACATTGATTCACTTTTCCAGTGATTATGTTTTTAATGGAAAACAGAGTATACCTTACATTGAAATTGATCAAACCTCTGGTCTTAGTGTTTACGGTTGTTCAAAAGAGAGAAGTGAAAAGGACCTGCTTTCAATTTGCAATTCTGTCGTTATATTTCGTACAGCATGGCTTTTTTCTGAATTTGGTCGGGATTTCGTGAAGACAATAAAACAATTAGGTTCCAAACAGGATCTAAGTGTCATATTCGATCAAATTGGTTCACCAACATATGCAGGTGATTTAGCAAAGCATGTACTTGATATACTACCACAAATTCAACAAGGAACAAAGGAAATATACCATCTTTCAAACGAGGGTTCATGTTCGTGGTATGATTTAGCACATCAGATCGTAAGAGGATTTGATTTAAATTGCAAAGTGACGCCAATCCATACCGGTGAGTTTCCACAGAAAGCCAAAAGACCATCTTATTCAGTATTGGATAAGTCGAAGGTAAAATCAGATTTTAATTTATCTATCCGACATTATTCTGATGCGCTGGATGAGTGTATCTGGCGTATAAAAAATATGATTAAATGATTGTATTGAGGGATTTAGGATGAAGAATAGGGCTGCAATATATGTATTTTGGGAGCAACATGGTATTGTACGAGACTATGTCCGAGTTTATTTGGAAGGTCTGAAGAACATTGCGTCTAAAGTAATTGTAGTTGCAAATGGCGGCGTTAATGAGGAAGGTAAAGAAATTCTTCGTAAACTTAAAGTGGAGTTGCTTGAACGTGAAAACATAGGTGTAGATTTTTGGGCATATAAGGCAGCGATTGATAGCTTAGGTCAAAGTATTGATCAGTTTGATGAGGTCATATTAACCAATTGTTCTTCTTATGGCCCTATTTATCCATTTGACGAAATGTTTTCAATAATGGAAAAAAGGCAAGTGGATTTTTGGGGAATCACAGAGTGGCCCCTGAATGCCAATGGATATGAAGGGACCTGGATTTTATCCTATTTTATTGTATTCACTCCTAAGGTATTTTTATCTAATGACTGGGACAATTACTGGGCTAATTTACCAGAAGTATTTTCTAGAGAAGAATGTATTGAAAAACATGAGACAAAATTTACAGCGTACTTTGCAAATAGAGGATACACTTATGATGTATACTGTCCTAACAATAGGGATTACATTGATCTCACTATAGAAGCACCAGATAAATTAATAATGGAAATGAGATGTCCGATTCTTAAAAGAAAAGCTTTCTGTACTGAATATATACGGTTCCTGTCCTACCACCGAGGACATGCTTCTAAAAAAGCATTTGATTACATTAAGGAAAAACAGTTATACAATACTGACTATATTTTGGATGATCTCCTTGCAACACAACATTATGCAGACATTAAGAATTTACTACACTTAAACTATATTTTGCCATCGAATCAACTCACAACTGAGGTCTGGGGGAAAAAAAGAATAGCAATATTTTTCCATGTTTTTTATGAGGATTTATTAGATATCAATTTTCATTATTTACAAAGTATGCCTGAGAGTGCAGACATATACATTACATCCTCCAGGGCAGATTTAAGAGTCCCCGTTGAAACTAGAATTAAAAATTTGGAATTAAAAAATGCCAGATTTGAGCTTGTGGAGGCAAGAGGCCGAGCTGACAGTGCGTTCTTGGTTCATGATAGCCAATATATTGATAATTATGACTATGTGTGTATTGCACATGATAAGAAAAGCTCTTTCTTAAGACCTGGTTGTATTGGACTCGACTTTGGCTTTCATGTGTTGGACTCTTTGTTAAAGTCTAAGGAATATGTCAGAAACATCATTGCAGAGTTTGAAAAAAATCCTCGCCTTGGTATTTTAGAACCCGTTAATTTGCTCCATGGAAATTATATGACGCTTGCAGGGCAAGAGTGGGGAGCGAATTATGATAAAACGGTTTCTTTTTTGCGCAAAGCGAAAGTAAATGTTCCCATTGCCGCGGAAGTACCGCCTATTGCACCGATGGGAGCAATGTTCTGGTTTAGGCCTGAATGTTTGAAAAAATTACTTCATATGGAATGGGAATACGAAGATTTTCCTGAAGAACCGATGCCACTAGATGGAGCTATTATACACATCGTGGAAAGAGCAATTCCTTTTTTTGCCCAAGATGCAGGATATTTAGTCGGTTGGGTTATTCCATCAGAAGATGCAGAAGTATATATAACGGACCTATACTATTTGTATCGCAAAAACAATATCCTACAACATCAACCTGTAGTTATTCCGAGTACCAATGAGATTATCTATGTTCCACAAGCAATTGGTGTTAGGGGCGCATTGAAAATTTATTTAAAGAAAAAAACGCCAGTAAGCCTTTGGAATTTTGCAAAAAAAATTTACTATAAATTGGGTGGAAAAGGATCTTAATGATATGATTGCTGTGTGTTTACATCTGTATTATACAGAAATGTTTGATGAAATTTCTAAGTATATAGATAATATGGGAGAGGTTCCCTACGACTTATATATTACAATGCCACGTGAAAATAAACCCTTTCTGCCTACGCTGCGAAAAAAGTATCCTGATGCACAGGTAATTATCACAGAGAATATAGGTTTTGATATTTATCCATTTATGAAATTCCTAAACGAAGTTGATTTGGACCAGTATGATTTATTGTTCAAGCTCCATACTAAAAAGGATATTCCTATTGAGTATAGCAAGAATGGGGTTCTGCTTAGTGGGAGTAATTGGAGAACTTATATGTTCAATGCTATTTTAGGGAATGAAAACCGTGTGAAGTATATTAATATGTTAGCAAAACGCCATCCTCATATAGGAATGTTTTGCGCCAAAGAAGTATTAATTCGAGGGTTCCAAGAAATAGCTGTTGATATTGATCCTGCGCGTGTTGAGTCTTTAATGTTGGACTGTAAGATGCTTATGCGGGATTGGGAATATGTTGCTGGTTCCGTTTTTGTGATTCGTCCCCAACTTCTTAAACCATTAAAACGAAGAAATTTTCAGGTAGAGGAGTTCCCACCCTATTTTCCACGAGATTGGAATGGGCTTCCGTATTGTTTAGAGCGAGTGTTTGGGTGTATGGTATCTGCACAGGGTTACCAAATAGGGGGATTATCGCAACCATAGTAATCGGATTAATAGACAAACATAAAAGGTGAAAAAATGAAAATATTGAAGCTTTCGAATAATACTTGGATTTGGTGTGCATTAGCACTCCCAGCCATTATAATCTTGTCTTTAATTCTACATGCGGGAGCAAATGCACCGGTTTGGGATGACTATGCAATTTTGTATCTTTATAGGGGACTCATAGAAGGAGAAAAAGGACTTACAGATATATTGCAATTCCAAATAAATGAACACAGAGTGATAGTGCCCGCGATAATTGAAATGATTATATGGGCACTTACTAATTGCAATCAGCTAATAGTGGCCTTATCTGGTGCGGTACCTGGAGGACGGGAGGCTGGAGCTGTCCAACAACCGCGCAGAGCGCAGCATAAAGCCCTTTGTGATGGGCAGGAAGAATTGGCTATTCTCCAATACCCCGGCCGGGGCCCAGTCCAGCGCTGTGATTTACAGTCTGATTGAGACCGCAAAGGAGAACGACCTGGATCCTTACCGCTATCTGGTTTGGCTTCTCCACAATGCACCTGAACAGAGCCAAAAGGATGAGGATTGGCCGGAATTTTTCCTCCCTGTGAATGCACCGAAGGAATGCAGAAGCTAAAATCTAATGGAATCCCTGACCGCCATCTCAAAGCCTGGCCGCTGAGGTGGCGGCCTTTTTTATACGCCCGGAGGTTTGACGGTTACTGTTCAAGGGTAACCGTAAAAACAGTCGGCGACTTGTCAGGGTAAAATGTCTCTGCCAAACTATAAGAGTCTATGGTAGTACAAGGTAGTACCAGAGAGTATCTCAGACTCCAAGATAGTGAGGTGCAGGCATGGAGAAGGCGGCAAGTTTACAGAGAGCCAATCAACAACAGCGGTTGGTGGAATGGAGTCGGCGTGTGGAGGCGTGCCGGAACAGCGGGCTGTCGGTAGGCCAATGGTGCCAGGAAAATGGGATAGCGGTATCCACCTATTTCTCCTGGCAGAGGAAGGTGTTATTCGGGTCGGGCGAAACTAACCTTCAAGTGTCGGGAGTTCGCAGCCACACCTAGTCGGAAAAGATAAAGCCACTACCGATGCTCTTTTAAATCCTGTACACTGGAAAGTGCCAACA
>NZ_NFMA01000019.1 GCF_002161175.1 Flavonifractor sp. An100 | reverse complement strand
CCCTCTCCCTTCCTGCCCCTCATCCCTGCCGCTCCTCCCTTGGCCACTTTGTCTTTCCAACCGGTTTCCCCGGTGCCTCCGGAGTCCAGCAGCGGTTTCTCCGCGCCCTCTCTTCCCCAGACGGTATCCACCGCTCCCTCCGGCAACTCTGCCGGACCGGGTGATCTGTCGGGGGATGGGCCGGGCAGTTTGGATTGGATTTTGACCCTGTGGGGACAGGTGCTCCACCACTCCACGGTGGACCCAGAACGTTCCTTCTTTGAACAGGGCGGAACCTCCCTGGCCGCTTTGAGTGTCCTCAGCCACTACAATAACAGCGGCTTGGTGCTCTCTCTGGCCCAGTTCTACGACGCCCCCACCGCCCGGGAGCAGGCCGCCCTTTTATCTCCCCAGGAGACGCCCCCTGCCCCTTCCGTCTCCTCTCAGCCCGCTCCAACTCCGGAACACTCCATTTCTCCCTCTGCTTCTTCCGGTCTGGCCCACACCATTTTGTCTGTTTCCGGCCAGGCCGCCTATCCCCGTCAGGTGCCCCCTCTGCCTCAGGCGCCCCTCCGGGATTCCCTGGGCACCCTTCTGCTCACCGGGGCTACCGGCTACTTCGGTGCCCATTTACTCCGTGCCCTCCTGGATGCCGGGGCACGGAAGGTCATCTGCACCATGCGGGATGGCGACCCCAACCGTCTAGCCGGGGTGCTCTCCTGGTACTTCGGCAGCGGATGGACCGCCTGTCTGGGCGGACGGGTAGAGGTGATCCGTGGAGATCTGAGTACAGATCAGCTTGGGATGGCCTCTGGGGATTACCAGGTGCTGTGCGACCGGATTGACGGGATCTGGCACTGCGCCGCCGATGTACGGCACTATGCGGCGGACAGCGAGGCGCTGCTGCGCACCAATTTGGACGGCACAAAGGCCATGATCCGCCTGGCTCAGCAGGCCAAGGTCCCCCTCTACCATGCCTCCACCACCAGCGTGGCAGGAGAGCATTTGGCCGGCGGCCAACGGATTGCCCAATTTACTGAGTTGGATTTTGACATTGGACAGGACTGGCGGCGCAACCTCTACGTGCGCAGCAAGTTCCTGGCAGAGCACGCCATCTACCAGGCTGTGGAAGCAGGTCTCACCGCCCGGGTATTCCGGCTGGGCCGTCTGGTGGGCCGGGCTCAGGACGGCGCCTTCCAGCGCAATCCCAACACCAACGCCTTTTGGCTCACCCTGCGGGGGATTCACGCCGTAGGGGCCATTCCGGCCTCCATGGCCCGCATTCCCATGGAGCTGACTCCGGTGGACTGGTGCGCCCAGGCTGCCGTAGCTCTGCGGCAGTCCCCCATGACCGCCTACCACCTGCAAAGCCCCACTCCCCCCACCATTGAACAGGTGGCCCGGGCTGTGACCCCCCAGCTTCAAATTCTCCCGGACGCCCAGTTCCAAAGCCTGCTGGCCAGGGCTCCGGTTGACCTGCGGGGCGATCTGCTATCCCCCCTTCTGGACCTGTGGAACCACCTGCGTGAGGGGGCTCAGACCGTCACCACCGACTGCCGCAGAACCACCCAGGCACTGGAGCAGGCGGGTTTCCGCCTCCCCATCCCCGGACCAGAACAGCTGCTGCGGGGCTTTCAATTTGACCCAGCGGAGCATATCTAATGAACCATTTTCTGTAAGGTGGGACCCCCTATGATTTCCGATTCCGCTGCCACTATTTTCATTCTCTCCCTAGCCATGATTGCCATGTTTATCCACTGGAGCTTTCACAGTCCCAAGCAGCGCTACCTGCTCAACCGGCTATATGTCTGGATGCTGCTGGCCTATTCCGTGTGGGCACTATGTATGCTTGGCATGTGGATCACCCCCAGTGAAAGGGTAGACATCCTTCAGTTCTTAGACGCCTTGACCTACATTGGCATTACCATCCCCGGATTTTATCTGATGATCGCCCTGGTGTTTGTTAGGGGTCTGGAACGGCTGCCCAAGTGGTACCTTCTATTCCTTACTGTACCCCTATTCTCCGTTTTAGTGTGCCTGACCAATGATTGGCACCGCCTGCAATATCAGCACTTCTCTGTGCTTCGCAAGGACATTGTGTTTGGCCCCTATGTATTTGTCACCGGTCTACACAGCTACATCTGCCTTTGCGTGGCCTGTGTGTTGTTGTTCCGATTTATGCGGGAAAATCCCCACCGTTTGTATATCAAGCAATGCCTGATGCTGATTGCCGGAGGGGTCGTCCCTCTGGCAGTCAGCCTGGCGGCCACCTTTTCCAGTTGGAATGCCCCCATCACCGCCACTCCCCTTGGCTTTTTGGTGTCCATTATCTGTAACGGCATTGCCATTTATCGCTTTAACCTTTTGGACATTACCCCTGTCGCCACTCAACACGTGTTGGACTGGATCTCTGACTGCTACCTGATTCTCAACGAAAAGGGTCTGGTGATTAGCTACAACAAGCCCTTTTCTGCCGTCTTCGCCTCCCGCTACGGAATCACGGAAAACCGCTACCTGCGGGACTGCGTCAAAGAGGAGGATGTCTCCAAAAAAACCGCCATCTACAACATCATCACCGCCGTGGATGCCTGCCGGGATGCCCAGACTACTATCTCCTATGAACAGGCCGCCACCATCAATCGAAATGGAATTATCCAAAAGAATTACTATGTCACCGACGTCTCTCAGCTGGTGGTCAACAAACGCCCGGTTGGCTTTGTGGTCATTTTCAAGGACATTACCCAGCTGAAAAAAAGCATGAAACAGCTTCAGGACAGCCAAACCCGTATGATGGAACAGGAGCGCTTCGCCTTTTTAGGCCAGATGATCAGCGGGCTGGCCCACAACCTGAAAACCCCCATTATGAGCATCTCCGGCTGCGTCTCTGCGGCAGACAATTTGGTGGACGAGTGTCTGGAGAGCTTGGACACCCCTTCCGTTACCCCAGACGACTACCGGGAAATTTTTGGAGAGATGCGGGACTGGTTCCAAAAAATCCAGGAGTCCTCCGCCTACATGTCCGACATCATTACCGCCATCAAGGGCCAGGCCACCAGCGTTGGTACCTTCAATGAGTCCTTTTTCACTTTGGATGAGCTCATTAAACGCACCACCTTGCTTATGCGCCACGAATTGGTGATCGGCGGCTGTACTCTGGTGGCGGAATACAAAAATTCCCAGGCCATTACTCTCCACGGGGACATCAACAACCTGGTTCAAGTGCTGGGCAACCTGGTTTCCAATGCCATTTATGCCCAAAAACAGGTGGGCGGTGGATGCATTACCGTAGGGCTGGAGCAGGAAGAGGAACAGGTAAAGATTTATGTGAAGGATACCGGCCCCGGTATTCCCTCCTCTGTACGCCACCGGCTGTTCCGGGAGATGACCACCAGTAAGGGAGCCCAGGGCAGCGGACTGGGCCTATATATTTCCAATGCCGTTGTCCACGGCAAATTTGGCGGAACCATGTGGTGTGAGGACAACCCCGGGGGCGGCGCTATCTTCGGTATGACCATTCCCCTACATCCCCCCGATCCCGAACTGACTACTCCCACCCGTGTGCAAAAGGAAGGCGGCGCTTTATGAGACTTCACAAACAAACAACCGAAGGGAACGCCTTTTCCATCCTCACCCTGGATGATGACCCCATTATGACCTCCACCATTCAGTCCTATTTCCAGCGCTCCGGCTATCTGGTGGATGTGGAAAATGACCCAAGTCGGGCCATTGATCGGATTCGGCAGGGGAACTACGATATTCTCCTACTGGACTTCCTCATGACCCCCATGTGCGGCGACCAAGTGGTTGAACAGGTCCGGCAATTTAATCAGGACATCTTTATAATCCTCCTCACCGGCCACAAAAGCATGGTTCCCCCCATTAAAACCATTCGGGCTCTGGATATTCAGGGCTACTACGAAAAGAGCGACCGTTTTGATCAGCTGGAGCTGCTGGTGGAATCTTGCGTAAAATCCATTCGTCAGATGCGAACGGTCAAGAGATATAAGGACGGTCTGTCCGCCATTATGGACTCCCTGCCCCAAATTTACGACCTGGAATCTATGGACCATGTTACCGACAGCATTCTGCGCACAGCCTCTTCTCTGCTTCCCTGCACTTCTGTGGTTTTGACCTTGGATGATACCTCTTCTGACGCTCCACAGCGCCATTTTTACTCCCGGGCCACCGGAGAGGGCTTCTCTACCATGGACGCGCAGCAGGTTCAGCTCCTTCTGGACTCCTTGGTTGGTCGCAGTTCCTTGGTTCAGGATAAAGATGTTATCCTGCCGGTTCTGGATAACGACCAATGTCCCACCGGTTTTTTATCCATCCGTTTGCAGGAAGCTCCCAAATACGATCAGATTCAGCTTATGGAGGTCTTTGCCCGCCAAATTTCCTCCGCTCTTAATAACACCCACCTTCACACCCTTCTACAGGAGAAAAACCACCAGCTGGACCAGGCCTACAGTCAGCTAAAAAACAGCTACCTGGAGATGATCAGCACCATGCGCCGAGTAGTAGATGCTAAGGACACTTATACCCGTGGTCACTCTGACCGGGTTTCCTACTACGCTGAGCACATTGCCCTCTCTCTGGGGCACGATCCCCAATTCTGTGAGCGGGTACGTCTGGCCGGGCTGTTCCACGATGTGGGAAAGCTGTCCATCCCCGATGAGGTCCTCCTCAAGCCCGGCAAGCTCACCGAGGAGGAATATGAGCTGATCCGCCGCCATCCCGCCAATGGGGCGGAGCTTCTGTCGGTCATCAGCCAGTTCCGGCCCATCCTTCCCGCCGTGCGCAGCCACCACGAGCGGATAGACGGCCGGGGTTATCCCGATGGGCTGGCCGGAGACAACATCCCCGAGGAAGCCCGCATCATCGCTGTGGCCGACACCTTCGACGCCATGACCTCGGAGCGGCAATACCGGAAAAGCCTGGAGTTTCAGGCAGCCATGGCAGAGCTGGAGCGCTGCAAAGGCACCCAGCTGGACCCCCGCATCGTGGAAGCCTTCCAGGCTATGGTACGGCAGCCCCAGTTCTGGGCCAAGCTGAAGGAGGACCTTCCGGGCTGCACCACTTCTCAACTCAATCCCACACTGGGATAGTTCCAAATAAATTATGCTAGGAGGAACGCTATGAAACAGCTCCCATACCGCAAGGAGGATTATTCCTCCCCCCACTATGAAACCTTTGATGAGATGGTGGCTGGAATCCGAACCACTTACGGCGACCGCCCCGCTCTATCCTGGTTTACCCGGCAGCAGGAGGAAAAGACCCTCACCTACCGCCAGCTGACCCAGCAGGTCCTGGCTTTGCGCCGCAGTCTGCTGCGCAAACAGCTGCCCCACGGCGCCCACATTGCCATCCTCAGCGAAAACAGCGCCAATTGGGTCATTGCTTTCCTGGCCATCGTCTCCTGCGGCTACACCGCCGTGTGCGCCGACACCGAGCAGTCTGACGAGATCATCCGGGACATGCTCCGCCGTTCGGATACCCAAATGCTCTTCCTCTCCCCCACCTATCTGCCCATCTGCATGCCCCTGCTGGAAGAAAACGGCCTGCTACAGCACATGGTTTTGATGGGCGGACTGTCCAGTGACGAGCGGGTGGAGCTATTTGATGTCCTGTGTGAACAGGGTGAGGCCCTCACAGACGGTGACGTTCCTTCCTTCCAAGTCCATCCCAACGACACAGCTGAAATTGTCTTCACTTCTGGAACCACCAGCCAGTCCAAAATGGTCATGCTCAGCCAGCGGGCGGTGATGCACAACATCCGGGAGGAGTGCGAATATATCTGCTTCTACGACCGGCTGTTCTCCTCCCTCCCCTTCTACCACGCCTACGGTCTGAACTGCGCCGTCCTCAACGCCCTGCTCCGAGGCATCCACCTATACATCAACGGAGATTTGAAGACCGCCATGCGCGACCTGCTTCTATCCAAGCCCGACTCCATGCTCACCGTACCCCTGATGCTGGAGGCCATCCACAATCAGCTCTGGCTCAACCTGGAAAAGGGCGGCAAAGCCGACGCCTTCCGCAAGGCCCTGCACATAGCGGGCATATACAAAAAACTCCACCTCCCCTTCCAGTCCAAACTGCTGGACCAGGTGCGCAGCCAGGTGCTGGGCACCCTGCGTATGATTGCCTGCGGCGGCGCTCAGCTCAGCCGTGAGATTGCCGATGAGTTTGAACTGTTGGGCGTACAGATTCTTCAGGGCTATGGGATCACTGAGTGTTCCCCCCTCATTTCCGTCACCCCCAACTACGCCAACAAAATCGGCTCTGTGGGCCCTGTGCTGTCCAGCCTGGAGCTGCGGTTGGAGGATGGAGAGGTGTGCGTCAAGGGCCCCTCGGTCATGCAGGGGTACTACAAGGACCCGGAGCAGACCGCTCAGGCCATTCAGGACGGCTGGTTCCGCACCGGCGACCTGGGCTATACCGACAAGGACGGATACCTCTATCTCAATGGGCGAAAGAAAAACCTGATTGTTTTTAAAAATGGGAAAAAGGTCTCCCCAGAAAAGCTGGAAAACATGATCTCCGCCATTCCCATGGTCAAAGAGGTCATGGTCTATGGCACCGCCAACGGAACCTTTGCCGACGACGTGAAGCTCACCGCCAGCATCTACCCCGATCCCCAGCGCACGGAGGGCCTGTCCTCCTATGAGATCCTGGAGCACCTGCAGCGGGAAATTGACGCCATCAACAACACTCTTCCCACCTATCAGCAGATTCAGCTGGTCAACATCCGGGAGAAGGAATTTAACAAAACTGCCACCAAGAAGATCAAACGCCACGAAAATATAACCTGACGGAAAAAGGGAGCGAACACCATGCTGCAACTGATCCAGGACATTATTTACAACGTTACGGGCAAACGGGGGATCACCTATGAAACCGACTTTGTCCAGGACCTGGCTCTCAACTCCTTTGATGTGATGAACATCATTAGCGCCTTTGAGGACCACTTCGACACCACCATTCCCACCCGGGAGGTATGGGGCCTGCACCAGGTTAAGGACGTCATTGACTACCTGGCCCGCAAGGGCTTCACCCAGCCTTGACCGGGACGGAGCTCTCATCGGGGGACGGCATCACCTTATACCGCCGCCCCTTCACCGAGGGTGCCTCCGGCTCCCGGGCTCTTCTGGTCCGCACCGCCCAGCTCCACACGGGCTGGAAGGAGGAGTTCTTTTCCCATGTGGAGACCAATCCCTGGGGCAAGCCCTTCTTCCCCGACGCTCCTCAGCTCCACTTCTCCATCTCCCACAGCGGAGATTGGTGGATCTGTGCCATGAGCCACCAGCCTGTGGGGCTCGACCTACAGCTCCATCAGACCTACGCCGACCCAGCCAAGCTCGCCCAGCGCTTTTTCCACCCCCGGGAAAACAGCTGGCTGGCTGAAATGGGGTATTCCCACTTCTTCGACCTGTGGAGCGCCAAGGAGAGCTGGGTGAAGTACATGGGAAGAGGGTTCTATCTGGACCCGGGTGACTTTTCCCTGGTCTCCCCGGAGGGCCAGTTTCCCCTCCCACCCCAGGGCCAGTGCAAGCTGCTCCCCTGTCTTCCTGGGTACAGTCTTTGCCTGTGCGCCCAGCAAATTGGCGCCATCCATATGGAACCGTGGATTGAATGACAACAAACGCCCGTGGGACAGTGGTCCCACGGGCGTTTTCTATCAAACCAGCCGCAGCCGGACTTGTCCGTCCTGGGCCGTGACCTGGACGGTATCCCCTTGCTTCATCTGCCCCGCCAGCAGCAGGTCCGCGGCCGGGTCCTCCACCAAAGTGGCAATGGCCCGGCGCAAAGGCCGCGCCCCATATTCCCGGTCTCCCCCCTTCCGGGCAATCAGCGCCACTGCCTCATCCTCCACCTGTACGGACACCCCCAGTTTTTCCAACCGCCCGGTGGTCTCAGTCAGCAGCTGGCGGGTAATGGCACCCAACGTCTCCTCCTCCAGGGGGTGGAACACCAGGGCGGCGTCCAGACGGTTCATAAACTCCGGGGCAAAGGTGGCCCGGGCGTCCGCCAGCACCTCCTGCTCCAGCTGTTCCCGCTGCTCCTCTTTCCCCGGAGCGAAGCCCAGCCGGCCACCCCGGGCAAACCGCTGAGCACCCAGGTTGGAGGTCATGACCAGCACCGTGTTGCGAAAATCCGTCTTTCTCCCCTGGGCATCGGTGAGCACGCCCTCCTCCATCACCTGCAGCAGAATGGACCACACATCCCGATGGGCCTTCTCCAGCTCGTCCAGCAGCACCACAGACCAGGGTGCGCGCCGCACCCGCTCGGTGAGCTGGCCGCCCTCCTCGTGGCCCACATAGCCTGGGGGAGAGCCGATGAGGCGGGAGACGGTATGGGCTTCCTGGTACTCCGACATATCAAAGCGAAGCAGCGCCTCTTGGCTGCCAAACAGGGCTGTAGCCAGGCTCCGGCACAGCTGGGTCTTTCCCACTCCGCTGGGCCCCAACAGCAAAAAGCAGCCCACCGGACGCCGGGGATCATGGAGCCCCAGCCGCCCCCTGCGGATGGCCCGCACCACGGTATCCACCGCCTGGTTCTGCCCCAACAGCCGCTTTCGCAGCGCTCCGTCCAATTCCGCCAGCGCCCTCCGGTCTGCCTCGTCGGGGGCGGTCACCGGCACGCCAGTCCATTGGGTCAGCACCGCCCGGATGTGCTCCTCCTCCACCCTCTTGGGCCCCTGGCCCGCCAGCCACTTTTGCTTGCCCTCCTCCAGCTGGCGCCGGAAATCCCACTCCGCATCCCGCAGCATGGCTGCCTGCTCAAAATTTTGTTCCCGGATGGCCTGGGTCATCTGCTTGCCCGCCTGGGCCGCCCTCCCCTCCAGGTTTTGCAGCTCCTCGGGCAGACTTCTCCGGTCCAGACGGGCTCGGGCCGCCGCCTCATCCACCAGATCAATGGCCTTGTCCGGCAAAAACCGCTGGGGCAGATACCGGATGGACAGGTCCACCGCCGCCTCCAGCGCCTGATCGGTGATGGTCAGATGGTGATGGGCCTCGTACCGGCCCCGCAGCCCCCGCAGGATGGCCAGCGCCTGCTCCCGGTCGGGTTCTCCCACTGTGATGGGCTGGAACCGCCGCTCCAGGGCCGGATCCTTCTCAATATGACGGCGGTACTCGTCAATGGTGGTGGCCCCAATCACCTGGATTTCTCCCCGGGCCAGGGCCGGTTTCAAAATATTGGCCGCGTCAATGGCACCCTCGGCGCTTCCCGCCCCTACTATGGTGTGCAGCTCGTCAATAAACAAAATCACATTTCCAGCCCGGCGCACTTCGGCCAGCACATGTTTGAGCTTTTCCTCAAATTCTCCCCGGTACTTGGTGCCCGCCACCATTGCCGTCAGATCCAGGGCGCACACCCGCCGCCCCAGCAGATGTGCCGGCGCCGTGCCGTCTGCAATGGACAGGGCCAACCCTTCCACCACAGCGGTCTTACCAACGCCAGGCTCTCCAATCAGGGCGGGGTTGTTCTTTGTACGCCGGGACAAAATCTGGATGACCCGCTCCAACTCTTTTTCCCGTCCAATTACGGGGTCCAGCCGCCCCTCGGAGGCCATGGCTGTCAGGTCTCTGGCACACTGGTCCAGCTGCCGGGTATCAGACATCATCCGCGCCTCCCCCTCCCGGGGGCGGCCTCTTTGGGAGGGAATCTGCTCCCCTCCCAAAGAGGCCGACACTCCCTGGTACAACTGTGCGGCATCCACGCCGCAGGCGATGAGCAGCTGATAGGCCGCGCTCTCCTCCTCCCCCAACAGCCCCAGCAACAGGTGCTCGGAGTTGACCGCACGCTGGCCCAGGCGCCGGCTCTCGCCCACCGCCCCGCGAATGGCCTGACAGCAATGGGGCGTCAGCCCCTGGTGGAGCGACCGGGCCGGAACCCCGATTCCTACCCTCTGGGCAATGGCCTTTTGCAGGGTCTGCCGGTCCGCTCCCGCCCGGCGCAGGGCGTTGGCGGCAGGGCTATATTCCTGGCTGGCCAGCCCCAGCAAAAGATGTTCGCTGCCCACATAGCTGTGGCCCAACCGGGCTGCATTTTCCTGAGCCAACCGTATGGCCCCCAACGCCGTCGATGTAAAACGGCTGTCCCCCATATCATCACCTCAATATAAAATCTTTTTTAAGGATGCCCCCTTTTCTAAAATTTAGCATTGCAATTTTAAAAAGTTGTGTTAGAATGAAGGTACATTCTAAGGGAGGTGTACTTATCATGGCTTATGTCATCAGTGATGCCTGCATCAGCTGTGGTTCCTGCGCGGATGCTTGCCCCGTGGGTGCCATTTCTCAGGGCGCTGACCACTACGAGATCAACGCCGGTTCCTGCCTGGACTGCGGTTCCTGCGCGGATACCTGCCCCATGAGCGCTATTTCTCAGGGTTAAGTGCAAAAAAAGCGGCGCCGGACAACCCGGCGCTGTTTTTTATATTCTATAATCTAGTTTTTAATATTATATTTGGTCATTTTTTATATTGATATTTTTTCTAGCTGCGCATATACTGTACACATGATCAATCATGTCGCTTCTTTCGAAAGGAGTGTGTATCATGCGTTCCGATTCTCTTTCCCTTTCAACCCCTATTCCAATTTCCAGACCCCGCCGCCAGCGGGAAACCAGGGACCCTTATGATGGCCTGCGCCCCTGGTCCGCCCTGACTCATGGTGCGGGCGCTGCATTGGCTCTGGTTGGCACGGCCGCCCTGCTTCTGCGCAGTACCGTGCAGGGCAACTGGCTCAACTTTGTTCTTTTTTTGATCTATGGGCTGTCGATGATCTGTCTTTATACGGCCAGCACCCTATACCACTGCCTCAATGTGTCTGTAGCTGGACGCATCGCTCTGCGGAAATATGACCACTGTTCCATCTATCTGCTGATTGCCGGCAGCTACACCCCCATCTGTTTTACCGCCCTGCGGGACTGTGGAGGACCGGCTCTGCTGTCCCTCGTCTGGGCCTTCGGTCTGCTGGGCATCCTTCTGACCCTGGTGAAGCTATCCATCCCCCGCTGGCTGATCAGCCTCATTTACCTGGTCATGGGCTGGCTGGCCCTGTTGGCCATCGAACCCATCCACCGCACGCTACCCAGCATCGGTTTTTTCTGGCTGCTGACCGGCGGCCTTCTGTACACGGTGGGAGGCGTCCTCTATGCAGTAAAATGGCCGGGCCGGAACAATCCCCGGTTTGGATGCCACGAAATTTTCCACGTGTTTATTCTCCTGGGAAGCATTGCCCACTTTATTATGATGTTCCAGGTAATCGCTGCACTGTAAAATAAAAAGACCCGCCGCCGTTTAAAAACGGTGGCGGGTCTTTTTTATTTCTTCATGGTCATGGGAGCAATTTCATGTCGGTAGACCCGGCGCAAAAACAGCGCGCACAGGCCGCCGGAAAACAGCTCCGCAAAGGGGAAGGCAAACCACACAGCCTCCAGGCCATACAGGCGGGAGAGCAGAAAAGCAACCGGCAGCAGCACCACCAGCTGACGAATCACTGAGACGATCAGGCTCAGCACCCCATGGCCCAGGGCCTGGAACACGGAGGAGCACACCACACTGAATCCCGCCAGCAAAAAGCTGACGGATATGATCCGCAGGGCAGGCACTCCAATGGTCAGCATGTCCTGGCTTCCTTCTCCCTCCGCCATGAACATTCCCAAAAAGACGTGCGGAATCAGTTGGAAGGCCAAAAATCCAATGGCCATAATACCCACCGCATAGGCAACGCTCAGCTTAATGGTCTTGCAAATCCGGTCCGGTTTACGGGCTCCGTAGTTGTAGGCCACAATGGGCACCATTCCGTTGTTCAGCCCAAACACAGGCATGAAGATAAAGGACTGCAGCTTAAAATACACACCAAACACCGCAGTAGCAGTGGCAGTAAAGGCAATCAGGATCTGATTCATGCCAAACACCATCACCGAACCAATGGACTGCATGGCGATGGAGGGGATACCAACGCTATAGATACCGGCAATGATCCCCCCATTGGGGCGGAAGCCCTTCAGCGAAAAGTTGACATCGGGATTGTGGGTCAGATTGAAGAACAGGGACAGACAGGCACCGCAGATCTGACCGATTACCGTGGCCAGCGCCGCTCCGGCTACCTCCATCCGGGGCATTCCAAACAGGCCAAAGATCAAAATGGGGTCCAGAATGATGTTGATGATCGCGCCCACCGCCTGGGTGATCATGGTATAGAAGGTACGTCCGGTGGCTTGCAAAATCCGGTCCAGGGTGACACTGGCAAACATGCCTACACTTACGCCGCAGCAGATGGTCAGGTAATCCGTGCCATAGTCTACAATGGGCGCAATGTCGGTCTGAATGGTATAAAATAAACGGGAGGCAGTAAAGCCCAGCACCGTAAATACCAAGCAGCTTACCAAGGCCAGAAACAGGCCGTTGAGCGCCGCTTGGTTGGCCCGCTGCTGCTCTTTTTGCCCCAAACTCCGGGACAGCAGGGCGTTGATACCTACGCCGGTACCCACCGCTACAGAAATCATCAGATTCTGCACCGGAAACGCCAGAGACACGGCGTTCAGAGCATCCTCACTCAGCTGGGCCACAAAGACGCTGTCCACCACATTGTACAGCGCCTGCACCAGCATGGAAATCACCATGGGTACCGCCATATTCAGCAGCAGCTTGTTCACAGGCATAACGCCCATTTTGTTCTCATTGACCGTTTGTTCCACGCAAGTTCCTCCTTTGTACACAACACATGCCCAGTACAATACAGTTGGACAAAGGGTAATTATAGTGGAAACAATTTTTAATGTCAATGTCCCTTTTTCCCTAAAAATAAGTAAAAGTAGTCCATTTTCGTCAGAAAAAAGACCATTCCTGGAGGGTACCTCTCGCCAGTGCCCTCTATTCTCCTTCCCCCACCGTTTCAGACACCAGGGACATCACCGACACCTCAAAGGCCAACCGTTCCTCCAGCTCCTCTCCCACCAGCTTGGTATACTCTCTGCTTTGAAGCCGCCCGTTTAAATGGACACGGTCGCCCACCTGCAGTCCACCGCAGCGGTGTGCCAGGCTCCCCCAGGCAATGCAGGGCAAATAATCCGCCCTTCCGTAGCGCCGGTTTACCGCCAAAATCATATCGCAGATGGTCCGTCCCAGAGGAGTAGCCCGCAGGCTGGGCGGCTTACACAGGGTCCCAGTCAGCTCCAGCCGGTTTCCGTCTAGCCCGGGCCCCAGCTCCAACTGACGGGCAAAGGTGCTAATTACCAGCCGGCTGCCAATTCCGCTGCGGTTATTGAAGGTACGTACCTCCCCCCACACGCTTGCCTCCTGTCCCTCCTCCAGCTCTCCTGCCTGTTCCAGCAGGGAATGGGGAAGAACCACGTTGATCCGGTCCTCTGTACCGGATAGACGCCGGACGTGGAGTGGAAAGCGGTAAAACTCCACCCCGTGGTTGAAATGAGAAAGGGTGGGCGGAGCACCCACCCGGCCGTGGAGTTGAATATGATTGAGGTCAGAGCCCTGTCTCATGGGTTATCACTCTCCCGAAATCGTTTGTTCCTCCCCACTATATGAGACGGGTCCCCCGGGTATTCCTCCTCCCAAGCCGATTGGACCACGAAAAAGGACGGCCGCAGTAGAGCAGCCGTCCTTTTCTCTATTTTAGTTTTAGTTACCGGAAGCCGCCGCCCCGGGAGCCGCCAAAGCCACCGCCCCGGCCGCCGCCGAAGCCGCCCCCACGGGAACCTCCGAATCCGCCGCCCCGGAACCCACCGGAGCCGCCTCGGGAACCACCAAAGCCACCGCTTCCAAACCCGCCGCCCCGGAATCCTCCGGAGCCACCAGGCCGGGAACCGGAACCAAAACCGCCAAACCCGCCCGGGCCGCCAAAGCCACCTGGGCCTCGTGGGCCGCCGGGAGGAGGGGGAGGCGGTCTGCGCCAATGGCGATGATACCAGCCGTAGGCAGGCCCATGCCAGAACAGGATGGGCCGGAACATCACAGGAGGATTGACCACCCCGTAGTAGCGCTGGCGGTAAGAGGCATAGCGCAGACGGTCAATGACGCTGACCATGACAAAGAGGATCACCAGCAGCATGATCATACCGACAATCTGGGACCCCTGGTCCACATAATAACCGTTCTCCTGGGCCGGAACCCCGTAGTTATCCACATAGTATTGATTCAGCCCCGCAAACAGAGCCAGCACACCCTGGCCGCACTGCCCGGCCTGGAGATCGTCGTAAAGATATTGGCTTAAATAGCTGCCAATCTGACTGTTGGAGAGGGGGTAATCCATCCCCACTGCCAGATAAGCCTCCCCAGTGCTGGGAACAATGGCAAGATACCCGTCGTAAGCGGTCAGCTCAAAGGCCTGGGCCTGGCTGATGGCATAGTCCTCCAAGGTAGTGCTGGGGGCGGAGGCCAGGGTCTCCACCACAATCAGGCTGCCATAGCGCTGGTCCCAGTTGGCGTTATAGAGACAGATCTGCTCCTCCTCTTCCTCAGAGAGCACCTGAGCAAAATCTCCCACCCACTGCTGGTAGGCCCCCGTGGACAAAGAGGTGTCTAGGCCGGAAGCAGCTGGGCTGTTGGGTACGGTATCCTCCCGGGTCAAGCCGATCCATACTGCCCCCGCAATCATCACCAGGGTCAGGGCCACCGCGACCCAGGTCTTTTGGAAAAATTTCATGGCCGGTTCCTTTCCTTCTCGTATATCCGGACTGCCGGACCGGTTAGCCCCGCAGCTCCAATAGCTTCTGCTTCAGCTCACCCTCAATCCGGCCCAGCTCCGCTTCCGCCTCCCGGCGCTTCTGGGCCCCTTCGGTCTGAATCTTCATCACCTCATCCAGGGTGGAAATCAGCTGTTGGTTGGTGTGCTGGAGGGTTTGGATATCCACCACGGACCGCTCCGCCTCCCGGGCCGTCTCAATGGTGCCCATCTTCAGCATGTCGGCATTCTTCTTCAGCAGGTCGTTGGTCATATTGGTGACAGCCGTCTGGGCCGCAGTGGCCTGCCGGCTATGCTCCAGCCCCAGGGCCAGCACCATCTGGCTCTTCCACAGGGGGATGGTATTGACCAGAGAGGACTGGATCTTCTCCAGCATCTGGGTGTCGTTGTTCTGCAGCAGACGGGTCTGGGGTCCCATCTGAATGGAGATCATCCGGGTCAGCTCCAGGTCATGGAGCTTCTTCTCAAACCGGGCACACAGGTTGGCAAAGTCGTTGTAAGCCTGGGCGTCCTCCTGCGCCCCCGTTTCCTGGGCCTTCTTGCGCAACTGCTCCAGGTCGTTGGCCCGCAGATATTCTAGGCGCTTCTTTCCGGCGATGATATACATGGTGAGCTCTTTATAATACTTGGTGTTCAGATCGTACATCTGGTCAAACATGGCGATGTCCTTCATCAGCACCACCTGATGGTTCTCCAGCACCTTGACGATCTTGTCCACATTGGCCTCCGCCTTGGAGTAGCTGGCCTTCATGGCTTCCAGCTCGTTGCGCTTTTTCTGGAAAAAGCCGAAGATCCCGCCCTTCTTCTCCTCGTCGTCCCCGAAGTGCTTCAGCTCCACCACCAGGGAGGACAGGGCTTCGCCCACCTCCCCCAGGTCCTTGGTCTTTACGTTGTTCAGCGCGCTCTCAGAAAAGGCCGCAATATTCTTCTGTGCCGCGGCCCCGTACTGGAGCACCAGGTTGGAATCGGTGACGTCGATCTTCTTGGAAAATTCCTCCACCATCTTCCGCTCCGCCTCGGTGAACATGGATTCATCCACCTTCACCGCATTGGCCTCCCGCTCCTTCTGCTCCTCCGCCTGGGCCTGCTGGGCACTGTCCAGGTTGGGCTCCAGGGTCAGGCTGGGGGCGGGAGCGGCTTGCACCGCGGCGGCATCTGGGGTCAGGGTCAGTTCCGGGGTCAGATTCTTTTCATCAGCCATTGTCGTTTCCTCCATTATCCCAGTTTGATGGTGGGATTCATTCTATTTTACCGCGGCTCTTCTGCCGGCTTCAGGATTTCTTGTCTCCCTGCCCCTTGTCCCTCTCCTTTCTTCTGGAGAGCGTATAGCGCAGGCTGAACGCCAGCAGGACCAACCACACCAGGGTCATCAGTATCGTGCCAGTGGGGGAGCCTCCATCGGGCTGCTTTAACTGTCCCGCCAGCTGCACGCCATTGATCACCAGCATGGCCAGGGACAACAGCGGCATCCACAAGTTTTTCCAGTTCATCGTCTCTCCCTCACAGTTCCAGGTGGACAGAACTGTCTCCGCCATCTGTCTTAGTTTCTCTGCCCAGATTCATCCCGCTTAACCCCTCCCGGGCCAGCAGGTTTTCCATCACTGTGATGTCGGTGGAGATGTCCAGCGCCTCTTCCCCAAACAGCGCGTCCAGTTGCCGGTCAAAGGCCTGGGAAATGGTGTCCATCATCTTCTCCACCTTCTGTTTGGTGGTATCGATGTTCTGCCCCGAAATACCCACCGCATCCATGCGGTCATAAGCGTTGAGGATTTTCAGGGTAGTGGGCAGGTAATAGTCCAAAAAGCGGCGGATCTGGGGCAGCTTCTTGGGCTGCTCCACCACCTGATCGATGATCTTCCGGGTGACCTCCTCCAGATGGTCGATCTGGTCGGAAATTTTTTCATCGGGAATATTGTCGTTGAGCCGGCGCATCTCGCTCACGGCCCGGTCCCGTTCCTGAATCAGCCGGTCGATCTCTGGATTTCCTGTGGATTTGGGCTTCTCCTTCTTGGGCTCTTCCTTCGTTTTCTCTTCCTTTGGCGCCTGTTTTTTCTCCGGTTCCCCGGGCATTTCAAACACCTTGTCCGGGAAAATGGCTTTCCCCACCACGAAGGCCAGCAGAGAGACTCCTCCACACAGAACATATTGACTCACTGTGCGCAGGGGAAACAGCAGGGCATAGCCCAGCCACACCACGCCAATGAGATAAATCGGGACAACCGACCGTTTGATATGCTTTGCCATAGGTACTCCTCCACGGCCTTTCAGGCCAGCCTGTGTTTTGATCTTATTCCTTATCATACCCTGCTGCCCATTTGGTGTCAAGGACCAGACTCGTAAGGGAAGCGGTTGCAATCTTTGTGCAAAGGTTGTAAAATTTAGGTAAAATTTGTCTTACTCTGACCCTAGCCCTCTTTTATATTCTCTGTGAAATGGAAAGGAGCCTTCCTCCATGCGCCCTTCTGCCCCCGCACCTGTACGCATCCTGGCCGGGCTGGTTGCACTGCTGTTCCCTCTGCCCTGTCTGCTCTTAATGGAATACATGAACTATGGCGGACAGTTGGAACAGCTACACTCCTTTTTCGAAAAGCATCCAGGCTCCGCTCTGTTTGCCTGCCTGACGATATACCTCTTATACAGTATTCTGGTTCTGCTGTTCGGCCGGGTATGGCCGTCCGCCCTTCTTTTGGGGCTTGGGAGTGTTATCTGTGCCTATGTCAACTACACCAAAGCAGCCCTCAACGGGGACAACTTCTATCCCCAGGATCTGGGGATGCTCTCCCAGACCGGAGACCTGACCTCCTTTCTCAGCGGAGGACAGCCCCTCTGGTTCTGGCCGGGAGCTGCTTTGCTCCTGATCCTGGTTTTACTTCTGTTTGCTGCCGGAACCCGGCTTTCCCTGTCTCCCTTTCCCCGCTGGTCCGCCGCTGCTTTGCTAGTGTTAGCCGTCAACCTGTCCGTCTCCACCCCCCAACGGGTCCAGGACCTGTTGGGGCGGTTCGGCATGTCCGCCTTCGATTCCGCCCTTCAAAGCTCCAATTACTCCGCCAACGGCTTTGTGGGCGCCTTTATGCTGAATCTGCTCAATATGGACGTCCATCCACCCGCTGGATACAGCGAGCAGGCTATCCAGGCACTGCTGGAGGAGTTTCCTGCCGTCCCTGCCGATCCGGACGTCCCCCTCTACGATGTGGTGGTGGTGCTCAGCGAGAGCTTCTTTGACCCCCGTAGTTTGCCCGGCGTGACCTTTTCTCAAAACCCACTCTCCAATTATGACCGGCTGTTGGAGGACTCCAACTGTCAAAGCGGCATGCTCTACACCACCGCTGTGGGCGGCGGCACGGTACGCCCGGAATTTGCCATTTTGACCGGCCTTACCACCGACTACCTGCCCAATGTGACCACTCCCTATTGGTACGTGCAGCAGGAGGTTTCTTCCTACGTCTCCCACTACAAGCAGGCCGGCTACACCACCCTGGCCCTGCACCCCTACGACAAGAAGTTCTACTCCCGGGAAGGAGCATATCCCCTGCTGGGCTTTGACGCCTTCTACGGACAGGAGGAGATCGGTTCCCTGGCAGAGATCACCTGGAAACGAAATTATATCTCCGACCACACCACCGCCCAGGCCATCCAGGCCCTAGCAGACAACGCCCAGCAGCCGGTCTTTCTCTTTGCCATCACCATGGAGAACCACCAGCCCTATGGGGCGCTGGACCCCAGCAACATTTCCATTCAGGTGGATGCCCCCGCCCTCTCTCAGGAGTCTCTCACCGCCCTGACCACCTACACCCAGGGGCTCTATGACGCCGACCAGATGCTGGGGGAGCTGGCAAGCTGGGTGGACAGCCGGGAACGGCCCACTGTCCTTGTGTTCTTTGGCGACCACCTGCCCACCTTAAGGGCTAACCACCTGGCCTACAACGAAAGTGGGTTTGTAAACACTTTGGACGGCTTCAGCCAGGAGGAGCTGGACAAGCTCTACTCCACCCCTTTCCTCATCTACTCCAACCGGGATCTGGCCCCCGGTCTACTCACCAGCCAGTCCGGCAATCAGATCTCCGACTACAATCTTTTAAATACCGTGGTCCGCTCCACCGGCATGGGACGCACCTGCTACATGGAGCTGCTATTCCAATTTTTCCAGACGGCCCCCTACTACAACATCCGGCTGCAGCTGCCGGAGACTCAGGAAATCGCCCGGTTTACCCAGGCCATGGGGCTGATCACCTACGACCGGCTTTTGGGTAAAAACTGGAGCGGAAACTACTGAGGTTTCCCGGCAGTCCCGCTGTTTTTTGGATTGACTTGGAGAAAAAGATTGAGTATGATGAAAAGTGATTCATTCTTACTTATGTGCAAAGGAGATGTTCCCCATGCTGACTCTTGAACAGTTTAAAAACGCCCGGAGCGTGCTCCAGGGCGTACTGCGGCCCACCCCTCTGATCCACTCCCCCTACCTGTCCAAAAGCTGCGGCAACAACGTCTATTTGAAGCCGGAAAATATGCAGGTCACCGGGGCGTACAAGATTCGTGGAGCCTATTTCAAGATCAGCACTCTGACACAGGAAGAAAAGGAGCGGGGACTGGTGACCGCTTCGGCAGGAAACCACGCCCAGGGCGTGGCCTATGCCGCCCAAGCTGCCGGGGTGCCCGCCACTATCGTCATGCCCACCACCACCCCCCTGGTGAAGGTGAACAACACCAAGGACTACGGAGCCAACGTCATCCTCCACGGCGAGGTCTTTGACGACGCCGCCGAGCTGGCCGCCAAGCTCTCGGAGGAGGAGGGCTTGACCTATGTCCACCCCTTCAACGACCTGACTCTGGCCACCGGACAGGGCACCATCGCCTATGAAATCTTCCAGGATCTTCCCGACGTGGATATCATCCTAGTCCCCATCGGCGGAGGCGGCCTGGCCGCGGGCGTAGCCACCCTGGCTAAGCTCCTCAACCCCAATGTGGAGGTCATCGGTGTGGAGCCCACCGGCGCCGCCTCCATGAAGGCCAGCCTGGAGGCCGGTCATGTGGTGACTCTGCCCACCGCCACCACCATTGCCGACGGTGTGGCAGTAAAAACCCCCGGCGATCTGGTCTTCCCCTATGTACAGCAGCATGTGGATCGTGTTCTGGCCCTGGAGGATGGAGAACTGGTGGAGGCTTTCTTAGACGTCATGGAACGGCACAAGATGGTGGTGGAAAACGCCGGCCTGCTCACAGTGGCCGCTCTGCGTCACCTGGACTGTAAGGGGAAGAACATCGTATCCGTGCTCTCCGGGGGCAACATGGACGTGATCACCATGGCCTCTCTGGTTCAGCACGGCCTCATCGGCCGGGGGCGGATCTTCACCTTCGCCGTTCAGCTCCCCGACCGCCCCGGCGAACTGATGCGGGTAGCCGGCGTCCTGGCCAAAAACAACGGCAACATCATCAAGCTGGAGCACAACCAGTTTATCAACATCAACCGCCAGTCCGGCGTGGAGCTGCGGGTCACTCTGGAGGCTTTTGGCCACGACCACAAGGAGCAGATCCTCTCTGCCCTGCGCCAGGAGGGCTATCAGGTCTCCCTGACGGACACCGGAGATTTTTATACCTGATCATCCTTTGTTCCCTGCCATCCACCGGCGGCTGCACCGCCGGTGGATGGCTATCTGAAAAGCGGCAGACCTGCCGAAGGGAAACAGGCGGGCTGGGGCCGTGGGCCCGGCCTGGAGCAGCCTGCTCCCCTCGGGGCGCACCGGAGGACGCCCCGCGTCCCCCTCTCCGCTGAAGCATCCTATGCGCCAAGGCCCGCCCCTGCCCCTGCCTGGAAAACCGCTATGAAAGTGAGGTAGCTACTATGGTCAAAATCGCCCCCTCCATCCTCTCCGCCGACTTTGCTAACCTGGAACGGGATATTCACAAGGTTTCCTCCGCCGACTACCTCCATGTGGACGTAATGGACGGCGCCTTCGTACCCAATATCACCATCGGCATCCCTGTGGTCAAATCCATCCGCAAGTGCACGGACATGTTTTTGGACGTCCACCTGATGGTAGACAAGCCCCTGCGGTACATTGAGGACTTCGCCAAGGCGGGGGCCGACCTCCTATCTGTCCATCTGGAGGCCGATCACCCCACCCGCATTGCCCAGGCCTTGAAGGTCATGGGTGAGTGCGGAGTGAAGAAGGCGGTTGCCCTGCGGCCCATTACCTCTGCTAACGCTATTCTCCCTTATCTGGAGGAGCTGGACCTGGTACTGGTCATGACGGTGGAGCCCGGCTTCGGCGGCCAGGCCTTTATGGAGTCCCAGCTGGACACCATCCGGCAGGTCCGCGCCCTCATTGAGAAGTATAACCCCTCCTGCGAACTGGAGGTGGACGGCGGCATCTCCCCCAAAACTGCCCCCCTGGTGGTGGAGGCTGGAGCCAACGTGCTGGTGGCCGGCTCCGCTGTCTACGGCAAGGAGGATATCCCCGCTGCCATCGCCGCTTTGCGGGTGTGACTATAAATAAAATTTGTCATCACCCTGGAGCGGGAGCTCTGAGCTCCCGCCTACAATTTTTCCTTTGTTCGGAGGTTCTTCCCCATGGAGTATTTTCCCCCCGCTCTGGAGCACCTGGTAGAACAGTTTGCCAAGCTGCCCGGCATCGGGATGAAGTCCGCCCAGCGCCTGGCTTTTTATGTGCTCTCCCTCTCCCCTGAGGAGGCTGGCACCTTTGCCCAGGCCATTGTGGACGCCAAATCTGCCATTCACTGCTGTCCCGTCTGCGAGAATCTCACTGACGGGGATGGCCCCTGTCCCATCTGCCGCAGTCCCAAACGGGACCGGTCCCTCATCTGCGTAGTGGCCGACCCCAAGGATGTGGTAGCCATGGAGCGCTCCCGGGAGTATCAGGGGCTGTACCATGTGCTCCACGGGGTCATTTCCCCTATGAATCACGTGGGCCCTGATGATCTGCACATCAAATCCCTGGTGGAGCGGGTATCCGCCGGAGGAGTGTCCGAGGTTATCATGGCAACCAACCCGGATACGGAGGGGGAGGCCACCGCCATGTATCTCTCCCGCCTGCTGAAGCCCTTCCAAGTGAAGGTTACCCGTCTGGCCTACGGCATCCCCGTGGGCAGCCATTTGGAATACGCTGACGACGCCACCCTCATGCGGGCCCTGGAGGGACGCAGAGAGATGTGAGCAGTTCGCACACAAAAAGGAAAGGAGGTCCCCTATGACAGCTTCCCTCACCCCTGTGACCCGGCGCTATCTGCGGGACTTTGCCTTCCGTCTGATGGTATTTTTGTGCATCGGAGCGCTCTATCTCACCGCCCCCTCCCTCCTGGACTTTACCCGCGCCGGCCGCCCCAGCCTCCCCTTACTGCTGCTCTGGGCTGTGGTCCTGCTGTCCATGGTGGCCCAGCTCAGCCCCAAAAGCGGCCTGACCACCGGCTGTCTGAAACAATACCCCACCCGGTACGCCCCCGCCCCCTCCTATTCTCCCCAACAGCTGCGCCAGGCAGTGCACCAGCAAAACCGGGGTGCCCGTAGGGTAGCGGCGGTGTGGCTGGTCATTAACCTTTGCTTTGGCGCTCTGTACCACCGGGGTATTCTCCGCATTCCTCACCTGGTGCTGCTGTGTGCCCTGTGCTATTTGTGCGATCTGGTGTGTGTACTCTTCTTTTGCCCCTTCCAGACTTTCCTGATGGGCAACCGCTGCTGTGTCAACTGCCGGATTTTTGCCTGGGGGTCCTGGATGATGGCCGCCCCCCTGATGTGTGTGCCCCACTGGTACGCCCAGAGCCTCTTTTGGACGGGAGTCGTGGTCCTCGTGTGCTGGGAGGTGCGTTACCGCCGTCATCCGGAGCGGTTCTGGTCCGGCTCCAACCGCAATCTCCAGTGTGCCCACTGCAAAGAACAGCTGTGCCGGTACAAATTCCCCCGCACCCACTAAAAAATATCCGCCGCCCGACCAAATGGCCGGGCGGCGCTCCCTGTTGCAATCCGATTCTTATAATTTCACGGGAATGGGACGGGCCACGGTCAGGCTGTCCGGTGTCACCCGGCACTCCATAGCCAGCACCTCCACTCCTGCCCGGGCGGCCCGGCGCACAGCCGCACCAAATTCCGGATGGGTGAGGTCATTGGGTTCCAGATACCGCATCCCTTCCATCTGGACGATGAAGCAGAGTGCCGTTTCATACCCCGCCTCGTGGGCGACCACCAATTCCTCCAGGTGTTTGACACCCCGCAGCGTGGGGGCATCCGGGAAGCGGACGATCCCCTTCTCCTCCAGGGTGACCCCCTTTACCTCTACAAACCCCCGTATGGGCTCCTTTTCCGATTGCTCCCAGTAATAATCAAAACGGGAGTTACCATATGTAGTCTCCGGCCGCAGCAGGGACAGCGCTCTGCGGAAGCCTCCGGCCGCCGCCCACTCCCCAAAGACCCGGTTGGGGGCCTGGGAGTCCATGTTGATGAGCAGAGGGCCCTCCTCCGTCTCCTTCTCCACCGCCACCAGATCGTACAGGGTCTTTCGGGCGGGGTTGTCGCTTTTGGTCAGATAGACCCGGCAGCCAGGCACCAACAGTTCCCGACACCGGCCGGTATTTTTCACATGGCAGACCTGGACCGCTCCCTCCACCTCCACGTGGGCAATGAAGCGGTTGGGCCGGGCCACAAAAACTCCGGGGGTAATATTTGGATAGCGCATGGAATCGTCTCTCCCCAGTTTCACTTCTGATTTCTTTGGCCCACACACTGTGGACCGGACTTTCAGTATAACCAACTTTTTGAATCGAGGCAAGGGCTATGGAACAAACCGCCTACCGTAACATCATTCTCGCCGCCTCCCTGTGGGGATGCATCGGCGTATTTCTCAAGCTGCTCACCGCTGCCGGCCTGTCCTCCATGGAGGGGGTGGCCGTCCGCGGGACGGTGGCCGCAGTGGTCTACGGCCTCTTCCTGGCCCGCACCGCCCCCTCCGCCCTGCGCATCCAGCCCCGGCACTGGTACTACTTTTTCGGCACCGGGGTGTGCTCCCTCCTCTTCTTCAACTGGTGCTACTTTAACGCCATCTCCTCCAGCTCCATGTCGGTGGCGGCGGTGCTCCTTTACACCTCCCCTATCTTTGTCACCTTCCTCTCTGCCTTCCTGTTCCGGGAGGCGGTTACCCCCATAAAGCTGGCCGCCCTGGCCCTCACCTTTGCCGGCTGTGCCCTGGTCACCGGACTGTTTCCCCTGGGGCAGCAGCATGTATCCTTTGTGACAATACTATTCGGATTGGGCTCCGGGTTCGGCTACGCTCTGTATTCAATTTTTGGCAAGTTTGCCCTGCGGAAGTACCCCTCCTCCACCGTCACCTTCTACACATTTCTGTTTTCCGCCGTGTTTGCCCTGCCCCTGTCCGGCCTCCACCGGGACCTGGCCCTCCTCACCGACTGGAGAGCCATTGTGGGCGCGCTGGGCATCGGGGTGCTGTGCTGCATCCTGCCCTATCTTCTCTACACTGAGGGACTCCGCTACGCCGAGGCGGGAAAGGCCGCCATTTTAGCTACCATCGAGCCCTTTGTGGCCGCCCTGCTGGGCATCTGCGTATTCCGGGAGGCAATCACCCTTTACAAGCTGCTGGGCATGGCCGCCATCTTTTTTGCCATCCTTCTGCTCAACCGCCCGGCTAAGAAAAAAACTCCAACCGCTTAAATTTTTTCTTGACAACACATCCCGGGGCCGCTATAATGACCCCAAAGTTCAAAGCAGAAACCGATGAGGAAGAGGAGTAGCTCCGAGTCAGAACCTCACAGAGAGCCGCGGGTGGTGGGATCGCGGCAGGGGATGCCGGTGTGAATGGACTTCCGAGGGCTAAGCGAACGGGGTTTTTCCCTCAGTAGCGCGACGGGGACTCCACCCGTTATCCGGGGAGCATGGGCTGTTGGGCCTGTGAAAGTGAGTGGGCGTATGCATATACGTCAATCCGGGTGGCACCGCAGAGGCTGATGTTCAGTCCTTTGTCCCAGAAAAACATTTTTCGGGGACGAGGGGCTTTTTTCTTTGCCCTTTTCCCCAGACGAAAAGGAGACGATTGTATGAAAACCATTCCTCACCGCCTGTATTTGACCGAAGAGCAGATGCCCAAGCAGTGGTTCAATCTCCGCTCCGCCATGCCCCAGCAGCCCGACCCTCTCATCCACCCCGGCACTCTGCAGCCTCTGGGGGTAGACGACCTGGCCCCCATCTTCTGCACCGAGCTGGCCCGCCAGGAGCTGGACGGCTCCACCCCCTATGTGGACATTCCCTCTGAGGTGCTGGAGGTCTACAAAATGTACCGTCCCTCCCCCCTCATCCGGGCCTACGCCCTGGAAAAGGCCCTGGGCACCCCGGCGAAGATCTACTACAAGTTTGAGGGCAACAACACCTCCGGCTCCCACAAGCTAAACTCCGCCGTGGCCCAGGCCTACTATGCCAAGCAGCAGGGCCTGTCCGGGGTCACCACCGAGACCGGGGCCGGCCAGTGGGGCACCGCCCTCAGCGAGGCCTGCTCCTACTTCGGCCTGACCTGCGATGTGTACATGGTCAAGTGCTCCTACGAGCAAAAGCCATTCCGCAAAGCGGTGATGGGAGTCTTTGACGCCGCCGTCACCCCCTCCCCCTCCAACACCACCCAGGCCGGACGAAAGATTCTGGCTGAAAATCCGGACACCACCGGCTCCCTGGGCTGCGCCATCTCCGAGGCGGTGGAGGCTGCCGTCCAGAGCGGCGGCACCAAGCGGTACGTGTTGGGGTCCGTCCTCAACCAGGTGCTCCTCCACCAGTCCATCATCGGCCTGGAGAGCAAGCTGGCCATGGAGGAGCTGGGGGAGTACCCCGACGTAGTGGTGGGCTGCGCCGGCGGCGGCTCCAACCTGGGCGGTCTCATCGCACCCTTCATGGCCGACAAGCTCACCGGCAAGAAGGACGTGCGCATTGTGGCGGTGGAGCCCGCCTCCTGTCCCTCCTTCACCCGGGGCAAATACGCCTACGACTTCTGCGACACCGGCAAGGTGACTCCCCTGGCCCGGATGTATACCCTGGGCTCCGGCTTCATCCCCTCCGCCAACCACGCCGGAGGCCTGCGCTACCACGGCATGAGCCCCATTCTCTCCAAGCTCTACCACGACGGACACATGGAGGCGGTATCCTACAAGCAGACCCAGGTCTTTGAGGCCGCCATCCTCTTTGCCAAGCGGGAGACCATCCTTCCCGCTCCCGAGTCCGCCCACGCCATCAAGGGCGCCATTGACGAGGCCCTGAAGTGCAAGGAGACCGGAGAGGCCAAGACCATTCTCTTTGGCCTGACGGGCACCGGCTACTTCGACATGACCGCCTATGAGTCCTACCTCTCCGGCCGTATGTCGGATTACGTCCCCACAGACGCCGACCTGCAGAAGGGCTTTGACTCCCTGCCCAACATTCCTCAGAACCAGGGGATTTGAGAACTCGGGCTTTTCTTTGTTCCGTTCCGTCGTTTTCCCGACCGGGGGAGCTGTGTTGAAACAGCTCCCCCGGTTTTTTGGCTTTTCTTTCTCTTTGGGCTCCATTTTACCGCAACTTTTTTCTCTGTTCGTCGTCTAACCTGACAAATGGGGTTTTTCCATTGCCCATTTGTGCAGAAAGGAGCGTTTTGTATGATTCGTCTGGTCGCCTCCCTGTTAGCCGCCGCCCTGGCCCTGCCTATGACAGGCTGCGGCTCTCCCGCCTCCTCTCCCTCCTCCAGCACCTCTTCCCAGCTCACCGTAATTTCCGCCTCTCCCACCGCCCTCAACCAGCCGGTGATCCCCGACTTCCCCCAGATGCCGCTCCCTCCCGAAGGAGCGGACGCCGACTGGGACGCTTACAACGCCGCTGACGACGCCTATCGCCAGGCGCTGGGCCAATTCCGAAAAACAGGAATTTCTCAACAGACTGTTCAGGCCTTGAATGACTTTTCCCTCCGCACTACCCCTCTGGTCCTGGCCGGTCAGGAGGGGGAGAACGCCATCTACTCTCCTCTGTCTCTGTGGAGCGCGCTTGCCATGCTGACCCAGTGCGCTGACCATACTAGCCGGGAACAGGTTCTCTCTGCCCTGGGAACCGATGGGCTGGACTCCTTGACGGAGCAGGTAAACCAGGTATGGCAGGGTCTGTACACCGATGACGGACAGCGCTCCCTGCTGCTGGGTAATTCCATCTGGCTCAACAGCGCTGTGGAGGGCTCCTATGTCCCCGAAACCCTGGACACCCTGGCCCAGGCCCACCATACCGGTGTCTTTTCCGTCCCCATGGGCACCGGGGAGGCCGACCAGGCCATCACCGACTGGGTGAGCCAACAGACCGAGGGGCTTATCGGTTCCGATGAGCCGGTGCTGGAGACCACAGCCGACACCCTGGCTGTGCTGGCCTCCTCCCTCTACTACAAGGCGGCCTGGATGGACGAGTTCTCCCCGGGAAACACGTATCCCGACACCTTCACCGACGTCCAGGGAAAAGAAAACCAGGTTGACTTTATGCACCAGAACGACTCCGGCGACTATCTGGTGGGAGACAATTACCGCGCGGCACGGCTATCCACCACCCTGGGCGAGATGGTCTTTGTCCTCCCCGATGAGGGCACCTCTCCAGAAGCCCTGCTACAGCAGGATGGATTCCTCTCCCAGCTGGATTTTTCTTCCGACCAGGTGAACCATGGGCAGATTCAGTGGTCGGTGCCCAAATTCGACGTGAACAGCCAGTTGGATCTGATGTCCGCTCTGGAGCAGATGGGAATTGCCGATCTGCTGGACCCCGATCGGGCCGACCTGTCTGCTCTGACCTCCATCCCGGCTTACCTGTCCAAAGCCCAGCAGCTGTGCCGGGTCAAGGCCGATGAGGAGGGGGTGGAGGCCGCCGCCGTCACTCTGCTGGTCATGGATGCCACCGCCGCCCCGGTGGACGACGAGCCCTTTGTGATGGATCTGGACCGGCCCTTCCTCTTCCTCATCCGCAGCGAAGGAGTCCCTCTGTTTATTGGGGTGGTCAATTCCGTTACTCCATAAAAAACAAACAAATCCCCCCACTCGGATATATTCCGGGTAGGGGGGATTTTTGCGTATATGGGATTATCCGTCGATGACTTCTCCGGTGAGAACCTGGCGGCTGTCCACCACCAGTTCCCCGTCCCGGACATCCACCGTCAGCTTGGCACCGGACTCCACCTCGTCGGCAATGATCTTCCGGCCAATGAGGGTCTCCACGGTGTGCTGTAGGTAGCGGCGTAGGGGACGGGCGCCGTAGATGGGATCGTAAGCGGCCTGGATGATCTCCTCCTTGGCGGCGGGGGTGAGCTCCACGGTGAGCTGCTTATCCTCCAAACGCCGGTTCAGATCGGCCACCATCAGGTCGATGATATGGGTCACGTTGTCCCGGGTGAGGGGCTTATAGAAGACGATCTCGTCCAGCCGGTTCAAGAACTCCGGGCGGAAGGAGCGCTTCAACAGCTCACTGACCTGGTCCCTGGCCTGCTGGCTGATCTCGCCATTGGCGTCAATGCCGTCCAGCAGGAACTGGGACCCCAGGTTGGAGGTGAGGATGATGATGGTGTTCTTAAAGTCCACCGTCCGGCCCTGGCTGTCGGTGACACGGCCGTCGTCCAGCACCTGGAGCAGCACGTTGAACACGTCGGGGTGGGCCTTCTCCACCTCATCAAAGAGGATGACGGAGTAGGGCTTTCTCCGCACCGCCTCGGTGAGCTGGCCGCCCTCCTCATAGCCCACATATCCGGGAGGCGCTCCGATGAGTCGGGAGACGGAGAACTTCTCCATATATTCGGACATGTCGATGCGCACCAGGTTCTTCTCGCTGTCGAACAGGGCCTCAGCCAGGGTCTTAGCCAGCTCCGTCTTGCCCACGCCGGTGGGGCCCAGGAACAGGAAGGAGCCGATGGGCTTCTTGGGGTCGGCAATGCCGGCCCGGCTGCGCAGGATGGCCTCGGACACCAGGCGCACCGCCTCGTCCTGACCCACCACGCGCTTGTGGAGGATGTCCTCCAGGTGCAGCAGCTTTTCCCGCTCCCCTTCCATCAGACGGGCCACGGGGATGCCGGTCCAGCGCTCGATGATCCGGGCGATCTCCTCCTCGGTGACCTTGTCCCGCAGCAGGGAGCGCTGCTTGCTCTCATTGGCGATCTGCTCCTCCGCCTCCAGGGCCTTTTTCAGCTCTGGGATACGGCCGTACTGCAGCTCGGCGGCCTTCTCCAGGTCATACTCCCGCTGGGCCTTCTCCAGCTGGGCGTTGGCCTCCTCCAGGTCAGAGCGCAGCTTCTGCACCTTGCCGATGGCACCCTTCTCATTGTCCCACTGGGCCTTCTTGGCTTTGAACTCCTCCCGCATGTCGGAGAGCTCCTTCTGGATTTCCGCCAGATGCTCCTGGGAGAGCTTGTCGGTCTCCTTCTTCAGGGCGGCCTCCTCGATCTCATGCTGGATGATCTTCCGCTGGATCACGTCCAGTTCGGTGGGCATGGAGTCCATCTCAGTGCGGATCATGGCGCAGGCCTCGTCCACCAGGTCGATGGCCTTGTCCGGGAGGAAACGGTCGGTGATATAGCGGTTACTCAGGGTAGCAGCGGCGATGATGGCCCCGTCGGTGATTTTCACGCCGTGGTAGACCTCATAGCGCTCCTTCAGGCCACGGAGGATGGCAATGGCGTCCTCCACCGTGGGCTCGTTCACCATGACCGGCTGGAACCGCCGCTCCAGGGCGGCGTCCTTTTCAATGTACTGCCGGTACTCGTTGAGGGTGGTGGCACCGATGCAGTGCAGTTCACCCCGGGCCAGCATGGGCTTTAAGAGGTTGCCCGCATCCATAGCGCCCTCGGTCTTGCCCGCACCCACAATGGTATGCAGCTCGTCGATGAAGAGGATGATCTTGCCCTCGGACTTCTTTACCTCGTTGAGAACGGCCTTCAACCGCTCCTCAAACTCGCCACGGTACTTGGCCCCGGCGATGAGGGAGCCCATATCCAGGGCAAAGATGGTCTTGTCCTTCAAAGAGGCGGGCACATCCCCCTTGACAATCCGCTGGGCCAAGCCCTCGGCGATGGCCGTTTTACCAACGCCCGGTTCGCCGATGAGGACGGGGTTATTTTTGCTCTTACGGGACAGGATGCGGATGACATTACGGATCTCGTCGTCCCGGCCGATCACCGGATCCAGCTTGTTCTGCCGGGCCCGCTCCACCAGGTCGGAGCCATATTTCTTCAAGGCATCGTAGGTCTCCTCCGGGTTGTCGCTGGTCACCCGCTGGTTGCCCCGGACAGAGGCCAGCGCCTGCATGATCTTTTCCCGGGTGACGTTATAGGTACGGAACAGCTCCTTCAAGGCGCTGTTGGCCTGGTTCAACAGGCCCAGGAACAGGTGCTCCACGGAGATATACTCGTCCTTCATGGACTGGGCCACCTGTTCGGCCTCCTTCAGGGCCCGGTCCACATCCTGGGCCACATAGACCTTGTCGGCCTCCCGGCCGCTGCCGGACACCTTGGGCAGCTTTTCCACCTCCGCCTTCACCGCAGCCTGGAAGCTGGGCAGCGTCAAGCCAGCGGCGGTGAGCAGCTGGGGAATGAAGCCCTCTCCGTCGGATACCAGGGCCAACAGCAGGTGCTGCTGCTCGATCTGCTGCTGACCGTACTCCTGGGCCAGGCTCTGGGCCCCCTGGATGGCGGCCAGGGATTTTTGCGTCAATTGGTTCATATTCATGTCAGAAACCTCCTTTAGTTGGTTTCACAAATTCAGCTTTGTTTTAGCACTCTTATTTCTTAAGTGCTAAATTCATCATATACCATATAGAGAAAATTTGCAAGGGGAAATTTTATTTTTTCCTGAAAAAAGGAGCAGGCCGAAGGCCTGCTCCCCCTCGCCTTCCTTACTGGATGGCGATCTTACGGCTCTGAGGCTGAGCCTCGGACTGCTTGGGCAAGGTCAGCTTCAGGATGCCGTCCTCATAAGCGGCTCCAATGGCATCCTCCTGGATACCGCTGACATCAAAGGAACGGGAGAAGCTGCCCGTCCGGCGCTCCCGGCAGACGTACTTGCCGTCCTCACCCTTGTTCTCCACCTTCTCGTCATGCTTGGCGGAGATGGTGAGCACACCGTCCTTCAGGTCCAGATCAATGTCCTCTTTCTTAAAGCCAGGCAACTCGGCCTCCAGCAGGTAGTGGTCGCCTTCGTCCTTAATATCGGTACGGAAGGCGGGGAACTGGCCCCTATGAGTGGGGAAGAAGTTGCGCTCAAAATCATCAAACAGGCTGTTCAAACTATTGTTGCGATCAAAGGGAATCATGCTATACATAAATCAAAACTCCTTTCGGACCCTCCCGGTGAAGTCCTTTGCTCCACCTCCCAGGTCCTTCTTAACTTTGGCTTTAGTATACGTCTTAATTATGAACATTTCTCGCAAACAATATGTCTAAATTGTAAATTCTAGCACTCTTAATATGTGAGTGCTAATTTGTGGGAGCGTTTCCTCCCGGTGCATTCTCTTGCCCCAAGCTTTGAAACCTGTTATAATTTTACCGTATTACGACAGAAGTTAGGAGGCACTCTATGAAAATCCTGGTTTTTGGCCCAAAAGCACGCTACGACGCCTATCTCCCCGATTTTGCTCCCCAGTTGGGCGCAGAATTGGTTTTTTGTCCTCAGGACAGCGCCCCCCGTCAAGCCGCGGCGGAGAACTCCGACGCTCAGGTCCTTTTCACCGACCCTATTGTTGATACAGGCCGGGATATCATAGAGCTGCTGCCCAATTTGAAGCTGATCCAGTCGGAGGGAGTCGCCTTCAACCGTATCGACCTGGAGGCCGCCCGGGAACGGGGGATCTACGTGTGCAACAACAAGGGCTGCAACGCCGCCTCCGTAGCAGAGCACACCGTTATGCTTATGCTCATGGCTCTGCGCCACGGCATCACCGGCCACAACGCCGTCCGGGCAGGCCGACAGTTTGAGATGAAAGAGGCTGTGATGGCCTCCGGAGCCCCCGAACTGGGGCTGTGCTCCGTTGGTCTCATTGGCTTTGGAGATATTGCCCAGGCCACCGCCCGCCGTCTGGCACCCTTCGGCTGCCAGCTCTACTACTATAGTCTCCACCGCCGCTCCCCCCAGGTAGAAGAGGATTTTGGGGTCACTTATCTCCCCCTGGAAGAGTTGGCTGCCCGGTGCGATATTCTCTCCCTCCACTGCGCGGTCAACGACCAGACCCGGAACATGGTAAACGCTGACCTCATCGCCAAAATGAAGCCCACTGCCATTCTGGTCAACACCGCCCGGGGCGATCTGGTGGACAATATGGCCCTGCGTCAGGCTCTCATCGAGGGGCGGATTGGGGGCATCGCCATGGATACTCTGGCTCCAGAGCCCACCCCCGCCGACCATCCCCTGGTGGACCTCCCCCCTGAAGTGGCCGACCGCGCCATCTACTCCCCTCATCTGGGCGGCAATACCGGCGGCTCCTTCCACCGGGCCCACCGAAACATGTGGAACAACGCCCGACTCATCCAACAGGGCAAGCGTCCCAACTTTATTGTCAACGGCCTATAAAACGAAAAAAGCCGGCTCACTTGGTATCCCTGATACGGGCGACTTTGCCGGCATTTAATACCCCGGCAGATATTGCTTCAGCAATATCTGCCGGGGTATTTTTTAACTCACGCATCTTCCACAGTGGAACGTCCTACTCTTTTGTAAAGAGATAGATGGACGGCGAACGCATCGAGAGGTCTTGAATCAGTTCCTCTTTTGGAACTTCCAGCGTGTGGTCTTGCATACAAATTACCCGAGCCGCCCGGTCCGGATGCAGATATTTTTCCCGGGTATAGGAAGGATCCGCAATCTGTATACGGTCACCATTCTTTGCAAACGCTAATACATAATGGCCATGTTGTGAAAAGGTTCCTACTCTCCCCTGCGTATCTCCTCCAACATTTAAAATTGCCGCTCCCTTTTTCGATAAACTACACAGCAAATCGGACAGGGTATCACTCCAAGAGAATTGAAGCTGGTACTTTTTTGCTAAAGCTGCCCCCAGCTTTTTCATATCCGTTCCGTTACGATTGGCACCCGCCTCAATAGAGAGAGCAATTCCCTCTTCTACCGTAAGGATTTCTTCTGTCAACCGTTCCATCAGCATGCATGCGCAACAAATTCCACAGCCCGCTTGAGCTACAGTCGGATAGGGCGGACAGAATGGAGCATCCGGTGTAAGTGTGGTAGGGTAGACGAGATTGACATACTCTAACTGGTTAATTATTTTCATGTTTCCTCCCTCTATTCTGCTTGCTTTTATGTTGATTTTATGGCAAAATTATTATAAAGATTTAAGAAAATGCATGGTGTTTTAAATTGGAGTGAACTTGCGGCATGATTCAAGATTATAATGCAATACCAGTAGACACACTCTTTAATCAGTTGAACGAAAAGGCAAATGAAGTCTACAAATTTGTCATGCTGTACAGTCAATATATGTCAGAACAGCACTATTATGGTGTCGGAATCCCCATCAACATGGTAGAGATACATACTTTGACTGCCATTGAAGAAAACCCTGGTATTACCATCTCCCAGCTGGCCAGCATGTGGCAGCGCACAAACAGCGCTCTTTCCCAAACAGCCACCAAACTCGAGCAGAAGGGCTATATAATTCGCCGAAAAGACCCCAATAACGCTCGCAATGTCCAACTCTACGCCACCGAATCAGGACAGGAATTAAGTGTGGCTCACAAAGCTTACGATACTATGAACGTGACACAAACTCTCCAAGAGTTGTCCCGCAGCTGTACCCCTCAGCAAATTGACAACTTTTTCTATGTTCTTCATGCCTATATCCAGCTTTTGGAACAAGATCAAGAATGAGCGTCTCCGTCTATGACTTAACATAAAGGATAACATTTTCTTCTCCTGTTTTCTTTATAGAAATTAAAAAGCGGCCGGTAACGGCCGCTTTTTAATTTCTAGTATCATCTCTACGAGGATCTCCGCACCTTCCAGGGCAAATCCGCAGTCTATACCTCTTGTGCTTTTACCTTGCCCTCCTCAATTTCACGCCAGTAATGGCAAGCCACAAAATGCCCAGGCTGGGCCTGCTCCAACTGGGGCTCACTTTGGAAGCATTTCTCCTGCGCATAGACACAGCGGGTACAGAATCGGCAGCGATCCTCCGGATCAATGGGCGAGGATATCTCACCACGCAGCAAGATCCGTCGTGTCTTATCATGGATGTTGGGCCGAGGAATAGCTGACAGCAACGCCTTAGTATAGGGATGGAGCTGGGTATGGAACAGCTCCTTGGCATCGCACTTTTCCACCATCTCTCCCAGGTACATCACGGCTATATCATTGGAGATATGCTTAACTACCGACATATCATGGGTAATAAAAATATAGGTGAGCTTGCGTTCCTCTTGGAGATCCTGCATCAGGTTCAGAATTTGGGCCTGGATGGACACATCCAGAGCGGACACTGGCTCGTCACAAACTACAAACTTGGGATTCAGAGCTAGCGCCCGTGCAATGCCAATACGTTGACGCCGCCCCCCGTCCAGCTCGTGGGGATAGGCGTTATAGAGCCGTCTAGCCAGGCCTACGGTGTCCATCAACTTGGCCACCTCTTCGTCGCAGCTGACCCCTTTCTTGTGCATCTCATAGATCTTCAGCGGCTCCCCAATAATCTCACTGACGGTCATACGAGGATTAATGGAGGAATAGGGGTCCTGAAAAATCATCTGCATCTGCTGGCGCAGCTTCTTTTTCTGGTCCTTGGTGGGATTGGTAATGTCCTCCCCCTCAAAATAAATCTTTCCCCCTGTATTGTCCAAGAGATGAAGGATTACACGGCCCAGCGTGGATTTTCCGCAGCCGGACTCTCCCACCACGCCCAGCGTCTTGCCTCGTTCCAACGTGAAGTTAATCCCATCCACGGCGTGTAGGATACCTTTGGGGGTAGAAAAGTATTTTTTCAGATCCTTTACTTCCAAAATTGTATCCATATCATCACTCCTCCTGGTTTTGGAACATGAGACACTTCACAGTATGGCCCGGAGATATCTCACGCAGCTCCGGATCCTGGGTCTTGCAGGCCTCAGTACAGTGGGGACACCGCGGGCTAAAGGAACAGCCCTTGGGCAGGTTAGTGGGGTCAGGCATTAAGCCGGCAATGGGGTTAAGCCGGTCTGTGTCCTTATCCAGATCAGGAATGGAGCCAAACAGGCCCTGAGTATAGGGATGAGAGGCATGCTCATAGATATCGCTGAGATCACCGTACTCCACAATCTCTCCCGCATACATGATGGCCACCTTATCACACACCTGGGCTACTACGCCCAGATCGTGGGTGATGAGGATCATAGCGGTATTGAGTTTATGTTTTAGATCGGCAATCATTTCCAACACCTGTGCCTGAATGGTCACATCTAGAGCGGTGGTTGGTTCATCGGCGATCAGCAATCTTGGATTACAGGCCAAGGCAATGGCTATGACCACACGCTGCTTCATACCGCCGGAGAACTGGTGGGGATAGTCCCCATACCGTTCCCCGGAGATACCCACCATCTCCAACATCTCCTGTGCCTTGATAGACGCCTCCGCCCGAGACACCTGGCTGTGCAGACGAATCACCTCGGCAATCTGATCGCCCACCGTGAGCACTGGGTTCAGTGAGGTCATCGGGTCCTGAAAGATCATGGAGATATCATGGCCCCGCATTTTTCGCAGTTCCCGTTTGGATTTTTTCAGCACATCCTCTCCGTCAAACATGATCTTGCCGCCCACAATTTTTCCTGGTGGATTGGGAATCAGGTTCATGATGCTCATGGCAGTGGTGGTTTTGCCCGCACCAGTCTCTCCTACCAGTCCAAGGGTCTCACCCACACCCAGCTGAAGGTTTAAGTGGTTCACGGCCTGTACCACACTCTTATCCTTAAAAAAATGCACCGATAAATCCTGAATGGATAAAATTGGTTCGCCCATAACACTTCTCCTTTAGCTCTTCAGTTTGGGATCCAAAGCATCCCGCAGGCCATCACCAAATAGGTTCAAGCCGAAAATAATCATCATGATAGCCAACCCCGGGAATGTCATAACCCACCAATAGCTCCGGAAGTAGGGCCGGGCCGCTGACAGCATGGCACCCCACTCAGCGGAGGGCGGCTGAACTCCCAGACCGATAAAGCTCAGGGCAGACGCCTCCAGAATGGCCTTTGCTACGCTCATGGTAATCTGAACAATGATGGGGGCCAGGCAATTGGGCAAAATGTGGCGCATGATGATCCGCAAGTCGGATGCGCCAATGGAACGAGCAGCTTCGATGTACTCCTGCTCTTTTACCGACAGGATGGAAGCCCGAACGATTCGAGCATAGGCTGGTACTGCACCGATGGCCACGGCAATGATCACGTTGCGGATCCCGTTGCCCAGCGCAGCCACAATGGAAATGCCCAGCAACGTACTGGGGATAGCCAACATGATGTCGATCAGACGCATTAGGATATTATCCGCCTTGCCGCCATAAAAGCCTGCCACAGAGCCTATTATCATACCCACTGCCGCGGAGAGAATGGCAGCACAGGCACCAATGGCCAGAGAGTAGCGGCTGCCGTAGATAACTCGACTGAACACGTCCCGTCCGAAGTCATCGGTACCAAAAATATGTTCCATGCTGGGGGGCTGGAACTTCTGAGTCAAGTCCTGGTCATCTACCCCGTAGGGTGCAATCACGTCAGCGAACACCGCCATAATGATCAGCAAAATAATGAGAACCAGGCCCACCATGGCCAATTTGTTTTTCTTCAGCCCTTTCCAGGTCTGGCGCAGCATACCTTCCTTCTTCACTGCGCCAAACTCCAGACTCGGAGAAATCCGTACATTTGCAGTTCCCATACACTTATGCCTCCTTTTGACTGTCCCCGCGTTTTGCTCCAACTAGGGCGGCTGGGGCTTTTTTCTTGCGACTATTCTTGTACTGGGACTTGATACGGGGATCTACAAAGGCATAGAGAATGTCCACCAGCAGATTCACCACAGAGAATGCAAAGGCAATGAACAGCACGCCGCCTTGCACCATGGGATAATTCTTCACATTGATAGCGTCCACCATTAGCTTTCCAATGCCTGGGATGGAGAAAATGGACTCCGCCAAAATTGCGCCGCCCAACATGGTGCCAAAGGAGATGCCCACAACTGTGATAATGGGGATTAGAGCATTTCGCAGGGCATGGCGGAACACGATCACGATCTCTTTTTGCCCCTTAGCTCTGGCGGTGGTAATGTAATCCTGGCGAATTACCTCCAACATAGCCGAACGGGTCTGACGCATGATGGTGGCACTAGAGGCCATGCCTACGGTAAGCGTGGGCAAAATCCAATGCAGAGGAGTGTCAAAACCTGAAGGGGGCAGTACCTTTAGATTGACTGCAAAAATGATAATCAGCATCAGGCCTGTCCAGAAGTTAGGCATAGATACACCCGTCAATGCAATTACGGTGGCCAGCTTATCAAATATAGAGTACTGCTTCACTGCCGCAATTACGCCAGCCACCACACCTACAATGGTTGCAAATGCCACACTTAGTACCGCCAGCGTCAGAGTGGCTGGGATACGGTCCATGATCTCAATGGTCACCGACTGCTTTGTCGTATAGGATTTTCCAAAGTCAAATTTGGTGACGATGTCCTTAATGTAGTTGAAATACCGCACTAGGAAGGGATCATTTAACCCTAATTCCTCCTCCAACGCCTGGATGTTTTCCTCCGTTGCATCCATGCCCAACATATACTCCGCCGGATTACCGGGGGTAAAATATAATAGGCTGAAAATAATGAAAGAAACCCCCAACAAGACTGGAATCAGTGCAACAATTCTTTTTAAGATGTATCTTATCATAGCTTGCTCCCCATCCGAAAAATCTTATCCACCGTTGATTCAGGGTCTGGCAATGATTTCGTCCACCAATTTTTCCATGTAATCCAAGGAATCCTCGGTCATCTTCTTTCCGATCTCATAAGTGGCCTTTCTGGCATCACCCAAAGCGCCATTCAGAGAGGCATCGTTTTTCCAGCTCCAGGCCGCTCCACCTTTTACAAAAGAGTCGTGCGTAAGCATGCTGTCCTGCATGATCCCGGGCACCCGGTTTTCCCGCACCAGTTCGGGGCACAGGTAGAGGCAGGAGGAAGTTTCCACTTCGCAGGCATGGCCGATGAGCTTCGGCAGCCCAGTCAGTCCGCCTAGAGAGATTTCAGAGCCAACCGCAGACCAGTAGGCATCCACCCCGTGGAGCTGCTTGAGATTGATAATCGCTCCCTCCAAAGCAGGGAAGTTGCCCCCATGAGCATTGAGGAAGAGGATCTTGCGGATGCCGTGCTTGGCAATGGAAACGCCAATGTCCTCCAGCAGATGCATCATTGTCTCCACCCGCAAAGTTACAGTGCCAGGGAAATCCATATGGTGCAGGGATAGTCCGTAGGTAACACAGGGGAACACCACAACCTTATTGCCGCAGCGCTCCGCCAACTTCTCCGCATAGGAGGCAGCCCGGGCTGCATCGGTGGCAAAGGTGGTGTTGGGTCCGTGCTGCTCACAAGACCCTACAGGGACCAGAGCCAGCTTGATGTTCTTCATTTGCTCGTCGAGTTCAGGCCAAGTCATCTTTCCAATTACAAGTTTTTCCATGGTTATACATCCTCTCTCTTCCGTATTATAATTCGTCCGCACTTTTCAAGGTCTCGTTAAGAAGGAGCTGCTGCCCTTCTCCCAAATCGTGTTCAAAAATCAGTTTCTGTTCTTTGGGATGATAAAATATGCGGAGTGGGACAGCCCACTCCGCATATTGTTTGTGTCGTTACTCCGTCACGACTACTCCGGCAAAGGAGGGGATATCGCCGGGATCGCAATAGAAGTTCTGCACCTTATCCGTAATGACGTAGTTGACCATTTTGTTCGCCACACCGATCATATAGCACTGGTCGTAGATGTACTGCTGAAGCTCAGCGTACACAGCGGCGCGCTCTGTCTCATCATAGGTGGCGTTGCCCTTATCCAAGAGCTCGTCAATATGGGTGTCATTGGGCCGCAGGAAGCCGTCACTTCTGGTGTCAAAGTCAGCCAGGGCATGGCCAGGATCGCCGGTAGAGTAAGTAGCAGCCATGATAACAATCTGGTTATCGCCCCGGCGGCCGCTGGCAATGACTTCGGAGGTAGAGGCGGTAACGATCTCAGCGGTAACGCCGATCTCTTTCCACATGTTCTGGGCAATAACTCCGATGTTCTGTTGCTCAGAGCTGTTGGGCAGGTTCAAAGTCAGGGTCAGTCCATCGGGATAACCTGCCTCGGCCAGCAGCTGCTTGGCCTGCTCAACGTTATATTCATGGGCTCCCTGAGACGTATAGGCAAAAATGGTGCTGGGCATGACACTCTCCGCAGGAGAAGCATATTCGCCGTACACAGAGGGGACCAAGGACTCCAGGTCCAGGGCTAAGGATAGGGCCTGACGCACTTTGACGTTACTCAGGATCTCGTCGTCCATGCTGAATCCAATGTAGGACATGCCATAGCTGTCGCCGCTGACCACTTGCAGACCGTCAGTGGCAGCCAGCCGCTCCAGGTCGCTGGTATCGGGATCCAGGACGATATCGGCATTACCAGACTCAATCTCCAGAGCACGGTTGGCGGTCTCGGTGATAAACTTCAGAGTCAGGGTGCTGTAAGCGGGCTTCTCACCCCAATAGTTGTCGTTGCGCTTGAGGGTTATACTGGTACCGGTAGTCCAGTTGTCAAACACAAAAGGACCAGTACCCACAGGGGAACGGCCAAACTGGTCGTCACCCATCTCCTCTACCGCCTTCTTAGAGACAATCTCTCCGCGGGTGGAAGCTAAGTAATTGAATACTGCAGCAAAGGGATTGTAAGTAGCCACATCCACCTCCAACTCGCTGACCACTTTGGTATTCTCTGGATCGAAAGCGGCAAAGATGGCAGCGCTAGAGGGCTTCTCAGTCGCCCGCTGGATGGAAAATACTACGTCCTCAGCAGTCAGTTTCTCGCCGTTGTGGAAGTAGACATCATCCCGGAGCTTGAAGCGGATGGTGGTATCATCGATCTGCTCCCAGCTCTCAGCCAGACAGGGAACAATGTTGCCTTCCTGGTCCTTCGTCACTAGGGTCTCAAAAATCTGAACCTGTGTAGTCATGGCTACCAGCTCGGTATTCCCATGAGGATCGATGTTGGAGGGCTCGGCCTTCAATACAGCCACAACCTCATCCTTTACACCGCCGGTACCACCACTACTGGAGGAGCCAGAGGCGCTGCTCTCGCTTCCGGAGGAGCTGCCGCAGCCGGAGAACAGCGTGATGGAAAGAGCGGCCGTCAGGCACAATGCAAGAATCCTTGTTTTACCAGTTCGCTTTTTCATTTTCATTCTCCTTTTCTCTGTTTAATGTTGTAATGATCTATTTACAGCCAGTGAGCCTGATCCCAGAGCTTCAGTTCCTGGCCAAGACCCTGTTTGAGTGCCTCCTCATAGAGAGTATAGCCCCAGGAAACATCCTCCACCGGCAGTCCGCCAGAGATAAAGAGGATCTTTTCCTCGTCGGAAACACGGGGAGCAACCTTACCCACAGCCACATCGCTCAGGCTGATCATATCCTCTTCCTTCACTGCGCCGGCCTGGAGCAGCTTGAAAATCTGGTAGCTGGGTGCCCAATCCCGGGTACTCTCAATTCCATCGGGATGCATTCTGCCCTCTTCGTACCAAACGCTGTGCATGGGCCAGTAGTCAAAGACCACCCGGTTGTTCTGCCAGCACTGGTCAGAGATCTCCGCGTGTCCTGTGGCGGTGAATAGACAGCCGGGCTTCAGCCACGCCTCGTCTATAACCACGGGTACGGGACCAGCGGCGGCCACGCTGATCACATCGGAGTCCACTACCGACTCCTTCAGATCCGAACAGATGACCATCTCCAGTCCGGGGAACTCCGGAGCAAGCTCCTCGGCAAACGCCTTTGCGCTCTCCTCCCGAATATCATAGAGGTACAGGCGCTTGGCCTGGGGCATATTTACCAGAATACCTCTGGCGCAGGCCCGGCTGATCACGCCGCAGCCAATCACGCCCAAAGACTGGGCATCTTTCCGGGCCAGATACTTGGTAGCCACACCGGGGACGCTTCCGGTACGCATGGCGCTGAGGAGGTTAGCGGACATGATGGCCAAAGGCTCTCCCGTGACCGGATCATTCAAACCCACCAGCAGGATGGAACGCGGCAATCCCCGTTCCTTGGGGTTGGAGACGTTGGAGCCGTACCACTTCACGCCGCAGCAATTATATCGCCCGCCGATATAGGCCGGCATGGCCATGTATCGACGGTCAGGACCTGCCAGAGGCATGTTGGGGAAAGGAGACTGCTTCGGATACCAAAGCATACAGCCATGGCTGCTCTGATTATAGCCGCCCATGACAAAATCGCCTGTGCCGAGAAGCTTAAAGGTATCATCCATCACTTCTACACAATGTGCCACATCCAGCACACCGGCCTTCATCATGTCGGCTTCAGATAAAAATCTGAACTCCACTTTTTTTCTTTCCATTACTAGTACGCCTCCTATTTCACACTTATTTAAATGCGTCTACAATGTGCTTAAGCCCTTCCTCTAAGTAAAAGCGAGGAACCCCAATGTTTAAGCGCATAAACTGCCCGTACCCTTGTCCGTACTCCACGCCAGGGTTCAACGCTACCTGAGCGACATTGATCATCCGGGACTCTAGTTCCTGATCAGAAAGACCAAATGCGGAAAAATCCAGCCACATCAAATATGTACCTTCCGGAATATAGGCTCCTATCTGAGGCAGATACTCCCGCAGGTACTCCACGGTGAAGCGGGCACTTTCCTCCAGATAAGCGTTAAGCTCATTTAGCCACTCCGCCCCATGCCGATAAGCAGCCTTTGTAGCCTCATAAGCAAATAAATTAGGGTAGAGATGAAGACAATCAATTGCTTCTTGGACTTTCTTTTTGATATTAGGTTCCTTCACCAGAATCGTGGAGGATTTCAAGCCTGCAATATTAAACGTTTTGCTCGGAGCGGAGATCGCGATTGCTTCGGGGCAAACATTCAAAATTGGAATATGAGTATGGCCTGAAAATACAATATCCCCATGGATCTCATCAGACACCAACAAAACATTATACTTTCGACAAAGTTGAGTTACTTGTTCCAATTCCTCTTTCGTCCAGACGCGACCCACAGGATTATGGGGACTACACATAAGATATAGGCTAGCGCCATGACGAAATTTTTCTTCCAGGTCTGCAAAGTCAATGATGTATTTCCCATCTTTCTGAATCAAAGGAGAAAGAACCAATTGCCGGTTCATATCCTTGATAACTTGAAAAAAGGGCGTGTACACCGGGGGATTAATAACTACTTTATCCTCTTCCTTGGTAACTTTTAGCAATAAAGCTGCAATCGCAGTCACAACTCCAGGTACAGGGATGATTTCATCTTTCTCCAGGTCCAAGCCGTGACGGGTTTTGTTCCAGGCGATCACACTATTAAAATAGTCTTGACCGGCAAAAGTATATCCAAATGTCTGCCCTTCGGTGCTGCGCTTAGACAGCGCTTCCACAATTTCCGGAAGAACAGGAAAATCCATATCCGCTACCCAGAACGGCATTAAATCATCACGACCAAAATCTCGCTTTAATGCGTCCCATTTTGTGGAATCACTTCCTCTACGCTGGAGCAAGCTATCGAAATTATACAAACGTGTCCCTCCTATTTTCTCCTTAAATGTTAGCAGCTAAAATATCTTTACTATTATCTATCACATTTTCTCTAATATGTCAATGCATTAAAGTGCAAATATTAAGATTATTACATATATTGCGTTTATTTTTTGTTTGTTTTGCCTATTCAATTTCTTAATGACTAATAAATAAATTTTTTAGATATTTACCTTTAATGGAAAGGCTTACCTGCTTTATCTTATAACTGCTGAAACATCACACCACAGGAATTTAACCTTTTAGAAAAAAATGGAGGCATCTGCAAACGTTGCAGATGCCTCCATTCCGGTATATAAAATTGGTTTTCTTATTCTCCCTATGCCAAGCTGACTTTTTATTCTGGTTATCCCTCTCCGTAACGGGCCAGGAACTGACGGGTACGCTCCTGGGTGGGATATTCAATGACCTGCCGGGCATTTCCCTGTTCCACGATGATTCCCCGGTCCATAAAAATCACCTCGTCGGCCACATCCCGGGCAAAGGCCATCTCATGGGTGACGATGATCATCGTGGTCTTCTGCTCCGCTAGAGATCGAATTACCTTGAGCACCTCTCCCGTCAACTCCGGGTCCAGGGCAGAGGTAGGTTCATCAAAGCACAGGATATCCGGATGGAGCGCCAGAGCCCGGGCGATGGCCACCCGTTGCTGCTGACCGCCGGAGAGCTGCTTGGGATAGTGATGAGCTCGCTGGGAAAGCCCCATCTTGTTCAGCAGTTCCAATCCCTCAGCCTCAATTCCCTCCAGAATCTGTTTTTTATTTTGTTTAAAATCCGGCCGTTCCTGGCTGAGAAGTTCCTTGGCCAGAGTGACGTTCTTCAAAGCGGTGTACTGCGGGAAGAGGTTGAAGGACTGAAACACCAGTCCGAAGTGAAGTCTCTTCTTCCGCACCTCGCTCTCCCGCTGGGTAGAGGGATCGGCAGCGTCAAAGATCACATTGCCGTTCACGGCAATGGTGCCGCTGTCCGGCGTCTCCAAAAAATTCAGGCACCGCAGAAGAGTGGTCTTACCGGAACCGGAGGAGCCGATAATGGCCAGCGCCTGCCCCTGTTCCAAATTAAAACTGATATCCTCCAGCACCCGGGTCTCGCCAAAGTGCTTTTCGATGTGATTTACCTCTAAAATGGGCATGTCCATTCCCCCTTACACCTGGAAGTAATCCAGCTTCTTTTCCAGCCGTCCCAGCACCATGGTCACAATAGCGCTGAAGGCCAGATAATATACCGCCGTAAACATCAGCGGCCACCACAGGCCGGAAATCCCCTGATTTCCCTTCATGAAGGACTCTGCCGCCCAAATGACCTCCTGAAGGGCAATTGCCCGGGCCAGAGAGGTATCCTTCACCAGAGTGATAATTTCATTGGACATAGGGGGAACGATACGTTTGACCATTTGAAGCAGAGTGACTTTGAAAAAGATCTGTCCCTTGGTCATGCCCAGCACCAACCCAGCCTCACTCTGACCCGCCGGGACCCCTTGAATCCCGCCCCGGTAAATTTCGGAGAAATAAAAGGCGTAGTTAATGATAAAGGCCACGCACACCGCTGCCATCCGTCCCACCTCGCCCCGGGGCCAGGGGTTGCCGCCCTCCAGCACCAGGCCGGGGACATAGAACAGGGCAATGATCTGCAAAATCAGAGGGGTACCCCGAACGATCCAAACCAGGAAACGGGTGACCAGGCTGATGGGCCGGAAGGCGATGAGCATGCGGGCCATCCGGCCAGGCTCCTGCCCCCGCCGAAACAGCACCCACCGGGTCAACCGGGCCAGAGGTGCCCAGCGGTTCATGGAGCCAAACGCGATTACCAGCCCTAAAGGCAGCGCTCCAATCAGGGTAACAAAAAACAGTTCCAGGGTCACTACAAACCCCTTGTTCAGCGCCGTCAGCACCGTCTGGGTCACCGACGATTGAAAAAACTCGATCATAGGGAGTCGTCCTCTCTGTCCGTGTTAATCAGAACATACCGTTCAAAAGCAGAGGGCGTACCCGCCCTCTGCTTTTTGTTGATTGGGTCCACGCGTCTTAGTCCAGGACAACGGCGTCCTGCAGGCCGTAAGTGGTGGCCACCTCCAGCACGGTGCCGTCAGCTACCTTCTCTGCCCAGAACTGGTTGAAGGCATCCACCAGATCAGAGCCCTTGCGGAAGCCCACACCGTAGAACTCGGACTCCTCCGCTCTCAAATCATTCAGGTTGAGGCTGTAGGCCAGATTGGCATAGCTGGTGCCCTCCCCCGTCATCTCAGCAGCCATGAGCACATCGATGACAGCGGCGTCAGAGGTGCCGGAGGCCACCTCCATCAGGGTGTTGGCCTGGGACTGCACCGGCACAGTAGTGGCCCCCAACTCCTGGGCAGCCTTCTCGCCGGCAGAACCGGACTCCACGGCGATATTCAGGCCCTCCAGAGAGGTCAGCCCCTCAAAGTCAGCCGCTTTGTCAGCCGGGAAGACCAGAGTTTGGTAGTTGGTGCAGTAGGGCTCCGAAGTTCCCATGGCAGCCAGCACTTCGTCCGTGAGGGTCATGCCGTTCCACACACAGTCGATCGTCTTGGACTCCAACTCCTGTACTTTATAGTCCCAGGTGATCTCCTGGAACTCCACCGCCACACCCAGGCTTTCCGCAAACAGCTTGGCCATGTCGGCATCAAATCCAATCCATTCGTCGCTGCCCTCTTCCTTATAATCCAAGGGAGCAAAATTGGTAATGCCCACATACAGAGTGCCCTGGTCCTTCACCGCTTGGACATCCGCAATGGTATCCTCCTGCTCCCCCTGAGAAGAGGCGCTTCCAGCACTCTGGCTGCCTCCACTCTGGGAGGCGGAGCTGGAACCGGCTGCTGAACTGCTTCCGCTCTGGCTTCCGCTTCCGCAGGCCGCCAGCGACAGACACATGGCAAGAGCCAGTGCCATTGACAACATCTTCTTCATGCTATGTATCCTCCAAACATTCATTCCGGGGACTGTATTTTGCCCCGTTGCACTTTCGCATTTTAGCACGCTAATGTAATATTGTAAAGGGGATTTCTCCATTTTCTCCTCTTTTGCCGTTTTCACCAAGTTACCCCCTCTATTTCTGTTCATACCACACGAAATTTAGTGAAATGCAGGCGGGCCGGGTGCCCGCAGTCTACCGAAGATGTCCTGCCAGCGAATCAGCTCATATGGGCTGATTTCCCCATTGACAGCGCGTCTCCGGAGCTTCACAAGCACCCGGCCCTATTGCCGTCCCACATCAATCAGAAGTGGGTGACTTTGCCCCCGGACGGGACACTTACTTCATGCCGTTCTCGTAGGCCTCGATCATCTTCTTGACCATCTGGCCACCCACAGAACCGGCCTGGCGGCTGGTCAGGTCGCCGTTATAGCCCTGCTTCAGGTTGACGCCAACCTCGCTGGCGGCCTCCATCTTGAACTTATTCATAGCCTCACGGGCGTTGGGAACCACGATCTTATTGCTGCCATTGCTGTTAGACATGATGTGTCTCTCCTTTAATCAACTGTTTTTGTCTTTGGATTTTGTTTGGATGGAACATCCGCTTCTATCTTTGCCCGGATTCAATCTTCTATGCGTTTCGACCCTTTCCTATTTTTTCTAATGAAACCTCCCTTTCAAAATGATAAGCTTAAAATTTTTGTGAGGCTATTGACAAACAAAATCCTGTTGCATATACTAGTCACATCAAAAGTTTTTGATGTGAGGTGGGCAGATGAGCAGCTTCCAGGAGGATGCCAAAGTGTTCAAAGCGCTGTGCGATCCAAAACGCCTGGCCATTTTAGAGCAATTGCGCAGCGGTGAGAAATGTGCCTGCGTCCTGCAGGAACCAATGGATCTGACCCAGTCCGGGCTGTCCTACCACATGAAGATCCTGTGTGACTCTGGTATTGTAACCAGTCGGCAAGAAGGCAAATGGACCCATTACCGTTTGAATGCGTCCGGCGGTGCTTGGGCTCTGGAACGGTTACGGGCTATTCTTACACCGAATACCAACCAAGATGATTCCTGTCCTTCCTGCAGCAAATAAACGCCATCCCATTGTTGATGGCGTTTCTCTTCGATAAAAAGATCAAAAATTTTTGATCTATTCTCCACTTCAGGCAAAGTGAGGTTTCTTTCATGGGCATCTGGCAATTCTTTCAAGACGAAATCTTAGGAATGAAATGGCTAAACGAGTTAATTGGAACCGTTCTATCTATGTTAGGACTGGACATCAGCGGACGGCTTGGCGGCAGCGTTCAGTTTTTTCTCTATGATGTGATCAAGATCACAGTCCTTCTGTGCTTTCTGATTTTTGTCATTTCCTATATCCAAAGCTACTTCCCACCTGAGCGCAGCAAGAAGATTTTAGGCCGCTTCCATGGGATCGGTGTAAATATCATCTCGGCCCTGTTGGGGACAGTGACGCCGTTTTGTTCCTGCTCTTCGATTCCGTTATTCATTGGCTTTACCAGCGCAGGGCTGCCTTTGGGGGTCACGTTCTCATTTCTGATTTCCTCTCCCATGGTTGATTTGGGCAGTCTGGTACTGCTGATGAGCATTTTTGGCGCGAAGGTCGCAGTGATCTATGTATTGGTCGGATTGGCAATTGCCGTTGTAGGCGGCACAATCATCGAAAAGCTGCACATGGAAAAGCACGTGGAAGGTTTTATCCTTTCCGCCACAAGCGTTGATATTGAATCACCCACGTTGACCAAAGCGGAGCGGGTGAAGTATGCCAAGGAGCAGGTTTCTTCCACATTCAAAAAAGTGTTCCCATACATTCTGGTAGGTGTGGGCATCGGTGCAGTGATTCATAATTGGATCCCAGCCCATTGGGTGGAAGCTGTTTTGGGCAGCAATAACCCCTTTGGCGTGATTTTGGCCACGCTGGTGGGCATCCCTATGTATGCGGATATTTTCGGCACAATCCCGGTGGCTGAGGCCCTTCTTGCAAAAGGCGCACAGCTTGGCACCATTTTGGCCTTTATGATGGCAGTTACTACGCTGAGCTTGCCATCCATGATCATGCTGCGGAAAGCCGTCAAGCCGAAGCTGCTGACGTTGTTTATTGGTATCTGCACGGTTGGGATTATCCTAGTCGGCTATTTATTTAATATCTTCCAATTTGCTTTTATTTAAATTCAGGAGGTATGAATCATGGGATTTTTTAGCAAGCACAAAAAAGAAGAAAAACCTTCCTGCTGCTGCGGCAGCTGCACACCGGAAACTATGGCACAGGCAGAAGCCGGCAAAGCCTCCAACGGCGTGAAAGTGCTGGGCTCCGGCTGCGCCAAATGCAATTCCTTGGAGCAGGCCACCCAGGCGGCACTGGCGGAGCTGGGCATGGAGACCGCAATTGACCATGTGACCGATTTTGCACAGATTGCCGCTTATGGAGTGATGACTACTCCGGCGCTGGTGGTGGACGGGAAGGTCGTGTCCTATGGCAAGGTTTTGAGCAAGGACGAGGCCAAGGCACTGATCCAGAAGGTACGGGGGTAACCGATGTCACAAAAGCCAAAGGTAGCCTTCGTCTGTGTCCACAATTCTTGCCGCAGTCAGATTGCAGAAGCCCTGGGCAAGCTGTTGGCCGGAGATTCCTTCGACAGCTATTCCGCAGGAACGGAGACCAAACCACAAATCAACCAGGATGCCGTGCGACTGATGAAGCAGCTTTACCATGTGGATATGGAGCAGAAACAACACAGTAAACTGTTGACTGCCATTCCTCCGGTTGACATCGTGATCACCATGGGTTGCAATGTCCCCTGTCCGTCGTTGCCCTGCCGATACCGGGAGGACTGGGGGCTGGATGATCCAACCGGCAAGGAAGACGAATGTTTTTTAGAGGTAATCCGCAGAATTGAGAATAAAATTCTCGATTTGAAATACCGAGTGGATAACGGGCATTTTCAGTCATTGAAATGAACGAAAAAATGACCTGCACCCGCATTTTTCCGCGCAACCATGCACTTTAGCGATGAAAGCAGGCAAGTACCAAAGGTACTTGCCTGCTTTCTTTTCAGAACATATGATCATTCCAGACGCTTGGGGGGAGAAATTACTTCTTGGCGTCGGGATAGGTGTACCAGCCCTTGCCGGTCTTGCGGCCCAGTTCGCCCTTCTTTACCTTCTCAATGACCAGGGGGCTGGGCTTATCGTTCTCGTCGCCGCTCTCAGCATAGCGGTCCCGGCGGACATAGTAGTTCACATCCAGGCCGGTCATATCCATCAGGCGGAAGGGACCCATGGGATAACCCAGACCCTTCTCGCAGGCGGTGTCGATATCTTCCACGGAAGCAATGCCCTTCTCCAGCAGCAGGCAGGCCTCGCGGGTGACAGCGGCGTTGATCCGGTTGGCCACGAAACCAGCGATCTCCTTGTTGATGATGATGGGGCACTTGCCGGTCTTCTCAGCAAAGGCCTTGGCCACTTCCACCGCCTCAGCGCTGGTGTGAGGACCGCGCACCACTTCCACCAGCTGCATCACCAGGGCGGGGTTAAAATAGTGCAGGTTCATCAGCCGCTCAGGATTCACGGTCACATCAGCCAGCTTGGAGCTGACCAGATTGGAGCTATTGGTGGCCAGAATGGTATCAGGCTTGCACACCTTGCTGACCTTTTCAAACAGCTCACGCTTGACCTTCAGGTCCTCGATCACGGCCTCGATAATGAAGTCAGCGTTCTCCGCACTCTTCTCTACGTCGCCGGAGAAGGTGAGGTTAGCCGCCACCTGGTCGGCCTCCTCCTGAGTCAGGCGCCCCTTCTTCACACGGCCGGCCAGATAGTCCGCCGCCCAAGCCTTCGCGCTCTCCACCGCCTGGGGGAAGGAGTCGGCCACCGTTACCTTGTAGCCCTCTTTCCGGCCGTTCATGGCGGTATTCATGGCGATCTGACGGCCCATGGCGCCAGCGCCCAGTACAGTTACATTCTTGACGTCTTCGATTTTCATAGCAATTGCCTTCCTTTTCTTATTTATCGTTGATGCGCTCAATGACAGTGGCCATGGACTGACCGCCGCCAATGCACAGGGTAGCCAGACCATAACGGCCGCCAGTGCGCTGCAGGTTGTGCAGCAGGGTCACAATCAGGCGGGTGCCGGTGCAGCCCAGAGGATGGCCCAGGGCGATGGCGCCGCCATTGATATTCACCTTCGCGGGATCCAGATTCAGGTCCCGGATGCAGGCAACGGACTGGGAGGCAAAGGCCTCGTTGAGCTCCACCAGATCGATTTGGTTCAGATCCATACCCAGCTTATCCATCAGCTTCCGGGTGGCAATCACCGGTCCGTAGCCCATGATGGCCGGCTCCAGAGCCGCACGGGTGATGCCCACAATGCGGGCCCAGGGCTTCAGGCCAGTCTTCTGGACCATCTTCTCGGACATCAGCACCAGAGCAGAGGCGCCGTCGTTCAGGCCGCAGGAGTTGCCGGCGGTAACTGTACCGTCGGGCTTGACGATGGGCTTGAGCTTGGAGAGCACCTCCACCGTGGTCTCCGGACGGGGGAACTCATCGGTATCAAACACGAAGCTTTTTTTCTTCTCCTTTACCTCAACGGGGAGGATCTCCGCCTTAAAGTATCCGGCAGCAATGGCAGCAGCCGCCCGGCGCTGGCTCTCCACCGCAAACTCATTCTGCTGCTGAGCGGTGATGTTGAAGCGCTCGGCCACATTCTCAGCGGTGCGGGGCATGCTCATGGTGGGACCATACAGGCTGTAAGGCTGGGCAGTGGTTCCGGCCTCGATATTGGAGTCCACTAAGGTGTTCTTATTGCCACCCCAACGGCTGCCCCGCAGATAGATGGGAGCCCGGCTCATATTCTCGGTGCCGCCGGCCACAATCACATTGGCCTCGTCCAGCCACATCTCGTGGCAGGCACTCATAACTGCCTGCATGGAGGAGGCGCACAGCCGGTTGACCGTGTAGCCAGGCACGCTCTCGGGAAGTCCAGCTTCCAGCAGAGCGCAGCGGGCGATATTAGAGGCCTCCGTGCTCTGCCGCACTTCACCCAGAATCACCTCATCCACCATGTCATCCGACACTCCGGAGCGCTTGAGCGCTTCCCGAATCACCAGAGCCCCCAAGGTATGAGCGGGCACACTTTTCAGAGAACCTCCGTACTTGCCAATGGCGGTGCGCACACCGCTCATAATGTATACATTTTCCATGCTTGGAAACTCCTTTCAACCCTTATACTCTTTACTCATTCCGGTAGCCCAAACTGGGCTTACCAGGAAATTATAAAGCAATTTTCATGCCATCTTTTTATTCCCTTGATTTTCCGTGCTTTTTCCCCTCTCTCATCCTACTCTCCCCCCTGTCTAACCCGTTTTTTCTCCCTCACTCCCCTGTTGCTCCCCTTTTTCCCCATTTCCTCCGATTCACCCCCATGTAGTGCGCAACTGTGCACCTGGCCGTTCTGTGCAAAGTGTGCACATTTGCGCAGTTTTTTCCGCTTCTTCGGTTCATACCTCTCCGTCCGTTTTCTGTTTTCCCCCCGGAACCGACACGGAAACGGCACATCCTCCCTCCTGGCCCCCTTCTTTCCCCATTTACAGGTTTCCCGCTCTTTTGGAATGCTTTTTTAAAAGTTGGTACGTCTCTTGCTTGTATATTATGGTCAGGTACAGCAGCCGCCCCCTGGAGAGGCGGCCGGTACGTTATGGAGAGGAGTGTCCATACACCATGAAATTTGAAAACATTCTCTATGAGGTAAAGGACGGTATCCTGTACCTCACCCTCAACCGCCCCGACGTGCGCAACGCCCTCAGCCCCGAAATGTGGAGGGACATCCAGACTGCTGTGCAGCAGGCCAAAACGGATGACGACGTGCGGGTGATCATCGTCTCCGGCAACGGCGGCAAGGCTTTGGCCAGCGGCGCCGACATCCGTGAGATCCACGACCGTGACTACCTGAAGATGCTGGAGGCCACCGCTTCCGTCTCTCTGAAGGCTCTGGAAGATCTCTACAAGCCCGTGATCTGCGCGGTCAACGGCTACGCCCTGGGCGGCGGCTGTGAGCTGGCTATGGCCTGCGACATCCGCATTGCCACCAAGCGTTCCAAGTTCGGTCAGCCCGAAGTGGGCCTGGGCATCATGCCCGGCGCCGGCGGCACCCAGCGTCTGGCCCGCCTGGTCGGCCCCGGCAAGGCCAAGGAGCTTATCTTCACCGGCCGCATCATCTCTGCGGAAGAGGCTGCCTCCATTGGTCTGGTCAACCAGGTCACCGAGGACGACCCCGAGGCCCTGATGAAGGCCGCCGAGGATATGGCCCGTCAGATCATGTCCAAGGGCCCCATGGCCGTGAACCTGGCCAAGATCTCCATCAACCTGGGTCTGGAGACGGACATCAACACCGGGTTAATGATCGAGCGTCTGGCCCAGACCATCGCCTTCAGCACCCAGGACCGCAAAGAGGGCACCGCCGCCTTCCTGGAGAAGCGGCCTGCAAACTTCAAGGGCTGCTAACGTTCCTGTGAACTCCCTTCCCCGTTGGAAGGTCTAAAATTTTGTACTGTTTTATTTTTAGGAGGAATTGATTATGAAGCCATTGGACGGTATCCGCGTTGTCGATATGTCCACCATGCTGGCCGGCCCCATGACTGGCCGTATCCTGGCTGAGTGGGGCGCTGACGTGATCAAGGTTGAGACCATGAACGGCGACGCCTGGCGTAAGCAGGCCGGCACCACCATGTCCCCCTGCACCAAGGACGCCAACCCCAACTTCGATATGCAGAACCTGAACAAGCGCTTTGTCGCCCTGAATATGCGCACCCCCGAGGGCCACGAGGCCATTTTGAAGCTCATCGCCCAGGCCGACGTGCTGGTCACCAACTACCGCGTCCAGGCTCTGGAAGGCATGGGCCTGTCTTACGAGCAGCTCAAGGACAAGTTCCCCCGCCTGATTCACGCCTCCGTCCTGGGCTATGGTTCTGAGGGCCCCGACAAGGATCGCCCCGGCTATGACTACACCGCCTTCTTCTCCCGCAGCGGCCTGATGGCTGACCTGTCTCCTGCCGGCGCCGGTCCTCTGGTTCCCATCGGCGGCGTAGGCGATCACAGCGTGGCCGTGGCCCTGGCCGGCGGTATTGCTGCCGCTCTGTTCCGCCGTGAGCGTACCGGTCTGGGTGACAAGGTCGACGTCTCCCTGCTCCAGTCCGCCACCTTCATCGGCTGCACCGGCGTTCTGAACGGCTTCAACGGCCGCAAGCTCCCCCGCGACCGTTACGACTGCGGCCACGCCGGCAGCAACACCTATCAGGGCTCCGACGGCGAGTGGTTCTACCTGGCCGTTATCGATTACCGCCGCTTCCCCGAGTTCTGTGAGGTCATCGGCATGCCCGAGATCGCCACGGATCCCCGCTTCTGCACTGCCGACGTCTACTACAAGAACAAGGCCGAGCTGACCCGGATCTTTGACGCCAAGTTCGCCGAGCACCCCGTCTCCTACTGGCATGAGCTGCTGGAGAAGCACGACCTGCCCCACGAGATCCTCCGTCACTTCAAGGACGTGCCCAACGATCCTCAGGTGCTGGAGAACCACTACATCTATCACTACGAGTACAGCGACGGCACCAAGACCATCTTCTCCAACGGCCCCGTCCACTTTGGTTCCATCGACCCCAATACTATCCCCTGCAAGATCTCCGGACCCATCGGCCGGGATACTGCCGAGGTTCTGGAGGAGCTGGGCTACACCAAGGAGCAGATCCAGTCTATGTACGACAATCAGCAGATCCGCTGATCGTTCCACATTTTCGCCGAAACCATCTATTCTATCAATAAAAAAAGGAGAGCGATTCACATGAGCGAACCCATTACGGCTCCCGCCGCTGGGACTCCCGCCGACGCCGCGGCCGCTCCGGCCCCCAAGCCCAAGCGTCCCAAGCCCAAGTCCATGATCATGCTCAATGAGCAAACTGCCACCCTGTTTGAGAATGCCCGTCTGGCCAAGGAGAGGGGCGAGAAGGTGGGCTGGTCCGCCTCCATCTTCCCCCAGGAAATCGCAGAGACCCTAGGCTTGAACATTCTGTACCCCGAAAACCACTCTGCCGGTATCGCTGCCCGTCACCAGGCCGATCCCTTCCTGCAGGAATGCGAGGGCCCTCTGGGCTATTCCAACGACCTGTGCGCTTACGCCAAGGTCAACCTGGCCTATGCCTCCGTCCTGAACGGTGAGAGCTCCGTGGAGCTGCCCGACGGCGGCAAGATGGTGGCCCCCGATTTCCTGCTGCTGACCAACAACATCTGCAACCAGCTGACCAAGTGGTATGAGAACCTGGCCCGCCAGCTGAACATTCCCATCTTCTTCATCGACACCTGCTACAATCCCTGGGATCACGTGACTGAGAGCCGCGTGCGCTATGTCCGTGCCCAGATCGACCAACTCATCAAGGACCTGTGCGAGTTTACCGGCAAGACCTGGGATGAGGAGCGGTTCAAGGAAGTTATGGAAATCTCCCAGCGCAACAGTCACCTGTGGGAGCGCGCCAACGATCTGATGTACCACAAGCCCGCACCTCTGGGCGGCTTCGACTTCTTCAACTACATGTCCGCCATGGTGTGCAACCGCGGCAAGACCTCCTCCACTGCTATTCTGGAGCAGCTCAACGCCGAGATCGAGGAGCACATCAAGAATGGCACCTCCACCTTCCCCACCGAGGAGCAGTATCGTGTCTCCTGGGACGGCATTGCCTGCTGGCCCTATCTGACTCACAACCTGCGCACCCTGAAGAAGTATGGCGTCAACATGGTCGCTTCCAGCTACGGCCGTGCCTGGGCTATTGAGTACGAAGATCTGGATGGCATGGCCCGCGCCTACTGCTTCGCTTCTACCAATGGCGACAACGCCACCACCATGCTCTCCCGCCGTATGGAGGCTCTCACCGCCATGGGCTGCGAGGGAACCATCTACCACGTCAACCGCAGCTGCAAGGTTATGGACTGCCAGATGATGGAGGTCCAGCGCCAGCTCTCCGAGCGGGCCGGTGTCCCCTTCACCTCCTTCGACGGCGACCAGGCTGACTACCGTAACTACAGTGAGGCTCAGTTCGAGACCCGAATCCAGGGCCTGGTGGAAGTCATGAAGCAAAACAAGGAGGCGAAATCCAATGGCTGATCTGAAGGAAAACCTGGCCCTGCTGAAGGCCGCTTGTGATAATCCCCGTGCCCGTCTGGATCACTATCTCAGCCAGGGGAAAAAGGTAGTGGGCTGCTTTGCCCCCTATGCCCCCGAAGAGCTGATCCACGCCTGCGGCATGATCCCCATGGGACTGTGGGGCGGCCGCACCGAGCTGAAGCTGGTTAAGAGCTATCTGCCCGCTTTCGCCTGCCCCATCATGCAGTCGGATATGGAGCTGGGTCTCCGGGGCGCTTATGAGGGCCTGTCCGCCGTCATCATCCCCGCTATCTGCGACACCCTGCGCTGCATGACTCAGAACTGGCGCTTTGGCGTCACTTCTATCCCCATGATCCCCATCGTCTATCCCCAGAACCGCACCTCCCCCGCCAGCGTGGACTATCTCATCAGCGAGTATGAGACCGTTCTGACCATGCTCTACACCATCACTGGCAACATGATGACCGAGAAGGCCCTGTGCGCCGCCATCGACATCTACAATGAGCACAACAAGGCCATGCGGGAGTTCGATCAGGTGGCCAACAACCACCTGGACATCGTCACCCCCAAGGTCCGCCACTGTGTCCATAAGAGCGCCTTCTTCTATGAGAAGAGCGAGCACACCGCCATTCTGAAGGAGATCATCGAGGAGCTGAAGAAGCTGCCCGCTCACAACTTCACCGGCAAGAAGGTGGTGCTGGCCGGCATCACCTGCGAGCCCGATGACCTGCTGGATATCTTCGAGGAGTATAACATGGCTGTTGTCGCTGACGACCTGGCTCAGGAGTCCCGTCAGTACCGCACCGACACCCCTGAAAAGGGCGGCGGCGGCCTGAAGCGCCTGGCCCTGCAGTGGAACAACCGCTACGGCTGCAGCCTGATCCACGAGCTGGGCAAGCCCAGAGGCGCCATGCTCACCAAAATGTGCCAGGAGAACGGCGCCCAGGGCGTGGTCTCCTGCATGATGAAGTTCTGCGACCCCGAGGAGTACGATCAGCCCTATTATGAGGCGGACCTGCGCAAGGCCGGTATCCCCTACGTGACCATCGATATCGACCAGCAGAATACCAGCTATGAGCAGATTCGTACCCGTCTGCAGACCTTCTGCGAGATGATTTGATTTTTGGCCCGTTCCGGGGTCGTTTCATCCGCAATCCGTTACCTTTTCCCGCCGCACTGCCCCTTTTGGGGCAGTGCGGCGAATTATTTCTGGACAGAACCCCTTTCTTTGATATATACTGAGAGTGATGATAAAATAGCATATCAGGAAGGAAGTGCTGTTGCGTATGCTCTATGTTTTTTTACCCATCATAGCGGCTGTATCCGGTGTCCTGCAGTCCGTGACCGGATTCGGTTCTGCGATTCTTCTGATGGTTTTTCTTCCCAATTTTTTTGATATGCTCCAGGCCCCTGCCATTGCCTCCTCCATCACCTTCGGCCTTTCCTCCACAATGGCATGGAAATTTCGGAAAGAACTGAACTGGAAACTGGTTCTTCTCCCCGCGGTCTGCTATGAAATCGGCAGCATTATCGTGTTAAACATTGCCGCCGGCTTGGACCTTCACCTGTTGGGTCTCGCCTTTGGCATTTTCCTGATCCTTCTCGCCCTCTATTTTCTGTTGTTTTCCTCCCGGGTGACCGTCTCGGCCACCCCCGTCAGCGCCTCGCTCTGCTCCTTTTTTTCCGGCATCTGCAGCGGGCTGTTCGGAATCGGCGGGCCTCTATTGGCGATGTATTTTCTTGCCGCGACCCAAAGAAAGCAACAGTACGCCGCCAATCTCCAGTTTGTCTTCGCTCTGACAACCTCCATCAATCTGATCATACGGATACAAAAGGGGTTTTATACCTTGTCCTTTCTCCCCGTCACCATCATAGGGTTCTTGGGCATCACCGTGGGAAAACAGATTGGTCTGCGAATCCTGGACAAGATCAACATCTCTCTGCTGCGGCGACTGGTATACGCTCTGGTGGGGATTTCCGGAATCCTCACCGTGTGGGAACACCTGTAACCCCTTAAATTAAAAATTGGAACGGGCCTGACTGAATCCAGTCAGGCCCGTTCCATTAGGAAGGTATTCTTTAAAAGGAGGGCATCCAAATGTGGAAGGCAACATCGGAGAGACTCCTTTTAAATATGGAACTACATCATGAATACAGCCGCTATCGTTGCAATAATCAAGCCGCTCATGACCGGTACAAAGTTTTTCCGCACCAGCTCCGCCGAAGATACTCCGGCCACGCCAGCGCTGGCCACTGCACCAAAGGCCCACGCGCTCAAACATCCTCCGCCTACCCAGATGGCGGATACCTGACCCAAGGCAGCCAAGGTGGCTACATCGTAGCCCAGAGGGCCACCCAGAGCAGCTGCTAGCCCGGCTACCAGGGGAACACCCGAGAAACCAGATCCGTCAAGACCCGTAATTCCACCGATGATCGCAATGCCCAGAGCCAGAGCTACTGCATTCATGGGAAGCACTTCACCCATGGCGCTGCCTAGATCAAACAGGAAGCCAGGCGCTCCCTCGCCCAAAATAGAGGGGCTGCTCTCCGGGTTACCCAGGAAGAAGAAGGCCGCAATGGGACTAACTGCTGCAAAAATCTTAATGGAGAACAGCATACCTGCCTTTAAATATTCCACAATTTTCTCCAAGAAGTCTTTTTTACAGTCCACAATACAGGCCAATACCAAAACCATGGTTGCCGCACCGCCCAGAAGATCTGTACCCCCTCACTTTTTCTCTATAACGGGTAAAGATTACACCAGCTTCTGAGCAAAGACGCCGGTCAGACCGTCCTTCTCCACTTTAGCCTTGATAGCGGGAATATCGGTGGAGTACAGGCCCAGCTCCTTCATACGGGTGAAGTAGACCGAACCGGAGAAGGTATACTTCTTGCGCATGCCCTCGTCAGTCTCCATCTGCTCGTTGACATAGGCGATAGCGTCACCGATGGCCAGATCGGTGGGCAGCTCCAGCAGCTCCTTGCCCAGAGCCCAGCGCACCGCGTTGTGGCCAGCCAGAGTACCGGTGACAATGGCCTCGGTGTGACCAACCAGCAGGCCGGCCTTCTCACCGCCGCAGAACACGTTGTTCAGGCCCTTGACCTTCAGAGCGTTGTCGCGGGGGGCCAGAGCCATGTACCGCATGGAGTTGCCGATGGAGCCGGAATA
>NZ_NFMA01000018.1 GCF_002161175.1 Flavonifractor sp. An100 | reverse complement strand
CGGGAGCCGGAGCGGGGGCGGGAGCGGCCGGCTGAGGAGCGGGGGCGTCCCGCATGGCCTGACGGAGCATCCCTAAAAATTCCTTTGGCCGGAAGTCCTGCATGATGGCCCGCAGCACCTTATTTTCCAGGGCGGGGTCCGTGACCCCATTGCGCCGGGACAGCTCGGCCACCAGAGAGCACAGCGTGCCGTAGTCGGAACAGGGCTCTTTGGACGGGATGTACAGGTAGCTCACCTCGCCTCCCTGCCGGTCCACAAAGAGATACTGTGGGTCCATCACAAAGGAGTAGGGGGTCAAAAACCAGTCTCCGCAGTCCAGCAGCGGCTGGAGCACCTGCTCCCAGAACGCCACATAGTCCCTGGGGCTGCGGCTGCCGAAGCGGTATTGCAGCTTCGTCCGGCTGCCCAGCTGGTAGGTGCACTCCACCTGGCCGTTGACGCTGCGGTGCCGGAAGGGCACCAGAAATCCGGGCGGGTCAAATTGAATGGTTTCCAAGGCCTTTCGGTCCAGCTCTTCCTCGGGAAAGGTCACCACCAGCATGGCTCCGGCGGACAGGTCGCTTTTACTCTGGATGGTGTAATTCATAGGCTCAACCCCTTTTCATACTCCAATAGCGTGATAAACTGCCAGCCATCCGCGGTGCGCACCGGGGCGCTGCCCTGGCTGAAGCTCTTGGCCTGGAGGAAAAGAGGTTCGATGACCATCTCACCAGACAGGCTCACATAGCCCCAAAAGTCTCCGTCCTTCACCGCGGCCAGGTGCTGGCCGAAGGAGAGGGCGTCGTCAAAGCGGAAGTCGATCTGGACGTTGCCCTGGGTGTCGATAAAGCCCCACCTGCCGTCCCGCTCCACCGCGGCGTAGCCGTCGGCAAAGGGACGGGCGTCCTGGTAGGGCTCCCCCACCTGCTCGCCGTCCACCAGCAGCAGCACCTGATCCCCCTGGCGGACGAACACGGCCCCCTGGGCATAGCAGCGGCCCAGCTCATCCTGGATGATCTGGTCGTATTCGGGCGGGACGAGCCACTCGTTTTCCAAGTCCACCACGCCCCATTTCCCCCCGCTCTTAGCCGGGGCGTATCCATCGGAATACATGCCGATCTCCTCAAAGGCGGCGCTGCCCACCGCAAATTCCCCGCTGGCCCGATGCCAGCCGTCCTCCAGCTTCAGGGCCACCCGGTCCTGGGCGTAGTTGCCGAAATCCCCGGCCTGCTCGTGGAGCTTGGCCAGGCGGTTGTTGTTCTGGTCCACGGCGGTGATCAGGCCGTCCTCACTCACAATGGTCCGCCCGTTCCAGCAGGTGCTGACCTTGTCGTACTGGCAGGGGATGAGCAGGGAGCCGGTGGCGTCCGCCAGCCCCCACTTCCCGTCCAGCTGGACCTGGATGGTGTTGCCCACGGTGGCGGTCACGTTCTGATAGGTGGAACGCTCCAGCTTGAACAGATAGCGGTTGGCCTCATAGAGGTCCACCAGCCCCTGGTCCCCCGTCTTGGCAATGCCGTCCCGCAGCACCTCCAGAGCGGTGCTCTCCTTGGAGATGTCCAGATAGTACTCCGCCGCCTCCCGGAACACGTCGGGCTTGGGATCCTTCCGGGCCATCTGCTGTTCCAGCAAACTGGTATACTTGCTCCGGTAGCCGCTTTGATCAAACAGGTGGATATAGACCTGCTTGAGCAGCTCCTCGGCCTGCTCGGTGTGCTTTCCGCTGTATCCCACCGCCTCTTCCAGCACGGGGACGCAGCGGATGTAGACCTCGTCTTCCAGGTAGGCCTGCGCCTGCGCAATCAGCTCCGCCTGGCGCTGTGTATCTGATTTGGCCGTAATGGCCATCAGCCAGGACAGCAGGAGCAGCGCCGCGCAGCCCGCCGCCAACAATATCCTCTTTCCACGCTTCAAACCCAGTAACCTCCTATCGGAACACCATTGTCAATACCATACCCACATACAAAAAAGGCACCAAAGGGATGGTATCTCTTCGCCCGATCCGTTTCAGCCCCAGCAGGACCAACCCTGTCACGGCCGAGAGGACGCATCCATACAGCATGGCGGGCAGGACGTTTGCGGCTCCCAGATACAGCCCGGCCACCGCCATGAATTTTACGTCCCCTCCCCCCAGCCCCTTTCGGCTGATCAGGTATACCACCAGAAACACTCCTCCGGCCAGAAGGAAGCCCACTCCTCCGCTGATGAGGGCCACCAGAGCCGTATCCGTTTGGAAAAACAGCTGGGGCACCAGCACCAGCACCCAGGCGCCCAGCATGCCCGTCACCAGCTGGTTGGGCACCCGCTTTTGCCGCAGATCCCAGAGCGCCGCCCCGTAGCCGAAGGCCAGCAGCAGTATCCACAGCAGAAGGGAGATCCCCTCCATGCTGCCCAGGCGCAGCGCCAGCACCACACCGGCCAGGGGAAGCAGGGGCAGCCAGCAGATCACTTCTTTTTTCACCGCTGATACCCCTCTCCATTGCCTCCCAGCCAGGCCTTGGTCTTTACCACCTGGGAGATTTTCAGAGACGGCTCAAAGGGCAGCGGGAGCGCGCCGAAGGTATAATTGACCTCATAGCGCACCGCCAGCTTCACGTTTCCGTCGGCGTCCAAAAGGATGCTGTCATTGCCCGCCCCGTCAAAGTCGTAGAAGGTCAGGCCGTCCAGCCCCTCCTCCACGCCAAAGGCCTTTAAAAACTCGTCGCCGGTCATGGCCCCGTTGGACAGGTACCGGCCCACCATGGCCTTCACTCCGGCGGCAAAGACGCTGTTCTCTACCTCCTGCAGCCCGTAGTTGAGCACCAGGCGGAGGGTCTGCTTGGGATCTGAGGCGGTGTCCTCCATCCATCCCTTGGCCTGACCCAGGGCCGCCTCGCCGCTGGCCCCCACCTGGTCGGGAGACAGGTTCTCCATCCCCGTCAGGACCCCCTCCAGGTTGGTGCGGAACTCATCGATCTCCCCCTGGACCTGGCCGGCCTGACTGGCCATATTGGTCATGTGGCCCGCCGCCCCCGTCACATCCAGCACATAGCTGTACATGGACAGGGCCTGGGCCGCCTGGGTCATGGCGTAATGCACCCGTACCTGGACCACGGTGATGTTGATGAGGCTGAGGATCGCCACCATGAACAGTACGAACAGGGTGAAGGACCCCAGGGTCTCCACCACAATGTATCCGCCTTCGTCCTTTCTTCCCATCTCCATCAGAACCCCCTGTAATCCGTCACCGAAAGGGCCAGAGTGCCCGGCGGGACGGTGCCGTTGACGCCGCGCTGGAACAGCGGCATGGACAAAAACAGCATGCGCAGGTCCACCGTGGTGGTCAGACTGAAATCGGTGATGGCCTGCCCCATGTCAAACCGCTCCGCCTTGCTCATGGCATCCTCCCGGGCCGTCCGGTCGGACAGATTCCCGATGTTCTCCTTCTTGTTGGTCACATTCAGGGAGATCAGCTCCGATGCCCGCTGGGCCAGGGTATCCCCGTCCTTGAGCAGCAGGAACAGCCGCACGTAATCCTTATAGGAGAGGGCGGGCTCCGGATCGCTGTCCTGGTCACCCTTCTTGGACGTGATCTCCCCCGCCGTGCCGGCCGCCGCATCGATGACTCCGCTTACGCTGAACCGCCACGTGCTGTTGGTCTTATACAGGGCGATCTCCGCCCCGGACCGCAGGGCCTTCACGTCCAGGGCCGCCTCCGCCATGGCGATGGCCACCCGGGCCAGCTCCGCGATGACAAAGGCGAAGGGACCCAGGCCGCTCAGAGCCGCCTTGACCCCGTTGACCGCCGTGTTCACCTCCGAGATGCTGAAGGAGGCCACATAGTCGAAGACGAACCGCACCAGAAACAGCATGCTGGTGACCGCCTTGAGGTTGTTTTTGGCGGAGTGCAGGTCGCCGTTATAGAGGTACTCCAGCTCCGACTGGAAATAGTAGTTGACGTCGGTGCTCAGGGGGATCCCGGCCATATTGGTCTCGCTGCCGTCCTCTTCCGTGGAGTAGCAGGAGAACATCTCGCTGCAGTAGGTCAGCAGCAGGATCTTGTCGGCGGCCTTCCCGGCCATATCCCCCAAGCTGCTGAGCAGGTTTCCGTTCAGCGCGTTTTTGGTCTCATCCTTGGCCGCGTCCTCGTCCCCCCAGTCGGTTCCCGAGCCGAAATTGGAGCTGTCGTTGGCCGGGGACTCCTCCTTGTATTTCCAGGCCCCCTCGGGCTCATAGGTCCAGCCGTCAAACAGCCCCTGGGCCTTGGAAAACAGGGAGGTCACCGCCTGTTTGGCCGTGTCCTTTTTGTCGCTGTCCCCCTCATTCTTATACATGCTCTCCAGGACCTGATAAAATTCCCGGTTCTTGGTGGTGAAGCTGCTGTCCTGGAAGAGGAGGAACTTCCCCGGCAGGGAATAGGAACAGTTGCTCATCTCCTGCAACTGCTTCAGGGTGTCCGGCAGCTTTTCGGCGCGCTGCTCATTTTCCAGTTCAAACGCGATTGAAAACTCCGAAATGTGGTCCAGGTCCTTTAAATTGTTCAGAGAGATGCTGGGGGAGCCGTCGCTCTGGTCCTTCAAGCACACCGTATCCAGCAGGTCGATCACCGACTGGATCTGGGGCCCGTTCTTGGCTGACACGGCGCTGGCCATGGGCTCCAGCTTGTATTTCAGCAGGTCCCGATAGCGGTCCAGTGTGGATTTTCCGTCCGCATCCTTCTGCTCCATGCCCTTTTTCAGGTCAGAGGAACACTCCCCGCTGTTCAGCTGCCCCTCCAGATCCGACAGCAGCTCCTCCAGTTCGCTCTTCTTTTCGTCCGCCGACTGGCACAGCTTCTCCAGCTCCGCCAGCAGCTTCATGTCGTTTTCCAGGGTCTTTTTCCAGTCCCCGATGGCCTTGCTCAGGCCGTCGCTCTTATAGCTGCTGGCCCAATAGCCCTCCTGAAACTCGCCGCTGCCATCAAAATCCCCGGGAATCCACCCCTGCTGGACCGTTCCCCCTTTGAGCAGCGAGGCAATGTTGTCCTTGATATCCTGGAACTTGGTCTCCAGGTCGGTGAGGTACTCCTCCATCCGGCCTTCCCGCTTCCCTTCTGTCCACATCCAACGGGTGTTGTACAGACTCTTGAGCTCCTCATGGACATTTTTCAGGTATGTATTCACCGACTGCATGGCTGAATTTTCATGCTGCTCGATCTGATTCACTTCCTGGATCTTGGCGTATATCCTTTTATAAATCTTTTCGATGTCCTCCACCTTGTCATCCAGATCCATCTTGGTCTTGATGACCTTGGCGTCGGCCTTGACCTTTTCGAAGGAGTCCAGGATACCCAGGATCTCCTCCACAATGATCACCGGGGCCCGGAACTTGGCGTACTCCTCGATCTGGCGGCGCAGGACCTCCTGGTTTTTCAGGTTCTTGTCCGCGGCGGGGACAATTTCCCCCGCATTCAGATTGGAACCGTAGAACAGCTGGAAGGTACCCATGCCCTCCTCCTGCCAGTCCTCCCCAAACACGCTCACCTGGATATAGTCGTCGATCATACCGGCCAGAGTGGGGTCATCCTTCATCACGCCGAACAGGCCGTACAGGTCCTGGAGCATGGCGTCGTAGCTGGCCAGCACCGAGTTGGCCGCCAGCTGGTTGGCGTCCTGCACCACGCTGCGCGCCGCGAAAAGCCGGGCAATGTCAACTCCCGTGCCGCAGATCAGGGTGGCCGGAATGAGCAGCAGGGTGACGAATACCGTCACCGCTCCCCGGCAGTCCCGTAAGAATTTCCTCATACTCTCGCCCCTATATCCCTAAAAACTCGGTGAATTTGTCGCACACCTTGCCCACGCTCTCAAATACCTTGGAAATTTCATATTTTTCGTCCAGATATTCCACAAAATCCACCGCTAAATCCACATTTCGAATAAATTCGTCTCCGTTTTCCACCACCGCCGTGGAGGTGACGGTGATGGGGATCTCTTTGGGAAAGCGGACGAAGGACAGGTCCACCGGGACCGGGATGGTGCGGGTGGCCGTCACCACCACCTCTTTATAGATCACGTAATTCACTACCCCCAGCTCCACCTTCAAATTCCCCGGGGGCTGAAAAATCCCCTGCTTCTCCACCGTGGTGACGATATCCTCGGCCTGGGAAGCCTCATCCGTCTTTGCCGTGTTGAGCACGGCCCGGAAGAGGGAGGCATACACATTCTCCAGATCTCCCCGCTCCTCCAGCCAGTAGTATTCCATATCGCCCTGGTCAAAGCGCAGCCAGGTGTCGCTGCGGCCGGTGGCAATGGCCGTGGCCGCATACTGGGTGGCACGCTGGAGCACCGCCCGGGTGGGCATATAGACAGCCAGCAGTACTAAGCCGGCAAACACCATGATAATAATGGGGAAAAGGATGGCCGCCTCGACCACGGCATCCCCTCTCGTATCCTTCCAGAGGCTGATTCGTTTGTTCAAGGCGGCCACTCTCCCTTTTTCTCTGTCTTTGAGGTTACGCAATGCCTCCGGCTTTTCCGGTGATCTGATCGAACAGTTCCTGCAGCCAGTCGCCCAGGAAGTTCCAGATCATCACCACGGCCAGCACCGCTACCAGAATGAGCAGCACGGCCACCACCACGCCGGACAGCCCCCGCTCATCCTTCTTCAGATCCTGGACAAAGCCGGTGACCGCCAGATAGGCCAACAGAGGAAGCCGATTGATTTGATTCCACATAAAACGCTCCATCTCCTTTCCTCCTCCCGCCTCACACCGGCGGAAGGATAATGCTCGTAATCTATGTACAAACGCCGCTTCCATTTCCATGGTCCCAGCGCAGGTACCCCTTTATCCCAGCCGGAACAGCCAGCTGACCCGTTTCAGCGGCTCCAAAATGGCCATCAGCCCCTCGGATGTCACTATGATCACGCCCAGTATCACCAGCAGCAGCAGAGACAGGAGGACCGGGCGCAGCATTCCTCCCGCCTCATCGTTCCAAAACGTCCTGACGCCCTTTTCCACGGTATCCGCCTTCCTTTCCCCGGTCGCCCCTTCCGCCGTCACAGGCTGGCAAAGTTCATGGCCACCGGCACCATAAGCATCACCAGAATGGTGACAAACAGCAGCATGGTGGGGATCATCAGCTTGGAATTGGCCTTTTCCGAATCCCGTTTGGCCGTGTGCCGCCGCTCCTGCCAGGCCTCGTGGGCCATCTCCTTGAGAAGCGCTCCGATTTCCGCGTTGCCCTTGGACTGGTTCTGGATGATGGCAGAGGCCAGCTTGGTGGTCTCCTTGGTGTTGCAGCGGTTGATAAAATTGGTATAGGCCGCCTCCGGGTCCACCAGGTTGTCCAGCTCCTCGGCGGTCCGGCGCATCTCCTGGTACAGCTCCAGCTCCTGACTTTCCGCCGTCTCCCGCCAGGCCCGGCTCATGATCATCCCGGACGTGACCAGCAGGGCCAGCTTGGACACCACGTTGGGGAACTGGCGGCTGATGGCCTCTCTGCGCTTGGTCACCTGGTCGCTGATCTCATCGTACAGCGCATACACCAGCACCAGCACCGCCGCCGTCCCCACGCTCATCACCGCCAGGCCCGCGCTGGCGTTTCCGCTGCCCAGAAGGAGGGTCCCCAGCATCAGGGACAGGGCCACCCCTAAAATGGGGTAGGAGAGCAGCTTGGCCAGCAGCTGCTTGCTCTTATTGATGGCAAACTTTTTGCCGTAAATCTCTGTGTACTGGGACACGATCTTCTTATAGACTCCGCTGCGGCCAATGCCTTCCACCCGCCGCTGGAGCACGTAGCCGGGAATGACAAACAGGCTGACGCTGCGCAGGTCGCCCCTTTGCAGCCGCTGATTGTCCCGCTCCAGACGCCGCAGCTCCTTTTCGCCCGTGTCGCCCAAAAACAGCCCCATTACCCGGGCCGCCGCTCCGTGGTACTCGGCCAGCTTCTCCCGGCGCTGGCGGGCCTTGCGGCGGACGTTGTCCGCCTGGGTTCGGTTGTCCAGCACCTGATTGTAGGCCGCCGTGATCCAGTCCTCCTGGCAGGCCATACCCAGCAAAAGGAACCAGGCCACTGTCAGCGCTGTGGCCAGCGCCATTACAACAATGAGCAAAGCCCTTCCCTCCCTATATCTTTACGTTGCTGAATTTACGGGCCATCACAAAGCTGATGATAAACACCACCAGCCCTCCCGTGGCCACCATACGGCCCACCGCCGTGGTGTAGATGGCGTCCATAAAGCCCGCTCCGGCGTAGCCGATGACCCCCAGGATGACCAGGGGCATGAAGAGCATGATGTTGACCTCTGATTTGGCGGCGGTCATCAGCGTGTCGATCTCCATTTCGATCTCCATTTTGTCGGCAATGATCTGCTGGGTCTCCCGAATGATTTCGTCGGCCCGGCTGGACTTGCCCTCAATGGTGGCGTAGATGGAGGCGAAGCTGGCCACGTCCTCCAGGCCGCTGCGCCGGGCGAAATCGGAGAAGGCCTGGGAGAGGGGGACGGCGTTATGGAACTTTCCGATGATTCCGTCCAGCTCCACCAGGATGTCGCTGCGCTCGGGGTAGATGAGGGCCAGGTCCTCCCGGGCGCTCTCCAGCGCCTTCAGCACCGGATTGCCCGCCCGCATGGCCACCGACATGGCCTGAAGCAGGTCGAAAAACTGCTCCCGCAGCTTGAACTTCCGTTTGCGCAGAGCGCCCTGCTCCGCGGCGAAAATGTTGACGGTTCCCGCGGCCACACCGCCCACCAGCGCCGCCGGGAGCAGCTTATAGAAGATGTACAGGACCGCGAAGCCTCCCAAAAAGCCGGCGAAAAAGGCCAGCACACTGTCCAGCATGCCCTTTCCGCTGCGGGTATAGTCGGGCAGTGCGGACCCGCCCGCCGTCTGTTTGGACTGCTTGGGCGGCTTGGGCGGCTTCGGCTGCCTGGATGGCTTCGTCCCCTTGGCCTGGGGGGCCTCCTGCGGAGCCTGGGGGGCAGGCGCGAACAAATTGTTTCCCATGGTTACTCTCCCACCTTAAATCACTCGGTCGATACCGGCGTTGCGCAGCTTTTGGACGTTGCGCATGGGGTTTTCCGTGCGCAGCAGCGCACCCACCACCTTGGACTTGGTACTCTCCGGGCCCTCCCGGAACTGGTAGAGGGGATTGACCACAAATTGCCGCTGGGCGGTATCGTAGCCCAGAATCTCCACGATCTCCATGGTCTTCCGGCTCTTGTCCCGGAGCCGGGAGAGGTGGATGACAATGTCCACCGCCGAGGCGATCTGCTGGCGGATGGCCTCCAGCGGCAGCCCCTCCGCTCCCTGGAGCACCATCGTCTCCAGACGGCGGAGCATATCCGCGGTGGAGTTGGCGTGGCCGGTGGACAAAGAGCCGTCGTGGCCGGTATTCATTGCCTGGAGCATATCCAGCGCCTCCGCGCCGCGCACCTCGCCCACCACGATCCGGTCCGGGCGCATACGCAGGGCCGACTTGATCAGATCCCGGATGGTGATGGCGCCGCTGCCGTCGGGGCCGGCGTTGCGGGTCTCCAGGCGGACCAGGTTGTCGATGTTCTTGATCTGAAGCTCAGCGGAGTCCTCAATGGTGATGATCCGTTCATCCCGGGGGATAAAGTTGGACAGGGCATTGAGAAAGGTGGTCTTGCCGCTGCCCGTTCCGCCGCTGACAAAGATGTTGTAGCGGGAGGAGACCAGCAGGCGCAGCACATCGGCCACCTCAGGGGTGATGGAGCCGTATTGGATGAGCTTCTCCACCGTCATGGCCTCTTTGGGGAAGCGGCGGATGGTGACGATGGGTCCGTTGAGGGCCACCGGGGGCATGACCACGTTGACACGGGAGCCGTCCTCCAGGTGGGTGTCCACAATGGGCTCGCTCTCATTGACCGCCCGCCCCGCCTGGGAGACGAACTTGGTGATGATGGTCTCCAGCTCCTGGCGGCTTTCAAACTGGCTGTCCAGCTTGGTCAGCCGTCCCGCCCGCTCCACAAAGATGTCCCGGTAGCCGTTGATCATCACCTCTGTGATATTGGGATCGGCAATGATCTGCCCCAACACACCCAGTCCCCGGATGGATTCGTATACCGCGGTGGTCACCAGCCGCTTTTCCATAAAATTCAGGCCGGACAGCTCCCGGTAGGCCTCCGGACTGCTGGTCCGGGCCCACTCCAGCTTCTTTTCCAGGGTGGCGGCGATCAGAGCCTGGAGCTGATGGTCATCCATGCTGGTCAAATCCGGATGGCTGTGGACCTCTGTTTTTAACTGTGCGATGAGCTGATTTCGGGTGCTCTCAGTCATGGGACGGGCTCCTCTCTCTGTCCGGTTTACGCCTGGAAGGAACTGCTGGCCGACAGGGTTTTATACACCGTTACGGGATCGTCGGACTTCACATAGGGCAGAGAAACCGTCCGCTCTCCCCGGACCTCCTCCGGGCGGCATCCCTTATTGGCCACCAGTACCAGCTTGGGCAGCAGCTGGCCGTACACATTGTTCTGGTCCCGGAACTGCTTCCACTTGCTCCAGCCGATCCGGGAGCCGTCCAGTACCACATAGATCTGGCCGGCACAGTCCAGCAGCTCCCGCACCCGCTGGTCACACACCGCCGGCAGATCCAGTACCACCTCATCCGCCCCCTGGCCGCAGGCCTCCGCCAGCCGCTTCAGGTCCTGGGGGGTGAGGAGATTCATGTCGTCGTAATTGTCGGGGCAGCAGAAATAAGACAGGCCGGAGGCGCCGTCCTGCTGGCGGATGCTCTGCATCAGCAGGCCCAGATCGCTGTCCAGCTTTTCAAACGCGGTGCTGATGCTCTTGCCTCCCATGGGGAAGCAGGCCGGGACGCTGGAAAAATGCTCCAGATTCAGGTAGACCACCCGCCGGCCCTCCGCGGCCAGCCGGGCCCCGTAGGCCAGGGCCACGGTTGTCTTGCCGGTTCCGCCCGCCGGGCCCCAGACCGCCGTGATTCTGGCCCGGTTTTCCCCTTCCCTTCGTCCGCCGCCCGACACCTGGGCATATTCCTCCAGGATGGTCCCCACCAGGGCGGAGATGCGCTGGTACTGCCGCACGCGGTGCAGCTGCTCCAACGCCCCCTCCACCGGTGTGGCTCCGTCCCAGAGCAGCAAAGGCAGGCGAATCCCTTCCAGCCTGGCCTGCTGGGCCATGGAGGGCGACAGCAGGGCCACCTCAAAGCTCGTCCGGCCGCTCAGCTCTCCCAGCCGCTCCTCGCTGGAACATACGCTCACCTCAAACAGATCGCTGTACCGCTCCAGCAGCACCTGAGACAGATGCTCCACATAGTCTTCGTCCCGTATTCCGATCAACAGCTGGATTTTCATACCCTTTCCTCATCCTCTGCTCTTTACTATGGCCACGGAGATGTTGTCCGGCTCTCCCCGGTCCACCACATACTCCACCAGGTGCTCCATTGCCTTCCGGAACTCGCCCCGGTCCGCCCGCTCCAGCTGGCGGCTCAGATAGTCCGGCTCCATCCGCTTATACAGTCCGTCTGAACACAGCAGGAAGATCCGCTTTTCGCTCTCCCCCTCGCTGTAAAACAAAGACGGCCGGCTGCTGCGGCCGATGCACTCGGACAGCTTCCCCTCCTGGGTGATGTCATCCCGGGTTAGCTGCCGCAGTCCTTCCTCGCCCCAGCTGTAGATCCGGCTGTCTCCCGCATGGACAATATAGTACCGCCCTCCCGTCAGCAATAAGGCGGAAAGGGTGGTTGCAGTACGTATTCCCAGGTTCCGCGCCTGGTCTATGATTTGTTCATTGATGCGCAGCACCGCTTGACGAAGATTCAGGCCCGCCCGGCTTATGTCCTCCAGTCCGTTCAGCCACGCCCCCAGCTGCTGCACTGCCTGCGACGCCGCCAGCGCTCCGCTCTCCAGGCTGCCCACCCCGTCGCACACCACCGCCAGACAGATCCACTCCCCGGCAATGGTCCGCTCCTTCACCAGCAGACTGTCCATATTGGTGGGGCGCCGGTTCCGCAGGCTGATGCCGTCATAGTACCGGCCCCGCATTACTCCAATTCCTCCACAGGCCGGGAAGACGCCCCCGCCTTTTTCCGCAGCCTGCCTCTCAACCGGCTGAGGGTGACGGGAGTCATCCCCAGGTAAGAGGCGATATACCGGCCGCTGATCATCTGGGCCAGCTCCGGATAACGTTTCAAAAACCACTCGTAGCGCTGCATAGCTGTATATTGATACATCAGCATCTTGACTTCCCAGTGGCGTTCCAGGGCCTGGATCAAGTACTGGTTGTACAGCCGGCACAGCTGGGGATTCTCCTCAATCAGCTGGATCGCCGCGGGCACCGGGATCTTCAGCACCTCGCAGGGGGTCACCGCCTCAATGCTGATCTGGGCGACCTGGTCCAGCCGGTTGCAGGGCATGGCCGCCTCTCCGGGGCGATAGGCAAAGCAGTCTGTGATGTCCTTTCCGTTCAAATCGATCAAAAAGCCGCGCAGAACCCCCGAAAGCAAAAAGGTCAGGCTGGTCAGCCTCTGTCCGCTCTCAAACAGCAGCTCTCCTTTATTAAAATGCTCTATCTTGGCTATCTGGAGGACCTGCCCTACGGTCCCCTCATCCGTAAGGTGCAAATAGTCCCTCAGGAACTCTTGAATCTCCATCCTGTCACCCTCTTGGCATGGCAGATATCGAACCATTTTCTTTTGATTTTTTTATTATTAGTTGCAACTAGCTTCCAGCATTATCCTAGGTCAATTTTTTTCGTTTCTCAGGCCTTTTTCCTCTTTTTTCCTGAACGTCCGCCCCATTTCAAAGGCCCTGGCCCCCCTTTCTCCCCCACTCCGGCTTATAACAATGCTCCCGCTTCCTTTGCAGAGGACCGGGAGCGGCTGCTTTGCTCTGGTTATTCACAAACACTTATGGAATTATGCATCGTAACGTATTGGAAATTTCCCCTGAAATCCGGTAAGATGAAAGCCAGATGGGGCGGGGCCCCATTGATCTATCCGCCGAAAACGAGGAGGAACGCTATATGGCGAAAATACTGGTCACCGAAGCCATCCACCAGGCCGGACTGCAGGCGCTGACCCAGGCCGGACATCACCTTGTCCTGGCCGACCGGAATATGGACGTCATCCGCCGGGAGCTCCCCGACTGTGACGCCATCATCGTCCGCATCATCGAACTTCCGGGGCAGCTGCTGGAACAGGCCAAGGCCCTGAAAATCATCAGCAAGCACGGCGTCGGTGTGGACAACATCGACCTGGACTACTGCAAACGCCGGGGCATCGCCGTCACCATCACCCCCAACGCCAACGCCCAGTCCGTGGCGGAGCACGCCTTTACTCTGATGGCCGCTCTGGCCAAACACCTGATTCCCGTCAGCCGCAAATACCGCACCGCGGGGTTCTCCGCCAAAAATTATGCCCCCGGCGTGGAACTGACCGGAAAAACGTTGGGCGTCATCGGCGCGGGGAACATCGGGTCACGGCTGATCCACATGTGCCGGTATGGGTTCCATATGCGGGTGCTGGCCTATGATCCCTATCTCTCCCAGGCGCCCGAGGGCGCGGAGCTGGTCCCCCTGGACCAGCTGCTGGCACAGGCCGACTTTGTCTCCCTCCACTGTCTTTTGAACGACACCACCCGAGGGATGATCAACGCCCAGCGGCTGTCCCAAATGAAGCCCACCGCCTTCCTCATCAACTGCGCCCGGGGTCCGGTGGTAGACGAAGCCGCCCTCCTTCACGCCCTGCAATCCAAAACCATTGCCGGCGCCGGGCTGGATGTGACCGATCCCGAGCCCCTCGCCCCAGACAGCCCCCTGTTCCAAATGGGCAACGTGATCGTGACCCCTCACTACGCCCCCACCACGCTGGAGGCGGCCATCCGGGTGTCCCGCATCGCCGCGGAAAACGTCCACTCCTATTTGTCCGGCCAGCAGCCGGAGGGCCGTCTGGTATAACCTCCCCTCCCTCCGCTCCGATCCCCGCACGCCGGAGCACCCTCTCTCCTGACGGGAACAGCAGCGCCGCCCCCTCCCCCGCAAGCAGGGTGAGGGGGCGGCGTTTGTCACCGGCTCCCGGACGCAGGGGGGCCCCAAAGGAGCCCCGCAAGCGCCCGCAGATTTCGTTTTCCGTCGGCTGTCCGGGGGATCACCACCGGGTCAGTTCCAGATAGAGGTCCTTATACTGCCGGGCCGACTTTTCCCAGGAAACATCCTTTGCCATATCCCTCTGGACCACCTCGTCCCAGTGGTAACGGTTGTTGAAATAGAGGGTTTTGGCCCGGTTGATGGCGCCCAGCAGCAGCTCGGCGTCATAGCGGTCAAAGGTGAAGCCGTTTCCGTCGCCGGTAAACTCGTTGTAGGGCTCCACCGTATCCTTCAGGCCGCCCGTCTCCCGGACGATGGGCAGGGTGCCGTAGTGCATGGCGTTGAGCTGGGTCAGGCCGCAGGGCTCAAACCGGGAGGGCACCAGCAGGGAGTCCGACCCGGCGTAGATCCGGTGGGCCCTGGCCTCATCGTATTGGATGCAGGCGCTGAAGGACCCCCGGTAGGCGTCCTCGTAATAGCGGAAGGCGTTTTCATACTCCTTGTCCCCCGTGCCTAAAACCACGATCTGGGTGTTGCCGTCCATCACCTGGGGAATGACGGCGTTGACCAGATCCAACCCCTTCTGGTTGGTGAGGCGGGAGATCAGGCCGATCACAAACTTGCCCGCGTCCTCTTCCAGGCCCAGCTCCTTTTGCAGGGCCAGCTTGTTTTCCATCTTGTGCTCCAGCACGCTGCCAAGGCCGTAGTTCACCGCCAGCGCGGGGTCGGTCTCCGGGTTCCACATGCCGTAGTCGATGCCGTTGACAATCCCCCGCAGCTTGCCGCTGTGGTAGCGCAGGTGGTCCTCCAGGTTTTCCCCGTATTCCGCGGTCTGGATCTCCGAGGCATAGGTGCCGCTGACGGTGGTAATCCGGTCGGCATAAGCCAGTCCGCCCTTGAGCATGTTGGCGTCCACCCAGTTCTGCTGCAGGGCTCCCATGCGGAACACCTCGTCGGGCAGGCCGGACCAGTACCGGATGGTGGGGATATTGTAGATCCCCTGGAAACGCAGGTTGTGGATGGTGAGCACCGAACGGGCCCGCCCCACGGGAGTATCCCGGAACAGCGTGCGCAGATAGACCGGCACAAGGCCCGCCTGCCAGTCGTGGCAGTGGATGATATCGGGGATCCAGTCCATATAGTTCAGCGCGGCCAGAGCGGCTTTGCTGAGGAAGCAATATTTGGGGATGTCGTCCACCAGGTTGGTATAGGGCTTGCCGGCGGTGAAGAACTCCTGGTTGTCAATAAAGTCGTACACCACGCCGTCCCAGATGTACTCCATGATCCCCACATAGTAATTGCGTCCCGTATTGCCCAGGTCCATATAGAACTCGCCCCGGTACACCATCTTGTCCTGGTACTCCTGGGGAATGCAGGCATAGCGGGGCAAAATCACCCGTACATCACAGTTGAGCCGGGCCAGCTCCCGGGGCAGGGCATACATCACGTCCCCCAACCCTCCGGTTTTGACAAAGGGGTGGCACTCCGACCCGATAAACGCCACGCTCCTGCGGGGCTGGTCGCTGTACCCCGTTTCAACGGCGGCTTCCTGGACCTGGGCGGGCTCCTCCGCCGCAGCCTCCTTCTTCACCTCCTCAGCGGGCTTCTCCGCCGCAGCCTCCTCCTTCTGCGCAGCCTGGGCGGGGGCGGCCTTCTTTGCGGCGGGCTTGGCCTTTTTGGCCGCGGGGGCAGCCGGTTTCTCCTCCGGCACAGTCTTCTCCGCCGCTGGGGCCTCCTTCGTCTCCGCGGGGACGGGCTGTTCCGGGGCCGTTTGCCCGGCCTTCTTGACGGCCGGTTCCGTCTTCTTCACCCCGGAGGCCTTCTTTTTGGCCGCAGCCGGTTTCTTGTCCGCCGCAGCCGTCTTCCGTCCGGCGGGCGCTTTCTTTCCCTCGGGCTGTATTTGCTCCGCGGCAGGCGCGGTCGGAGCCGCCGCCGTGGGCTTCTCCGCCGCTTTCGTTTCCACTGCGGGAGCCTTCGTTTCCGCTGCGGGAGCCTCCGCCGCCTCAGCAGTCTCTTTCTTCTTGGAATCTGCTTTTCCCAGCGCCATGGTCGATCTTCCTTTCCTGTATCAAGATTGATGCTCCAAGTCCCCTGGCCGCCCGCTTCGGCCGCGGCCCGGTGACCATGTGTCTTCTTTTCCGGTTGGTGAGCAAAAGGGCTAAAACAAAAGTATAATAGCCGCTATGCGGTTATGATACCATAACGGCGCAGCCGGAATGGTATCATGTGTCCTCTTTTTCGGTTGCCCCGTGAGGGGCGAGAAAAAGGACTGAAAGAAAGTATAATAGCCGCTATGCGGCTATTATACCACATTCACTCTTGATTTGCTCCATGTTCTGGAAGAATTTGGATCAAATTTCCTGTTTTTTTGACGGAGCTGTAGACCTGGGCTTTTCTTATTCCAACGGGACCGCGGCGGGAGCAAGGGGAAGGCCAACTTATGCCGCAAAACTACGATGTCATTCACTTTGAAGCGCTGGGCGAGGAGTCTCTCCACCTGAAGGAGGAAACAATTGCCGCGCAGGAAAAAGGGCTCCTACCCGCGGACCTGCGTTATCTGATCGTCCCGGACTCTTTGCAGGAATTTACAGAAAAGCATCCGGAGGAGCAGCTCCCCCCCTTATCACCATTAAAACCCACTCCATTCTCCCCGAAGACTATCTGAAGCACGGAGAGAAAAAAAGCATCATCACCCGCAGTGCCGGCTACGACCATTTGGAGACTCTGGCGGACAGGGCAAACATCACCTCGCTGCGCAACTACTGTGTCAACGCCGTGGCCCAGACCGCCGTAAAATTTTTGTATGCCACCACGGGGCTGCTCAATCACTACACGGTGAACACCGCCACCTTTGAGCGGAACAAAACCGACTCCTTTATGGAGCTGGCCCCCAACCGGGTGGTGACGGTATTCGGCGTCGGTAAAATCGGAAAGCGCATTTTTGACCTGGTGGCCGCCAACGGCCTGACGGTGCAGGCGGTGGATGCCCGCGCCCAGGAGCTCTCCCACCTCTACGGGGGACAGATGCGGTTTGTCACCAAGGAGGAGGCGATCCGGACCAGCGACATTTTTATCAACGCCATGAACCTCACCCGCACCCCCACCAGCCCCTATTACAACGAAAACTACTTCTCCTATGAATATCTCCGCCAAGCCAAGCCGAGCTTGATTTTTATCAATGTGACCCGGGGCGAGATCGCACCCGAATCCGCCCTGCTCCGCCTGTACGACGAAGGCGTGCTGGGCGGTCTGGGGCTGGACGTCTTCTCCAGCGAAAACAACTTCTCCCTGGCCGTCCAGAAGGGACAGGTCCAGCCGGTGGACGCCCGGGTGGCCGCGGCCCTGGTCCTGCTGCAAAAGGCGGAAAGCCGCATGGGCAATATTTACGTGCAGCCTCACCAGGGCTTTAATTCCGATCTGGCCGTGGCCTCCAAGGCCGCGGACACCATCTGCCACATGGTGGAGTGGTACCGGCGCGGAAAGACCGGCTTTGGGGAGCAGCTGCCCTACTACAGGCAGGTAATCTAATCTTTCCAAGGAGCGAGTTCTTAAAATTTTCGATGAAGGAGCTTGGTTTTGCTTATGGAACTTACAATGTCAGCCGCAATTTGGCAGGTCATGGTTGATATATCCGTCATAGGCACCTTATTGCTGATCGGTGAATTTTTGCGTGCGAAGGTAAAGCTTTTGCAGACCATTTTGGTCCCGCCAGCTGTCATAGCGGGCTTTCTTGCCCTGATGTTTGGTCCCCAAAGCCCGGTGGAACAGTTAAAGGTCCTCCCTCTTTCGTCCTCCTTCGGTACCTATGCCAGCGTATTGATCGTGGTGATTTTCGCCGCTACCCCCATTGGAGACAAGCCCCAAAAGGAGGCCATGTCCGGCTCCCGCCTGAGCGGAATGTTTTTCAACGTCACCGGCATCGCCGTTCTGCAGTACGCGGTGGGTATGTTGGTCACCCTTGTGCTGCTGGTCAAGCTCTACCCCAGCCTGAATGAGAACTTCGGTCTGATGATGGCAACCGGCTTCTATGGCGGCCACGGCACCGCCGCCGCGGTGGGCAGCGCTCTGAACAACCTGGGCGTGCCCAACATGACGGATCTGGGCAACGCCTGTGCCACCATCGGCATCGTTGGCGGCATAATCAGCGGCATGATCATCATCAACTGGGGCACCCGCAAGGGCTACACCCACTATGTGGACAATCCCTCGGAGCTGCCCACCGAGATGCGCACCGGTCTTGTGGCTCCCGCCAACCAGAAGTCCTGCGCCAAAGGCACGGTGGCTTCCATCTGCCTGGACCCCCTGGGCTTCCACGTGGGCATCGTCATGTTTGCCTGCTGGGTGGGCTATATGGCCTCCGCTTGGTTCGCCAGCTGGACTCTGAATACATTTTCCATCAAAATCTCCATTCCTGAGTTCTGCCTCTCCCTGATCGCCGGTATCCTCTTAAACGGCCTGCTGAACAAAACCGGTACCCACAAATATGTGGACCGGGGCACCGTACAGCGAATCCAGGGCACCGCCACGGACTTTCTGATGATTTCCGGCATCGGCTCTTTGAACCTCAGCGTGGTCTTTGAATACGCCATTCCCCTCATCGTCGTGTGCGCCGTGGGCTTCCTCATCAACTGGATTTGGTTCATGGCGATCGGCGCCAAGTCCTCCGAGGAGGACTGGTTCGAGCGCAATATGATGGTCTGGGGCCACGCCACCGGCGTAGCCGCCACCGGCGTGCTGCTCCAGCGGGTGGTGGACCCGGAGCTGAAAAGCCGCGGAATTGAGGACTCCGGCATCGCCGACGTGTTTAACCGGCCCATCCTTATCGCCCTTCAGGTCTTCCCGCCCATTGTCATTGTGAATATGGGCACCTACGGCAGCTGGATCGTCACCGGCGTTTGTTTCGCGTGTGTGGCGGTCATGTGGATCTTTGCCTACATCACAAAGGGTTGGGTTCCCCGCCGTCCCATCAAGACCTATTGACCCCATCCCTTCGGTGCGCTGCGCGTCCACATTCTCCCGTTTCACGCAGCCAGGATTTTCCCCCTCTTCCCCACAACCTACCCCTTTCTTTCTTCTTTTTTACCTCGCAGCTCAAAACATGCCGGTGCCCGCAGTCTGCACGCAGACTGCGGGCACCGGCATTCATAAAGAAGCGCCCTGGCAGGACCCTTGCTCCAGATGGGAGCGCCGTTCAGACCGGCCTCCGGCTCACAGGCGGGTCAATAGATGAAGTAATCATGAAACATCAGCGCGATGGACATGTGGATCCGGGCGTAATAATCCTCCAGCTTAATGCCGCTGATGGCGGTGATTTTCTCCAGACGTTTGATCATGGTGTGGCGGTGAATAAACAAAATTTTGGAGGTTTTTGCGATGTTGCAGCTTGTGGACAGGTAGATTCTCAGCGTATCGGCGTAGCTGGTCCGATTCAATTTGTCGTAATGCAGCACCTGCTGCAGGGCTTGGTTTTCCAATATGATCGAGGAGCTGTTCTGTTTTAAATAGCTCAGCATATAGATAAACCGAATGGACTCGTAAGTACATACTCCCCGCTTGGCCTTCACTTCTCGGAGGGCAGTCAGGCCGTTTTCCGCACGCAGCAGCGCCGAATTGAGTTGCTCCGGGGCGGATAAATATTCGTTCCCCAAAAAATAATTTGTGCCGTAGCTCTCGAAAAAGGCCACAAATTTCAGGTGCAGGCGGTATATGACGGAGGGGGAATGTTCGGGAGGATGGGCCACCAGAAACACATGCTTATTTCCCGACAGCTTGCGCCACCTGCAAAAGTAACAGTTGGCCTGCAAAAAGGACAAAATTTGGGCAAAGCATTCATTCCACTTCTCCTCCGCCGCGCTGGTGTAATTTCCCGGCTCCAGGAGCAGGATCCGCACGATCTGATTGCCGGACTGGGGGAAAAACATGTGGCCGTCGCTGCGCAGCACCTCCTCCAGGAAGACATGGGCCTGCTTCAGCGCCGCGGTTTTCCAGGTTTGATCCCCCTGGGGGGAGAGAAGAGGGGCGAGGGTCTGGACGATGTCGGAAAAGGGTATGCGGATGGGCAGCGTCAATAGGGGGAATCCCAGCCGGTCGGCCTCGTCGATGAGCTTTTGGGGAATATGCTCCACATACCGGCCGGTCTGCACCACAAGCCCCCTGGTGTCACATTGACAGAGCATGGTGATCAAGGAGGAGAGGGTACCCTCATCCCGCAGGCCGTACCCGGAGGTGAAGAGCAGCTCTCCGGGGCGGAAGTCCTCCGCCCCATCAAAGACGTCCTTGTAATTGATGGCGGTAACCACATTCCCGATCCCGTTTTGACCCGCAATCAAATTTAAGTCAGGAAAAACGCACTGGCTGATAAGCTCTTGAATGGTGCAGGCCATCGCTACCCCTTCCTTTACTCAAGTTCCGTGTATCAATCAGATCCAATATTGATTCGGCGGCATCCCGTGCCCCCACAGCTTCCCTTTTATGCAGAAAAGGCGCTATGATTTTATTCATAGCGCCTTTGCTTTTTTTATAAATTTACATGGAAATGGGTCTCTTGTCAAGGAAAAACACATCCGCTTTTTGCCCGCTACGCCGCACGGACGTATAAATGATTTAACATGTCCACCATTTCTTCCAAAACAGTATACAGTATATAGTTTGTCCGTTGCCCGGGCAGTCCGTTCTGTATATAATTTCTATAATAGCAACAAAATTCGTCCTGTTTCACACTTTTTCCACAACAACTCCCTGTACTTTGCCAGAACGGAGAATCCAGCATGCGAATCATCGCCCATCCCATAGCTGATGAACGCCGGGATACGCTCCTTCCGCACCACTCCGAAGCGGAAAGAGAAGCGGGGCATTTTCTGTACCATCGGCCGGTGCACCGACTGCATGATGATCGTGGACGGCGTTCCCAATACACGCACCTGTGTGGCCATTGTACGGGATGGGATGCAGGTAAAGACCCAGGAGGGACTGGGGTCCTTTGAGGAGAAGAAGGGGGAAGACAAGTGAAGATCAAGGAAGTGGACGTAGCAGTCGTCGGCGCCGGTTCGGCGGGTCTGAGCGCGGCCTATCAGGCGGCCTCGGGACATGAGCTGAGAAGGGGGAGAAGACACCATGAGTGAGAAGGGCGAACTGATTATCTGCCGGTGCCAGGAGGTGACCCAGGGAGAGATCCTGGAGGCCATCGCGGATGGAGCCACCAGCGTGGACGGGGTAAAGCGGCGCACCCGGGCCTGCATGGGCCTGTGCCAGGGGAAGACCTGCGGCAGACTGGTGCAGAACATCGTGGCCCGTGAGACGGGCCAGGCCCCCGCTGATGTACTCCCCCAGAAGAGCCGTATGCCGGCGCGGCCGGTAAAACTCGGGGCGTTTGGAGGGTCTGAGGATGTATGATGTAATTGTAGTAGGCGGCGGTATCATCGGCTGCTCCGTAGCCTGGCAGCTGGGAAAGCGGGGCAAAAACGTCCTGCTGCTGGAGCGTAACGACTCCGCCAGCGGCTCCGCCGGCGCCACCGACGGCTTTGTGGGCTGCCACACCAAGAAGCCGGGACCGCAGCTGGATCTGGCCATCCAATCCATCGCCATGTTTGACGAAATCATGGAGGATCTGGGTCCGGACATCGACTTCGAAGCCAACGCCGGCGGCCTGCAGCCGGTGGAGGACAAGGAGCAGTGGGATGTCCTCTCCCAGATGGTGGAAAAGCAGCGGGAGAGCGGCGTGGACGTCCGGATGATCTCCGCCCAGGAGGCCTGCCGTCTGGTCCCCGGGTTGAGCCCAGATATCTACGGGGCACTGTATTCCCCCACCGCCAACAAGGTCAACCCCCTGCGCCTGACCTTTGCCTACCGCCGCCTGGCCCGGGAGTCCGGCGTCACAATCCTTGACGGGGTCACCGTTACCGGCTTCACCCTGGAGGGCGGCCGGATCAAGGCGGTCCAATCCGACCACGGGGAGTTTCCCTGCGGCACGGTCGTCAACTGCTGCGGCTCCTGGGCGGGAAAGGTGGCCAAGCTGGCCGGTCTGGACCTGCCCATCAAGCCCAGAAAGGGCCAGCTGGCGGTCACCGAGCCCATCGGATTCTATATGCGCCCCACCTTGCAGTGCGCCCGGTACAACGTCATCAAATTCCACCCCGAGCGCATCAAGGACCCCACGGTCCTGCGCCTGGGTTCGTCCATGAACATCGTGCAGACGGCGGAGGGCGGTCTGGTATTCGGCGGCACCCGGGAGTTTGTGGACTTTGAAGGGGAGAACACATTTGAAGCCATTGAAACCATGGCCAAACGGGTCCTGCGCTTCTTCCCCCAGCTAAAGGACGTGAGCGTGATCCGTTGCTTCTCCGGGTTCCGCCCCTACACGCCCGATGGTCTTCCCCTGTTGGGAGAAGTTTCCTCCCTGCCCGGCTTCTATATGGCGGCCGGCCACGAGGGGGACGGAATCGCCATGTCCCCCATCACCGGCAAGCTGATTGCCGAGCTGATCGTAGACGGCGCTCCCTCCTACGACATCAGCAGCTTCAGCCCCAACCGGTTTCTCGTATAACCATGCCGGAGGGCATACATAGGTCGGACGCCCGGGACAGCCCGGTTCAAAGGAACAAACAGACAAAGGAGGCAAGATTATGAAAGTAATTGTGAACGGCGCCGGTGGCCATATGGGCGCAATCCTGCGCAAGCTGGTGGAGGACGGAAACCAGGGTTCCACGTTGGCGGCCGCGGTTGAGAGCGTGGGCTATGCGGAGGGAACGCTCTCGTCGCTGGAGATGTTCCATGGCGAGGCAGACTGCATTATCGACTTTTCCCATCCCGCCGGCACAAAGGTGTTGGTGGATTTTGCCGTAAAGCGAAAGCTCCCTCTGGTCATTGCCACCACCGGGCAGGAGCAGGCGGAGCTGGACATGATTCAGCAGGCCGCCAAGGAAATTCCGGTCTTCTTTTCTCATAATATGGCATTGGCGGCCATGCTGGTCAGTCAGCTGTGCAAGACCGCGGCCAAGGCTTTTCCCGACGCGGACATCGAGATCATCGACATCCACCACAACCGCAAGGTGGATGTGCCCAGCGGCACCGCACTGATCATCGCCAACGCCATCAAAGAGGTGCGCAGCGACGCCACCTTCAACATCGGCCGTCCAAATAACGGCAAGCGGACCAAGGAAGAAATCGGAATCCACGCTCTGCGGATGGGCAATGTGGTGGGGACCCACGAAATTATTTTCAACACCGGCACCCAGGTGCTCACCATCAAGCACGAGGCGCTGGACCGGGCCATGTTTGCGGAGGGAGCCATCACCGCCGCGGCCTTCCTGATTCAGCAGAAGCCGGGCTTGTACAATATGAATGACCTTGTAAAGACCATCTGATCCCTTCCGGACGCCACATACGCGCGGCCACCATGATCTGTGCGGGGATCTTCTCCCCGGAGGCCTGGCTCCTGGCGTTTATCGACGGTCTGAACCGCATATCCTGGATCACCTTCTTAGCCCTGTCCGGCGGTATTTTCGCGGAGATATCCAATGAACTGGGAACTGTGGATACAACCATCGGTATGCTAAACGCAAAGTTCGGCAAAAGTCCCCGGGCGTTGATCATTTCCATCATTCTGGTGCTGACTCTGGCTGGCTCTCTGCTGGGCGACGCGTGCGCGGCAGCCACCGTAATCGGCGCTCTGACCATCGGGATCCTCTGCTCCATGGGGATCTCTCCGGAAAAGATCTCCGCCATCATCGTGATGGGAGCCTCCATCGGCTCCATCATGCCCCCCATGACCCAGGCCATTGCGCTGGCCTCCACCCTTTGTGACACCGATCCCGACCCCGTCGTGTCGTTAGGCTACCTCACCGTCTCCATCACTCTGGTGGTCTGCTGCATCTATGTCAGCGTCTGCCTGGTACACAAGCACAACCGCCCCGGTGTGGACCCCTCTTATGTCATTGAAATGCACCACATGACCGCCCGGGAAATCTTGCGGAAGGGCTGGAAATCCCTGCTTCCCGTCGGCTTCCTGATCATCGTAGTGCTGATGCGCACCATCCCGGCCATCAATTTTGACCTGGGCCCCACCATCCTCAAGTCCTTCAGCATTACCGTGGGAGAGGAGACCTCCGATCTGTACTCCGTTCTGAGCAGCATCACCGTCTTAGGCGGACTCACCAACGGCATCGTCATGTCCATTATTCTGGCCATCGCGGTGTCCTTCGGGTTCCCCTCCGTGCGGAAAAATCACAAGGCCATCGTCTCCCAGGCTCTGCGGAATACCGCGCCCTGTGTCACGGTACAGATCTGCGCCGCCTTTATGCTGGGCTGTTTTTATGCCGCCGGCTCCATCGACGCGGTCAGTCAGTTCGCCATGTCCCTCAATGAGGGCCTGCTGAAAATCGGCGGCGGCATCGCCATGTGTCTGGTCGGCATGCTGACCGGCTCTCAGACCACCACGCAGAACGCGATCTTCTCCTTCTTCGGTCCCGCTCTGATCTCCACCGGCCTGAATCCCACCTATGCCGCTCTGGCAGGCGCCAATCTGGCTATGGCCGGTCAGGGCATGCCTCCGGCCGACCTGACCACCTTTGTGGTTGCCGGTCTGGTGGGCGCGCAGCTGAACCGCAAGTGTGACCCGGTGAAATCCATGATGTATTCTCTGCCCATGTGTATCTGCTTTATCATCATAGCCGGAGTACTGATGAGCTTTTAACCGAACGGAGCTCCAGACGTTCTTCCCCCCATCCTCTTGTTCAGCGGCGAGTGACTGCCCAGTCACTCGCCGCTGCCCGGAAAACGGGAACCACATCAGCGGGTGGAGGAACTGCCCCCTGGCCTTTGACCTCAATCTTGATGGTAGGAGGAATGAAGCTATGACCGCACCGCTGGGTATTTTGATGCTCAACACAAAATTTCCCCGTATTCCGGGCGACATCGGAAATCCGGAGAGTTTTTCCTTCCCCGTCCGTAAAAAAGCCGTGGAGAACGCCAACCCGGACAGCGTGGTTTTCCACAACAGCCCCGCTCTTCTGGAGCCCTTTCTGGCCGCGGCGGAGGAACTGGAGCGGGAGGGCGTCCGGGCAATTACCACCAGCTGCGGCTTTCTGGCCATGTATCAAAAAGAACTGGCCGCTCGGGTCCACATCCCGGTGTTCACCTCATCGCTCCTGCAGGTCAACATGGTTTCCTCCCTGCTGCCGGCCAATCAATGTGTGGGGATTATGACCATCAGCGCCAACAAACTGGGCGAGCGGCATTTTCAGGGCGTCGGGATCGCGGAGACGAAAAAGGTGATCTGGGGCCTGGAGGGGACCCATTTCTACGATGTCTTTACCGACCGGGTGTCCCGGTTTGACCGGCAGCAGGCCACCCGGGACATGATCTCCCAGGCCCAGGCTATGGTGCGGGAACACCCGGAGGTGGGGGCCATTATCTTTGAGTGCACCAACATGCCCCCTTATGCCGGAGCGGTGTCCCAGGCGCTCGGACTTCCGGTGTACGATATCCTGACCCTTGCCAACTATGTCATGTCCGGGGTCTTCCGTTCGGCGTATGTGGACGGCCACCCGGGGACAAGCCCGGGGACCGGGTCCGTCTCTCCCCGCGAGGCGACCACCGTGCGGAGCTGCATTTGAGGGGAGCTATGGCCCTCCGGACCGCTCTGCTCCCAGGCCAAGACCGTAATATTTGTCAAATAGGGCAGTCCCTCTGGGACTGCCCTATTTGACCGTTCCGGCCTCTGCGGCCCGACGGCTCAAGCTAACGCCTCCCACGGCCCCATTCTGCACCGCTGGACATCCTTGGCTGCCCGAATCGGCCCTTCCGCCGCGGCAGCTCTTTCGCCCCCGCCCGGACACCACCTTCCTCGGCCGGCATGCAAAGAGACCTCTCCTATATTTCATAGGAAGATAGTGACTTTGCCGGCCGCGCTATGGTAAAGTAGGTAAAATAGCTCTCTTTGTCCAGAAGGGGGGTGCTGCGTGTGGAAACACGACCAGAATGGGCACACATAATGGCCGACGGTATCCCCGGGGAACTGCTGCTGGTGTTTGCCCTGCTGATCTGGGTGGTGTTCGGACTGATCTTGGCCTCCAACCCCAAAAACCGGCTGAACCAGTGGTGTTTCGGCAGCGGGATGATGTTCAGCGTGGGCGCGCTGAAGGAATACCTCTTTTATACCCTGGGCCCGGAGCTGATCCGCCGGGGGGTCTGGAGCGAGGAGGGGGTCCGGCTTTTGTACTCCCTGCTCAGCGCCGCCTTCTACTACCTGTCCATGCCGGCGGTGGTCATATTCTGCCTGTACTTCCACCACCTGGACCGGACCCGCCCCGTCCTCTTCCGCCGCCTGTTTCTGCTGGTGTACCTGCCGCCCGTCCTGCTGGCCCTGATCTTTCCCTGCACTCAGACGCTGGCCCTCCAGAGCGACCGGGTGTTCTGCCTGACGGTGGGCCTTTATAACTGGTGCTACGGCCTTATCGGGACCGGTATCCTGGCGCACATCCTCACGGCGGAGCGGATGAGCGCCAATTACCGCCAGCGCCGCCTGGCCGCCTTCAGCCTGCTGGTCCCACTGTGGTTCTGGCTGATCTCCGCCTTTCCCTACCACGCCCTGGGCATCCCCAATCTCAGCAAAATGTGGCAGTTCAACCTCATCGTGGTCCTCTTTCTCCTCTTCTATTTCCTGTACCACGCCTTCCGGGAGGGGATCTGGGGCATCCGCTTCCGCCGGGAGACCTACGACTGGAACAGCGGGAACCAGGCGCTGCAAAAAAACGCCCGGTATGTGGGCCACGCCCTGAAAAACGACCTGGCCAAAATCGAGTGGTGCACCGATGTCCTGGCCGGGGCGGGAGTCTGCGGCCGGGAGGTGGAGATCCTCCGCCGCTCGGCGGCCCATTTGAAGCAGTTTATCAGCCGGACCCAGCTCTACTCCCAGGACATCTCCCTGGCTTTGGAGGAGTGCGATGTGGAGGGGCTGTTTCAGGAGCTTCGGGAGGGATTCAACCAGCCCCGGGCGGGGGCGGGCCCGGTGCAGATCTCCTTCTGCGACCGGGAGCCCCTGACCTGCGACACGGCCCACCTGGAGGAGGCGCTGCGCAACCTCATCACCAACGCCGTGGAGGCCGCGGGCGAGGAGGGGCAGGTGGTCTTGTCCTACCGCTGCGACCCCCGCAGGCGCTGTGGGGTGATCACGGTGGCGGACAACGGCTGCGGGATGGACGAAGAGACGGTCAAGCAGCTGTTTGAGCCGTACTATACCACCAAAGCGGGGGGCGAGAACCTGGGTCTGGGCCTCTATTACTGCTGGAATGTGATGAGCGCCCACGGCGGCAGCATCCGGGTGACGTCCCAGCCGGGAGAGGGGAGCGTTTTTTCCCTCCTCTTCCCCGTCAAACGCAAACGGAAGGGGGCACAGTCGGGCCATGGCACCGATTCGGATCCTGGTCGTGGAGGACGACCGTGATTTTCAGTATCTCATCCAGCAGACCCTGGCGGCCAGCCCGGATTTTGTGCTGACGTCCTGCTGCGGGAACGAGGAGTCGGCCTGTCTTGCGGCGGCGCGGGACGATCCCGACGTGGTGCTGATGGACCTGGCCTTCCCCTCCGATCCCATGGGGGGCGTGTGGGCGGCCCGGCGCATCCGGCTGGAGACCCGGGCCAAGGTGATCCTGCTCACCTCCTACGAGGACCCGGCCACCGTGATCCGGGCCAGCGTGGAGTCCTTCGCCTCCGCCTATGTGCTGAAAAGTCAGTTCCCCCTGCTGGTCCCCACCATTCGGGAGACGGCCCGGGGGGCCACGCCCCAGTCCCACCTGATCTGCTCCGCCCTCCTGCGCAGCCTGACCGCGGCGGAGCTGGCGGTGTTCCAGCACATGCTGGGCGTGCCGGTGACCCTCCACTCCTCGGAAAAAACCATCGCCAACCAAAAAACCAGCGTGCTGCGCAAGCTGGGGCTTCAAAACAAGCAGCAGCTTTGCCACGTGTTTGCCGCCTATTTTCCCCATCAGGACCTGTAAGCCGTACATCGATCATGCCCAGGGCCCCCGCCGTTTGCGGCGGGGGCCCCGCTGCGTCTCCCGCTCCCAAATTTCTTGGGAACACAAAAACAGACCCCAATGCTATAATTTTATTGTTTATCATGTCAAATTCTGGTGAAAATCCGGCGGCGGGCGTCGGGGAGGAAACCATAGCCCGGCCGACAACGCCGGCAGGGAGAATAGAGGCGCTGGAAACAGGTTCTGGCTCCTCTATTGTTTTAACGGCGGACAGCTTCCCCGGGCCGGACGCGGGCAGGGGAAACCAGCCGGACCAGGCGCCGGTTTCCCGTGGTATAACCGTACCATACAGATCGGAAGGGAGAAACAGACTATGAAACATATCATGAGATCGGCCAGCAGTGTTGTGTGTTCCCTGCTGCTCATCCTCGGACTGGTCCTGCCAGCGGCCGCGGCTGACGGACAGAAATATTATGACTGCACCCTCTACCTGTTCGGCGTGGATGCGGCCGCGGAAAATATCGTGACGAGGGGGGTGGCCATCCAGGTACAGGCGGGAGACGGAAGCGGCGGCACCTGGGCCGTGGCCAGCTATGCGGTGACCAACGGGTCCACCTATTATGTGGCCACGGATGCGGCCGACACAAGCGTCAACACCACCGCCGAGCTGATCGCCTCCGACGCCGACAGCGGGATCGCCGTCTTTCGGCTGAAGGAGCGGATCGGGACCTGCACGGCTCCCGCCCTGCGGACCCTGGACGGGGTGAGCACCCAGAAGAGTGTGGCGGTGGCCGGTCTGGGGGAAAAGGAGGGCTCGACCTACTTCTTCTCCCGGGCCGCGTACATCCAGGACCTCACCGCCCGCAACGGCTACACCTGCATCTCCCTGAAGGACTCCCCCACCTCGTCCCTGAGCGATTACGCCATCTACCCCGTGGCCGCGGTCATGACCAGCATGGATGAGGTGATCGGCTTTTACATCGACAACTATATGGCCCTTCCCGCGGGCTATATCATGCCCTCGGCAAACGGGATCGGCACCCTGGACAAGGGGGATGCGGGCTCCGGCAGCGCTGGTTCGGGCAGCACCGGCTCCGGCAGCACCGGCTCCGGCAGCACCGGCTCCGGCAGCACCGGCTCCGGCAGCACCGGCTCCGGCGATATCGGCTCCGGCCAGCAGACCCCTCCGGCGGGGGGGGCCACGGACCCCGGCCAGGATGAGAGCGGGAATTACTCCTTCAGCACTGTGGAGACGCCCAAGGAGGTGCTGGAGCTGATCAGCCAGGCGGAGGCGGAGCGCACCCGGGCCAATATCCTGCGCGTGGTGCTTATCGTCCTGTCCGTGGCCGCGGCGGGCGGCATCATCGCCTTTGCCCTGTTGAAGAGCCGCAGAGGCCGGGGCAGCGCGCCCGCCCCCGGACCGCAGCCGCAGCCCTCTCAGCCCCAGCCGGTACAGCCCATGGGCAAGACCGAATATGTGGGCGCCCAGGAGTACGGAAAGACGGAACCGGCCCTTCCCACCTTCCGGGTAGTGCCCCTGGCGGGGACGCCCGGTCAGGGACGGGAGATCCCGCCCCAGGGCCTCACCTTCGGACGGGACCCCGCCTGCGACCTCTCCTTCCCACCGGACACCGGCGGCGTCAGCGGCCGCCACTGCTCCCTCACCTGGAGCGGCGGGGCCCTGCGGCTGACCGATCTGGACTCCTCCTTCGGCACCCTGCTGGAGGACGGGCAGAAATTGTCCGGGACCGGCGCTGAGATCCGGCCCGGGATGTGCTTCTATCTGGGCTCCCGGAAGATCGGTTTCCGGGTGGAAGAGCAATGACGCGGCACCGCCGTGGGACGAGAAAGGAGAATGGAATGATGAAAAAGAGCGTTTCTATTTCTTTGATCCTGGCGCTGCTGTGCGCCCTGCTGGCCCTCCCCGCCCAGGCGGCGGAGAAGAGCGCCGTATCCCAGGCCCGAAACGGCGTGGTTCGGATTTTGTCCGTCCAGCCGGACGGGACGGCAAACATCGGCTCCGGCTTCGCCGTGGGCGAGGCGGGAAAGGCCTCCTCCGTGTTCGTGACCAACCAGCACGTGACCGCCGGAGCCCTGGCGGTCTACATCCTGCTGGACGACGAGTGGAACGCGTCCCCGGAGCCGGAGACCAGCTACCAGATGGACGCGGAGCACTCGGTGCGCTGCGACGTGATCTACGAGACCGGCGGATATCCGGACTACGCCATCCTGCGGGCGGAGCGGGTGGTGACGGAGCGCATCGCCCTCCCCCTGATGCCGGCCGCCCTGGCTGAGCCGGGCGAGGCCATCTACGCCCTGGGCTTCCCCGGGGCCAGCGACCAGGTGACCAATGACTACAACGCCTCCATCGACGCCGTCACGGTGACCACGGGGACCATCTCCCGCATGGCCCATATGGATCAGACCGACACCGATGTGATCCAGATCGACGCCACCATCAACCACGGCAACTCCGGCGGCCCCCTCATCACGGAGGAGGGATATGTGATCGGCCTGAACACCTACGGTATGGAGGAGAACATCTTCCTGGCGGTGCAGGTGGACTACGTCATCAACCGGCTGGACGACCTGGTGGACATCGGTACCCTCCACGATTTCACCTACACCCGGATCACCGACCGGCAGGGCAGCGTCAGTCTGCTGCCCACCCTGCTGATCTGTCTGGCGGTGGTGGCCGCGGCCGGTGGGGCAGCGGCTTTGATCCTCCGCCGGGGCAAAAAGGCCGCCGTGCCGGCTTCCCCCACAGCCGGAACCAACGCCTTCCGCCGGCCGGAGGGCACGACGGGCCAGTCCGGCGCCGCCAACACCCCCTCCTACCCCAATCCGGGCCCGGCCTACCCGAAAACGTCTCCCGCCGACCCCTTCCCCAAGACCGCTCCCGCCGACTCCATCGGCAAGACCATGCCCGCCCAGGCCCTGCCCCAGCTGCGGCTGGTGGGGACAGAGGGCATGTTTGCCGGACGGCGCTTCGCTCTGGAGGGCGCTCTGCGCCTGGGGCGGCTGCCTGATCAGAACGACCTGGTCTTTCCGGCGGACACTACCGGCGTCAGCGGGCGGCACTGCGTGGTGCGGCTGACCACCGGGGGCGCCACCCTCACCGACCTGGGCTCCTCCTTCGGCACCTTCCTGGGGGACGGCACCCGCCTGCAGCCCAATCAGGCGGTGGAGCTGAAGGTGGGGGACAGCTTCACCCTGGGCTCCCAGAAGCAGCGCTTCACCCTGGAGTCCAAGCCGTGAACACCCCCTGGAACGCACTGCCCACCGGAACGGTACTGAAGGGACGCTACCAGGTGGAGGAATTTCTGGGCCAGCAGCCCGCCGCCATGGTCTATCGGGGCATCGACCTGGTCCTGGGCCGCACGGTGGCCCTGCGGGAGTTCGTGCCCCGGTGGATGATCTGCATCCGGGAGGGGACCGACCTGTCTCTGATAATCCCCGTCGCCTTTTCCGCCTGCCGGGACGCCTTCCTGGAGGAGGCCCGCCGGGCCGCCCGGGAGGAGAGCCACCCGGCTCTGGCCCGGGTGCTGGATGTGTTTCAGGAAAACCGGACCGCCTATGGGGTGGAGGACTGGGTCCCGGCACAGACTCTGGACGCGCTGGTCCGGGAGCGGGGGCCCATGGACCCGGAGGCGGTATGGGCCCTGGTGGAGGAGGGCGCCCGCGCCCTCCATGTGCTCCACGCTTCCGGGGAGAGTCACGGGGACCTGCGCCCGGAGACCATGGGCTATACCCAGGAGGGGACCCTGCGCATCTGGAGCCGCACGGGGAACTCCGTGCCCTGGCCGGTCTGGCGGGAAGAGCTGGACCTGCCCACCCCCTTCCTCACGCCCGATGTGTGGTGTCTGGGAGGGGTGCCTCCCATGCGTCAGGATGTCTACGGTCTGTGCGCCTGCGCCTGGTACTGCCTCACCGGACAGCCCCCCGCCGCCGCGGGCGGGACGGGCGTCTTCCACCCCAAGGGCCGGCGGCAGCAGCAGCTGGCCCACGCCCTGGAGCGGGGGCTGGCGCTCCAGGGTGTGGGCACCGCGGCCGAGCTGCTGGACGTCCTCCACGCCCCGCCGCCCCGGACCCCTGTGTGGGCACGGCTGGCCAAGGGACCGGTGTGGAGGTGGCTGACCCGGGGCCGGGGACCCAAGGCCATCGCGCCCATCCACTGCATCGCGGCCGTCCTGGTCCTGTCCCTGGCCCTGACCGGCTCGGTGCTGTGGCAGCGGGCCACGGCTCCCGAGCCGGAGCCCGCCTGGCAGCCCCCGGACCTGCTGGAGGGGCTGACCCAGGAACAGCGGGCGCTGATGGTCCAGGGGAGCTTCACCTCCGGGGAGCTGTCCTATCAATTCCCCGTCTACGGCATCCGGGAGGTCACGGTCACAGGCTATGTGGGCACGGGGACGGAGGTCACGGTACCCCAGGAGGCGGAGGGATTCCCGGTGCGCGGGATCGAGCCCCGGGCCTTTTTAGGCCACGGGCTGAAGGTCATCCGCCTGCCCGACTCCCTCCCCTACGACCCCACGTATTTCCCGGCGGACTGCCAGGTGTACGGCGGGCGGAGCACGGAGATCCAGCAGGCCGGCGGCGAGACGGCGCTGGAGCGCCAGCTGAGAGAGGCTCTGGCCGGGGAAGAGGGCTAGGGAAATCAGCCGGACCGGGGTCCAAGGCCCGTGTGCTATCCTGTTTTCAGAGAAAAGACCGACGCGAAATGTGTGCTGCAAGAGGTGAAGGAGATGGCGACCTATTGCCCATATTGTATGAGCATGGCCCATGGCGAGGGGGCGTGCCCGGCCTGCGGGAGAGACCCGGCGGAGTATTCCCCCTCGGTGCACCACCTCCCCCCCGGTACGCTGCTCCAGGGGCGCTACCGGATCGGACGGGTGCTGGGGGAAGGAGGATTCGGGATCACCTATTTGGGCCTGGACGAAAATCTCCGGCGTCTGGTGGCGGTGAAGGAGTACTTTCCCACCTCCTTTGTGCTCCGGGAAAATTCCGTCTCCCTGGGGGTGACCTGCTACACCAGCCAGGGGAAGGAATTTTATGAGCGGGGGCGGGAGCAGTTCCTCCAGGAGGCCAGGACCATGGCCCGGCTGGACCGGGTGCCCCAGATCGTCCATGTGCTGGATTTCTTTCCCGCCAACAACACCGCCTATCTGGTCATGGAATTTCTGGAGGGGGCCACCCTCAAGGAGCTGGTGGCCCGCCGGGGCCCCATCCCGGCCCGGGAGCTGCTGGAGCTCATGGAGCCGGTGGTGCGGGGAATGGACACCATGCACCGGGCGGGGGTCCTCCACCGGGACATCAGTCCGGACAATCTCATGGTCCTGAAGGGGGAGGGCGTGAAGCTGATGGACTTCGGCTGCGCCCGGGAGCTGGAGGGCGGGCACACCTTGACGGTGGTGCTCAAGCACGGCTTTGCCCCGCTGGAACAGTATACCGGGCGGGGGCAGGGCCCCTGGAGCGACGTGTACAGCCTGTGCGCCACCCTCTACTACTGCCTGACCGGCGCCGTACCGCCCCGCTCCGTCGAGCGGGGCGGCGAGGGGGACGAGCTGCTCCCCCCCACCCAGCTGGGCGCCGGGCTGACGCCCAGCCAGGAGCAGGCGCTGCTCAAGGGCCTGGCGGTACGGGTCAAGGACCGCTGGCAGAGCGCGGCGGAGTTCTATGCCGCCCTGTACGGTCCGGCGGAGGACTCCCGCTCCTCCGCCCTCCCGGCCGCCGGGGCGCAGGGCGGGGCGGCTTCCCCCCGGCAAAGGAAAGCGCCCGGGGACCCGGAGATCGCCCAGGCTCCCATGGGTCCCACCGTCCCCGCACAGGAGGAGGCCCGGGAGGCCCCTTCCGGTGGAACAGCCGCCAGCCGGGCCCTTGACGCCTCCCCCTCCGCGCCCCACGGCGGAGAGGAACACCGGCAGCCGGAGGAGAAGGAAGGGGCAAACCCAGCGAAACGGCCCCGGCTTTCTTCCCGAAGGGTGCAGGCCCTCCTGGGGGGCGCGGCCTGTCTGGCCTTGGTGCTGGCCGCGGCGGCCGCCCTTGGAACCAGAGGGGGGAGCCTCCCCGCCCAGGACGGCGGCGGACAGCACTACTCCCCATCCCAGCCGGAGGACGGGACGCAGGCGCCCCACCAGGAGGAGCCCGTCCAGACGGCGACGCCGGAGCTTCCCCAGCCGGAGGACGGCTCCCCGGACCCGGAGGACGGAGCCATCGCCGGGTCCCAGAGCGGGGCCGGGCAGGAGTCCCCGGCGGAGGATGCCCCGTCCGGGCAGTCTCCGTCCTCCCCGGAACAGCCGGCGGAGAAAGAAGAGACCGCCGGCGGCTCCCAGGCCAGTCAGCCTCCCGCGCAGTCGCAGCCGTCCCAGCAGCCGGTCCAGACGGCAGAAGAGCTCTGCCAGGCCGGCAAGGCGGCCAATGAACAGAAGGATTATGCCACGGCAGTTTCCCTGTTCCGGCAGGCGGATGACATGGGAGATACCTATGCCGTATATCAGTTGGCCGCCGTGGGTTATTACGGCTACTGGGAAGACCTGGGGGATAAAGATACGGCCTTGTCCCTGCTCCGGGAGTCCAACCAAAGGGGAGCAGCCGGCACGGAGATCGCGCCCTATATACGCCGGATCGGCCGCAGCTTTGAGCGGGAGGAACAGTATGCCACAGCCGCGCCCATTCTGGAGGAGGCGGCCGAGATGGGAGACCTGGAAGCCATGCTGGTCCTGGGGACGATGTATCTGTACGGAAAGGGCGTGGCAACGGACAACGATACCGCTGCCCACTGGATCTTAACATCCGCCCAAGGCGGAGATGTGGCGGCCTACTACTATGCCGGGGTGCTTTACCAGTATGGATGGGGCGTGGAGAAGGACTGGGACATGGCCCGCAGCTGGTACCAGAAAGCCCTGGACTCTGACTATTCCACCGGGAAAGCCCAGGCTCAAAGGGCCCTGGACGAAATGAATGGGGCGCAAGCCCCTTAGCGGCAAACACCGGGAGCCGATCCTGCCCATAGGGAGCAGGAGCCCACGACCCCGCAGGCCCCGGCAAGTAATTTGGAGAGGTGAGCGAGATGGAGCGGTTCTGTCCCTACTGTATGAATGTCCTGTCGGAGGAAGCCAGCTGTCCCCACTGCGGAAAGGACCCCGGGACCTACCAGCCCGCGAGCCATCATTTCCCGCCCGGGAGCCTGCTCCACCGGCGTTACCGCCTGGGACGGGTGCTGGGCGAGGGTGGCTTCGGCATCACCTACCTGGGCTGGGACACGGAGCTGGAGCGCCGGGTGGCGGTCAAGGAGTATTTTCCCACCGCCTTTGTCAAGCGGGAGACCTCCCTGACCCTGGATGTGACCTGCTACACCCAGGCCGGCCTCTCCTACTACGAAAAGGGCAGAGAGCAGTTTCTGAAGGAAGCCCGGACCATGGCCCGGCTGGAGAAGATCCCCGAGATCGTGCGGGTGCTGGACTTCTTCCAGGCCCACAACACCGCCTACATCGTCATGGAGTTTTTGGAGGGGGAGACGCTCAAGGACATGACCGCCCGGCAGGGGCGGATGTCCGCCGGGGAGCTGCTGGGGCTGCTGCGCCCTGTGATGGGGGCCATGGCGGCCATGCACCGGGCGGGGGTCATCCACCGGGACATCAGCCCGGACAATCTGATGTGCCTGCCCGGCGGCAAGGTGAAGCTGATGGACTTCGGCTGCGCCAAGGAGATCAACGGCGGAGTTACCATGACGGTGACTCTGAAGCACGGCTTCGCTCCCTTTGAGCAATATGCCGGCCGGGGCCAGGGCCCCTGGAGCGATCTGTACAGCCTGTGCGCCACCATCTACTACTGCCTGACGGGCAGGGTGCCCCCCGACGCCATGGAACGGGACGGAGGACAGGACCCCCTGGTGCCGCCCAGCCGGCTGGGGTCGGACCTGGCCCCGGGCCAGGAGCGGGCCCTGCTCAGGGGGCTGGCCTGCCGGGCGGAGGACCGCTGGCAGAGCATGGAGGAGCTGTACGGGGCCATGTACGGCGTCAACCTGGACGGGACGTCATGGAAGGAACCCCGGAAGAAGAAGGAAACACAGAAGGAGGAGCAGCCGGAGAGCGGGGGAAAGACCGAGTACGTGGAGCACACCGGGGCGGAGGAACCGGGAGAACCCGAGCCCATCCCCTCCGACGGCCGGACCCCCGGGGACGGCACGCCCCCGGCCCCGGGGAAAAAGCGGCTCTCCAAAGGGGCCATGGGGGCCATCGCTGCCTGCTGTGCCCTGGTGATCATCGCGGCGGCGGCCCTGGGCGGCGGCCTGCTCCCCGCCCAGGGAGAGGACCCCGGCCGGGGGGAGGGCAGCGTGACCCTGCCCGCGGAGCAGACCGGCGCCGTCTCCGGCGGCGCGGCCCAGGGAAGCGGCAGCGCCGGGGAACAGGAATCGGCCGCCGGAGCGCTGCTGCCCGGGCTTCTGGAGGGGACCGCCTCCGGCAGCCAGGCGATGGAGGCCCAGGGGACGGAACAGCCCCCCGCCTCCTCCCAGGGAGGAGAGACCGGCGGGGACGGTCAGGCCGCCGAGGGAGCGAAGACGGAAGGCGGACAGGCCGGCGGCGGGACCCAGTCCGCCCCTCAGCAGACAAAACCCACCCAGCAGACACAGCCCTCTCAGCAGACCACGCCTTCGCAGCAGACCACGCCTGCTCCGTCCACCCAACAGACGCAGCCCGCCCAGCAGACCACGCCTCCGGCCCAGACGGAGCCGGAGGAGCCCCCCGCCCCCACGAAAGCGGAGCTGGAGAGCCAGGCGGAGACGGCGGTGGCGGAGAGCCGGTACACCGACGCGGTGAGCATCTATCGGCAGATGAACTCCCTGGGCTACATCTCCAAGAGCAAGCTGGTCATGTGCCTGGAGGATGTGGCCGATGCGGCGGAGTATGAGTGGTACGAGACGGACTACGGCAACGACAGCTCCCCCCTGATCAAGTTCGCCTATGACCTCAACATGGAGCTGGTGGATATGGGGAGCACCGCGGCCATCGCCACCGTGGCGCGCTATTACGACTACGGCCACTATGTGGAGCAAAACAGCACCAAGGCCTGCGAGTGGTGGACCAAGCTGGCCAATACCGGCGACGGCCCGGCCTGCTATTTCGTGGCGCAGTATTACGCCGCCGGAAACGGCGTGCCCCAGGACACCCAAAAGGCCATCGAGTGGCTCAACAAGTGCTTTGAGTACGGAGCCAGCTATGTGTCCGACAGCGCCCAGGAGCTTCTGAACGAGCTTCAGGGCGGCGGATGAGAACACAGAAGGGAGGGGAGCATATGGAGCGCATTTGTCCCTATTGCATGCAGGAATGGACGGAGGAGGGCCTCTGCCCCGGCTGCGGCAGGAACCCGGCGGACTACCGCCCGGGCAGCCACCACGTCCCCCCGGGGAGCCGGCTCAATGACCGCTATGTGGTGGGCCGGGTGCTGGGCGAGGGAGGCTTCGGCATCACCTACCTGGGGCTGGACACCAATCTGGAACGGCTGGTGGCCATCAAGGAGTATTTCCCCACCTGTCTGGTCTCCCGGGAGAACTCCCTCTCCCTCAGCGTCACCTGCTACACCCAGAACAACCAGCCGGCCTACGAGAAGGGCCGGGCCCAGTTTTTGAAGGAAGCCCGGACCATGGCCAAGCTGGAGGAGATCCCGGAGATCGTCCAGGTACTGGACCATTTCCAGGCCAACAACACCGCCTACATCGTCATGGAGTTCCTGGAGGGGGAGACGCTCAAGGCGCGCACCGCCCGTCAGGGCGCCATCCCCGCCGGGGAGCTGCTGGAGCTGCTGCGGCCGGTGATGGGAGGCATGGAGGCCATGCATCAGGCGGGCATCCTCCACCGGGACATCAGCCCGGACAACCTGATGGTGCTCCCCAGCGGCAGGGTGAAGCTGATGGACTTCGGCTGCGCCAAGGAGATCCAGGGCCAGCCCACCCAGACGGTGACCCTGAAGCACGGCTTTGCCCCCCGGGAGCAGTATACCGGCCGGGACCAGGGGCCTTGGACCGACGTGTACGCCCTGTGCGCCACCATTGACTACTGCCTTACGGGAAAGGTGCCGCCCCGGGCGGTGGAGCGCCGGGACGGCAGCCAGGACCCCCTGCTCCCCCCCACCCAGCTGGGGGCGGACCTGACCCCCCAGCAGGAGCAGGCGCTGTGCAAGGGCCTGGCGGTGCAGGCCGCCAACCGCTGGCAGAGCGTCGCGCAGCTGTACGCGGCCCTGTACGGCGTCACCCTGGAGGGGGCGCCCTGGACCCCCCCGGAGGAGGAAAAGGGGGAAGGACACACGGAATTTGTGGGCCGGCGGACGAAATCGGAAGAACAGACCGGCCCCACGGAACCTCAGCCCAACCAGAAGCGCCGCCCGGGCAGAGGCCTGCCAAGGGGGGCCAAGGGGGCTATGGCGGCGGCGGTGTGCACCGTGGTGGTCCTGGCGGCCGCCGTTCCGCTGCTCAGCGGACGGGACAGCGGACCTGTGCCGGCGGGAGAGGCCGGAGAGGAGAAGCCGCAGACGGTCCAGCAGGTATCGGAGCAGCCCGACGCCTCAAAGGGAGAGCCGGAGGGAGATATGAGCCAGGAGAGCGCCGCGGCCCAGGGACAGGTGGATCTGCCCCAGACCCAGCCCGATCTCCAGGAGACGGACGGGACAGCCGGAGAGCCGGAGGGGACGGCCGGGGAACCGGAGACCGGCCCCGCCCAGACCTCCTCGGGCCAGACCCAGTCCACGAAGCCCGCCCAGTCCGGGTCATCCGCCCAAACCACCAAACCTGCGCAATCCACCCAGCCTACGCAATCCACTCAGCCTACGCAGTCCACCCAGCCTGCCCAGTCCACCCAGCCTGCCCAGTCCACCCAGCCGGAACCGGCCCCGCCCACGGAGGAGGAGCTGAAGGCTCAGGCGGAGAACTACGCCGCCAACGGACAGTATTTCAAGGCTGCGGAGGTATACCGGCAGATGAATTCCCTGGGTTATATCTCCCAGAACAAACTGGCAAAGCGGCTGTGCGACCTGGCCTTCGACGCCATGCTGGACGACGAGTATGAGATCGAGGTCCAGCTCTATCAGGAGGCCATGGCTCTGGGAAGCCTGGAGGCTAAGCTGTCTCTAGCCTCCAATTACAAGTATGGCTTAGGAGTGCCCCAGGACGAAGAGAGGGCCTTTCGGATGTATCTGGAGCTGGCGCAGGCCAACTACGAAAACCCGGTGGTCTTTAAGTGGGTGGCTGAGTGTTATGCCGACGGGGTGGGGACCCCCCGGGACCTGGAGCAGGCCATCTATTGGTGGAACCGGTACTTGAATACCGGTTACCTCAAGGAGAAGGAGCAGGAGGAGGTCCGGGGCATCATCGCCGCCCTGGAAGCGGAACTTTAAAAAATCGGGCGGGGAATCCGTCCCCGCCCGCTCTCTGTTTCTGGATTCAGCTTTCTGTGAGCAAAAGGCTCTGCCCGCCGCCGGCCAGGGCCAGGACCTGTCCCGGCAGAAGGGCGGCGGGACGGCCCGGAAGAAGGGGCACGCCGTCCACGGCGGTGCCGTACCGGGACTCCAGATCGGAGACGATCACCGTCCCCCAGATCAGCTCCAACCGGCAGTGGCGGCGGCTCACCCCCGGGGTGTCCGGGGGGAAAAGGATGCGGCAGGCTCCGGGCTGCCGCCCCAGGAGGGCGGGGAGCTCCAGGGGGAGGTCCCCGCCGAAAAAGACTCCCGCCGTCCCCCGCAGGCACAGACGGCTCCTGGCCCGGGCGTCCATCTCCGCCTCCGCCTTCTCCAGGTCGGCTAACAGGGCGCGCCGGTGGGGAAACCGGCGGCTGGGCTCCAGCCGCAGCCCCCGGTCCAACAGGCGGAACAGATCCTGCGCCCCCTCCGGGTCAGGGCAGGCCGCCCCGGCCGCGGCGCGGAGGGCGGCCCGGCGCTCCATAGCCCCCGCCGTCTGAGGCAGATCGGCCCCGGACAGCAGCCGGACCAGCAGGGCACACAGGCGGTAGACTTCCCCCGTCTCCCCCGGCGCGGGGCCGTGCAGCTGCTCCTCCGGCGGGAGGGGCAGGGCCAGGCTGGACGGCAGAAGCAGCACCGGCGCGGCGGCCAGAGCGGCCGTGAGGGGGGCCGCCTGCCACAGCGGGACGCGTGTTCCGGGCACCGCCGCCAGGAGCCGGGCGCGGATGTCGTCGGGATATGTGGTTTTGGGAAACACGGCGCCACCTCCCCGGGATAGTTTGACCCTTTCAGTATACGGCGCCGGCGGCAAAAGGGCAAGAGCGTTTGGAGAAAATGGAGGGAGCGGCTATGCGTATCGAGCTCACCCAGCAGTCGGGACTGGAGGTGAACCACCTGTCGGCGGCCGACATGACCCCTGCCCTGGCGGCTCAATACCTGGCGGGGACCATCCGCCTGCGGGGCTTTTGGGAGACCCTGCGGGGGCTGTATCCCGCCGGCGACCTGCGGGATCAGGTGGTCCGGGCGGTGACCCAGCCGGGGGACGACCCCAAGTCCGTGGCCCGGCGGGTACGGAATTGGGAGCAGGGCAGGAACGCCCCCACCGACCGGGAGGGCCTGTTCCGCATCGCCTTTGCCCTGGGGCTGGACGAGGTGCAGGCCTCCGCCCTGCTGGGCCTGTGCACGGACTACGGCATCCACTACCGAAACGGCCGGGAGCTGACCTACGCCTACTGCCTGCGGAAGGGGACCACCTACCAGCAGGCGGCCGACCTCTACCGCTCCCTGCCCGACCCGGAGCGGTCCCCGGGAACGGGGCGGCCGGGGATGGAGGGCACCCGGCAGCTGGTGTCCATCTTTGCCGACGTGCGGGATGACGGGGAATTTTTCCGGCTGTACGAGTCCTATCTGGACTCCTTCGGCTGGCTCCACCGGCGGGCCTGGGACTATTTTGAGCGCTACTTTCAGGCCCTGTTGTCCCCCGGCGAGGGGGAGGAGCGCTACTCCATCCAGCGGGCGGCGGAAACCTATCTGACGCTCCACATGCCCTCCGGCAGCCGCCGGCAGGACTTCACCCTGGTCCAGCGGATGCTCAAGCAGGGCTGGCCCAACGCCACCAAGCTGAAGAACATCTGCGCCCGGAAGGAGGACGTGCCCCGGAAGCTGCTGCTTCTGCTGTATCTGGTGACCGAAAATGTGGTGGACGGCAGCTACGACGAGCTGGACGAGGACTACCTCTCCCCGGAGGAGCTGTTCGAGGAACACTGGTGGCGGGTGAACCTGATGCTCCAGGACTGCGGAATGCCCACCCTGGACCCCCGGAACGCCTACGACTGGCTGGTGCTCTACTCCCTCAACAGCGCCCTGCGGCAGGACGAGACCATGGGGGAGCGGATGGAGGCGGTGCTGGCCGTTTTGTTCCCCGGGAAGGAGGAAAATGCTTGAACCGACCTGAGGGCCGCCTATGATATAGTCGGGACAGGCGGGGGTGGGACCATCCCCGCGGTACAAGGCAAAGGAGGACCAGCCTATGAAATACGAGATCCTGCAGCTGACCGGCGGGGGCGACCCCGGCGTCTCCGGAGAGGACCCGACCGTTACCCGCCCCGCGCCGGACACGTCCGCCCCCGGCGGGGAGGAGAGCGGCTCCGCCCCGCCCGGGACCCAAGCCGGTCCCGCCGGCAGGGAAGACGGCGCAGAGGCGGAGACCGAGCAGCCGAGCGAGGGGGACACGTCCACACAGACCGGCGGCGCGGAGTCCCAGCCCTCCGACCGGGAGGGGGATGACACGCAGCCCCAGCAGCCCGCCCGGCAGGAGGGAGACACACAGCCCCAGCAGCCCGACCGGGAGGGGGATGACACGCAGCCCCAGCAGCCCGCCCGGGAGGGGGAAGATACGCAGCCCCAGCAGCCCGCCCGGCAGGAGGCCGAGGCTGCCGGAAGCGGAGCCGCCCCGTCCGGAGAAGGCCGGGAGGAGGAGCGGACCCATTCGGGAGAGGAGCCGCTGCCCGAAGTAGACGCCGTCCTCTCAAACGGAGAACGCGCCGGCGAGGAGGGGCAGTCCCTGGTCCCGACCACGCTGACACAGCCTTCCCTCCCCGGCGGGTCCGGCCTCGGGCCGGCGCTCCCCTTTTCGTTGGGGGTATTGGCCGCTCTGGGCGTGACGGGCCTTCTGCTGTGGCTGCGGCGGCGCAGGGGCTCCGGGGCGCTCAGGCTGCCCGCTCCCCCCTGCCGTGGGTTCCGGTGCGCCCAGGTCCATGAGGTGGGCGCGCGGGACAGCCAGCAGGACGCCTTCTGCCTGGCCGGACTGGAATCCCCGGAGGGGGGCGTGCTGGCGGCGGTGGCGGACGGCATGGGAGGATTGGTGGACAGCGGCCAGGTGAGCCGGGCCCTCACCGATGCCCTGGGCGGCAGCTTCGCCCCCGGAGGTACGGACGCCCCGGCCCGACAGCTCCAGCTGCTGCTCCAACAGGCTCTGGATCAGGTGGAGGACCTGCAGAAGGGGCGCACCGCCCAGAGCGGGTCCACCCTGGTGATGTGTCTGATCCGGGAGGGGGCGCTCTCCTGGCTGAGCGTGGGGGACAGCCGGATCTACTTGTGGCGCGGCGGCGGACTCATCCAGCTCAACCGGGACCACGACTTCCACCATGATCTGACTCTGCTGGCCATGCAGAAGGACATGACCTTCGCCGAGGCGGACCAGGACCCCCGGAGAGAAAATCTCACCAGCTACATCGGCGGGGGCTTCCCCCGGAAGGTGGAGTGGAATCCGGAGCCCATTCCCCTGCGGGCCGGGGACCGGGTGGTGCTCATGAGCGACGGGGTGTACCGGGCCCTGTCCCAGGAGGAGATGGCCTGGTGCCTGGGCGGGGATGCGCAGGCGGCGGCGGACGCCCTTCGGGCGGCGGTGACGGAAAAGTCCCTGCCCCAGCAGGACAACTTCACCGCCGTGATCCTGGAGGCGACCGGACCCTGAGAGCCGTGTTCGTGAAGCCTGGATCGGCGAAACAAGGACCTGCTGCAAAATGGACTGATCAAACAGGCAGACCGAGCAACCCCTCTCGGGTTGCCCGGTCTGCCTGTTTCTGTGTCATCTGTTCCGCCGGAAAACCAAGCCGGAGCCTCACCGGGAGCGCAGATATCCGTTGCGGCTGGCCATGGCCACCCGCCGGAGCCTCTCTCCGGCGTAGGCAAAAAACTGACGGAAGGCCGGACAGAAGTAGTTGTGAACTCCGGTCTCGTCCCAGTAGCGGTCCCGCTTGCAGCCCCCATTGCACAATGACCGCCAGGGACATTCTTCACATTCAGCCGGGTGTACCAGGCTCTCCTTTTGAAACTGAGCGGCAATTTCTCCCTTGGCCAACTCCTCCAGCGAGCGTTCCCCAATCATCCCCATCTTCCACTGATCCAGACAGTAGAAATCACAGGGAAACAGGGCTCCGTCCCCTTCCACTACAAAATAGGAGCCGCAGGTGCCGCTCGTGGCGCAGGTGCTGGCCGGCAGCCCCATGGCCAGATGTACATAGTCATCGAATAGCCGGATGCTGGTATAATCGCCCCGCTCCAGATCCCGGTACCACTCATCAAATGTCGTACACAAAAATTTTCCGTAGGCCTCCGGCGTCAGGCTGTAGGGCATTTCGCCCCGCTCTTTTTCCAGCGGGTCCAGACAGGGGATGAACTGCAAATACCGCATGCCCAGCTTTTTCAGGTTATTGTAGATCTTCGCCCCGTGTTTCGCGCTTTGGCTGGTGACCACACACAGCACATTTACCTCCACCCCCTTTTTCTGGAGCATGGACAGGTTTTTTGTGACCCGGTTCCAGGTATCTTTGCCGGCGGCGTCCAGCCGCAACTGATTGTGGATCGTTTTTTCCCCGTCCAGAGAGACGCCCACCAGGAATTGATGAGCGGCAAAAAATTCCGCCCAGCTCTCGTCCAGGTTCAGGGCGTTGGTCTGGATGGAGTATTGGACCTTCACCCCGCTCCTCTTCATTCTAGCCGCTGTTTCAACAAAATATCTGAAATAATCCAGGCCTGCCATGGTGGGCTCCCCGCCCTGAAACGTAAAGCCGACGCTTCCATGTTCCTCCACCGTTTCAAAGGCCTGGCGAATCAAGGTTTCCGCCGTCTGCTTCGTCATCATCCCCGCAGACGCCTGCTCCCGGTTGGCCGCCTCATCCGCGTAAAAGCAGTACCGGCAGCGCATATTGCATACGCTGGACGCAGGCTTGATGAGAAGACTGATATTCTTCATAAACCTCCTCCTTTCCCTGTTGGTCACAGTATAACACAAAGCTCCCACGCAAAACAGCCAATTTTCCCAGGTTCGGTCCTGTATACCCCACTTCCCTAGTCCCCCTCTGAGGTCAAGGGTCCGCCGAAAAAGGCTCTGGAGGCGTGCCGGGGCTGGGAGATATTGGCTCCGGGGCCGGCATGCCGGTGATGGAAGGCACGTGCGTCCTCTTCAAAGCATTCGGCGGAGTCAATGCCACCCCGCTTGGCATCAACACCAAGGGTGTGGATGAATTTGTCCAGACGGTATAGCATTTCAGGCTCCTTTGGGGGGATCAACCTGGAGGACATTGCCGCTCTCCGCTGCTTTAAAACTGAAGTCCGTTTGCAGCAGCTGTGTGATATTTCCGTTTTCCGCGATGACCGGCACGGGACCGCTATTGGGGTCTTATGAAGGCCATCCCAAAGGGTATCGCTTCTCAGGCCAATAGGTTCGTTATCTTCATTACAAGCGGCGGCTTGCTGGACCGTGTTGAGCTCGGCGGCGGATTTGAGTCCCTGTCTGAATTGTTGGCCGGCAGTTCTCAGCACGATGGGCCCACCGGCGTTATGCTGATCGCCTCTCTGGTTGGCGGCTTTGGAATCGAAGCGGCTGCGGCGGCACACCTTCGCCGCCACAGCCCTCCAGAACGGCGTGGCTGCACCTCCGTGCTGGGATTTTCTCCGCCGGCAGGCTTTCCAGCCCCCCGATCACGTTCTCGTTTCGCTGATAATTTTTTAGACATGGTTTGCCGTCTCCCCTTTGAATGATGCGTCCCAGCTTCATTCCATAGGAGATTTGCAGGCCATGTCCCTTTTTGTCCCCGCTTCATGCGGGAAAAGGAGATGGTCATTCCGTTTCTTCATATCCCAGGAGGGCGCTCCCCGGATATGAAAAATACTTATTGCTGCAATAAACAACAGTAATTTTACTTTATAGCACACGTGGGGTAAGATAGAAACACGAAATCAAGCATCAGACTGAAGGCGATTTCAGATAAAATGCACAAAGGAGGATCTGTATGAAAAAGAAATCCATACTTGCAGCCGCGTGTGCTCTGGCTCTTCTGCTGTCTTTGCCTGCCTGTGGGAATCAAGCATCCACCTCGGCCAGTCAATCCGGTGAGAGCGGAGCACAATCCGAGCAGGCCGCTTTTACCTGGGACAGGCCGATCGAGATCATGGTGCCCGCCGCTGCAGGCGGCGGCCTAGATGTAACGCTTCGAGCCTTACAGCCCTATTTGGAAGAGGAACTTGGCACATCCATCATTATCGACTGCCGCAGCGGCGGCAGCGGCGTGACCGGATACACGTATAGCTATAATGAAACGCCCAGAGACGGATACTACTTCCAGTTTACCGCGCCAACGGCCATTCTGTCTGCGGCTGCCGGAAGCTTTGAGGTAAATCTTTGGGAGGAATTAGTGGCTGTTTCCGGCTGTGTGCAGGCGGAAGGCGTCATCTTTGCCAGCCCTTCGGCGCCCTTCTCCAATCTGGATGAACTGGTCGCTTATGCTAAGGCCAATCCGGGAGTCGTTTCCATCGCCATTGATGCTCCCACCGGAAACTCCGGCATTCTTTCTACTCTATTTGAAGAGGGCGCAGGAGTGCAGTTCAAGTGGGTCACCGGAAGCGCGGATGAAGCGCTGATTTCTACCATTGCCGGCGAAACCGACCTGCTGCTTGCCACTTGGGCGGAAACCAGCGCCTATGTGGAATCCGGCGATGTCGTTCCCATTGTATTTTTGTCCAATGAGCGCAATCCCATCGTGGAAGACGTGCCCTGCAGCGCCGAGGTGGGGGCGGAGATAGAGCTGGGTTATTCGCGTGTCTTTACCTGCCTGGAGGGAACCCCTCAAGAGGCGATTGACGCCTTTGAGGCCGCCGTACACCGTGCCTGCCAGAATCCAGAGTGGGCGGAATGGCTGACCAACAACGGTTTTGTAAATGAATATCTCTGGGATCAAGCCGAAACAGCCGCGATTCTGACTACGTTCTACGACATGGGAAAAGAACTGCTCGCGGAAAAATAATTCCATAATTTACTAGCTGTCAAATTATAATACCCCGGCTGCATTTATTTGTTGTCGGGGTTATCATTTACTTTTTCAAACAATGTGTTGGGGGTGCATACAGTGGGAGAGTTTATTTTTAACCTGTTTCTGTTGATCGCACTGCTTGTATTCTGGGTGGACTCCTTCCAGATCGAAGTGTGGAACGATTATATAGGGGCTCGTTACTATCCAATGGTCATTTTGTCCATAGCGGTAATATTGCTTTTGATCAAGGTGATACGGGCCTGGAAAGAAATTCCCCCCGAAAAACGGCAAGAGGATTTGCAAGGTCTCCGAGGCTGCCTGAAGATCAAGGGAAATCAGCGGTTGGCGCTGGCTTTCCTGTGCTGCCTGCTTTATGTGATGCTTCTTCCAGTCGCCGGCTTCCTGCTGTCCACGTTCCTGTTTGGCATAGCTGCCTCTTGGCTGTTGGGCGCAAAAAAACCTCTGCAGCTAATTGCCGCAGGTGCGTGTTCTTCTCTGCCGCTGTTTATGGTCTTTGTCTGGGGACTCAATTTCCGACTTCCAAGAGGCACGGGCGTTCTTTACAGTGTTGCACTGTTTTTAGAAAATCTGATTTGACGCAGCCGAAAGGAGAATGGTCGTATGGATTTGTTGATTTTGGGCCTACAGGCAATCCTAGAACCGGTGACAATGCTTTGGATCCTATTTGGTACCATAATTGGTGTTATTTTCGGAGCGCTGCCAGGTGTGAGTTCCACGATGGCAATCGTTCTTTGCGTCAGTTTTACCTATGTGATGGACCCGGTCGTCGCCATCGCCTTCCTAGCTACCGTATACTGCGCAGCCATTACGGGAGGAAGCGTTACCGCAATTCTGTTTAAAATACCGGGGACGCCATCCAGTGCGGCCACCGTCCTGGACGGTTATCCAATGGCCGCGCGAGGGGAAGCTGGCCGCGCGCTGACGATCTCTCTTGTTTGTTCCGCGATCGGCGGCATAATTTCCGCTCTGTTTATGTTTTTCCTCACTCAGCCAATGATGGATCTGGCCATTAAGTTCAGCGCGGCAGAGCAGTTCGCCGTCGCCTTGCTGGGCCTGAGTGTGCTGGTCTTTCTGGATCAAAAGCATATGCTCAATACCTTTTCCTCTGCTCTGCTGGGACTGTTTCTCGCCACGATTGGGATGGACAATTTTTCTTCCGTTCCCAGATTTACGTTTGGGCAGGACTGGCTGCTGGACGGGATGGATTCTCTGCCCTTTATGCTGGGCATGTTTGCCGCTGTGGAAGTCTATAACGAGATCGTATCCCCATCCGATCGCAGCGCCTACCAAACCAAGGGGGCCAAGTTGACCAAATTAGCCCCGGTGCGGGATTTCATCGAGATGAAGGGCACAATCATACGTTCCGCGCTGATTGGAACCTTTGTCGGGATATTGCCCGGAGCCGGCAGCAACATTTCCGGGTGGCTGGCCTATACAGTCGAAAGCAAATTCAGCAAGCATCCGGAACTGCTTGGGACCGGAGACCCCCACGGTGTGGCTGCATGCGAAACCGCAAACAATGCTGCCACGGGCGGCGCCATGGTCCCCATGCTCTCCATGGGAATTCCGGGCAGCAATGCTGCGGCCATGATGATGGCAGCCCTGACCATTCAGGGCGTTCAGCTTGGCCCCATGCTGTTGAAAGCCCAGCCTGAGTATTTGGGCGCTACCTTCTGCTCCATGTTCTTAGCCAACATTTTGATGGTATTCGTCTCGTTGATCATGGCAAAGGGGTTTGCGCGTATCTTAAGCATGCCCTATTGGATGCTTGGAACGTTTATCCTCGCTTTAGCGTTTACGGGATGCTATGCCAGCCGCAACAGTATGACAAGCGTATATGTGATGCTGGCAGGGAGTGTGCTGGGCTATTTCCTGAAAAAATACCATTTCAACATTCCCGCGCTCATTCTGGGCCTGGTACTTGGCCCCATCTTAGAGCGCCAGTTCCGTCGCGGCATGCAAATGGCCGATAGTGTGGGTGAGTTCTTCAGCCGCCCCATCACGCTGGGAATCCTTGCCATTGTGGTTATCATGTACACCTATGCGTTTATCAAAATGGTTCGCGACCACAAAGCAGAAAACGCTTAACACCCATCGGTCCATTCAGACATCTCAATATGCTCCACAAATTTTTTCACTTGGGGCAGCACCAGTTCAGATTTTTTATAGCAAAGGTATGTGTTGCGCACAATGGGTGCTCCCTCCTTTGAATAAATCGGTATCTTGTACCCGGAAAATCGCTCTAAACATATGCCCGGCAGGATAGCCCAGCCAATTCCTTGGTTCACCATGGACAGGCAAACTTCAATGCTGTTTGATTCCACCCGTGATCTGGGTTCAAAGGAGAGATTGTTTCTAACCCACTCATCTGCTAGCTCCTGCCCTAAATTGTCAATTTTTTGATGGATATAGAGAATATTCCGCAGTTGATCGTTGCTCGTCTCATGCTTGCAGACAAGGTAGTAGCTTTCACTGGAAATCATCTTTTTGCAGCCATTCCATTCAAAATCACCGCGGATAATGGCAACCGAAAAAGAATTCCGATTCATCTCCCGTTGAATGTTTATGCTTCGGTCTGCCACTACGTCCACGTTGATCTGCGGATACTTCTCTAAAAAACCATTTAAGATCCGTGGCAGACGATAGTGTGCATACTGGGTTGCACAGCCCAAATGCAGCGGGCCATATCGATTCCCGTGTTCTGTACTGATGTGTTCGCGCATCTTTCGCATGGTGACGGACAAGGCTTTCGCGTACTCCACCACAGTTTCTCCCTCGGGGGTGAAAATAATGCCTTTCGGGGTGCGATACAGCAGGGGAGCTCCCAGGTCATCTTCCAGATGCTGAATCCGCTTCGTGAGGGCGGGTTGTGTCAGGTAAAGGCGCTCCGCCGCTCGTGTCAGATTCTGCATCTCCGCCAAAGTTAAAATCGTATCGATATCTTTCTCGTCCATTTTAAGTTCCCTCAGCTCATTCCTAAAGATTATGGCAGTTGAAAACAGTATAACATATTTTTTTCGTCAAAGCACGTCCCCTTGCTTTAGCAATAATTAGTAAATTTTTTACAAGGTTGTGTCATAGATGGAACGATATCCCTGTGTATACATGCGCGGAGGAACAAGCAAAGCGATTTTTTTCCATGAAAAGGATCTTCCTGCGGAGAGATCCCGGTGGCCCGAAATTTTTCTCCGTGTCATGGGGTCCCCTGATGTAAAGCAGATTGACGGGATTGGTGGCGCTACCAGCTCTACGAGCAAAATCGCTGTCATTTCCCCTTCCAGCCGTCCAGACGCCGACATTGATTACAATTTCTTTCAGGTCGATATTTTGATCCCGAATGTGGATAACAGCGCCAACTGCGGCAACATTGCAGCCGCAGTTGGTCCATATGCCATTGATGAAGGGCTTGTTCCCGCCGTGGAACCCAAAACTGTGGTGCGGATTTACAATACGAACACGGGAAAACTGATTGAAGAGCATGTCCAGGTGAAAAATGGGCGAGCGGTTTTTCAGGGGGAAACCCAAATCGAAGGGGTCCCGGGCACCGGAGCGCCCATCGAAATGTTTTTTCTCAATCCGGGAGGGTCCAAGACAGGGAAGCTGTTTCCAACGGGTTTGCGGAAAGAACCACTCCTGATCCCGAACTATGACCCCATTGAGGTCACCATCATTGATTGCGCGAACCCTGTGGTTCTTCTCCGCGCCGCGGATTTGGGCCTGGAGGGGACAGAACTGACGGAATTAAACGACAACGCAAAACTCATGGAGCACATTGAAGCGATCCGGGGTATGGCTGCGGAAAAACTGGGATTCGTATCCGATTGGAAAACCGCAAAGAACATATCCACATCGATTCCGAAGGTAAGCATCCTTTCTTCTCCCCGCAGCTACCGTAACATGAGCGGGAACTGGACCCAGAAGGAGGATATGGATCTTTGCGTTCGTGCAGTTTCGCTGGGAATGATCCACAAGGCAATTCCCCTGACCGTGGCAACGGCTACAGGAGCTGCCGCGTGTATGGAGGGTACCATTATATCAGATATCGTTGCCGGGACTGCCGGCAAAAAGGCAATTTTTCTGGGCCATGCCAGTGGCGTTACAGCGGTGCAGGTGGAGCTGGAGGGAGACAAGGTGAAAAAGGCCGGCATTATCCGAACCGCGCGAAGGATCATGGACGGCTATATTTACATCAACAACTGACCTGTCTGTCGCGCCTAGCTAACGGGCGCAAAAGCAGATGGGAGAGAACAAAACGGAAAGAAGGCGTAATATGTCGATCATGGATGATTGGAACCTCAATGAGGCACATGGGCTGTGGCCCACGGGAAAGCAGAACCCCATCCAGCTTTCCTCCTGCGATTTTCGGGACGGTCAGCAGTCTCTGATCGCAACGCGGATGCGGACAGAAGATATGGTGCCCATACTCCGGGAGATGGATTCCTTTGGATTTGCCTGCATCGAGATGTGGGGCGGCGCTACCTTTGATACCTGCATCCGGTACCTAAAGGAAGATCCCTGGGATCGCATTCGCACCTTTAAACAATACGTTCAGAAAACTCCCCTGCGCATGCTCCTGCGCGGGCAAAATTTGCTGGGGTATACTCCATATCCGGACGATGTGGTCGAACGCTTTGTCACCGCTTCCGCCAAGGCAGGGATCGACATTTTCCTGATTTTTGACGGGCTGAACGATATCCGGAACTGTGAGGCGGCAGCACGTGCGGCCTTGAAGGCCGGTAAGCTGGTAGAGGGCAATATTCAATTTACCTCCAGCCCCGTTCACACCATAGATTCCTTTGTAACTACAGCAAAAGAGTATGTAGATATTGGGGCGACAGCCGTTCATCTGGAGGACATGGGCGGGATGATTGATCCGGTTACGGCAGCAAAAACGGTTGCGGCGGTTAAACGAGCCGTCTCCGTTCCAGTCCATTACCACTCTCACTGCACCGGTGGAATGACCGAGATCACATACTGGGAGGTGGCCAAGGCGGGCGCGGATGTTCTGGATGTGGACGTTTCTGCCTTTGCCATGGGTACCAGCCATCCCGCTGCCGAGAGCATGATTGCTGTTTTCCGGAACACCCCTCGTGACACCGGACTGGACTATAAAAAGCTTGGTCCAATCAACAAATATTTGAAAACCATGCGTGAAAAATACCAGGCTGTCTCTACCAGAATGGTGGGGGTGGATATCAATGTGGTCGAGCACCAGATTCCTGGCGGAATGTACTCTAATCTGGAAAACCAGCTCCGCGGGATGAATGCCTCCAACCGATTGGAGGAGGTGCTGGAAGAGGTTGTCCAGGTTCGAAAGGATATGGGATATCCCCCTTTAGGCACTCCGTTTTCTCAGATGTGCGGCGCGCAGGCCACGACAAATGTGATTACAGGAAAGCGATACGGTACAATTCCAAAAGAGGTCAAGGCCTATGTCCGCGGGGAATACGGACGCGCGCCCGGCCCGATTTCGGAGGAACTGCGCGCCAGAGTCCTTGCGGCGGGCAAACAGCCCATCACCTGCCGTCCGGCCGATCTTCTCCGTCCCCTCTATGAGGAAAGCCGCCAGGCACTTGGGCAGATTGCCAGAACAGAGGAAGATGTGTTGACTTACATTATGTTCCCTCAAACAGGGCTGGCATTTTTAAAGAACAAATATCATCTTGACTGACGCCCCAAGAGGAAGGAAGGGTTGGGTAATAGAATGGCAATGACAATGGCGGAGAAAATTCTCGCCTCCCACAGCGGGCGGAGGGAGGTTCGGGCCGGAGAATATGTCGTGGCTGACGTAGACCTGGCCATGATGAAATATTCGGTCTCTGATATTCCAAAGGGGATGAAAAAAGCCGGGATCACACAGGGGCTTACCCGTGTCTGGGAGCCCGATAAGGTCGTGCTCGTCAATGACTATGATGGCCCTGCGCCGGACAAAAATGTTAAGACCGCACAGCGTCAAAAGGAGGCCCGAGAATTGGCCGACAAGCTCCGACTTCCCCATTTTTATGATGTCTCTTCCGGGATCTGCCATCAAGTCACATTTGATGAAGGGTTTGTTGTCCCAGGCGGTCTTGCCGTTGCAACCGATTCCCACACGCCGATTTATGGGAGCCTGAACTGTGCCGGGACGGGCATTGGGGAGGCTGAAATGGCATGGGTATTGGCATACGGTTCCCTCTGGTTCTTGGTCCCAGAGTCGATACGGATTCAAACAAAGGGTACGCTCCCCTTTGGGGTGATGGCAAAGGATTTGTATTTATACCTCTCCGGAACCTACGGAACCGATTTTGCCCAGTATAAGTCACTGGAGTGGTATGGCGAAGCAGTGGAAACCATGTCGTTGGACGGCAGAATGTGTTTGGGAAATCAGGCGGTGGAATTAGGCGCCAAGTTTTGTATGTTTGAGGCGGATCAGAAGGTTCATGATTTTTTAGCTGGGCGGGCACGCCGTACCTATACTCCAGTTACCGCAGACAAGGACGCATCCTATTGTAATGAGATCCTGGTGGAGTGCGCCGCCCTGCGCCCAGCCGTAGCATTGCCCCATAATATGGCCGTAGTAGTGCCTGCTTCCGATTTGCCCCATGTCCCCATCCAGCAGGCCAATATTGGGGGGTGTGCCAGCGGAAGATTGGAGGATATTGAAATTGCCGCCAAAATTCTCGAGGGAAAGCATGTGCACAAGGGTGTGCGCTGCATTCTTGGTGCCGCAGATTGGTATGTGTTTTATCAGGCCCTGCAGGCCGGATACATTCAGACCCTGGTGGCTGCCGGCGTGACGGTTTGCCATCCCCACTGCGGTCCATGTACGGGAGGTATCGGCGCCTTGGCGGATCATGAAACGTGCATCACCGCCACAAGCCGAAATTTTAAAGGACGCATGGGCAGTCCAAACGCAGAGATATATATGGGGTCCGCCGCTACAGTCGCAGCGTCCGCGTTGACCGGGTATATTACGGATCCGAGAGAGGTGTTATCGTGACAACCGCTATTTGTGGACGGGTCATTACGCTCGGGGATGAAATCAACACCGATGTAATCGCACCTGGACAATGGAAGCAAGAGTCTCTTGAAGTACTCAAATTGCACACCATGGAAGGAATCGTTCCCCAATTTTTTCAGCAGGTGCAATCTGGAGATATCCTTGTGGCCGGACGAAATTTTGGCTGCGGGTCCCATCGGGAGCAGGCGGTGCAGGTAATGCAGGCTCTCGGAATTCAGGCGATCGTGGCGGAGTCCGTAGCCAGACTCTACCTGCGCAGCGGGATTGCACTCGGATTGCCTGTGTTCGAGGTTCCGGGAATCAGCGCGCTGGTTGCCGCAGGGGAGATGTTGAAGATTTCCTTCCGCCAGGATGCGATCTGCTTTGCAAATTGCCGTACGCAAGAGGAGATCCTGCGCCCCGCGTTGCCGCCGATGATGCGGGAAGTCCTCTTGTCGGGAGGAATCTATCAGCTTCTGCGTACGCGCATATATGAATCCGACAGCGCCGGGCAGAGCTGATCGACGGTGATGGCTTTCCTCCACCGCAGCACAGGCCATCCCCCAAGCAGAAACACCACACGGGAAATTTGGAACACGGTAAAATAGCCTGCGGAGTTTTCCGCAGTCAGCAAAGCAGGAAGGGACCGGCCAGATGGCCGGTCCCTTCCTGCTTTCGTTATATACAGCTGCTAGGTCTTTGTGGCTCCGGATCAGGCATAACCGATGACCTGGCAGACCATCATCAGGACGACGGAGATCAGGACCCAGATCAGGAACAGCTTTCCCATGAACTTCATCCACTTGTCGTAGGTGATGCCGGCTGCGCCGATACCCACAAGCAGCGCGGAGTTGACCATGTTCTTGGAGCCTTTTACAAAGTACTCGCAAATCTGGCTGGGAGTATAGCCATAGATCAGGCCGGCGACCAGTGCCAGCCAGATAAAGACAATGGACGTGGTGGACAGGCTCCAGCCGTACTTGATGCAGCCGAAAATCATGACCACGATCCCAGCCACGAAGGCGGCCATCACCGGCCAGTGGCGCTTTTCGATCTCAAAGGTGTTGGAGACGATGTCAAACTTCATCACATTGCTGTCTCCATACACTACGCTCTTGGTGGGGTCCTTGCGCACCTTCTCCGCATACCCCACGATGTAGATGGCCGACACCACCAGCAGCACCACATGGGCCACCACACGCATGGACGCCCCGGAATAGGCCGGCAGCTCCGCGATGGTCTGTGCCACCGCCGTGGTGGGGCCGAACGTGCCGGCGGAGAAGCCGATGGCGATGCCGATCAGGGTGATAGCGATCCCCACCACTGCGTCATAGCCCAGCGATATTGCCAGCATTACTCCGATCGGGGCAAAGCCGACAAATTTGTTGGACGCCTGGGTGATGCCGATAAAGGAAAACAGAAGCAGCAGCACTGGGATAAAAAACTTCTGCTTTCCCGAACAGGCCTGGGCCAGTTTTCCACAGAATGCGTGGAACACATTCGTCTGAATGACCACTTCAATTCCGCCGGAGATCACCAGCAGAGCCACAATGATATCTACCTGCTGGATCAGCGCCTTAACAATGTACGTGGGGATCTCCCATGGTCCTACCGGGGACGACTCCACATAGTGGAATGATTGCGGATCTACCACCGTGGTCCCCTCGTCATTTTTGTATCGGTCATATTCTCCGCCGGGGATCACATAGGTCATGAGGGATACCAACACTAGAATCGCAATGATAATGACAAACGCATGGGGCATTTTGAATTTCTTCTTCATGGTCTCTTCTCCCTTCTTCTCTATCGGCTATGGTTACGAAAAGTCCCCTTTATATTTGTTGTAGTTTTTGTCCCGCTGATTTTGTGCAAACTCCTCTTTGATCTGATCCATCAGCGCGGGGTCCTCCAGGATATCGCACATGGTAGCCGCTAGGATCTTGGCTCCCTTCAGCATCCCGTCGTGGGCCGCCTTGGTCTTGCCCTCGTCATAATACCCCTGGGAGTGCGGCCCCACCGTGATGGGCACAAAGGCCATGCGAATGCACGAACTGGGCACCAGGGTCATCACATTACTGAAATCGGTGGAGCCCGTCTTGGCCCGGGGCGGCGCGATCTGCGGGGCGTCCACCAGCCTGGCGTTTTTCATCAGCAGGTCATTGAGCACCAGCACCGGGATCTTGTTGTGGGTAAAGCCAAGGTCCTTGATCTCCACAGTGGTATCGGTCATCAGCGCCGCACCCTGCATAATATTACGGAACCTGCGGTCCACATCCTTCAGATATTCCACGTCATAGCTTCTCAAAACAAAGGAGCCCTCCGCCCGGGCTGGGACCACATTGGCCGGTCCTCCCGCATCCACCACCGTGTAGTGCATCCGAACGTCGTCGATCACATGCTCCCGCATGAACTCGATCCCCTGGAAGGACAGCAGCAGACCGTCCAGGGCGCTCTTCCCATCCTCCGGACGTCTGCCCGCATGGGCCGACACCCCGTGGAAGATCACGGAATACTTGATATTCGCCAAAGACTTTACGTCCACCCGCGTAGCTCCGTCCATATGCATCATCAGCGCGATGTCGATGTCCTGGAAGCAGCCGTTTTGAATCATGGTAATCTTTCCGCTGTAATTTTCCTCCGCCGGTGTGCCGTATACCACCAAGCGATAGGGCTTATCCTTGACCGCCTGCTGGATGGCCATGGCTGCCCCGATGATGCAGGGTCCCTGCAGGTGGTGTCCGCAGGCGTGTCCCTGTTTTTCCAGCGCGTCGTATTCGCACAGCAGTCCAAAGGACGGTCCTCCGTTGCCCTGCTGATAGACCGCGCGGAAGGCAGTCTCCATACCTCCCACCCCACGCTCCACGGCAAAGCCGTTCCGTTCCAGGTAATCCGTCAGCCATTGGCAGGCCTGATATTCCTGCAGCCCAATCTCGGGATGGTCAAAGATCCGGTCGCTTAGCTCGATCAGCTCCTCCTGATGGGCGTCGATTACCCCAAACGCTTTCTGTTTCCTCTCCATTTGCAGTTCCCCCTTTTACTCCGCCAAATTTCCGGTCTGTTCCGGTTTTCTCTCTTTTTCGGCCTGCGCGTTCCTTTACGGCGCTCCGGCGGCTCTCTCCCGCCTTTTCTCCGTAATCCGCCGGCGGATCTCCCGCAGCAGCTACGCCGAGGTCACCGCCGTACACGACTTGTTCTCCGACAGCTCGACCAGGTCCTTTGTCACAATCCCGCTGCGCAGCGTATCCAGAGCGCACTGCTCCAGGTCCTCCGCGAATTCCTCCAGCTCCAGGATCTGGTCCAGCTGCCCCCGCTTCCGCAACGCTCCCGTCCAAGCAAAGAGCGTGGCCAGCGGGTTGGTGCTCGTCTCCTCGCCCTGAAGATATCTGTAATAATGCCGGGTAACGGTCCCGTGCGCCGCTTCATATTCCATGGTGCCGTCAGGAGAAACCAGGACCGACGTCATCATGGCCAGGCTCCCAAAGGCCGCCGAGATCATATCGCTCATCACATCGCCGTCGTAATTTTTACAGGCCCAGATGAATCCTCCCCTGCTGCGGATCACTCTGGTGGCCGCGTCGTCGATGAGGGTATAAAAATAGGTGATTCCCAGCGCTTTAAATTGTTCCTCATAACGCGTCCGGTACTCCTCCTCAAATATTCGCTTGAACGCACCGTCGTACTGCTTTGCAATGGTGTCCTTCGTGGCAAACCACAGGTCCTGCCTGGTATCGATGGCATAGGAAAAACATGCATCGGCAAAGGAACGAATGCTCTGCTCCGTGTTATACATCCCCATCCAAATCGCCGGCCCCTCCACCTGCTGGATGGTCACGGATTTCGTCGCGCTCTCATTTTCAAACAGCAGTTTGGCCGTACATCTGTGCTCCGTACGCGCGTCGACGCATCTGTAAATATCCCCGTGGGCATGCCTTGCAATGGTAATGGGCTTTTCCCAACGATGGACCACCGGCGGAATGGAGTCCACCTTGATGGGTACCCGGAACACAGTCCCGTCCAAAATGGCCCGAATGGTTCCGTTGGGGCTGGGCCACATCTTAGTCAACTGGGGATATTCCTGCATTCTCTGTTCATTGGGCGTGATGGTGGCGCATTTTACCGCCACCCCCAGCCGCTTTGCTGCCAGCGCCGCATCCACTGTGACCTGGTCCTCGGTCTCATTGCGGTGGAGCAGCCCCAGATCATAGTACTCCGTTTTCAGATCCACAAACGGCAGAAGCAGCTCTTCCTTTATCATTTTCCACAGTACACGGGTCATCTCATCCCCGTCCATTTCTACCAGCGGCACTTTCATTTGTATTTTTTCCACTTTAAGCGCCTCCCCTTTGGTACGAGGGCGACCCGGACGGCGGCTGTATCCGCTTCTTGACGGAAACGGAAAGCGAGCGGCTGATGGGGCTGCCGGAGAGCTGGACAAAGTACGGGGCGGACGGCGAGGCAATCCGGCCTCTGCAACGCTACAAGGCGCTGGGAAATGCGATTGCCCTCCCTTGTGCCGATTACATCATGGCCGGGATTAATGGTACTCAAAAAGTGAGCACCCCAATGGCAAATAAAAAGAGCCATTGTCAGCACCTGAAATAAACGCTACCCTTTAGGTGGGATAACCATAAGGGGGTAGCAGAAAGGTGTTACGAATGGCTCAAATCAAGTATATCAAAGACCTCTACGAAAATGAAGAGGCAAGTTTGCGGGAAATATGCCGCGTAACCGGCCACAGCTTTGAGACTGTCCGCAAGTACGCCTACCAGGAAAACTGGAGCGAGGACAATCTGCCGGATATTGAGCCACAGAGCTATCCGGTGCTGCAAGACTTCATCCCCATCATTGATAAATGGCTGGAGGAGGACCGAAAGGCCCCCAGGAAACAGCGCCATACAGTAATGCGGATTTACCACCGCCTGTGTGATGAGCATGGGTTTACTGGCTGCTATTCCACCGTGAAGAAGTATGTCCGCAAGAAAAAATATGTCATGAAAACTCTGAGTGCCGGTTATCTCCCTCTGGAGCACCCCAAAGGCTGGGGACAGGTGGACTTTGGCCTTGCGGAAGGCGAATGGGCCGCTACCGGAGAACGCTTTCCGTTCTATGCGCTGACGATCTCATTCCCCGGCTCTAACAACGGAGTAACGCAAGCGTTCCCGTCTCAAAACCAAGAGTGCCTGCTGGAAGGCATGAAGCGGATTTTTGAGCACATTGGCGGCGTCCCTCCCAGGCTGCGGTTTGACAACATGACCACGGCGGTTGCTCAGGTACTAAAAGATGGTGAGCGTGTCCTTACGGACGGCTTTACCCGCTTTATGCTCCACTACCGTTTCCAAGCTGATTTTTGCAATCCGGATTCCGGCAACGAAAAAGGCAATGTAGAGAACAAGGTTGGTTACAGCCGCCGCAATGCGTTTGTCCCGGTCCCAGTCATTACCTCGTTTGAGGAATTTAATGAACAGCTCTTGGAGTGGTGCGAAAAGGACGCTGACCGGCTCCACTACAAGCACAAGGTTCCCATCCGGGAACTTTGGGAAGAGGACAAGGCGGCACTTTTAGAGCTGCCGCAGTATCCCTTCTCTGTGTTCCGCTACACGACGCTTACCGTGAGTAAAACAGGCTTTGCAACGATTGAGACGAATAAATACGGGCTATCTCCCATGCTGGCCGGCGAAAAAGTACAGGCCAAAATCTTCTATGACCATGTAGA
>NZ_NFMA01000017.1 GCF_002161175.1 Flavonifractor sp. An100 | reverse complement strand
GAAAATCCACCAAGGTGCAACCGGACTACGCCTGCTGTATTCAGTTTAGCAAATCCTTCGGTTAACGCACAGACTATATTTTCATTCTCAGCTGTGATGGCATTTCATGAGGCGTTGAACAAGGCGTCTTTCTCCCAAATATCCGTGTTAGCTGCAACACCAGAACATTCTTTAATTGCATCTTTCAATACAGTCTGATATTCTAACAAGACTCAACTGCCCCCCCAACGAATAGAATAATTTAGTGCAAAATAGCTATATAGAGTAGTTGCTATATGGTCGGTATTCTTGGTCAAACGACCCTTAATTTGCTGGGGATATCTTTTGCTGCTTGTAAATTGAAAATTAGTCCAGAACGCCACACCAAATATTTGACGAAATTCCGATATGTTTATACAGAAAAACCGCCTAAATAGGCGGTTTTTCTGACAAAATTGGTCCGAGTGTCATTAAAGGATCTGCGGAAATCCAGTAATATCAATGGTTTGCAAGCAGCAAGCAAGGCTTTCATCCTAAATGATTTTATACAATTCTCCTGAATTTACAACTAAGATTCAAGAATACTTAATTGTTCAGATGTAGAACTGCTTAGCAATGCTTTTTGAGATTCAGATAATTTATCTGCAAAAATATTTAAAAGTATAGTCTTGCTCCACGATTCCAAAGAAATATCTGGATCCGTAATATTTTGGAAAGGAATAAATGTGCCGCTTTTTGATCTCCCTTTCTTTTGAACCAACTCATAAGAATCAAGCCGTAGCTTACTACCTTCATTCAACTTTATGACCCAACCGATAGCAAGGTGCTTTCGGCTTTTATTTGAGTTAGGTGTGTAAATGACAAAAGGATCTCTTTTTTGATTGAGCGCAAAAGATATTCCAAGTTCTTCGTACAGTTCTCTTTCCAACGTATTTCGTAAAACATCCAAGAAACTTCTGCATTTAGCAGTAGAATCTTCGCGGCGCATATGCCCCCCGACATATAACAATGTCTGCCCAAATTCAGGGGATGAAGCATCTGTGCTTTTTCTCGTCTTTTTAACACAAAGTATTCTCCCGCCATCTTCAGAGATGATAGCCGCTATTGCAATCGGCTGGATAAAATCACTATTTGCCTCGACTTCTTCTCTCAAGCCATATTTAACCTTTTCCAACTCACATTTAACTTTAGAGTAATCAATTAACCCTTCTTGTAGAAATAAACTAGATCGATCTGCATAACCAATTTTCTCCATAAGCATTTCCTTTAGGGTTTGAAGAGTTTTTTCGGTCACCTCATAACTTACGTCATTTTGCTCTCTATCTGTTGTATCTTGGACACAAGTAGCCCTAAATGCAGATTCATACTCATGTAAAGTTTCTTCAACAGATTTTTTATATTGCTCAAGAATATCTTCTTTCATTATCGAGCCACGCTTATTTGTTAGTAAATTAGCATATTCTCTTCGAATAGATTCTTCAGGTGTAGTTAAAAAAATATAAACTAAGTCAATATTTTTTTGCCATCTATTGAGCATAGCGAACTGAGTTAATACATCATATTCTTCTTCACTCATTTTATCCCTGCTTTTAAGCCAGCGAAACCAGCATAAGGCATCAAAAATTCCGCGATCGCATAGTATTATGTCAAGATTACCTTCCGAAGCTGTATTCGCCTCGTCCATCTTTTCATTTATTTCATTGATGGTTGCGGAACAAGTCCAAACATTAAAAACAGGACTTTCTTTATCAGAAATTGGGCAAATACTTGCACGTTCTGTTAGTATTGTAGTTTTAAATCCATTTCGCTTCAGAAAAATGTTCAAAGCTGTAATTGAAGATGTCTTCCCTGCCTTTGGACTACCGCAAAATTCAATAATAATAGGTCTTCTTTGACGATGAAGATTTTTAAGTTTTAAAACTTCCTGAGCAAGATTTTCTAATTTATCAATATTCTCTTGGCGTTTATCCATATTTATTATTTACCCTCCTCAGAACCACTAATCATCTCAGCAATTTTATCTGTTGTATTATCCAACTTAACAATAAGCTTACCATTTGAAAATCCAGTTGCAAATGACAGTAGAGCGACAAATATGTAGAACTTATCCGAGTTAATTGCAGGTTGCTCAAGCAAAACAAAAAATCCTCCATAAACCCCCAATATTACTAATATTGATAAAACGGCCCCCATAATTGGCCGGAAATAAAAGTACACTTTGACGCCTAGTGACTTAATGTTTGTAGTAACTTGGGCTTCTGTACTAAACAATAATTGAATGCAGGACTTGTATAATTTACGAATATAATAAAATGTTCCACCAAGAAGTCCGCAAGTAAATGAAAACAATACAGTATTAGTCATCTCAATTTCACTAGAATCTACTAGGGTAAAATGTCGTATAAACGCAATCATTGCGATAAGTGATATGAGAAATATTACAATATAATAGGCAAAAATATGTTTAACTTCTGAAGAAGTTAGTGTAATCCACTTTTCTTGATTTGGAAGTTTGTGAGAATTTGTTTGTGTACTCATCTTAATTTGCTCCTCCTCAAACACCTTTCAGAGCGGCAATTTGAAAGCAGATTGCTTTGGAACATTGTAACATTGCAGTTGCCAAAATGAATAGTAATTAGAAAAATTACCGCACCACTTTAGTACAATATATTATAGCATTAAAAATCTGCAAAATCTAGTTCTTAAATGATTCATCGCCTTATGGGACTACAGGCGGCGTTTTCATATATCCAAACGAGAAAGGAGGGGTGCTCCCCCACAGGCCAGCCATCGGGCTGGCTTTTACTATTTCACAACGAAGGAGGTTTTTAGGTGGCTGACGATAAAAAGAATATTCCCGACGCTGGGAAGGCAGACGAGCCTCCCAAGCCGGGAAAGGTAGAGCCTGCCAAAGCTGCTCCCCCGGTGCAGGATCAGCCTGCCCCGGCCAAGGCGGAGGCCCCCGTGATAGAAGATGCGTCCAAGGTGGTAAAGCCCCCTACGGCGGAGCAGCCGGCTCCGGCGGGTAAGGAGGCTCCCAAAGAAAAGGACGCTCCTGCTAAAGAGGGTGTGCCGCAGCCGGGCAAGGACGAGAAGCAGACCACGATCCCCGGCATGGGAGATCCCGCCCCCGCTGGGAAAGTAGTGGATTTTACCGCTGCCAGGGATGGGGCGGCAAAGGGCAAGCCCCCGGAAAAGGCTGCGGCCCCGGACAAGGGCAAGCAGACGGATAAAGCGAAGGATGCGGCCAAGCCCCGCAGGGGTCGCCCACCCAAGGCTGACAAGGCGGCCCCCGACAAGGCCAAGCCGCAACCTCGGGACAAAATGTCCCAAAGCAAACCGCCTGCCGGGAAAGGCGCTCCCGTCAAAGCGGAGACCCCGGCTGCAACCGAGCAGCCGCCCGCCCCTCGGGATGCCACCCGTGGCGTGAAAGAAGAAATCGTGTATCTCAATCTTGCCGAGTTGCATCCGTTCAAAAATCACCCCTTTGGTGTCCGGGACGATGCGGAAATGCAGGGGTTGGTGGAGTCGGTTAAAGCTGCCGGAGTCAATCAGCCTGCGCTGGTGCGGCCCCGTGAGGGCGGCGGATATGAGATTATCGCCGGACACCGCCGCCAGCGGGCCAGCGAACTGGCTGGGTTTGTCAATATGCCCTGTATCGTCCGCAATATGACCGATGACGAGGCCATCCTCGCTATGACGGACGATAACCTGCGGCACCGGGAGAGAATTTTGCCCACGGAAAAGGCCGCTGCGCTGAAACAGCAGGTAGAGGCCATCAAGCACCAAGGAGCCCGCCCCGGCGAGGATGACCGGGATGCTGGAAAACGCTCCACGCAGATCGTCGGGGATCGCAACGGCATGAACTACAAGCAGGTGCAGCGGTATATCCGCCTGACCGAGCTTGTCCCCGATCTGCAAAAGATGGTGGACGAGAAGCAGCTCTCTTTTACCCCTGCCGTGGAGATTTCTTTCATCCGCCCCAGGCACCAGAAGTATATCGCCGTTGCCATTGAGGGGCAAGCGTCCTCCCCGTCCCTTTCACAAGCCCAGAAGATGCGGGAACTGGATAAGGAGGGAAAGCTGAACGGCGATGTGATCGACGGCATTTTGAGCGAACAGAAAAAGGAGGTTGACAAGGTGATTATCAACAGCGCCGAACTGGAAAAGTATTTTGGCAAGGACAAGTCCCCCCGGGAGATGAAGGACACCATTCTGGCCCTGCTGGACGAGTGGAAGGAGAAGCAGCCCCCGGAACTGGGCAAGCCGGAGAAAAAAGCTGATAAGGCCCTGTAACTTTGGGACAGCTTGTCCCGAGGTGCTGCGCTCCCCTATAAGGGGCTCTGGTGCTTGATCCCCCGTCGCCGCCTTTTACACGGCATGGCCGGGCGCTGTCCGTCAAGGGTGCATCGCACCGCCGCCCTGCGGCGGCTTGCCCTTTACGGGCGGCCCCGGCTGTGCCATTCCCGGGGCGTGACGGGGGTATATCCTCCAGAGCCGCCCCCTTTCCCATGAATGGGAAAGGGCGGGGGGATAACACCAGTGCCGCAAGTGGGACAAGCCACCCCACGGCCACGATCCGCAGCCGGACAAGTTGGCCGCTTGTCCCTCCGGGCCGCCGCCCCCTCGGGAGCGTCATGCTGAGTATTGCTGTCTTATGACAGGCCAAGGAAATGAGCGTGGCGCTCCCGAAACTTTTATCAAGGAGGAAACCAACATGAAGTATGATCCCGAACTGGCGGCCCTGCTTGCCCAGCCGTGGAGCAACAATGCCTGCCGGGGCTATGTCATCTACGCTATGGAAAACTGTGGGTTTTCTCCCACGGACATCCGGCGTGTGGTGGCAGAGCTCTATGAGGCCTTTGACATCCGTGGGCTGGAGGAGGCCCAGCAGCACTTTGAGAACAGCCCCTACTGACCTTGGGACAAGTTGTCCCAAAGTGGAGCAAGGCAAGAGGGCGGCACCGCCGAAGGTGCCGCCTTTCTGCGTTTCCCCACGGGACAAGGGGGACTGTCGGTCATTGTTTCGTATCGCTCTGGAAGGAGGCCCACATGGAAGATCCCGTACCCGTCAAGGAGGAATACACCTATCAAGTCGGCAAAATCCAATTCATTGTCACGCCCGTCTACAAGGACAACGGTGAGTCCATGCGTGACATTCTGTTGAAGCTGATGCTGGCCGATTTGGAGCCAGCCTAACTGTTCCATCGACATCCTTAACTTGGGCGGTCGGCAGAGGTATAATATACATAGGATGAAGCCTTGCTCGGCTGCTTGGAAAGGAGGACATAATGAAGCAGTCAAGCAAGAAAATCTCTACCGGCACAGCCGCTCTCTACTGCCGCCTGAGCCGTGACGATAACATGGATAGCGAGTCCAACAGCATCCAGAACCAAAAGAAAATTCTCCAAAAGGCCGCCAAGGACAAGGGCTATACGGACACCATCTTTTTTGTAGATGACGGCATCACCGGCACTACCATGAAGCGCCCCGGCTTTCAGAAAATGATCGCCGCAATCGAGGCCGGGTACATCTCGGCGGTGTTTGTGAAAGACCTCTCCCGGCTGGGCCGGAACTACATTGAGGTTGGCAAGCTCACCGAGGAATTTTTCCCGCTCCATGATGTGCGGCTGGTGGCCGTTTCCGATGGCGTGGACAGCGACGAAGGAGAGGACGATTTCACCCCGTTCAAGAACATTATGAATGAGTACTACGCCAAGGACATCTCAAAGAAGCGCCGGATCGTCAATAAGATGAAAGGCAACGCTGGGATTCCGCTTTCTCCGCCGCCTTATGGCTACATGAAAAACCCGGATGATCCCCGGTTTTGGGTCATTGACCCGGAGGCCGCCGAGGTGGTGCGCTGTATCTACCGTCTGGCCTTAGAGGGCAACGGTCCCTTGCAGATCGCCACGGCGCTGGGGACGATGGGGGCGCTGAACCCCTCGGCCTATCGAACCAGTAAGGGGATCAGCAAGGGTGGCTCCAAAAGCACGCTGGAGCCTACCAAGTGGAACCACACCACCGTCAAGAAAATCCTCACCTTGCAGGAATACTGTGGCGATGTGATCAACTTCAAGACCTACTCCAAGTCCTACAAGATGAAGCGCCGGATTGAAAACCCGGAAGAAAACCGAGCAATCTTCCTCAATGTCCATGAGCCTGTCATTGACCGTGTGACTTGGGAAAAGGTACAAAGCCTGCAAACTTCCCGGCGCAGACGGCCTACCGTCACGCAGGAGTCCAGCGCCTTTTGCGGTTATCTAAAATGCCCGGAGTGCGGCGGCAATTTGAATTTCCATTTTAACCAGGGCAACCACGACATCAAGTTTTTCAGTTGCCGCAACCACAATTCCGGGCTCCGCAAATGCTCGTCCACCCACTATATTCGGCTGGACTTCTTGGAACAGGTCGTGCTCTACGAGATCCATCGTCTGGCCTGTTTTGCTAACGAGTACGAAAACGACTTTATTAAAGCGATGGTGGGCCGCTCGGCAAAGGTGGCGGAAAATGACCAGGTACGCAAGAAGCAGGAGCTGGACGGGCTGCTGGCCCGGGACAAGGAACTGGATATGCTCTTTGAGCGTCTCTATGAGGACAATGTGTCCGGCAAGATCGGCGATGCCCGGTTTGCCAAAATGTCCAAGCGGTATGAGCAGGAACAGGGCGAGAACGCTGGACGAATTAAGGCGCTGCGGTTGGAGCTGAAGAAGCTGGAAGATAAGCGAATGGATGTGGATACCTTTTTGGAAACGGTGCGCCGCTACACCGACGCCACCACCATCACCAAGCGCATGGTTGCCGAGCTCATTCAGTATATCGAGGTTTATCCGGCGGTCAAGGAGGACGGTGTTACCAATCAGCGGGTGACGATCCACTATAACTGCATCGGCGCTTTTGAGGTGCCGGATCGACGGAAGATCCCCGAGCGGGACATTCTTTTGGAAACGAGAAAAGGCGTAGCTCTAAGCTACGCCCCCGCACAGATTGCCATATAAACTTGGAAATAAAAAATGCGGAGTATCATCAGCAGACCTTTTCAGATCCTTTAATGATACTCCGCATGTGTTTTGTTGCCGAAAAAGATGCTGCAGCGGGCAGGTCCCCGCCCAAATCAAATCGCAGCCCAGCGCCTGCGCAGCCGTTGGCGGCCCTGCCGCCCAACGGCTGCGGCGTGCCCCTGCGGGCTACCCTGCGGGCAAGCGGATCCGGTTGGGAGAGGAGGAGCAGCAGAATGAGCCCGCCCTAAATCCCTTGCAGCTCAAGGGAAACAAAAAACACCATTGATGTCCGACCTCAAGAGGTTCAGATGTCAATGGCGTTTTTAATTCATGAAATTTTAATAACTTGCGTTATGATTTCTTTGTGCGTGCATTTTGGTCCTATTAACTGATCTGGCCTGCTCTTTAACCAACGTTTGAGCTGATAATACGTTATCACATATGGCTTTGCTTCATTGTCTATGCTTAAGATTGGTGGAGAAAAATTGTCAGCAAGAATGATGAGCGGGGCAACTTCTAAATATTGAAGCGGGCTACCCGACAACTGTTGGCGAATCCAAGACAAATCCTTCTCCATCTCAATCAGTGGATTGACAATCGTCCTGACCTCTGAAGCATGAACAAGTTTCCATTGCTTTTCTGTTGCTTTTCCAATCAGCCTTGTTCCCCAATGAAATATTCGGAGAATATAAATTGTTCCTCTCCAAAGTAAAAGCATATAATCGTTTGCGTAGTTCGGAAGCTCCAAAGGTAGCGGAAGCAGCAAGCCATCTTTTTTACATACCTTTTTTAACATTTTAGCTGTTCTTTTTTTGGCCTGTTCAGCTGTTCGTCTTTTTTTAGAAATGTATAGGCCGATTCTGGCACACACAATGAGAAAGATAATTGAAATCGAGACGTCCATATAATCACTTAATGTATGTAGTTTCCACAGCTGAAAATCCCCCCCAAAAAACACACTTTCCCCCCTCTTAACAAAATACAATATTATAAATTATAATAAAATTGTCGCCCCAGGCCCTAACGGTAGCTGCAGCGCAAACCAAAGCGCCAACATGCCTCCCCAAACAAAGAAATTCACAATGGTATACGGTAATGTATGAGCTATGATCGTACCAATAGTCGCAGATTTTTTATACCGCTGGGCATACCCTACATACAAAGGCATGCAAGAGTTCAACGGGTTGATTGGGTTTGTAAGAGAATCCCCTACGCGATAAATTACCTGCGTAAAGGCAGGATTAAACCCTAAAAGGGCAAACATCGGAACAAAAATCGGGCCAAGCATAGCCCATTTTGTAGAGGCTGAGCCAACAAAGAAATTAATAAACATAACTAAAATTAGCAACGAAAATACCAAAGGAATTCCACTGATGCCGCTATGGCTCAAAAAGTCAGCACCTCGCACCGCAATCAAAGACGTTAAATTGCTCTTTTTCAGAAAAGCAATGAACTGAGCAGCAAAAATAAAGATTGTAGTAATACCTGCTACGCCACGAACACCCTGAGTTGCCCCTAGCACAATATCTTTGGTATTTTTAAACGTGCCGGCCGCAAAACCATAAGCAATTCCAGTCGTACAGAAAAACAAGAAGATGAGCTGAGCAATAGAGCTCATAAGAGGTGACTTGGGAAGAATGTCCCCGTTTGTGGCGCGAAGCAAACCATTGGTCGGAATCACACAAACAAGAATTATACCAAAGAAAATCAGCGCAGTAACTCCAGCAACTTTTAGACCCCGGTTTTCTTTATCACCAATAATAAATTCGTCACACTGATACAACAAATCGCCGTTCACGTCAATTTCTTTATCCGCATTCAATACCGGCTCTGTAATACGCAGTGCAACAAATGTCTCGGCTATCGTAAGGACAATTGCACTAGTCAATAGGAAAAAGTAGTTACATGAAACATTAAGCGATATATTTTCTGTAATCGGTAAAATAGAAAGTGCATCAGAAGTAATGGCAAAGATATTAGCATCTGTCGAAGCCAACAAAATATTTGCACTTAAACCACCTTCATAAGCAACAGCAGTTAAAATAATTGCCAGAATTGGATTGCGTCCCCTAGCTTTGAATAGCATAGCTCCTAATGGCGGTAACAAAACTGCAGTGGTATCAGATATCAAATTTCCGTTGATACAAAGAAAAATATATCCGCTAATCAGTACGCTGTCCGGCAAAATATTGGACATCTTAGTAATTAAGCTTTTAAATAAGCCTGCTTTTTCTCCAATTCCAACCGCAGCACCAAGACAAATCAGCATCGCTACAATACTTACACTAGAAAAGTTACTAAAAATATTCCCAAGCATGTAAACAATTCCATCACGCGACAGCAACGAATAGATCACCAGCGGCTCTTCACTTCCTGGAACAGTAAATTCAATACCGCCCCAAATTGCCGATGCAATAACTACCATTGTGCTAAGGAGCAGGTACATAATACACGGGTGAGGGAGCTTGTCTCCTACTCGCTCTGCCTTCATGACAAAACGCTGTGTGACCGTTGGCTTCGACATTTGCCGTCCCATACAGTAATCTCCTTCCTGTGTTTTATTATATTTTTCGAGCTAAATGGCGGCCTGCTTTTTTTCCTGTAAATCTCTTATGTTGAAGAGCAATCTCTCCATTTACGAAAACAGTATCTACTTCACTCATCTCCTTATTAAAAATGACAATGTCTGCAAAACAACCTGGTACCAAGCGTCCGCGTCGATCCAAATGTAAAATATCAGCAGGACGGTAGGTCATTTTGCCCAGCAATTTCAACATAAGCTTCTGTTTTGAACTCTTCGTATGTGCTGTAGATAATAAACTAAGCATATTTTTTACCATTAGTTTAGAACGAACCCCCTCCCCTAAATCATCACTTTCAATTGCATCTACAGCATCACTCAAAGCGCAAATAAGATTGTTTTCTAACAAATTTTCTTTGTTGTAATAATATGGTGGTGCATCTGTATCTAAATTTGTAAGCAGTGTTGCTTCTAACGTAATCGGATCGATGTGGTAAGCCTCTCCTAATTTAAAATAGTGGTGCAAGAGATCACTTTTTCTGCTATTGCCTCCTGCCATAGGTGCCAAATGGGTATCGCAGGAAATATTGGGGACTTGGTTTAATTCATGCAGCACTCTCATCAGATCTCCGCCGGCGACAGTTGAACCAACATGGCAAATATGAAGATGCCTGCCATTAGCAATTCTAATTGCCTCAAGAACTCCATTTGTTCCCAATCCTGTATGCAGCAATACTGGATAGTTAAGGGATTCCGTTACATCTAACAATTTGTCCAGAAATAGTTCACTCATATTAGAAAGGATATGAGCTGTACCGCCAAGGGGCAAAACCACTTCACCGATTGCAGTAATTCCAAGTCTGTATAATTCTTCCACCCTTGCTTTTACACATTCTATTGGCACACTTAATTCCATATAGGTCTCATGCGACTGTGTGTCTGGTGGCTCGATTGAAACAGCTGTTGCTACATTTGAATATTGCCCATTAGAAATTTTCACGACATTTTCTAAACTTCCGTAATAAGTAAGATATGTTTCCCCCAAAACATTACACGACATAATTAAGGGTGTTGTAACCCCAGCCAGCAGCATTTCTTTTGTCATTTGTTCAATGCCTAATCCAGGATTGGCCTGCAAATCAATAAAGCCCGGAGTGGCCAACGCACCTTGTGCTTCGATAATTTCTAAATCATTACTCTTTTCCAGTTGAGGTTTCGAGGGAACAATTGCATCTATTGTATCCCCCACAATTAAAATATCGGATAACTGCGCATACTCACTAGAAGGATCGACGACAAACGCTTGCCGAATAAGTATCTTTTTATTGTTCATTGCAATTCTCCGTTCATTTGGTATAATTCAGTTATCAGTTAGTCAAGCGGTTGTCATACGTACAGCTCCCTCTCTCTAAAATGTAGTGTTTACAATATATATTTAAATTATAACTTTTAATTGTTGTGAAGTCAATATATTTTTGCGCGAAAGTTGTACTTTCAACATTTAATTTTCTTTAAAGAAAGAAGGCAATAGTATGTCTGAAGATTTATTCCAGCAGATCAAACATGAATATATTCATATGACAAAATCGTTCAAAAGAACAGCTGATTTTATTTTATTGGCAAGAGAGCGTATTCTTTTATATTCAGCTAGTACATTAGCGTCTCTTATCGGTGTAAGTGATGCTACAATCATTCGGTTTTGCCGTTATCTTGGATACAATGGATATAGTGAATTTAAACAAGCCTTAATATCTGCACTAGAGCAAAAACCTGTCTCAAGTTTAGGTTCTATTCCTCCACAAATGCAGGAATCCTATGCAAGTCAAGAATATGCAAGCATTGCTCTCCAATACGAGATTTATGCCTTAAAAGAACTGTTGGAAACACTCTCTATCAATAAAATTACCCAAACTGTCGATGCAATCGAACGTTCAAAAAAAATTTATTTTCTTGGCTTAGGAAGTAGCTCTATTCCTGCCCGAAGCCTGTATTTTTCCTTCGATCGACTACAACTGAATTGTACTCTTCTTGACTTTGGTGGAAATGCATTGATGGAAAAACTAGCTTTTTGCGATAAAGAGGATTTGCTCATTGCTACAACATTTCCTCGGTACAGCAAAGACTGCCACGAGGCTCTTAAATTAGCTCGAACCAATGGGACTTTCACTGTACTCATATCTGACGGTAATAGCAGTGCTCTTTCTTTGTGTTCTAATCTCGAATTTGTTATTTCATCGAAGAATCCTTTTATGATGTATAATTCAAATGTATCGGCGTTGGCATTATGCAATACTATTGTTCTTGAGTTTTGTTATCGTCACTCAAATGAATGCAGCCGTATTTTAAATACAATTACAGAGAAAACAAATATATATAAATTACAGCCGCCGCAATAATTCCCCCAATCGCTTTTCGTGATTTCTTGATAAATTTCTCTGACAAAGTTTTTCTTTATGCAAGAAAGGGCCGTGCGTCAGCACAGCCCTTTATCTTACTTCAGTCTTATGATCTGCTCATATAGCATGGCATATTTTTTCTCGATCACCATGTTGCTGTGATAGTGGCCGAAGAACCAGTACCGGAAGGTGCATCTCTGCCGCACTTCATCGAAGAAGTCGGTCAATGCGTCTTTTTTGAACATTCCCCCGCTGAACATGTCCTGTATGCTGGATGGGCAGCAGTGGGTGATGATGTAATCCACATTCCAGTTGACATGTTCCAGGTTTGCTCGGGCCTCCAGATACTCTTCCTCGCTGGGCAGCTCCTCGGCCCACCAGGAGATGTGGTTCACACGGAACAGCGCGCCGCGCCGCTCCAACTGCTGAAGCTTTTTCTCGAAATCAGGGGCGTTTGGCTCCAGGATGCCGTCCTGGATATCATGGGAGGAAGCACCGCCCATGGCAAAAAACTTCCTGCCGTTGAGGTCATATACCTGGCCCCGCATGAGGTGCAGGACGGAGGGTCGTATTCTCTGGATCTGTCCGCCATGCCATTCTTCCTTGGGGTAGCCTTTGTAAGCGTCATAGTTTTCGTGGTTCCCGAGCACGAAGGCCGTGGTGTAGGGCAGACTCTCCAGCCAGTCCAGTCCTGCATCATCCCGTGGGTCACCGTGCCAAATCCCCCCAAAATCTCCGCAGACCAGAACCAGATCCTCCTTGGTCATATGCGCCTGTTCATAGAAAATGTCTGGCCGGAACCGCCGGAAATCTCCGTGTGTATCTCCTGTAATAAAAATGTTCATCAATCGTTCGCCCCTTGCCTTTATTTTAGCACACGGTCTGCTCGATCTCCCAATCGCTGTATCGGAACTTGATCCGGATCGTTTCCCTATCGACCACGGTGACTCGTTCGATCATCTTGCGAACGAGCTCATCATCATAGTGAGGGAAGCCATTGAGGTGTTCCTCCAGATAAGCCGTGTACTCCGCCATGCGTGAGTCCTCGCTGATCCTGCTGACCGCCTCTCTTCTCATGGTGTCGATCTGCGCCTGTATGCGCTGCTTTTCTTCCAGCAGAGTCCTGAGCTGCTCTGTTATCGTCAGGTCATCCATATTGGTCAGAGCCTGATCCAGCAGTGTAGTCTGCCGCGCGGTCAGTACTTCCAGTTTGCGTTCCAATTCCAACAGGTTGTCGCCGTCTCCTTTCGGGGCGCATACCATTCGAAGCGTCTCTGCAAGCTCATCCCGCAGGCCATCGCCTGCTTCGACTACCTGGTTGAGCGCCGTGAGAATTGCGGCGTGCAGCTTGTCCTCTGCCATGGTAGGTGAGTTATGGCAGTATTTTTTCCCGAATTCCAACCGGGAGACGCACCGCCAGACGATCTGTTTGCTGCCATTTCTGGCCCAGGTGCATCGCTTATAAGGGGAACCACACTCCCCGCAGACCAGCCGCTCGCTGAGGGCATATTTGGCGGAATACTTGCCCTGTTCTGTTTTTCCGCTTTTCTGCAGGATCTTCCGCTTGCTGGTCCGCCTTGCCATCTCCTCCTGTACCCGCTGGTAGATGTCCTGCGGGATGATAGCAGGGTGGTTGTCCTTGATGTAATACTGCGGCAACTCGCCGGTATTCTTCTTGACCTTTTTGCTGATGCAGTCTGTGGTGAAGGTCTTTTGCAGCAGGGCGTCTCCCGCGTACTTTTCGTTGGTGAGAATATTATGTACGATTTGATGGGACCAGGCCTTGACGCCCTTTGCGGTGGCGATCCCAGCCTGAGTAAGTTCTTTCTGGATCTGGCCCTCACTGCAGCCCTCCAGGTATCGCCGGTAGATCTGCCGCACCACCTCGGCCTCCTCCTGCACGATCTCCGGCTTGCCGTCCGCCCCTCGCTGGTAACCCAGCATGGATCTGTAGTGGAAGTAAACTTTTCCTTCCTTCATGGCCATGCGGATGCCCAGCTGGACATTGACGCTCAGAGATTCACTCTCGGCTTGGGCAAAGCCGCTGAACAGGGTGATGAGGAACTCGCTGGATTCTGTAAGGGTGTTGATGTTCTCTTTTTCAAAGATGACCCCGATCCCCCTGGCCTTCAGCATCCGCACGGTCTCCAGGCAGTCCACTGTATTCCGTGCGAAACGGGAGAGGGATTTTGTCAGGATGAGGTCGATCCCTCCCCGCTTGCAGGCGGTGATCATCCGGTTGAATTCTTTTCGTTTCTTCATACTGGTCCCGGTGATCCCCTCATCCGCAAAGATCCCGGCCAGTTCCCAATCCGGGGACTCCTCAATTTTCTGGGTGTAGTAGGCTTTCTGGGCGGCGTAGCTGTTGATCTGCTCCTCGCTGTCGGTGCTGACCCGGCAGTAAGCCGCCACCCGCTGCCTGCCGTGGAGCCTCGTCTTGCTGCCCGCCGCATTGGACCGCGATGCCGGAATACGGTGGACGGTGCGTTCCTGTGCTGTCTGTTCCATTTTGCTGTCCTTTCTGTTCCTGATCAAAAATGTACGATTATTGTGTTGTCTGCTCCGATTATGATATGGGAGACCGTTCGTTCAAAGCGGCCCCAATCGATTTGACCAGTCCGCGCTTGACTTTCGACCGCATCCGCACCATCCTCACAGCAGGCATACCGGGCAGACGCCCCACGCAGGATACAGGCGAGAGCCTCCTTACCGTCTCCTGGCTGTTCCAGCGCCCGGTTAATGGCGTTGGCCAGGCGAACGGCCTCCGCAGAGGGCGCGTATGGCTTGCATACGGGCGTTTCATGTGCCGCAAGCTGCCGTGCCGTCTGCGCAAGCAGTTCCTCCTTCCCGACAGCAAATATGCTTCTGCAGGCAGAACATCTCAGACGGACTTTTCCGGTTTCTCCACTTACTCCGCCAGTCCGGAGCAGGCGGGCCTGACAGCATCCGCTGCGCAGCTTTGGCCATAAGCGATCCGTTTCCGTCCGGCGCGGAAGCTGACCATGGGTCTTTTCCACGATCTTTTCCTGCACTTGCTGGAAGGTATCCTGGTCAATGATGGGAGGGTATCCATTTTCCCCGGCATAACGGGGATTTTCCAGCATTCGCTTGATTTTGTGCTTGTTCCACAGCGGTGATTCATGGGAGAAGGGGATATGATCCGCATTCATCCGGTCTGCCAGAGCCTGGTAGGACGACCCGGCCAGATAGGCGGTAAATACATTTTGAACCGTGAGGCGTTCCTCCTCCTGGATGACCAGATCACCGTGTCTGATCTGATAGCCATACAATATTTTCCGCTTTGCCATCGACTACGCCCCCAGTGTTTCTTGGAATTCAAACCCGCCATATAGTTGAAAGCGGATGGTACTCTGAGTATCTACAACGATTCGTTCCACCAGCTTGGTGAACAGGGCTTCGTCAAAGCCGGACAGAGTCTCTGGACCGTTTCGGATGGTATCTATAGTTGTACGAAGCGCATCTACCTGTTCCTCAATATCCTCATTGCAAAGCAGCTTTCGCCTTTCCCGACGCAGCTCTGTCAGCTTGTTGTTGAGTTCCGCCTGCTTTGCGGATAAGGCAGCCTCGTCCAGGAGGCCTGCCGTGTGCAGCTTGGTGAGGTGGTAACTCTGCTCGGATGCCGTGGCGATGGCTGTGTTGACCGCCAGCATGGCCGGGTTGCCGCGATGCAGGGCGTCTGACAAGGCCTCCATTTGCTTCCGCACAGGCGCCAGCACGATGCCGTCATGGGTTTGCAGCTTGTGGTACATCCGAAGGAATGCCATATGGATGATGTCCTCGCTGACCCTGCCGTTGGGGCAGTCTGCGGCCTTCCTGTCATGCCTGCGGCATACCCAGGTGATCTTGCCGTTTTTAGATATCCGCCTTACCAATGTGCTGCCGCACAGCCCGCAGTGCATCTTTTTTGAAAGCGGAGAGTGTTCCCGCTGCAGGTCTATCCGCTGTCCTTTGCGCTGCAAAAGCGCCTGGGCTTTTTCAAATACATCCTTTGAGATGATGGCTGGATGGCTGCGCTCCACATAATATTGATCCTGTACTCCTCGGTTGATCCCCCTGGTAAAGGGAAATATTTTGGCGCAGGTCTTTTGGCATAAGGCGTCTCCCATATACTTTTCGTTGGTCAGAAGATAAGCGATGGTAGAGCTATACCATTGATGCCCTCCATCCGAAGTTAAAAGTCCTGTATTTGTCATCTGTTCCGCGATCCATTCCATACTGGCTCCGCCGAGGTATGCCTCAAAGATCCATTTGACATAGCGGGCCTCCTCAGGAATGATCTCCAGCTGCTTGCCGTCAATGATTTTATATCCAAAGGGTGCTTTACAGGTGACAAACTCTCCACGCTCCATGCGGCGCTGATAGCTCATGCGCTGATTTTTTGAGATGGAGATGGATTCCTCCTGGGCCAGAGAAGCGGAAACGCTCACCATCAGTTCCGAGGTGAGCGTTCTGGTGTCGATATTCTCTTTTTCAAACTTGACAGTCACACCCAGAGAGGAGAGCTCCCGCAGAGCGGCCAGGCAGTCACGGGTATTCCGGGCAAATCGGGAGATGGACTTGACCACGATCTTATCGATCTTACCCTTCCGGCAGTCTGCCATCAGGCGGTTAAAGTCCTCCCGATTGTCCATCCGGGTGCCGGTCAGGCCCTCATCTGCGTAGATGTCCACCAGATCCCAGCCATCGTGGGCGTTGATCGCCTGGGTGTAGGCCCGGATCTGAGCGGCATAGGAGTGGAGCTGGTCCGCCGAGTCGGAACTGACCCGGCAGTAGGCTGCTACCCGCAGGGTGTTCGGCTTCGCCGTTGTGGGTGGGATCACTTGTACTTCAGCCATTTCTTACTTGCCTCCTTCCATCTTTTTCGGCAACGAAACCATATCACACCCCTGCGGAAATAGCCAGCACTATTCCCAAACAGTTTTGGGCCTGTACCGCTTCGCGGACAGTCGTTTGGCCCTGGCAAGTTCTTCTTTGGTAAGCAGGCCGTCCGCGGCCATCTGTTCCCACAGTCCCACCGACAGCAGGTAGCGCAGTTCGTTTCGGATCTCCATCACGCAGCCTCCTCAAAGTAGCTCACATCCTTGACCTGCCGGATAAACTGCTCCACTGCATAAATGCTGTCTGTCACGGGCATTTCAGGCAAAGCGGAACGAACATCCTTGAAGTACCGGCGGTTTTTGGAGGCCCGTTCATCCAGGACCGCAATGACACAGGTATCCGTTTCCGTGCGGATGGCCCGCCCAAATCCCTGTTTGAGCCTGATCTGCATCTCCGGCACAGCCACGGCCCGAATGAATGAGCGAAGGTCAGGATATCCCTCCCGCTTTTTTTCTTGCAGCGCGTCCGGATATTGGAAGGGCAGTCTTGGGATGACCAGTAAGGAGACGCAGTCTCCGGGAAAGTCAAAGCCCTCCCAGGCGGCGCCGGTGGCAAGCAGAACGCTTCCGGGAGCCGCCTTAAACTGAGCCATGGTGTGCGGGGCGTTTCGTCCCATGGTAAACATTGAAAATGGAAGAGGCTGATGCTTCAAACGGTCCCTCACTGCGGACATGGCCGCATAAGAAGTAAACAATACCAACGCATGGCCGTGGACTGCGATCAGCAGTGTGCGGATCTCCACGGCCAGCTTGTCAAAGTAGTCTACTTCGTGCTGCCTGGGCGGCATAGCGGGAAAATACAGCAGGCAGTTTTTCCGGTAATCAAAGGGAGAGGGCGAAACAGACTCCTCCACCCGAGAGCTGCCGGCGAGGCCGGCCTCTTCTTTGAAACGACAAAAGTCATTGCCAATGGCCAGGGTCCCAGAAGTAAGGAGGATCGGCTGAGGCTGGGACCAGAGCGTTGTTTGGAGTTGGGCGGTCAGATCGGAGATGGAGGCGCACAGCAATGTGCCGCCGTCATCATCCTCCGCAGTGTAACACATCAAATCGGAGCGCTCCTCCAGAAATAGGTGGACTGCGGAGGATATCCGATCCAATTCCTTTCTGACGGTTGGGTCCAGTACCCCGCTAAGCTGTCTCTGGATGTCAGCCAGGGTTCGGGCCGGTCCGATCATGTGTCGGACATAGTCGGAAAAAGGGCGGTTACCATCAGGGGGTAGGGACATGAGTTTCAGAAGCGCCGCCGCCATGTCAGCCAGGGATTCCGATGCCAGCAGATACCGTTCTGCCCGCAGGGTGCGGATTAGCGTGCGGATGTCCTTGGCTGCAAGAGTAACCCCAAACATCTGCCGGGCAGTCTCGGGCAGCTTGTGTGCCTCATCGATGATCAAAGCGCCGAAGTCCGGCAGAATGGGGCGGTGACCGCTGCCCCGATGGATGGCGTCTGCCAGCAGAAGATTGTGGTTACAGATCTGAAACAGATAGCAGCCAGAGTTGCAGGCTTTCATGTAACAGAGGTACCGGCAGCTGTCCCTGCTGCAGTCGCATATCTGGGGCACACACACCCGGTTTCGGTCATACTGACTGAGATGGGGAGCCAGGTCCGTATCCAAATGGTCTCGCAGAGAAAGGAGGGCCTGGGCAGATAGCGGATTCTTTCGTTCCAGGTCCACTTGCCGCAGGCGGCGCATCAGGCGTTCATCACAGACATAGTGGCTTTTTCCTTTTCGGATGACCGCCCGGATGGTGGCCTGGATCAGCTTGTCCTCCATAAAAACAGAGGAGAGAAACGGGATGTATTCCGCCCATACCGCCGTTTGCAGGGCGATGCTGGACGTGGAGATGAGGATGGGCCGGAAGGGAATATTTTCCCTGTTCAGTGCCCTGGAAAAAGTAACACCGGCCACCAGATAGGCGTAGGTCTTACCGGTCCCCGTTCCTGCGTCACTTAAAGCAATCTTGCTGTGGGTCATGGCGTCCAGCATTTTGTGGCTCAGCTCGATTTGGCCGGGCCTAGCCACCATGCCATGTCTTGGGAAGAGGTCCTGAAAGATATGGTCGATCTCCTGATGTGCGATCTGCCTGTTAGGATAACTGATCATTTGTAAAATCTCCTTGAATAAGTTGAGTTGTTTTTCTTTTCCATTCTCGTCGTATTTGCAGCTCGCACCCCGACGATGGGGAACAGTACGGACCGGCTTTCGGCAAGAAGCCGCACGGGCTTTTACCTGGAGTCTCTACTGCTTTCAACTCCAGGGCAGCGCCGCCTGTCTTACGCGCAGGCCATGCGAGGTGTCTCATTGTGTACCCAAACAGCGTCTCTGCTAAGGAGCGTGCCATAGCTCCCCCGTGCAGGTGGCGTTCTCGCTCGGCCCAGGGCAGATGCCCTGGGTGTCATGGCGCGCGCTGCATGACGCTCGACTGTTTCGGTGGTGATCCGTACTGCTGGTATGAACTTATCAAGGTGTTGTGGAGCGGTGGGCGCTCCTTCAGGAAGCGAAACGGGCCAGAATCTGGTTCATTTCGTCCAGGTCCTCGCCTTGCAGACCGACCGCCAGGCGTTTGAGCAAAGCTGTCTGTTTGGGCGATAGCTTTGGCCGGTCCTGGAAGTACCAGTCGGCCACCCGGACTCCGCCGCCATATCGGCCACGGACCGTCTCGAGGGGGTAGGTGAGTGTGAGTTCTTCGATGTCACGACGGATGGTCCGTTCACAGACGCCGAGATCCGCCGCCAGATTCTGAACAGTATCGCTCCGCCGCTGGCACAGCAGGTTGATGATCTTCTGATGGCGGTCGTTGTTCCTCACACTCTCACCCCCTTTCACCTCCATGGCCGAATCATACAGGTTAAAGCGGACAGGCCATGTCCGGATTAGAAAACTTTTTTGAAAAATATTTTTGCAGCATCCAGATATGAAAAATGCTCATTCAACTCCGCCTGGGAGCTGAATGAGCGCAAAAAGAGCCGCTTGATCTCGCTGGCACACGCCGTTGAGCTTCTCTACCATTTTGGTGGAGAAAAACATCAAGCGGCACATGGGAAGTCAGCGCATCAAGCGGCTCCGGGGCACGATCTTCAGTTATTTTATTGTTGGAAGCTGTTTATGCTCTTCGGAAAGAGACAGGTGGGAATCCGACATTCTCTCCGCAATTTGGACATTTGATAAAAGAATAACCGTGGGACCCGCGGAACAGGATTTCAATCTTATGGTCGCAATAAGGGCACAGGCGAGCCAGAGTTATGTTGCTGCTCTCGGCACATTCTGCCCGGAGCCTGTCCTGTTCTGCCTTGACTTGGGCATAACGGACCGGGTTTTCGGTTCGTATATTGTATCGTGACATAAGGACGCTTCCCTCCGATTCAAAACAGTTCTTCCTCGTCCGCTTCAATGCGGACAAGGGCATACGGATCTTTCAAATCATTCCGAGCCAAAAGTCCAAGCTGCTCCAGCCGGATGGAGAGGGCGGACTTGGACACGCTCAGGTTTTCTGCCACTGCTGCAAACGCCTGGTATTCTTTCGGCGCAAAAACACGGTTTAACATATGGATTTTTTGGTCCAATCCCACTGCTTTCAGATGTTTCATCAGCAGATCCAGCGGCATCAAAATAGCAGCTGTCAGCGTATTGACACGCCATTCTTCCCAGTCCGCCTGCTTTCCGCTACGCAATATTGAGGAATCTGCGCAGCAATAGACCCGACGATGGTTTATCCCCGGAACATACTCTTTTGGAAAAAGCATTTTGAGAATGTGGTGGCTGGCTTCATGGACAAGTGTAAAGTGCAGCCGTCCAGGATTTACGTCCTGAGCTATCAGAGCGGATTCGATCAGAACAGTCCTGCCATCCAGGTAAAAATAGGTCGGGTTCTTTCTTTCATAAATTTGGACGCTCACCTGATCAAAAGCAGTCATGCCAAGGATTGACCCATCAATGGACAGCGTTCGATAGGTAATGTTCAGTCCAAGGAGATTTTGGAGCAAAACCTCTGGGCAAATCCGTTGAATCACATCACCCGTGGCTTCAACCATTCTCTGATAGGCCTTTACCACCCGTGTGGCAATCGCCTCTATCTCCATTCTCGATAGGTACGGCACACTGCTCTCCCCTTTCAGCCGTAAATCATTATAATTATCTCGAGGAGATATGTCAATAGTTATTTTATCTTAATAAGATAAAAATATTGACTTGCTGTACGATAGAACTTATAATATTTCTATCTGAGAGGGGAGAGATTAGTATGTCAACTGTGAAAAGAAGCCAGAATGCAGGGCCAGCCAAAGTTGTTCCTTTCCGTCCCAATGCGGTTTGGAATACTGCCGAGGAACGCGCAAATAACATCATTGGACAGAGATTTTCCATGGAACGCAAACGGCGGGGCCTCACACTGGAGGCACTGCGTGAGTTGCTGCAAAACCATGGTGTGGAGATCCAGATCCAGGGGTTAAACAAATGGGAAAAAGGACTTACAGTACCCAATGCATACCAGTTTATTGCGCTCTGCCGCATACTTGGGATCGAAGACTGTATGGTTGGCATGGAGTCGGTGCTTTTGAACGATACGGGGCTGCGAAAGCTGGATGAGTACAAGATGGATCTTATTGCTTCCAGCCGCTATCGGCCTGCTCCGGAGCGATATACAGAAACTTACATTGAAATGCCAGTCAGTACACTGGCTGTTTCGGCTGGAGTTGGTGAATTCTTGGATGAAGGCGGGTTTGAGATGATCCGTTTCCCCAGAAGTGCAGTTCCAAGCAAAGCTGATTTTGGTGTGCGTGTCAGCGGAGACAGTATGGAGCCGGTCTATCATGACGGTCAGATCGTCTGGGTGGAAAAAAAAGATACTTTGCAGCCCGGAGAAGTAGGGGTGTTCATCTGCAACGGGGAGGGCTATCTGAAAATATATGATTTACAGCGCCCCGCCGCAGAGGAAGCGGAGGACTATATGGACAGTGATGGTGTGCTGCATCTACAAGTAATGTTGATATCATATAATGAACGATATGCCCCAAAGCGCATTCTGCTTAGCGATTCTTTCTCTATCGTTGGAAGCGTTCTTTCGGGAACTTAACCTTAAGGGGTAGCATATGGAAGATTGGGATTGACTTCCACAATCGCTTTCTGTACGTTATCTACCACAGCCGCCTGATGAGAACATCCAGGGTCAAAGTTAAAGTTGCCGTGCTTATCCATCGGAGTAACCTGAAACATGGTCACCGCACATGAAGGAATATCCTAGAACAAGATTTTTTGTGCCAAATCAAGTATAATTTGCATAAATCACTCAAAGCGATGAGCGTCGAAGGATTGAATTCAACTATAAATCTATCTTTTAAAGAGGATATGCACCCAGAGTCTCCATCTGCATTGTTGATCAAAGGAAAAGGATGTTCCAATGTTACGACACAGAACCGGTAATTGCTCCCCTAAGGCAGATTGTCAAGGTTGCTCTAAGCTATGGAATCCTGGCATCCACAATTGACCTGTTTATCTGTTTGTCCTGTACTAATCTGGCCTGACCGAATAATCAGGCTGCCCCAAGTTTTATTTCACTCCCCGTAATACAAAGGTTGTCCAATGGAAGTAAAGCCCTCCAGGCCGGTGATCACCACATTATTTTGGCTAAACGCACAGTGGATGATGAGCAGGCTCCCATCCTCATCTCTGCTGCCTACGATCCCCACATGCTCATCACCGGGATAGAACACCAAATCGCCGGGCTGGGCCTCGTCCCAAGAGATGGGGGTACAGTAGGTGTGCTGCATGTGAGCGCCCCCGCCGTGACCGAGAATATAGTTCCCGCCGGTCGCATTGTAAAATACCCAGTCAACAAACCCGCTGCAATCAAGACCGTATGGGCGATATGTGCCCGTGGTGGAACTGCCGACTGCTGTGACCTTCTGGAGGGTACCCCAATGACCATTCCACCCGAGGATCAACGATTTGCCACCCCAAAAATAATTGACTTTGCCATAGAGAGACAGAGCTGTCTCCACCACAGCCCGGCGCTCCGGATCCAGGTCAACGGGCAGATCAGCCAGCACTTTCTTTGCTGCGGCATCAGAGATCGTAAGGTCCTCGACCAAAGGAACCAGCATATTGGAATTTGCCAGCAGTTGGTCCAGAGCCTCATTTTGTTCTTCGGTGAAAGAATAAAATACCCGCATATCATCCGGTGTCCTGGCGGTGATCTTCACAGTGAGTATTTGCTCTGTCCAGGCCGGTATGTCTCCATCTGCGGGGTGCTCCACCTCTCCGGAGGACGGTGTGAGCTTTGTCATGTCCCAGAACACAGTACGCAGGACCTCCACATTGGCAGCATCCAATATCGCCACGGTCGTTCCGTCGGGCGCACCTGCCGTTTTAGCAGCAAACACTGCCAGGACATCAGTCCAGGAGGGCGGTTGGCCCTGGAGCTCCAGGGTGTCATACTCATCCTCTGACTGCATACCGGAGATCTTCTCTCCCAACTCGCTGTTGATCTGTGCCACCGCCTGGGCGGGAGAGATGGCTCCGGTCATTTCATCAGGCCCGGCAAAAAAGATACCCAGCGGTGAGGCGAGGATGACACCGCACAGGCAGATGACAATCACCACTGCGATCACCACTCCGCCGCCTGCTATGGCTGCAGTGACCAGGACTCTTGACGCCGCGATCACGGCGCGGAGTGCGCAGTTTGCCGCCTGTGCGGCCTGTCTGGCGGTCACACGGGCCGCCTTTGCGGCCTTCTGGGCCCTTGCCAGTCTGACTCTCGCCTCCGCCGCACGGCGGGCCTGTCGGGCTGGAAATGCCATTGCTGGCGGTTTTCCACCCGGCCTTCCGATCCCAGCCGTTTTTCCAATGGGATGGGCAGCCGGCTTGACCGGTGCGCCCCGTTCCTTTACTACCGTCTTTGCAGTGCCGCCCATAGCCTGCCTGGAGGTCTCCCCGTGAGGCCGGGGCTGCACATGAGGACGCCCAGGCACCTGCCGCAGATGCTTGTGGGCTTCTATACCTTGCAGCCGTTTTCCCGAGGAAGGAGCTACTGCGGGACTATCTTCTCTTGTGGGCAAGCGCCGTTCCAGTTTTCCGCTGCGGAGAAGGGTCCCCTGGCGATTCCGCACAAAGGACGCTTTTCCTTTCTGCAAGGCGCTTGGCGGTGTGGCAGGTGCGGGATCGGCCTGCATCTTCAGATATGCGTCCTTAGTCTTGATGTTTCTTTTTTGAGGTGCCTGGGATGTAGGCAGCGGCTGAGTGCGGCTCCTGCCTGCACTTTGTGACTGAACTCGATCTCCCGTATCTTTTCCGCGGAGGCGGTCCCTTGGAGGCAGAGAGCCGCTACCCCTTGACTTTGCAGCTCCGGGAGTATCATGACGGTCAGGGTATCCGCCTGGATCTGCATCCGGGATGTATGCCGTGCCTTTTTTCCGTTTTCCAAGCAGGCGCTCGGCCAGCTGCTCCACCCGCTTGACGCCGCCCACCTCGGCATCGCCCAGCTGGTCACCGCCGAAGTCATCCTGCTGGCTGTGCTGGGCCGTATCCCGCAGCTGGCCCCGCAGGCGCTCCGTGCCGTCATCCAGCCCCCGCCGGATCAATTCCTTCGGCGCGGACTTGACCCGTTCTTTCAGGGAATGCTGTGCCTGGGGCCTCTCTTTGATCTTATGGATATATCTCACCTCCATTCAGCAGGGAGGGGCCTTGGCCCCTCCCTGGCTTTATTACGCGGCCAAGTCAGAGGGCTTGGTGGTCATCAGTTTATAGAGCTGCGTATGCCGGGGAAAATTGTCCAGGAAGGGCACAATGGCACTGCCGCACTTGATGAGTCCCCGTCCAAAGTCCACATTGGTGATGTAGGAGAGCTGGTTGTCGGAGATGTTCAGCAGCCGGGCCAGCTCCAGCCGGTCGGTGCTGGATTGGTTGAGCATGACTAAGAATTCACTGTTGGCCAGCATGGTCCGGGCCGTGTGGGACTGGAGCAGGTCGTCCACATTCTGGGTCAGGCCGGTGCAGCAGGCACCGTACTTCCGGACCCGCTTCCAAAGGGTGAACAGGAAGTTGGCGCTGTACTCATGCTGGAACAGCAGATAGATCTCATCGATATAGATCCAGGTATTCCGCCCCAGGCGGCGGTTGCGGGTGATCCGGTTGAGAAAGCTGTCCAGGATCACCAGCATGCCCATGGAGAGCAGCTGTTTGCCCAGCTTGCGGATGTCATAGCAGGTAATGCGGGAGTTGGTGTCCACATTGGTGGGTTTGGCAAAGGTGTTGAGACTGCCCTCCGTAAACAGTTCCAGGGCCAGCGCCACGTCCCGCGCCTCCGCCTCCGGCTGGCGCAGCAGTTCCGCGTGGAAGTCCTGGAGCGTGGGGGCCTGCCCCTGGCAGCCATCCCGCACATAGTTGTGGTAGCACTGTGCCGTACAGCGGTCGATGATGGACTTCTCCTTGGCAGACAGTTTTCCAGCTCCCACAGACTGCTCACAGAGAGAAAGCAGGAACTCCGATTTCAGCACCACGGGGTTTTCCCCTTCGCCGTAGCCCTGCTCCATATCCATGGCGTTGATGTGGTTGCTGGAGGTGGCCGACATCTCCATCACCTCGCCGCCCAGCCCCTCCACCAGGGGCCGATACTCACTTTCCGGATCGATGATCAGGATGTCATCCTGCGTGGAGAGGGCCAGGGCGGTGATCTCCCGCTTGGCGGTAAAGGATTTGCCGGAGCCGGACACACCCAGAACAAATCCGTTGCCGTTGAGGAGCTGCTTGCGGTCGGCAATGATGAGATTTTTGCTGATGACATTCTGGCCGTAGTAGATGCCGCCCCGGTCCCGGATCTCCTGGGCTTTGAATGGCATGAGGACGGCCAGGGCCTCGGTGGTAAGGGTCCGCAGGGCGTCGATCCGCCGCAGCCCCAGGGGGAGAGCGGTCACAAGGCCCGCGTCCTGCTGCCAGTTCAGGGTGGTCAGCTGACACAGATGCTTGCGTGCGATGGACTGGAGGGTCTCTGTGTCGCTGTCCAGTTCCTCCTTGCTGTCGGCCAGATGCACCAGAGTCACCACGGCGAACATCATCCGCTGGTCCCGCGTGGTCAGGTCATCCAGCATTTCCCGTGTCTCTTTCCGCTGCTGCTCCAGGTCGTAGGGAACCACCGCTGAGAAGTTGTTGTTGCTGTTCTGCCGCCGCTGCCAGTTGGTGACGTTGGTCTCTACCCCCAGCAGGCGGTTCTGCATTTCACGCACGGCCTCGTCGGTGGGGACGGGAATCACATCGATGGACAGCATCATGGTGCGGTTCAGGCTGGTGAGCTCATTGATCATGGAGTCCTTGATGTAGCTGGCATACTCCTTGAGGAACATGGCCCGGCCATATTGATCGCCCATGATGAAGTGATCCTTCCGAAACTCCATGCTGTCCGGGCAGATGGTATCCTTGAAGGAGCGTCCTGTTCTCATGCACTCCCGCAGGTCGATATGGAACCGGGACTCCTCGCCCACCCGGTAAAAGTCGTGGAGCACACGCAGCCGCTCTACCGCGTCCAGCTCCTCACAGTGGGAATCCAGGTGATTGAGCCGGGTGGTCACATCATTCATGACCCGGTCAAAGAAGGTGCGGGCCTCCTCGGGCGTTTTTTTATGGGCGGATACTGTGACATATCGCTCCTGCACCATGCTGTTGGAGGAGTCGGTGACCTTGTCCAGCAGCATGGCGTTGTACTCCAAACGGTCCCCGTCCAGATGATCCCCCTGGGGCGGGATCAAGATCTCCTGCTCAAAATTGCGGCGGTTGAGCCGTTTGTTGTTGATGGTGATTTTGGTGGTAGAGCCGGTGTCCAGGGCATTGAGCAGTTCGGAGTAGCCCAGGAACATGGAGGTCTTGTCCTCTTTGGAAGCGATGGCGTAATTGATGTCGGAAAAGCGGATGGTTTTTGAGAATTTCCCACCAAACTGAAAAAGCCCATCCGGCCAGAGGCGGCGAATGGGGATGGTATCCTGTACGGACTTTGGCAACGAAAGGTGTTCTTTGTCCTGCTTCAGCGTGTTTTGAAGGGTTTTAATCAAGTCGGATGGCCTCCTTTATTGACGAGTGTTCCATGAGTTTTACATACAAGTTGTCCGATTTGAACGAAAGCCGTTTGGGCATGAGAAATTCCGAGCGGATGTAAGCCATGAGAAATTGTTCCAGTGTCATGCCGTTGTAGGTAAAAAAACCGCCCAGGGCAAAGGGAAACGCGGTCAGGATGCACACCCAGCCGATCTCGCCAGTCCCCAGCACCGGACGCAGACCGAAGTACACGGCCAGCGCCACTAGAACAGCCAGCAGGGCAAACAAGAACTGCCGCAGGGACAGGCCAAAAAACAGGCTTTCCTGATAATTCCGGACTTCTTTGTTGATGCGGACCTCCAAGGTCTCACCTCCTGCATTTTTGCTTGGTTTTCATGGACAGACCGTTGTAAAGCCTGTCCGGCTATGGTACCATTTGCTCAACTTAGGAAGGGAGTGGAGCGTATGGCGTACTTGATCCTCGGGGTTGTGATGATTTTTCTCTCCATCGTGTTCCGCTTGGCAACCGTATTTTGCCTGACCATTCCACTGCTTTATGCGCTGGTCGTTCCCACCGTGTTCCACGAATGGTACTATGCCAATCAGACTCTGGCCAATGTCATCTGGTATGTGCTGCTGGCGGCGGTAGTCCTATCCTGGGTCGTCTCCCTGGTTCGAAAGGTCCGGGGCATTCTGCTCCGGCGGAGAGAGGACAAGATGCTGGAGCTTATCGTGCGCAACCGTATGCGGGAGGCACAAATGCATGGGGAGCCGGAACAGGATGGCGGATATAAAATTCAGGTGGACGACCTGTTTGAGGATGATTAACCAAGCCCCATCAGCTCCCTGATGATCCGGTCGCTCATCTTGATTGAGCCTACCAGCACCAGCATGTTGAAGATCAATTCTCCAATGTAGTTCCAGACCAAAGTTGCCGGAGCCAGTGAGCTGCTCCCCATAGCTGGCGGTGTAGAGGCAAATTTTGAAAAAATGATACACGCAAGCACCATGATACAGCTCTCCAAGCAGATCGCGGCATAGCTTTTCAGAAAGGCTATGCCAATGCTGCTGGAGGGCTGTCCCGCAAAACTGGACAACGGAATGGGCGCGATGGCTGTGGCTATATAAAGTTTAAAAAAGCGGGAGTAGACGGTCAGGATCATAACAAGGGACAGGACCCAGATAAAGAGGGAGCCCAGCAGGGTAACTGCCCAGAGGGGGATGGATTCCAGGAGCCCCACACTTTTAATTGTTGTGATCATTTCGCTGGGCAATGTGGTTGGAGAAATGGTAATTACCCCTGCGGCACCCATAATAGCAGTTACTGTTCCCTGGGCAATTTGGAACAGAGATTTCATTAGTTCCATACCATAGGTGACCGCAGCCTGAGCAAGCACAAAACGAATAAAACATTTAAATACTACTTCCGGCCGTTTCAGTTCTGTAAAACTTCCAAATGTCTTTATCACACCCATGACAAAAAACAGCACCAGCAAAGCACAGCCAATCGCCTGCAGGGCTTCATTGATATTGACGATTACACGCCAAATCCCGCCGCCCTTAAAGTTTTCCGGGCTGGTACTGACAAGGCTCCAAATTTCCGTCATTTTGCCATTCCATGTTTGCAATGCAGAATTTAGGTTGTCTACGATCCAGTTCCCACTGCCCAATTACATCACCTCCTCGTCGGGGCGAAATCCATTTCGCTCCGGTCCCGCCTGGCGGCGAAAATTACGCTCCATTCCTTTGTCCCTTCTCTCCCACCCGCAGCCGCTGTGCCGGGCTGCGGGTGGGCGTTTTTTACTTTCTTGCTCATCAACCGGTGATGAGGGTGAGGATCTCCTTGGTAAAGGTGATCACGATGCCGCCGGCGACAGTGAGCATACCATTGGCCCGCTGAGAGGGGTCGTGGCTCTTGAGGGACAGGCCCAGCTGGAGGACGCCGAAGCCCAGCAGGATCAGGCCGATGGCCCGGATCAGGGAGAAGATGAACTCGGAAAGGTTGTTGACGACCGTCAGCGGATCGTCCGCGGCAAAGGCCGGGACAACCATAACGGTCAGCGCCAGAACGAGGCAGGAAAACAGGGCGTACAGTTTCCGCGCGCGGCGCTCATACTTACGGGTGGTCAAATCATGTCTCATACTGCAGTCTCCTTTTCTTCATCGGTTTCATCGGCAGAAATAACCTGAAAGAGCGGTGTGCCCGGAATAGCCGGTGTGGTGTTGTGTCCATGGTGAATATACGGCGCTCCGCCTCCGTCCACGGTGCAGCGGATAGCGGGGTGTTCGGTCAGTTCATACTTCAGGTCCATGACGGGCTTTGCACCCCGGATAAACAAGATGCAATAGCGGTTATCCAGCGCACGGACCTCATCGGGGGTGAGCAGCTCCCGCCCGCTCATCTGGAAATTGGTGGAGTAGGAGCCCGATTTCCCCTTGGTCTGCCCGTGTGTTTTGGTATCAATGGTGGCCTTGCCCAGGGCCTCGGAGATGTACTTATGGGTGCTCTGCTCATTGCCGCCCAGATAGAGGATGGTGTCCGAGTTGCCGGGAATGGTCTCCCAGGAGTCCTTATACAGCTCCTTGATCTGGGCCATGTTCTGGATGATGGTGCTGCAGGAAATGTTTCTGGAACGCATAGTGGACAGCTCCCGAGGCAGCCCACCCAGATTGATGGAAGGAGCCTCATCCAGTACAAAGTGGACATGCCGGGGCAGCGCCCCATGATGAATCTGATCCGCGCTGTAATAGAGCGTCTGAAATGCCTGGGAATAGAGCAGGGACACCAAGAAATTGAAGGTGCTGTCATTGTCCGGGATCACGGCGTAGAGAGCGCATTTCTTTTCTCCCAGGGTATAGAGATCCATATCGTCGTGATCCGTGATGGCCCGGATCTGGGGCAGGTTGAAGGGGGCCAGACGAACCGCAGCGGAGACCAGGATGCTCTTGGCCGTCTTGCCCGCGCTCTGCTTGAATACTTTGTACTGCCGCAGAGCCACGCTCTCCGGGTTTTCCCGTTCCATGGCCTGGAACAGCAGATCCAGGGGGGAGAGATACTCGTCATCCTCCTCCCGAACCTCCGCGTATTCCAGCACCCGCATGACCATGGAGAAGTTCTGTTCATACTCCGGGGCCTCCTGGAACAGCATGAGGATGATGGCTTGGAGGAGTGCCGTCTCCGCCTTTGTCCAGAATGGGTCGGATTCGTGGCTGCCCTTTGGTGTGGTGGCCTGGATGAGGTTATTGACCAGCTTGAGGACATCTTTTTCATCCCTCAGATAGCGGAATGGGTTGTACCCGTCCGACTGTTCCAGGTTGACCAGGTTGAGCACCCGGATGTCATATCCTTTGCTTTTCAGCCATCCCCCGGTGGCCGTGAGCACCTCCATTTTCGGGTCGGTGATAACATAGTTGGTATTGGCTTCCAGGATGTTTGGCTTCACATAGCTGCGGGTCTTGGCCGCGCCGCTGCCGCCAATGACCAGGACATTGAGGGAGCGGCGGTGCTTGTGAGTATCCAGGCCCAGGCGGACATGGCGCGTGAGGATCTTATTCTCCTTTTGGCGGAACATGGCGTTGACCTGCCGGGGAGAGCCCCAGGCAGCGGAGCCGTGCTCCTCGCCGTCCCGCGTGCGCCGCTGCTCCGAGGCGTAGATACATAGGCCCATGATATAGAGGCCGGTGCAGATCAGGATGGACAGCAGGCTTTTGTCTGTCCAACGGATATCCAGCGGGTGCTGGAGCGCTGATGTCAGATTGGTAAGAAGCTCCGGCAATCCACACCCCAAGGATTGGGCAATGAGCAATGCGCCCCAGACCACCGGAACATAGAAAAACAGGGCCAGGACAATGTCCCCGGCCCTGGAGCTTTGCTTCAGGAAAACTCACCTCCAGACAAAATACAAGGTACTCAGCAGATGGATTCGTCTGCTGAGTCCCGCTATTTATGGTGTGATGATGACACACGGGATGTGCTGCTGTTTGGCATAAGCGATGGTATTCCTGGTTCCGCCGCTCTCACCTGTATAGACTGCGATCACCCGCCCGGAGTGATCTACCATCCATTCATTGCGGCGCTGGTACGAGGCATAAGAAAACTCTTTGCAGATACATCGCACCAAATCAGCCTGCTGTAAAATGCGAGAATACCGTTGTGTCCAGTCCATGCTCCAATGAAGGCCAAAGCCATCAAACGGGAGCGCACAGATCAGCTTCAGTCGCTCATCTGATACTCTGCGCTTAAGAACCAGCTCTGCCGCGCAAATATCCACCCCCTTTGCCATGCCGGTGATAAAAGTTGTAAACCCGTCTTGGATTGCAGTTCCGATTTCGGTATCCAACTTTTTACATAGTGCCGACTCAGAGATAGGCAGCTTTTCAGGTCTGTGTCCAGTAAAACAGCAGCGGTGCCGTCTTAGTTCCTGTTCATGCATAAACCACGCCTCCTCAGTAGTAGACTATAACATTATCTAATGTAATAGTCTATACCCTCAGGCGGGCAATTCCCTATTATCTAACTACAACATTAGATAATAGGAGCATGAGATATGGTGAAACTGAATGTATTGGAATTGCTGGAGAAACAGGGCAGAACAAAATATTGGCTCTATAAGCAGCTTGGAATGAGCTATCAGAATTTCAACCGAATGGTAAACAATGAGACCCAGTCTATTAAATTGGAGCGAATTGAAACCTTGTGTTTGCTGCTAAACTGCACACCAAATGACTTGTTTGTCATCGATAGTGAGTGTGAACACACTCCTCAGCAGTAAGGGCATTATCTCTGCTTGGGGCGTCCTTTTTGTTTACTTCTGGCCGGAGCCGCCTTGTGCTGCCGGTCCAGCTGCTCCCGGTACCCCTTCAGCCGTGCCAGAACAGAGGGACGCTCATGAATCGTCTCCGTACTGATTTCGCTTTTGGAGATACTGGAGCTGCCGCTGATACCGGCCAAGTCGAACTCCGACCGAGACTCTTTTTTTGGCGTTCTTTCCTCCCGGTTCTGTGAATCCCGCACGGGGGCTTGCTCCTTGGCTGGTGTGCTCTGGCGATCCTGCGGAAGGTATCGGATTCGCTCAAAAATGAGATTGGCGCGCTCCAGCTCTGTGACTGGCATGGCCACATCTACCACCTTGCCCCGCCCATCCGAATCCCGGATGACAGAGAACAGGATCTTCTGTTTGACCGCTCTCTGCTTGAATGCCTGATACTGTTCCGGCGACATGGGGAACATTCGGATATCCCGTGTCTCCCGGAGCATTTTTCCCATGTTGACCTTCCCGGACAGGGTCTTGTGCTGCTTTGCCAAAGCCAGCGTAATGGCCAGCAGATTTTTGAGGGCGGACGCACCCAGCCGAACCGTCACTTCTGTGCCGGTCAGCATCATGCGAACCATCTGGTCGGCAGCCTCACCGCCTCCGATGTTCATCGTGTTCCACCTCTTTTCCTCTTGTTTCAGTTTTGCGGATATCTTCTTCCATTTGCTTGCTTGCCGTCTGGATCTCCCGGCACAGGGCCAGCTTTTTGCGTTCTGCACGGATCTGCCGGCTCAGCTCGGCAAGCTGGTGATACACCTGCGTTTTTTCCTGTGTCAGATGCTCTGGAGGGATGCCGCACCGCTCCAATAGGCGCACAGCTTTTATATAGCAGTCAAACTCATCCTCCATGCCGGACAGCCCCATCTCATAGCATACCTTGGCCGGAGCCAGGGCCTCCACATCCGCCAGGGCGTCGTACAGCGCCTGCCGCCTCTTTTTGCGCACATTGAGGATGGTGCGCCGCTTCATCAGGCTGGCCAGCGTTTCCTCTGTGCGGCTTTGATAGGCGGTCATTTCGTCAGCGGTGGAAATGCCATTTTCCCGCAGGAAAGCAAACTGTGTCCGGTAGCGTTCAAATTTCATGGCTTGCTGTCTCAGGTGCGGGGTCATTCTGGGAGGATACTGACGCTTGCTGATCTTCCCCAACAGATAGAGATAGTGAACATACAAGGCCAAAAAGCCCGTGTATTTGGGATGTCTGCGGTAGGGACGAAAAATTGGTTTGTCAGCAGAAGCTGCCCGTTGGCCTGCCTCGATTTCCTCCAGATTTCCCAGGATTGCGGCACGGATACCATCCTCCGTGAAAGCGGCATTTTTCCTGCCTGGATACTGGAACCATTCCTGCCCCCGCAGGCGAAACCCCAGGCGGTTTCCGTGGCGGATCTCATAGCCCTTGTGCTCCATGAGCAGGAAAAAGTGCCCCAGGTCGTTTGCGTCCTCAATGGACTCCCGGAGATCCGTCTCCAGCATGGAGCGGAAGGTGGGTTGACCCTTGGATTGGCGCAGCCATTCCACATAGCTCATGGATTTGGAGACCTCTCCGGAGAGGATCACGGAGAGGCCGTGCTCCCGGCACAGCCGGTCTGAGATGGCCCGGATCTGGCGGTAGTAGCTTTTGGCATTGCTATGATATTTCTCGCCGGTGTCCGCATTCACGGAGTTGAATACAATGTGCGAGTGGATATGTTCTCGATCCACATGGGTGGCAATTACCGCCTCGTAGCCGTTTAGATGTTCCGCGGCGAAAGTCTTGGCAATTTCCAGGGCCAGCTCAGGAGAGATTTCGCCGGGCTTGAAGGACTGCACAATGTGGTAATACTGGACGCCTCCCATATTTTCGGTGTCCCGTTTGGTCTCCAACATCTGGCGGCACTCCCGGCCTGGCTCACAGCCCTGATGGGCGGTGAGTATCTTCTGCTCCGTCTTATCGCCGTTCAGAATATAGTCGATCCCAATATCCAACCGACCTTTTCGGGCCAGGATCTTGGTGATGGCCATTACGGATTGGCCACCTGGTACATCAACTCATAGACTTTATCCAGCAGGAACAGTCCATATCTGGCATCCTCTGCTGTGGCGATGCCGGCATTGACGCTGCGAGCGATCTGGTTGATGTTATTGCCGATGTGATGGATCTCCGTGCGCAGGGCCTTGATCTCCTGAGAGGGCCTGGCCCGGATCGGAGTCCCATCGATGAGCCGGACAATGTAGGCCCGTTTACACAGCCCGCAGAGTTTGGCCTGCTGGCAGAGCAGCTGATACTGTTCCGCCGTCAGCTCGATGTGCAGATGGTGTTTTTCTTTTGGGAGCCCCAAGCGTGCCTCCTTTCTGCGGCTCTGCCGCAACCCTTCCGCCTGCAGGCGGCATTGGGGTCAGGGGTTTCCCCTGCAAGCGCGCAAAATGTACATTTGCGCTATGCTTGCCCAACGCCGCCCCTGGCGGCGTTGGCTCGGCCCCGCCGAAGCGGGGCCTGTTTTCAAGCGGTAGGTGGATTATAATCATGGCAGGCAGAGCCTGCCAACTCCGCGAAAAAGAAAAACCACCGCTCTGGGACAGAGCGGCGACGCTTATTGTGGGCTGGAATGCTCCATATTCCTCCGACATGCTATCTCCACACAAGGGTGTCTGTGTTAGCACCCTGAAAGTTAAAAAATCCGGGCGGGGTGTCTAATGTGACACCCCGCCCGGATTATAAAGGCAGGAGAGCGTATCCGCCCGGACACACTCTCCTGCGTCATCAACGCTCTGGCTCCGCAGCTTTCCTTCCTGGCTGTATCCTTCGTTCCGGTGTCAGCTCCAAAAGCTGCCGCACACGTTTTTGCAAGTGCCGTTCAATCGCCCTCAGCCGGTCATCGGGCAGGTTCAGTCTAGGATGCCTTTGGAATGTAAAGCCAATCAGTTTGCGAAGCTGCCGCATCTGAACCGGCCCCATTACCTCCCGGCACACAGTTTCAAAGCTGATGCCATAGGGGGTCCCTCTGGTTCTGGCGTAGCTGTCCAAATCCTTGAAATCGTCCGGCATAGCGAAGTTGAATAGGGATAGACCATTGTCAAAAATCGGAGCCGCTCCGATCACCGCTCCGCTGTGGTTATCCCGCAGGACACCAAAGTTACCGAAGTGCCGATCCTCGTTGTAAATCACAGCGTCGAACACCAGCATACTCTTGATATGTTCATACGCCTCCGGTCCCAGCTTCTCATAGTAATCCAGGCAGGCTTTCAGCCCACCCTCCCGCACAATACGGCCAATGGGGATATAAGATGTGTCGATATCGGTGAACAACTTGCAGCGGGAGGCCAGGATGCCCTTCCAATTCTCCAGCTCGTAGGGCACCGCGTTCAGGCCCATGGCCTGGGCCACCTGACTGGCGTAAAACTCACTGTATGGCTCGTTTCCGGTGTTTGCTGCGCCGAAGGTACCCCCTTTGTACAGGTAGATCCCCTTGCCCTCTATGAAACGCCATGCCTTGGGCAGCATCCCGTTGGTCGTCAGCTCCGGCGAGGTGGTAAAGGCGGCGTCACTTTGGCCGATGCCGGTGTAAGCCACCAGGGAGAGGATCTCGGAGAAGCGATTCTCGTACAGATTATACTGTGCGAAGCTTCCAGAGAAGCCTCCGGGCACCACCCAGTAGCTGTCGTTGAGGGACAGCCCCTTGCACACATCGATGATCCCTTTGGTATCATTGATGCTCAGGCCGAAGGTTTTCAAAATTTCCGCTACATAGGCTCTATTCTTGGGGATGACCCGCTTCTGGAGCCATTTCAACACACCAGCATCGGACAGCTCCATGTCCAGGGGCAGGAGCTGCCTGTGTTCCTCATTGGTCCACAGCAGCTTGGCCTTCAGGCCCTCAATGCCCTGCTCCGCCAGGGAGAAAGACAGCAGATCCATATCATATAGTCGCAGCATGTATTCCTGCTCCATGCCGTGTTCACCTCCATTTTAGACAGTCAGAGATTTCTGGAATCGTATCCAGGTATGCACAAAACGGCTTGTTTTTTCTTTTATGATACTGGTGTCCTCTGCTTTCACAATCCTACTGTGGAACCCCACAGTATCCAGACACTTTGTTTCATTATACCCGCCTGTTGGGGAGTTATCAAGGGCAATCGGCGGACAGCAGGCCGTCACGCACTTTGAGCCAGCTCCTGTGCGATTCGTTCCTTGGCTATGGCGGCATAGGTATCTGTAATCTCGATGCCGGTGGCGGAGTAGCCCTCCAGCACGGCGGCCAGCACCGTGCTGCCGGAACCGGCAAAGGGGTCCAGGATATGTCCGCCCGGCTCCGTGATCTTCACCACATCCCGCATGAGCTGCAGGGGCTTTTCCGTCAGGTGGATGCGGTTTTGGGGATTGCCGTACTTGAATACGCCGGGCAGACAGGGGACGGGTCTGCTGATGGGCATATCCCCGTTGGAACCCCAGACAATGTACTCAGCCTGCTGGCGGAAGCGGCCCTTCTGGGGTCGGCTGTTGCCTTTGTCCCAGACAGCTGTGCCCCGCCAGATCCACCCCGCCCACTGGAGGGCATCGGTGGCCGCGGGGAGCTGCCGCCAGTCGATGAACATACACACAGGGGCCCCGGGTTTACAGACCTTCCGAGCTTCATAGAGCCATTCGGCGGCCCAGCGAGTCCAGGATCGCTGATCCTTGGAGTCTCCGTCAAAGGGAGGGGGCGCACTTTCCCCCATGCTGGAATACTTCTTGTCGGTGGACTTGTTTTTCTCTGCCTGGGTCCGGCCTCCGGAGGCATAGGGGGGATCGGTGATGACTGCATCGAAGGTATTTGGGGCGAAATTGCGCAGGATCTTCAGTGCGTCGCCGTGGATGATCTCCCAACCGGGGCGGATTGCGGTGGTGCTATCGCTCATAGGCATGTTTCTCCTTTTTCCCTTTGGATGGATTTTGCGGTATGGGCAATTCTGTCTCTACATATTCGCTGATGATGCTCAGCGCCTCATGGTAAGTGTGGCAATTCCCTCCGGTGATGCGGCCGCACATCTCTTTGGCCTGGTCAGCCATACCATGCTCCCGGAGCGTTCTGGATGCTGCCCCCATCAGGTTGAAGATGTTGCCGTCTTGTTCGAGCAGCGAACAGTGCGGCTTTGGTCGCTCCTGCTGGTTCGGCTGATCCAGAAAACCACCCAGCCGATTGGGCACATAGTCGGACAGCCAAGTGCCGCCGAACTGGCTGTGGGTCTGAATCCGCCACATCGCAAGCTTTCCTACATTCAGCTCTACCCCCTCAAAAGAGAACAGCAGGTTTGTGAGACCGTCGTGCTGAAATGTGGCAGCATGTTCAAATTTGGTGCCATTCAGCAGGATCCCTTCCTGGGTGAGCAGATCATTGATTCCGTCCACCCACTCCTGGAGGTCGCCGCCGCAGCCCTGGAGAATCAGCCCCTCCTCATTGGCCATGTGCCGCAGGTCCTCCATGGTCTTTTCTTGGATCATTTAACCTCCTCGCGCTTGGTGCTTTTCTTTTTTCCGGGAGAAGTACGTCCCTTTGTTTTCAAATCGGTTACAACTGGGATGCCCAGTTTATTGGCACGATGGATCTCCGCCCACATTCCTTCCGTGAACACAGGTCCATAGGCATTGACCTGCTGACACTTTTCTACCAACCGCAGGCCCATCTCCCGTGCGGCCAGGTCCTGTGCCGGATCGCCCGGATCTGCGATAGGCGGGAACATGAGATGGGGGCAGACTGGGACGTCGCCCACCCGAAAGACTTCCTGGGCTTTCTGTCTGGCAAACTCAATGTTTTTCTCTACCTCACCTCGGAGGGGCGCACAGATGTACACCAATTTGGGGCTGTGGTCTTTTGCCAGGGCTTGAATACGGAAGGTCTCCACATAATCGCTGGCCATTTGCCGGAGCTGCCGGTAGTCCTCTTGGGTGGGATGGTAAGCATACCAATCGATCCGGTCACCATCTACCCAAATATGCGCATCAACGCCATCCCGCAGATAGGGGTTGCTGGGGATCTTCTTTTTCCCCCACACATCCTTGAACCGAAGAGTCAGCTTGTCCACCACACCCTGGTTGTTGTCCAGCAGTGTCAGACGGAGAGCCGCATAGTGATCCGCATGGCCCAGCGTAACAAATTCAGCCCTCACCTGACGATTTCCGTCCAAGCTGCCCAGGCAGGCCCGGCCTACAAAGACCGGATCATGGATTACAGCCCCGTCCGCAAACAGTTTGCGAAGTTCCTGCTCAAAAAAGTTGCTCATCTGCTCATCTCACAACCTTTCTCTTTTTTGGAGCGAGATGGGGGCGGCTGCTGGGGAGCCAGTTCGTCTCGGGAGGAATTTCGGAGCACAGAACGGCTTTTTCCGTCCATGACCAAGGTATCAAGAGACTCGTTGCAAATCTCCTCACCGCTGATGACCAGGGCGGTGCCAGTTAAATGCACATCGCCGCACACCCTGCCATATACAGCGCAAAGTCCGGATAAGAAAGGCGCATATCCCGTGTCCGGCGAATTCAAAACCATTCCGCAATCGGACACTCTGGCGTGGCCGCATAGATTGCTGCCTCGAATATAGGCATCATCCTCCGCACGGGCATGGCTACTCAGAGCAGAACCTTGGGAAACATAGGCGTTTCCGCAAACAATGGACTCCCCATACAGGGCCGAGCCCTTATCCACATAGGCGTTATTACACGCAATCGCGTCACCAAAGATCCAAGCGTCATCTCCCGTCTCAAAAGACAGGTTGCTCTCGCTCTCAACGAAACCGCCCAGATCTCCGGCTTTTACTTTCTTTCCGACATCTCTCAGCGCCCGAATGCGATGGAGGAAGGGATACTTTTCGTGCGTGATCTCGGTGATTTCATACTTCTGATTGCTCGTTGTTCTCATCTCCTTTTATGCGGCATTCTGGAACAGGCTCTCCTGCGCATCCTCCATCCGGAACTCTGCGTCAATATCGGAGAAAGTCTCTCTGCGGTTGAATTTCTCACTCACTTTATTGGGGAGAGCCTGCAGCTCCAACATCCGGCCCCACAGGTCCGGATGTTGGTCATAGAGGTGGCGCAGTTCTTTTCTTTTGGCGTTGGGACAGAACCAGCAGCCCCCGCGGTTTGTAAATGCGTAAATAGGCGAAAGCAGCCCTGCCCGCTGGCAGAGCTGCTTTGCATCTTCCTCTGTGCAGTTGTACTTGTCCAGTAAGGAGACCCGGTTCCCGGCCAACCGAAGCAGCCGATCCTGCTCGTCCTTGGCGATCCCGATATATTGAACCGTATCGGACGGCAGCGATTTTTGGTATCGCAGGATGGGTTTCAACTTGCAGTCTCTCTGAACAGCACACCGTCCGCAGATGGGAAAAGAACGCAGAAGGCCCTTCTTGGGGCCGCGGGTGATTTTGCCTGTGAAGAGATCCAAATATGTTTTCTCACTGCGCAGGACAGTCACCTTCACACCCCTGCGTTCTAAAGTCGGGATGGCGGTGGTGTAGATAAAATCTCGGTGTTCCGGCACCTCGCCGGAGATTTTCTTATCAAACATGACCTCACAGTATACCGCCTCATCCAGAGGCTCCCCATGTTCCAGTGCCAGTAATATGGTGGCAAGACTGTCCTTACCGAAGGAACAAGAGGCAACATGCTTCAACGGTCTGACACACCTGCTTCCTTGATGTGACAGGCATTGCACAGTACCTCCGTTTTGTCCGTCTGCTCCCAGGGGGCATCCGGATGGGTGAAGTGGCCGTAGTTGCAGAACTGAGCGAAGATGGGCCTGTCCAGTCCGAGGGTGTGGCGCATCCCGGCAGGGGTCAGGTCAAAGACTGCCTGGACAGCCTGTTTCAAAACCTCATCCTGGTATTCGACGGTCCCTGCGGTATCCACATTGACCGCCACAGGTCCTGCCTTTCCGATGGCATAGGCCAGAGAGACGGTACAGCGATCCGCTAAACCGGCAGACACAATATTTTTTGCAATATAGCGGGCCATATAGGCTCCGCTGCGGTCCACCTTGGTGGCGTCTTTGCCAGACAGTGCTCCGCCGCCGTGAGGGGCCAGTCCGCCATAGGTATCCACCATCAACTTGCGGCCCGTGAGGCCGGTATCCGCCTCAAATCCGCCATAGACAAACCGCCCCGATGGATTGATCAGGATCTCCGTTTCTCCATCGGGCGGCAGCTCCTGCAGTGCGGGCTGGATCACATGGTCCATGAGTTCCTCCCGCAGCTGATCCAGGTCTTTCTCCGGGTCATGCTGGCAGGACAGAACCACCGATGCAAGACGCACAGGGATATCGAAGTTGTACTCCACAGACACCTGCGCCTTGCCGTCCGGACGCAGGCCCTGGATCATCCCGGTTTTTCTGGCGTTGGTCAGCAGCCGGGTGAGCCGGTGGGTCAGGATGACCGGCAGAGGAAGATAGGATTCTGTCTCATCACAGGCAAAGCCATACATGATCCCCTGGTCACCGGCCCCGGTCTGGACTCCTTCCCGCACAGCGTGAACAATATCGTCGCTCTGATCGTGGGTGATGACCTCGATCTCATAGTCCAGCCCCGTATACCCGGCCTCCCGGATGGCCCGGCAGACAATGGAAGGGATATCCGGCATGACCTTTGCCGAGATCTCACCGGCCACCAGCACTTTGCCAGCTGTGGCCAGCACTTCACAGGCCACATGGGCGGAGGAGTCACCCTCCAGACAGGCATCTAGAACAGAATCCGCGATGGTGTCGCAGAGCTTGTCAGGGTGGCCCTCGGTCACAGACTCCGCAGTCAAGATGTATTTATCTCTCATGGTCAGATTTCCCTTTCTTTTTTATGTGTTGATCGCCAACGATCCGTCCCTGTTCTCCGGTTGCCGTTCGCACAGGAAGGATCTGCACGTTGTCGTACAGAGACTTGTACCGCTGGAGCTGCTCATCCGTCAGGGAAACAAAGTCCTCCTGACCAAGCCCGGCGATGAAGAAGGTGCCGCAGATGATGTCATAGGGCAGGCGATCTTCATCCAGCAGCGGGCGGTTCATCGGCAGGCCAAGGAGCTTCCCCTCGGCATTGCACACCAGGGCTGCCGAATCCTGGAATGGGTACACAGCTTCAATATCTCCTCCTACGAGCTGCTGCATATCCGCGAGGCTTTCAATCTCCTGCACACGGCAGGGCTTTTGCGGTTCTACCACTAATACTTTCATGTGCGCTCATTCCTCCAATTCCTTTTTTCTTTTTGCTGCCGTATAGCACATTGAAATCCGGCCTGGGGCGGTCTGCCCGCATCTGGTCCGTTCGATAACAGAAGATGTAGAATTTCTGCACTTGCGGGAAAAGCCGAAGGTGGTATCGATATTGGCTGCTGTCCATGCGGAATGCATAGAAGGTCTGTCGATCAGACATTCGTGCCTCTGGATGCGCTTTGCAATACGTTTCCATGGCGGGAAAACTGTTCAAAGTACATTGTTTCGCAGTTCATCCAGCAGTTCATTTAACTCTGCAAGAAAACCTGGAGACTCCAGATCACGATTTTGCCGCATCCAGGTCACCGTGACACCGTCACCAATCTCTCGCCCTGTGAACACGCCTCGCAGGCAACCTACGCAGGCTGTCTCCTGCAATTTTGTTGTAAACAGTGGATTGAGGTCCCCGTTTGATGCATCATAATGCCTCCTTACAAATGATCAGAAAGAGGCATTGAACAATGATCTGTTCACTACCTCTTTCCGTAAGTAATTCAGTTATGGTTTCCCATAAACAAAACAAAGAAAACGCAGTGCATTTCCCACTTGGGGAGATGCACTGCGTTTAGCGTTCCACAGCCTGGACGCACCAGCGGTATGCCCGCTGATCCCGGACGCAGGTGTAGAGGGTGATTCGATTATCGCTGGTGGATACGGTGCTGCTGGTGTCAGTCTCCAGTACCTTTTCCACGCTGACCACCTGATAGGTGCGTGTGCCCAGCTTAGTGGTCCAGGTAATGGTATCGCCTGGCTCCAGGGTGTGCAGGTCTCCAAAGTCATCCCGGACACCGCGGTTGTGACCCGCAATGCAGCAGTTGCCGTCCCAGATACTGGTGCCAGGGAAATGACCGGCCCCCTTTGCCAGAGTGCTGCTGTCTGTCCCTTCGTAGACCTTGGTAGACAGGCCGATAGCCGGGATCTTGAGCGTCCCCAGATGTCCGCCGGAGTAGTAGAGATCGCTGGTGACGGCAGTATAGCCGACGTCCTGGCCAGAACTGCCCCCATTTCCTGTGTCGATCACAGGATAGTTGACGCTCCCTGTCTGGGACACCAGCCCGCCGCCATCCAGAGCGCCGGGGATGAGATTGGGCGTCAGAGGGTCGCCGCTGCCGGGGAGGTAACTGGTAGGTGTGCCAAATCCAGGCGGGATCAGGGCGGTGTTCTTGCTCCAATCTACATTGGGATCTTCCCATTCGTAGATGGTGTCATCGCTGGTAGGTCTGCCAAATAGGTAATCGTCCGGGGCCTCCATGGGATATTCCAGGGCGCTGGCCTGTCCCACACACAGGGCGCATAGCATGGTGGCCAGCAGAAGTGCTCTCAGCTTCAGTTGAATCAGCTCCTTCCTTTATACCGCTTGAACAGGAAAACCCCACCCGCGGTCAGCAGGAGAACCGCTCCGCCAATCAGGAGGGGCTGGTTGATGTCAATCTCTTCCGTGGCCCCGTTTGAGTTTTCGCTGGAAGGGGTATCTGTGGGGGCCGGGTCTGTCTGCTCCTCGGGAACCTCCATGCTGCCGAAAATGGCGGTATAGGTCAATACGGAGCGGTTGGTTTTGGAAACTTGGCCGGTATAGTCTGCCGTAACAGTGTAGCCGGTGGCATAGGTGCTGCTGGTAGTGCCGGTATATTTGGCGGTGGCAGTATATCGGGTGACAGCCCCATCCGCCCCGGCTTCACTGGTCTCGGCCCACTGCACGTCTGCCAGAGTCAGGCTTTTTCCATTGTCCTCAATGCTCTTTGGAATCAAAGATAGATCCGCTTCCGAGAGATTGGGATAGGTGCGGGTGGCGGAGAGATCCTTTGTCCGGGTAGCATAACCGTCTGCCGCTACCTTAACAGTGGTATGATCCAGTGTCAGAGTGCCGGTATAACCGTCCTCTGTGGTTACCTCCATCTGCGGTTCCAGACTCTGGAGGATCTTCTCCATATTGTTGGTCTCGCTGGCCAGAGTTTTGGTCTGGGTGATGGTCTGGATGTCCACCCCAACCTCGTCCTTCCGCGTCATGTCCAGCAGATAATAGAGGCGGCCATCCCGCTCAAAATCCTCGGTGGGGATCTGGGATGGGTCATCTGCCAGGGACAGCTGGTACACTTTCTTGATCCTGGGGCTGTCGCCCTCCATATACTCCTCCACTGATGTGGGGTAGTAACTGGCACTCTGCTCCGGTTCAGCGGCCAGAGCGGGGACAGATGCCGCCAGGAGCAGGGTCAGGGCGCACATCGTAGTCAAAATGCGTTTCATACTGGATTCCTCCTACAACAATTTTTCTTTTGATTTGCCGGAAATCATATTGTTATTTCTTCTTTTGGAAATTGTCACCCCCTTTCCCGGAGCACATTTCGTTGCAGCAGATACTCATTCCAATCCTTTCCCTGTGGCGGAAGTTGTTGAGACACCTGATAGCCCTGTGCGGAGAACATCTCTCGAATCTCTTGGGCTGCCTGCCGACCATGTTCATCGGCATCCAGGCACAGAATGATCCGGCGCAGGTGTGGGTTATCTCGCAGGTAGGTCCGCAGGCCTCCTTCGTACAGCCCACACAGCGCCACCGCGTTGGAGGTCACCTTCCGGTGCAGGGTGCAGAAGCTCATCAGGTCGATTGGGGCCTCAAAGACAAGGACGACGTCATTTCCCGGATCACAGCGAAGGCGGAATGCAATATCCTTATTGCTGCCCGGCACGTCGCCCTTGAAGCTGCGGCCATTTTGATCATAGCTTCCTCGCTGATTGGCGAACACCGGTGTCCCTGATTGATCACGGCCAACAAAAACACAGTTATGGTGCTGGGCGTCCTCGTACAGCAATCCAGCCTCCACAAAGCCCCGGATCACTTGGGGTGCGATCCCACGCTTGCGGAGATAGGCAAACACCCTGCGGTGATCCACGTTGGCAGGTGGGAGGGTAAAGGGGACCTTTTCCTCCTTTTCCTTGGTCTGCCGCGGAGTGCTCGCCGGGGGAGAGTCACGGGCGCGGCCGTGCCAAGCCAACAGGTATTCCACCGCCTCCGGGAAACTCTTGTTGCAGAACCGCTGGAGGAATGTGATGGCATCTCCGCCGATGCCCTCTGAGTAGCGGAACCAGGTGCGTCTGTCCTTGATCCGGATGCTGTCCATCTCCTGCGTGGTGTAGTACCTGCCGATCCGCTTCACCTGGTAGCCCAAAAACTCCATTAAGTCCGGGAGATCTGTGTTTTTGGCGATCTCCATCTCTGCATCTGTAAAGCGTTTCTTATTCCGCTTGATATTTTTTCCTCCTTAATAAGCGAGTAAAAGGCCCCTGGGCACCCGATCTTATGATTGGGTGCCCAGGGGCCTCCTCTAATTATGCTGCTTTATAGAAAGGGCTAGACGTTACGCAGAAGGACGGCAATTCCGCTGTAATCATACCCGACTGGCTCCAAAATCTTCTTTGTCAGATTCCGTAGCAGGGCCTCTGTATCAAATTTCCCCTCAAAGTATAGCCCCTCGTTGATTCTCAAAGGTGCGCGCAATCCCTTTGACTTATCTGAGAGCAACCAGCGGAAATCTCCGGCGACACGGCTCCGCAGAGTCATCAGGCGTTCATGTTTTACAGGATCACTATCGCAGTCCAGCAGGATAGTAAGTACTACCCGCTGCCACGTGGCCGCCACTACCTTTCCTTTTTCAGGTAGGATGACCGCTGTAGGCTTTGCTCCCTTGAACATACGGGCTGGGGCCAGTAAGGGCTTGGCGTAGGTATCCTTGTCCAGATACTCTGCCAAATCTCCACAGGCCGTATGCAGGATGAAGTTATCAAATTTCTGATCCAGTATTTCATGCATCCGTTTCCGGGATCGTTCGACCTCTATCCACATGCTGTGATCCACCTTATCCCTCCTTGCGGCCGAACCGGGAACCGCTCTTTATGCGCCATATGATTCCTGCCTCTCTTGTGTATCTATCTCCTCCACAGACTCATTTTCATCCTTCTCCAGGGCCTTCTCAATTAAGCCTAGGACAAACTCCCGCTGAGTCATCTTTCTGCCATTTCGTGCACTCATGCGTTCTAGGCACTGTTTGATCCGCTGGAACAGTTCCTCTGAGACCTGAAAGGCCATTGTTCTGCTGCCGTTATTTGCCATAATCGGTTTTCCTCCATTTTCTTTTATCTCGTAGTATTCTATCAGCAAATGGGTGATGTACTGGCTGGTAGTCATTTCCAGGTGGTCTTTTTCTTCCGTTACCCGGTTATGCAGGGCGATGTCGATCTGGGCGCATAGATTTTTCTTGTCTGCCATGGCCTGCTCTCCTTTCCTCGTTTTGCAACGCAAGTATATCCAAAGCCATGGCCGAAAGCTATTATCAAGACCACCAAGGAAGCAGGGACAAAGTAAGCAATACCACCAACTGAAACAGCTACGTAATAAAAAGCGAGAAGCCCCCGCTAGCAGTTCGCTTTGAACTACCAGCGGGGGCTTCTCTCGCTGTTTTCTCTTTGCTCAGAGGTTCGAATCACCCCACATCACGAAAATGGCCTTTTGCATCTCCATCTCGGCTGGTGCTCGATTTTGTCCCCTGAAACGGCTGAAACCCTTGCCGTAGCAAGGGTTTCAGGGGTTGCATCTTTTTTGGCAACCTTAGTTGGTCCGAGTGGGGAGACTCGAACTCCCGGCATCTTGCTCCCAAACGCTTGAACCAAATTTTTTATGGTGATTTGTAGTGCTTTCCGGCGCTTTCTGCTCGGTACCTGATATTTTTTAGCGCTCTTAAATCCGCTGTTTCCACGTGTTCCGGTCCTGACTGTGGTCAAATATGGGGTCAAAAACGCTTCCTGACCAGGGGCGGCAGGTGTCTGCCAACCCCGGCCCGGAAGCGTTTTTTCACGACTCTGGGTTTGGGGTATTGTACCTCTGCCGGGGGTGTTAAGCAAGTCCTTTCTGCGCGGCAGGCGTATCAATTTTTCACACGCCTATTCAAAGAATAAGGGCCGAAGGCTATCCTCTATCTGCTTAACAGCCACTGAATGCCCACCACCGTCCGCTCGATTCCCCGGACGAAGTGATTTCCGGGATTCAGCTGGAACACCGTGTCGATACCCTTGCCCTGGTAAAAACTCTGGATCTCCTCTGTATTTTCCTGAACTGTTTTCAGAACCGGATTGCGGGTCTTGGCCTCCTTGTCCCCCAGAGAGAAATAGATGCAGTCCGGCCGACGCTTCGGTTCGTGGGAAAAGACGTATTCCTTGAAACCAGGAAACCACAGGGAACCAGACATACACCCCACCCTGGAGAACACATCCGTCCGGTAGATGGCGTACAGGGCGAACAGACCAGCCAAAGAGTATCCAGCGATTCCCCGCCACGCCGGAGGCCCGACCGACTCTTTTTCTGCCCTGGGTATGATTTCTTCAACCAGCAGCCGCAGATAGTCGTCCGCACCGCCGGTAAAGGGTTCCCCCTTCTTGAAGGCCGCCGGACTGTCCCATAGGGCCATGTCGTGGTTCCAAGCCAAGTCGCTGACGGTCACCAAATTGAACGGCGGGCAGCCAACCGCCTGCGCAGCATCAAACACCTGTTTCCCCTCATCGGAGTATGTGTTCAGGTAGATCACCGGGGCACCAGGAAAAGTAGTTGGAAAGACGGATGCGGCTTTCTTTTCCATGGTAGGGTCAATCATTTTGCGCCACCTGCTTTCTGTGAAAATCCTCACCATTTACTTTAGTTTTATTATATTGGAACAAATTCAGTTTCACAACGATAGTAAACTTACAAATTTTCTACATATGACAGGTCGTGCCACACAACACGAAGGAACCGGGGCACGGCAGGCTAAAATTGTAGATTTATGTTGATAATATTCGCCAAATCGTGTATTATCAGAATTAAGAGGAATTTGTAGTACTGTCGATTAGGAGGACCCAGATGGATTACATGACCATTTCTGATGCGGCTGCAAAATGGGGGATTAGTTCCCGCCGGGTCCAGATTCTGTGCGCCTCTGGCCGAATCTCCGGCGCAGAACGCCTGGGACGAAGCTGGGCGATTCCAAAAGACGCTCAAAAGCCTGGTGACGCCAGAATCAAAAGCGGAAAATATATCGGTTTTTCTGAGAAGTATCGAAAGAAAAAGGAATGTTCTGCCGAAAATCCTGAAACTTCTGGCCGCTGAAGGAGGCCGTTATGCAGATATTAGACAATATCAATCAGACAGTGCGGTCTGATTTGCAGGCCTCGATCAAAAAAGGAAGCAAAGTATCCATCGCCGCCGCCTGTTTCTCCATCTATGCCTATCAAGAGCTGAAGAAGCAGCTGGACAGCATTGATGAGCTGCGATTTATCTTCACCTCTCCTACGTTCATCCAGGAGAAGATTCCCAAAGAGAAGCGGGAGTTCTATATCCCCAGACTGAACCGGGAGCGTAGCCTGTATGGGACTGATTTTGAGATCAAACTGCGCAATGAATTGACCCAAAAGGCCATTGCCAAAGAGTGCGCCGATTGGGTGCGGAAAAAGGTGACTTTCAAGTCCAATGTGACGCAGGAACAGATGATGGGATTTCTGACTGTGGATGAGAGCACCTATATGCCCATCAACGGCTTTACCACAGTGGATCTGGGCTGTGAGCGGGGCAACAATGCCTATTACCCTGTTCAGAAAACGGATTCCCATGAAAACAGCCGGTATTTCTTGAAGTTGTTTGAGGAAATTTGGAACGATAAGACTCGCTTACAGGATGTCACAGATTTGGTACTTGACAGTATCTCTACTGCATATCGAGAAAATTCCCCAGACTTCATCTATTTCTTTACTTTGTATAATATTTTCAACGAATTTTTGGATGACATCTCGGAGGATGTTCTGCCCAACGAGGCAACGGGATTCAAACAGAGCAAGATTTGGAACCTGCTCTACAACTTCCAGAAAGATGCCGCCCTTGCTATCATCAACAAATTGGAAAAGTACAACGGCTGCATTCTGGCAGACAGCGTTGGCCTGGGCAAGACCTTCACAGCCTTGGCGGTCATCAAATACTACGAAAACCGCAACAAATCTGTCCTGGTCCTGTGCCCCAAGAAACTGTCCGAGAACTGGAACACCTATAAAGGGAACTATATTAACAACCCAATCGCCGAAGATCGCCTACGGTATGACGTGCTCTATCATACGGATCTGTCCCGAGAACAAGGCAAATCCAACGGCATTGATTTGGATCGTCTGAATTGGGGTAATTATGATCTGGTGGTCATCGACGAGAGCCACAACTTCCGCAATGGCGGGGAAATTTCTGGCGAGGGCGCTAAGGAAAACCGCTACTTGAAATTGATGAACAAAGTCATCCGGGCAGGTGTCCGCACCAAAGTACTGATGCTCTCTGCCACCCCGGTCAACAACCGATTCATTGACCTGAAAAATCAGCTTGCTCTGGCCTATGAGGGAGATTCCACCCAAATCAATGAGAAGCTGGACACCAGCACCTCCATTGATGAAATTTTCCGCCGGGCCCAGAAAGCCTTTAATGTGTGGAGCCGTCTGCCCGCCGAAGAACGCACTACGGACGCATTGCTGAAAATGCTGGACTTTGACTTCTTTGAAGTGCTGGACAGCGTGACCATCGCCCGCTCCCGGCGGCACATTGAGAAGTATTACGATACCACGGACATTGGAAAATTTCCGGAGCGACTCAAGCCCATCTCCCTGCGCCCCTGCCTGACCGATTTGGGGGATGCCATCAACTACAATCAAATCTATGAGCTGTTGATCTCTCTGAATCTTTCAATCTACACCCCCACCTATTACATCATGTCCTCCCGGCTTTCCAAATATGAGGATCTCACCCACAACAAGGGGACAAGCCTGACCCAGAAGGGCCGGGAGGAAGGCATTCGGCGCCTGATGAGCATCAATCTGCTCAAACGGTTGGAGAGTTCGGTCTACGCCTTCCGGCTCACCATTGACCGGGTCTATCAACTGATCCAGTCTACCATTGAGACGATCCACGCCTACCAGTCCGGTGAGCAGATTTTGGACTTGCAAGAACTTTCTGACGCCGACGAGTTTGATCTGGATGACCAGAACACCGACTATTTCTCCGTGGGTCGGAAGATCAAAATCGATCTGGCAGATATGGACTACTTCTCCTGGCTGCGGGATTTGGAAAAAGACGCTGACAATCTGCAGCTGCTCTCCCTGATGATCGGTGACATCACACCAGAGCACGACACCAAACTGCAAACGTTGCTGAACTTGATCCGGGACAAACAAGAGCATCCCATCAATTCCGGAAACCGGAAAATCATCATTTTCACCGCCTTCTCCGACACTGCGGACTACCTCTATCATCAGGTCGCTCCCTTTGTCAAACAGAATTTTGGTCTAAACACAGCGGAGGTCACGGGCACCGTAGACGGCAGGACGACGATTCCCCGCTTGCGGGCGGACTTGAATACGGTCCTTACCTGTTTCTCCCCCATCTCAAAAGGCCGGGATATTTTGATGCCGGGCAGTACGGAAGAGTTGGACATCCTGATTGCTACCGACTGCATCTCCGAGGGCCAGAATCTCCAGGACTGCGACTATCTCATCAACTATGACATCCACTGGAACCCGGTCCGCATCATCCAGCGGTTTGGCCGGATCGACCGCATTGGAAGCCGGAACCAGGTGATCCAGCTGGTGAACTTCTGGCCGGATATGGACCTGGACGAATACATCAATTTGAAAAGCCGGGTGGAGACCCGCATGAAGATTTCTGTTATGACTTCCACCGGCGACGATGATCCCATCAATTCCGAAGAAAAGGGAGATTTAGAGTATCGCCGCCAGCAACTAAAGCGGCTTCAGGAGGAAGTCGTGGACATCGAGGAGATGTCCAGCGGCATCTCCATCATGGATCTGGGTCTCAACGAATTCCGCCTGGACCTTTTGGAGTATATGAAACACCACCATGATGTGGAGACCACGCCTCATGGGATGCACGCCGTAGTCCCGGCCCGGGAGGACGCCCCGGCCGGCGCCATCTTCGTCCTTCGGAATGTCAACGACAGCGTAAACGTAGACCACCGGAACCGCATCCATCCGTTCTACATGGTCTACATCGGGATGGATGGCGAGATCCTCTGCGACTATCTCAACCCCAAGCAGATGCTGGACACTATCCGCCTGCTGTGCAGAGGCAGAACGGAACCTATTTCCGACCTCTGCCGGAAATTCAATCAGGAGACTGACGATGGCCGGAATATGGCTGAGATGTCAGAACTGCTGAGTGAGGCGGTCAACTCCATCATCGATGTGAAGGAAGAGAGCGACATCGACAGCCTGTTCAAAAGCGGCGGCACGACGGCTCTGCTTTCCCAGATCTCCGGGCTGGATGATTTTGAGTTGATCTGCTTTTTAGTTGTGAAGTAGTAATCGGAAGTCGAATTAGATAAGCTTATTGGAGGAAGAAAAATGTCGAAGCTGAACGTGGACCAAAAGACAATTAAAGATTTATTCCAGGATAAACGAGCAGACTTTTTGATTCCTGATTACCAGCGTCCCTATGCGTGGGGTGAAACTGAGTGTCAGACCCTTTGGGATGATATCTTTTCATTCGCAATTCCAGACGAAGGACGCACAGAATTTGACAGTAATAGTGAATACTTTCTCGGACCAATCGTTACTTTCAAAAATAGTGTCTCCAAGATGGAAGTGATTGATGGACAACAACGGCTTACTACGCTAATGCTACTTTTACGTGCCTTCTATGAAAAATTTGGCCACATGCAAGACAAGGCCTCTGTTGCTACAAAACAGAATATTGAGAAATGTATCTGGAAAACGGATGAATTTGGTGAGCCTGATATGTCAGCTCTAAAGATTGATTCTGAAGTTGCCACTGATAAAGACAAAGACGAATTTCTTGAGATATTGAAAACGGGTGTTGTAAAACCTGGGCAAAAAAGCAGATATGCCGCCAATTACCGGTTCTTTCAGAACTGTATTGACGACTTTTTAGCAAAGTATCCGACGTATTTTGCTTATTTACCCACTCGAATCATGAACAACTGCATTCTCCTCCCTATCGAAGCAGAATCGCAGGACACTGCGCTCCGAATCTTTTCAACATTAAATGACCGAGGAATGCCACTCTCTGATTCTGATATTTTCAAGGCACAGTTTTACAAATATTACTCTGATATCGGAAAAAAGGATCTATTTATTAAGCAGTGGAAAGATCTGGAGGAATTAACGGAATCAATTTTCCATCCGCTAAACGGAACGCCAATGGATGAACTGTTTACACGGTACATGTATTATATCCGTGCCAAGCAGGGAATCAAGTCTTCCACGACTGAAGCATTGCGCAAATTTTATGAGAAAGACAATTACACCTTACTCAAAAGAGAAGATACGTTTAATGATCTGATTACACTTGCTCATTTTTGGGAGGATGTCATCAATCAAGATAAAGATCGGTTCTCACAACGGATTTTGCGCCGCCTATTTGTATTAAATTATGCCCCAAATGGTATGTGGACCTATGTTGTTTCCGTGTTCTTTATGCAGAATCGAGATAGCGAAGGACTGTTAGATGAGGACCAGTTCTATCGGTTCCTCAGCAAAATCACTGGATTTATCTGGACATATGCAGTTACAAACCCTGGGGTAAATGCACTTCGTACCCCTATATATGCCGAGATGGTCAGTATCGTCAACAGCCAGCCGGTTACTTTTGTCGACTTCAAGTTTGAGGCGGATAAGGTGCAGAGCATGTTTGCTAACTTTACATTCAACAATAGTAGACCGATCACAAAATCGATGTTAGCATGGTGGACGTTCCAAGATGATGATCAGGAGCTTTTTCCCCTTGAAACGGTACTTGAGATTGAACATATCTATGCCAGGAATCGCTATGACAAAGATAAGTCTCTAACAGATGTAAAAAATCTGGAGGCGCTGGGAAACAAGGCTCTTTTGGAAAAACGCATTAATATCCGTGCCGCTGATTATCGCTTTGAGGATAAAATCAAGTATTACCAAGGCTTTGTGAATAGTCGCAATCAGAAGAAGGAGGGCACAAGAAACCATGAGTTGCATCATCTCTCTGAAACTTTGACAGACTTTACCGAAAAAGATATTTTGGATAGAACCGAGGAAATAATGGCGAAGTTCCTTGACTATTTAAGAGAAAATGGATTGCTAAAGTAATATTTGTTGACATGCATAAGGGAAAAGGGGTGATCCTGTGCTGGGCCTGCCAAAAACTACAGAATTCAATAAGCGTATTCCGAAGCAAAAGTTCTATGAGAACCTGACAGTGACGCCTGGCCTAAAGCGGGCCTTTACAGAGCAGGTTAAGATCATCTGGTGGCGGAACAAGATCGCCGCCGCAACGGTCAATCTGGCCCCGGGAGAGGCTGTCACAGAGATTGAGGTGCTGGAACTCCGGCTCAGCCAGCCCTCATTTGACGAATCCGTCCTGCTCCAAATCGACAGAGAGATCCCCTACCACATTCTCTTCCTGCTGGAATACGGGGGAAAATACCAGGCCTGGATCGGCTACAAAGAAGCCGCCTCCGGCAGTTCCGCCTTCAAAGTCAGCCAATACTATCACACCGACTGGATGGAAGCAGTCCAGCTCCCCCTCTGCATGGAGGGCCACTCCCTGGACGCCGTGTATGAAAATTTTGTGCGGCAAGTCGCCGGGGAAAGCCTTGTGCCTGCCGAAGCGGAGAGCCTGCATGAGTCTGTGGTGAGGGACCTCCGGCGGCAGCAGCTCCAGAAACAGATTACAGTGTTGGAGAACAAGATCAGGAAGGAAAAACAACTCAACCGGCAGGTGGAGATAAATGTAAACATAAAGAAGTTGAAGAGGGAATTGGAGATGTTGTAATTATGAAAGTTAAATTCCTAAACAAGAAATTATGGAAGGAATACTACGCAACTCTCTCTATCGTTAGCGTTATTGCCTCACTTACTTTTCTGTTTTTGGATATCCCCGATGACAAAAAAACATGTTGCTTTATTGCGTTTGCCATTTTTCTTGTCGTAGTATTTCTTTTCAGGTGGTATCGTGCGAATAATCTCAAGAAAATATCGTTAAAAATAAATAACTCAACAATGGAAATCGAAACGGGTGACATTTTTTCAGAGGATGGTTTCAAAATTATTCCGTTTAACGAATTTTTTGACACAAAAGTAGACGGCACATTGATTTCAAAAAACACATTAAATGGGCAATATATCACCCGCTTTTATCTGAATCCCTCCGACTTGGATAAAACCATTGATTCAGATTCACATTCAGCAGAATATATTCTTGGAAAATGCGAAAGAAAAACTGGCAAGACAAACCAATATAGGCTTGGAACTATAATAAAAAATGGTGAATATTTTCTCCTTGCATTTACCCACTTTGACAAAGATAATCGTGCGTTTTTAGAGATTAATGACTTCACTTCTTGCCTAATGAATATGTGGAATGAGTGTGATATTCATTATGGTGGAAACACGGTGGTTTTACCATTACTTGGTTCAGGAATCACTCGCTTCCGAGGCTACGAAAATATTACGGATCAAGAACTTCTTGAAATAATTATTTGGACGTTCAAAGTCAGTCGTATTCGATTTCAATATCCAGCTAAAGCGAAAATTGTTCTCACAAATGATTGCTTGGATAAAATTAGTTTGTACGATATAAAAAAGCGATTTGAGGCTTGAAGCATAGGAGGTTTACCATGGGGCACAAATGTTTTATTTCTTTCAAAAAGGAAGATCAATGGTATCGGGAGCGCATTGATAAGTTGATTGCAAAGTCGGATTTGATTAACAAAGGGCTTGACCGAGTTATCAACAGCAATGATGGTGACTACATTATGAAAACAATTCGCCAGGATTATCTCCAGGACTCTACTGTAACAATCTTCGTGATTGGAACACACTCCTCTGAAAATGAAGGCTGTGATTTCATGGGACGAAGAAAAAACTATTTTATTGAACGAGAATTGCAAGCTTCTCTATATAATGGGGTTGGTAACACTCGAAACGGAATTTTGGGTGTAGTCCTACCGGAAATGTATGACCGCATTTATAAAGGGAGTCACCAATGCCTTACTTGCGGCGGTACACACAATACGGTTGTAATTGGAGACTCCACTGTAATTCGAGAGTTCAGCACAAATTACTACATAGAGCCTCATTCTGGGTGCGCATGGTCCGAAAGTGAACGGTACTGTGTTCTCGTAAAATGGGATGATTTTGTTGCCGATCCCGAAAGCTATGTAAATATTGCATTTGATAAACGAGCAAGTGAGATTGCATCGAAGGTTAAGGTCCGCAATTTTCGATAATGGAGGAACTTCATAATGGACCACATGAAATTTGAGACGCCGGACTTGACGGCACAGAATATAGAGAGGATCGCCGCCCTGTTCCCCGGGTGCATCACAGAGGGCCCGGACGGCAAGGGCGGGCTGAAAAAGGCCATCAACTTTGAGTTGCTTAAGCAGATGCTGTCCGACGATGTGCTGGAGGGGGACGAGGCCTACGAGTTCACCTGGGTGGGCAAGAAAGCCTCCATCGTGGAGGCTAACAAGCCCATCCGCAAGACCCTGCGCCCCTGCCCCGAGGAGAGCAAGAACTGGGACACCACCGAAAACCTGTATATCGAGGGCGACAACCTGGAGGTGCTCAAGCTGCTCCAGGAGGCCTATCTGGGCAAGGTGAAGATGATCTACATCGACCCGCCCTACAACACCGGCCACGACTTCATCTACAACGACCGATTTGAGATGGACAAGCAGGAGTATGACCAGCAGATTGGCCTGTTTGACGAAGAGGGCAACAAGCAGTTTGCGGAGAACTCCGAGAGCAATCCCCGGTTCCACTCCGACTGGTGTAGCATGATGTACCCGCGGCTGATGCTGGCGAGAAATATGCTGGCGGACGATGGGGTCATTTTCATTTCGATTGATGATAACGAGTGTGCTAATCTCTTGCAGATGTGCAGAGAAGTGTTTGGAGAAAGCAATTTTGTGGCGGACATTTCCTGGCAGAGAACATATTCTCCTCGGAACGATTCCAAAGGAGTCGTCAGTGAAGTGGAACATATTGTTGTATATAGCAAGCAAACCTCTTGGATGCCAAATTATCTGCCTCGCACAGCGGAAATGGATGCGAAATACAAGAATCCAGATAATGATATCATGCCTTGGACAAGCAGTGATGCTTTTGCGGCGGATGCTTCAACTCATCAAGGCATGGTGTATGCAATACAGCATCCTTTCACCGGCGAAATGATATATCCATATAGCGGTGCCCATTGGCGTTATCAACAGGATACTATGTTGGAAATTATGAATGGGTGGACACAGTACACTTTGAAGGACTTGCAAGATGCAGAAAAGCGAGCACAAATCTGCGGTATCTCTTCTGATGACGTCAAAAAAGATGTAAAAGCATTGGTACTGGTAGAACCGCTTGAAGTTGCGCAGGCTCAGGCAGAAGCTGTATTAGAGCGTGGCCAATGGCCAAGATTCTATTTCACTCAAAACGGGAGAGGCGGAATTCGCCGAAAAACATATATCAATAAGGTTGTTGGCAAATTGCCTACAAACTTTTGGCCATACGAAGAAGTGGGGCACACTGACGAAGCCAAAAAAGAACTTAAAAATTTGTTTGATAGTTCCGCTCCATTTGACACACCGAAGCCAGTTCGTCTACTGGACCGTATGTTGACCATTGCCACGGACCAGGACTCCATTGTGATGGACTTCTTCTCGGGTTCTGCTACTACCGCTCACGCTGTCATGCGAAAAAATGCTCAAGACGGTGGACACCGTAAATTCATTCTGGTTCAGTTGCCAGAAAAAAGTCCATCTCCACAATATGATACCCTCTGCGAAATCGGTAAAGAACGCATTCGTCGGGCGGGCGATATGGCAAAAAAGGCCTTGGAGGAAGAAGGAACAGCTGTTCGTGCAATGGAAAAGTTCAAAAAAGAACACGGAACACCAATGGGGTTCGTTTATGCAGAATGGTCTGACTCCCCAGAAGTTGTTACTGCTAAAAAGAAAATGGCGGACGATTTGGATATTGGTTTCCGTGTCCTCAAACTGGACGAGACCAACATGGAGGCCGTCTACTACTCCGCCCAGGAGTACGACCAGCAGATGCTCCAGAAGATGGAGAGCAATATCAAGCCCGACCGCACGGACCTGGACTTGCTGTTCGGCTGCCTGCTGGAGTGGGGCTTGCCCCTGTCCATGCCCTATCGCTCTGAGCAGGTGGAGGACTGCACCGTTCACACATACAACGACGGCGACCTGATCGCCTGCTTTGACGAAAACATCCCGGAGAGCGTCATCCGGGAGATCGCCAAGCGGAAGCCTCTCCGGGCCGTGTTCCGGGACAGTAGCTTTGCCACCAGTCCGGAGAAGATCAACGTGGGTGAGATTTTCAAGTTGTTGGCCCCGGATACCCGGGTAAAGGTGATTTGAGGGGGATATGTTTATGACTCATGCGATGGAAGAAAAAATTCAACTACTTGATGAATATATAGAGAAACTTGACGAAGCAATTTCAAAGAAAAGCGATGAATTAGCTAAACAATTACGGCATGAAATTGTTGCGGTTTATGAAAACGAAATTGATGGGATAAGAAGTGGACTTGATGCATACAGCCCACATCATGTATATATGACAACCCCTGTCGACAATATCGGTGACGCTACTATACTTCGTGCTAAACTTTATAATTATAAACTCAATTTAGCTTCTGGACTGCATAAATTACTCCGCAACAATGATAATTCTGTAAACGTCACTCAAAATGTTCAGCAGGCAATGAAAAACAGTATCTCTATTTCTCTGGATCAAACGGTTTCTGACATCAATTCTTTACCACAGGAATCATTATCAGCCGAGGACAAAGATACCTTATGCGGGAAATTAGCCTCTCTGTCTGCGGAGAAATCAAAAGAATCAAAATGGGAAAAGGCTCAAGGCGTGTTGAAATGGATTGCGGAAAAAGGGTTTGAAGTAGGTAAAATTGCGCTCCCCTATGTCCTTCAATCGGTCTTTAACACGCCAGCATAAGGAAGTACAGAAATGAAACTCCAATTCAAACATCAAAAATTTCAGGCTGACGCCGCTAAGGCCGTGGTGGATGTGTTCGCCGGGCAGCCCTACCTGACCCCCACCTATTTGATGGACCGGGGCTCCGACGCTCACCAGCTCACCCTGGAGGAGATGAGTTTTACCGGCTGGCGCAATGAGCCCATCGTCCCGGAACTCAGCGATCAGGTGGTGCTGGAGCACCTGAACAAGATCCAGCGGGCCAACCAGATCGCCCCCTCTCCCCGGCTGGAGGGCCGCTATAATCTGACCATCGAGATGGAGACCGGCGTGGGCAAGACCTACACCTACATCAAGACCATGTACGAGCTGAACCGGCACTACGGCTGGAGCAAGTTCATCGTGGTGGTACCCAGCGTGGCTATCCGGGAGGGTGTCTACAAGTCTTTCCAGGTGACCCAGGAGCACCTTGCGGAGGAGTATGGGAAGAAGATCCGGTTCTTTATCTACAATTCCGCCCAGCTGACGGAGATTGACCGCTTTGCCTCGGACAGCTCCATCAATGTGATGATTATCAACTCCCAGGCCTTCAACGCCCGGGGCAAGGACGCCCGGCGCATCTACATGAAGCTGGATGAGTTTCGCTCCCGCCGCCCCATTGACATCATCGCCAAAACCAACCCCATCCTGATCATCGACGAGCCCCAATCTGTGGAGGGCAAGCAGACCAAGGAGCGGCTGAAAGAGTTCAACCCCCTCTTCACCCTGCGCTACTCCGCTACTCATAAGTCGGACAGCATCTACAACATGGTCTATCGTTTGGACGCCATGGAGGCATATAACAAGAAGCTGGTGAAGAAAATCGCCGTCAAGGGTATTACCGAAAGCGGCTCCACCGCCACTGACGGCTATGTATACCTGGAGGGTATCAACCTCTCCAAGGCAGCCCCCACGGCCACCATCCAGTTCGACTATATGGGGAAGTCCGGCCTGCGGAAGATCTCCCGTAAGGTGGGCATCGGCTACAACCTCTATGACAACTCCGGGGACGTCACCAAGCTGGAGGAGTATAAAAACGGCTTCGTTGTGAAGGCCATTGACGGTCGGGACGACTCCCTGGAGTTTTTGAACGGTGTCAAGCTCTACGCAGGGGACGTGGTAGGCAAGGTCACGGAAGAACAGCTCCGCCGCATCCAGATCCGGGAGACAATTCTCTCCCACATCGAGCGGGAGCGGCAGCTGTTCTATAAGAGCATCAAAGTGCTCTCTCTGTTCTTCATCGACGAGGTGGCCCACTACAAGCAGTACGACGCCGCCGGACAGCCCCACAACGGCATCTTTGCGGATATGTTCGAGGAGGAGTACAACGACATTCTCTCCACCATGCAGCTTGGCATCGGGGAGGATGAATATCTCAAGTATCTGAAATCCATCAAGGCTGAGGACACCCATGCGGGCTATTTCTCTGTAGATAAAAAAGGACACATGACCGACAGCAAGCTGGGCGATAAAAAGGAGCGGACTTCCGACGACAAAGACGCCTATGATTTGATCATGAAGAACAAGGAGCTGTTGTTGGACCGGGACCCCAAAAAGTCTCCGGTGCGGTTTATTTTCTCCCACTCCGCCTTGCGGGAGGGCTGGGACAACCCCAATGTGTTCCAGATCTGCACGCTGAAACAGAGCAGCAGTGAGGTTCGCAAGCGCCAGGAGGTGGGCCGTGGTCTCCGCCTGTGCGTCAACCAGGACGGTGAGCGTATGGACGCCAATGTGCTGGGAAACGACGTCCACAACATCAATGTGCTGACGGTCATCGCCAGCGAGAGCTATGATAGCTTTGCACGGGGATTGCAGTCTGAAATGGCTGAAGCCGTGGCGGATCGTCCCCGTGCGGTCACGGCGGACTTGTTCAAGGGTAAAGTCCTCCGGGATACCTCTGGCAATGAGCAGGTGGTGGACGATGTTCTCGCCCAGGCTATCTGCTATGACCTGATCATCAACGGCTATGTGGACCGCAAGGGCGCTCTGACCGACAAGTTCTTCGAGGATAAGGCCAACAAACAGGTGAAGATTGCGGAGGAAGCGGCAGACTGCGCCGATTCTGTTCTGGAAATTCTGGACTCCGTGTACAATGACAGGGCTATGAAGCCAGAGAACGCCCGGAGCAACAATGTGGAGCTGCAGGTGGACCCGGACAAGCTGGCCATGCCGGAGTTCAAGGCTCTCTGGTCCAGAATTAACAGCAAGTCCGTCTATGTGGTGGACTTTGACACCCAAGAGCTAATCCAAAAGGCCATTCAATCTCTTGATAAGGATCTGCGAGTTTCCAAAATCTATTTTAGGGTAGAGAGTGGTTCCATGGAAGAAGTCAAATCTAAGGAATCACTACTGGATGGAAGTTCTTTCTCCAAAAAGAAATCCGAGTTGTACTCCCAGGATAAGCAGGTACGAGCGAACAGTGCTGTGAAGTATGACCTGGTAGGCAAACTGGTGGAGGAAACCAGCCTGACCCGCAAAGCGGTAATCGCCATCCTGACCGGGATTCAGCCGGTAGTGTTCAATCAGTTCCAGGAGAACCCGGAGGAGTTCATTATAAAGGCCGCGTCTCTTATCAACGATCAGAAGGCCACCGCTATCATTCAGCACATCACCTATCACGTTCTGGATGACCGTTATGACACAGATGTGTTTACCGAGCCCACCCTCAAAGGCAGGCTGGGCACCAATGCGATGAAGGCGGACAAACATCTCTATGACCATATTCTCTATGACTCCACTAACGAGCGGGATTTTGCCAACGATCTGGAAATCAAATCAGAGGTAGCCGTCTATGTGAAACTGCCGGATGGGTTTTACATCTCCACGCCGGTGGGCCGCTATAATCCGGATTGGGCCATCGCCTTTTATGAAGGAAAGGTGAAACACATCTATTTTGTGGCGGAGACCAAGGGTTCCATGCGATCTATGCAACTGCGGGATATTGAAAAGGCCAAGATTCACTGCGCAAGAGAGCACTTTAAGGCTATCAGCAGCGGAGATGTAGTCTATGATGTAATCGATGGATATCAGGCTCTATTGGACAAAGTGATGCGGTAAAATTGCATGATACGGAGGAAGAGCATGGTGAACGGAGAACAATACCTGATTTTAATCAATGGCCAGGATAAAACCGACTCCGTCGCCAGCTTCCGTTTTCAGAACGGTATGTGCGAGGTGATCTATACCAATTCCCCAAAGGCCTATCACTACCATGCCGAAAAAGTACAGCTTCTGAAGGTACAGAACCGGATTGATCCATCGCAGTTCATTATTGCCGTGAACGGAAATCCTCTTTCACAGGTTGATGTGATTCTGGATTTTGGCCCCTTTTACCGTTTTCTCCGAACAGGAAAAAAGGCCCTTACATACCCCAAAGGCCAAGTGGAACTCCAGAAAAACTGCCTGAAGGACCAGAAGCAGGCGGGCGTTTTTGAATACTTCAAAGAAACAGCAGCGGCGGTCAGCCTGGTAGCCGAAGGCGGCCTCAACATTCTGAGCGCCCAGTATGAGCGGATCAAAAGTGTCAGCGACGTAACCGTGCTGTCTTGCTATCTGGATTCTTCCAAGAAGCCCGCAGTGCAGGCGCTCCCTGAGGCAGTCATCTACCCCTTCGGCCTGAACCAAAGCCAGAAAACAGCAGTGGAGAATGCCCTTTCCTCCCAGGTCAGCATCATTCAGGGACCTCCCGGTACCGGAAAGACACAAACCATTCTGAATATCATCTCCAATGCGGTTCGAAATGGTCAGACGGTAGCCGTTGTCTCTAACAATAACTCCGCCACCTTGAATGTGGCGGAAAAATTGGAGAAGAAGGGGCTCTCGTTTCTGACTGCTTTTCTGGGGAGTCGTTCCAATAAGGAGCATTTTCTGGAGACACAGACTGGACAATATCCAGACATGTCGGCTTGGGTTATGGAGCCGGAGGAGAAATCGCAGTTGGATCAAGAGGTGACCGTCCTCTCTAAAGAACTCGGTGAGATGCTCAATGCGAAGAACCGCATTGCTGCCATTGAACAGGAACTCCTCCAACTGACGCCGGAACAACACTATTTTAGTGAGTACTACAACACCTATGCCCAGGCACCAAAGGATGAGGTGAAGGGCCTCTCCTCCCAAAAGATCTTATCCCTGTGGTTAGAATACGAGCAGCATGCCCAGCAGGAGAGTAAATTGGGTCTGCTCCAAAAGATATCCATTCTCTTTCGCTTCAATCGCAGTGCGCTGAAAGTGTTCCTCCAGACGTCAGAACTGGTGATTCCATACCTCCAGCGGCAATTCTATGTGGTACGCCGACAAGAATTGGCGGAAGAGCAGGCTCAACTGGAGAAGAAACTTGAGCAATATTCATTTGACGAAAAGATGGCGGAACTGACGGAAAAGTCTCTGCGGTTGTTCCGGGCGGAGCTGAGTGAAAAATTCCATTGGCAGGAGCCACGTCGTCGCTTTGAGATGCGGGATTTTCGTGGGAAGTCTGGGGAATTTAACCGGGAGTATCCAGTAATCTTAAGTACGACCTACTCCATTAAAGGCACGCTAAGCTTTGAACATATTTATGACTACTTGATCGTGGACGAGGCCTCCCAAGTAGATTTAGCCACAGGTGTACTCGCCTTTGCAAGTGCTCGTAATATCGTCATTGTGGGAGATCTCCAGCAACTTCCCAATGTGCTGGACAGCAAAAACTTCCAGGACAGCGAGGCAGTCTGGGTGCGGTATTCTCTCCCGGAGATCTACCATTTCTCTTCCCACAGTCTGCTCTCCTCCGCCATTGCCACATGGCCGGAGGCTCCCACTGTTCTCCTGCGGGAACACTATCGCTGCCATCCCAAGATCATCAATTTCTGCAATCAGAAATTCTACGGTGGGAAGCTCATCGTCATGACAGAGGACCATGAAGAGCCGGATGTCCTGACCATGTATCGGACAGCGCCTGGCAACCACGCCCGTGGTCACCTGAATCAAAGACAGATCGACGTGATTCGGCAGGAGGTACTTCCAAGTCTGGCGAGACAAGGGTATGGGAGTATCGGCATCATTACACCATACAGAGATCAGGTGGCGGCAATTCAAACACAGCTGGGCAAGAACCTGGAAGTGGCTACCGTCCATAAGTTCCAGGGCCGGGAAAAGGACGCCATCATTCTCACCTCGGTGGATAATGTTATTACCGACTTTGTGGATGACCCCAGAATGCTGAATGTAGCGGTATCCCGGGCTGTCAAATCTCTAACTGTTATCACCTCTCAGGATCCACAAAATGATCGGACTAACTACGGTGATCTGGCCCGCTATATCGAGTACAACAACTGTGCGGTGATCGAGAGTTCGGTCTACTCCGTTTTTGACTTGCTCTATCAGGGGTACGCCGAGCAGCGGCGGGCTTTTCTAAAAAAGCATGGGCGAGTTTCGGAATATGACTCGGAAAATCTTCTCTATGCTGTGATCCAGGATGTTCTCCAGAAGGAAGAGTTTTCTTTTGTGGACTGTGCAGTCCATGTGTCGTTGGTCAATCTGGTGAAAGACTACTCCATGTTGACAGAGGAGGAAACCGCATACGCCCGCAATCCCCTGACCCATGTGGACTTTCTCTTGTTCCGCAGGATGGACAAGTCTCCTCTGCTGGCAGTAGAGGTAGATGGAGTCGCGTTTCACGCTGCAGGAAGCACCCAGGCAGACAGAGATGAAAAGAAAAACCGGATTTTTGAACTATGCGGTATTCCGCTACTGCGGCTCCGGACAGATGAAAGCGGAGAGAAAGAACGGCTTGAACGGGAGCTGAGAGCAACGATCTCCATAGGGCAATGAGTCTATCGAAGCTCCCCCGATATCACGCAGAGAAGAGGAAATACCAAATGAATGTCATCTGTTTTGGCGACTCCAACACCTACGGTTACGACCCTCACGGCTATTTCGGCGGGCGCTATGACGGGGACAGCCGGTGGGTGGACATCCTGGCTTCGGAGACCGGATGGACGGTCTCCAACATGGGAGAGAACGGCCGGGAAATCCCATCTGCCGCTCCTGTTTTACCAGAAGACACCGATCTGCTGATTATCATGCTGGGAACCAACGACCTGCTCCAGGGCAGAAGTCCGGAGCAGGCCGCTGAGAAGCTGAATCGGTTCCTCTCAGGCATCTCCTTGGATCAAAATAAAATCCTGCTGATTGCCCCACCACCAGTACAGCTGGGCGCGTGGGTGCCGAACCAACAACTCATTGACGATTCCCGCACCTTTGCTCAACTCTGTCAGACCCTGGCAGAGCATCTGGGCATCCGCTTTGCCGACGCCGGAAAGTGGGACATCCCCTTGGCCTACGACGGCGTCCACTTTACGGAGCAGGGGCACAAAACCTTTGCCGCCGGACTTCTGGAGGTACTCAAATGAAACGAATATTCCCCTCTTTGCTGTTATCCCTATTGCTGCTGACCGGATGCGGAGGAAATACCTCGGACGGCTACCAGCAGATCACTCAGGAGGAGGCCAAAGAGATGATGGACACCCAGGAGGTCATCATCCTGGATGTACGGGAGCAGGACGAGTACGACAGCAGCCACATCTCCGGTGCGGTCCTGCTTCCGGTGGGGAGCATCGACGAGGATACCGCCGCCGAGGTGATCCCCGAGAAGGATTCCACGGTTCTGGTCTACTGCCGTAGCGGAAACCGTAGCAAGACAGCATCCTCCACCCTGGTAGAACTGGGCTACACCAATATCTACGAATTCGGCGGCATCAATACCTGGCCCTATGAGACGGAGTCATAGACCCAAAACAGGAAGCCTAAGCACATGTGGACCATGCAAAAACTGCATCGCCGATACAAAGAATACACGGGACGCGCCTTTGGGCGCGTCCCGTTGTTCATTTTCTGCCGATTCGTCCTCACGGCTTCCCCAGCCAGTCCTTGAACTCGTCCAGGGTGATGACCTCCCGGTCGCATTTCTTTTTCATCTCTCTGGCCTGTTCGCTCCAGGCGTAGAACTGCTCGTCGGTGATACGGCCGGCCTTGATCCAGGCAAAGCGTTTCTTGTACTCCTTGCGGTAGGCCTTGAACACCGGATCGTCAGACTGTTTCTTGGTCCACTGCTGGAAGGCCCCGGCCTCCCGGCAGGTCTGCTGGCCGGAGGCCACCGGGCGCTCACAGTACTCCGCGCTGACCCGGCCGGTCTGTGGGAACCACCGTCCGCAGTTCTTGCACCGCCGGACAGTGATCCCACGCTCCACGCAGCTGCGCAGGGAGTAGTCGATCATGTCCGAAATGTGGAGGGGATACAGGACCGGCGAGCACCGGCCCGGCTCCACCGGTTCAAAGCTGAGGGGGATGGGCCGGAAGGAGAACAGAGACGGGTCCTTGGGGGCATCGTAGAGATAGTGTGCCGATGCCTGCTGCTGGGGATCCCGCCCCGCCTTGTCCACATCCAGAACGAGATCAAAGAAACGCTGTACCTGCTGCTGATAAAGCGGGAGCTGTTCCGGGATGCCCTGCAGCTCCTTCAGCATCTGCTGATCCTCCCTGCTCCCCCGGTCCTGGGTGATCCCCATGCGTCCAAACCGCTCAAACCAGCGCACATACAGAAGATTCAGGTAGATGTGCCGGCTCCCAAGGTCACCCAGGTCCATCAAGGTACGGACCCCAGCATCTCTATCATCCCTGTCGATCAGAAGGGACCAATTCTCATAAGCCCGCTGTAGCAGGGGCTCCAGCTCCTTACAGTCGGTCTCCAGAAAAGACAGCAGGCTCTCCAGGAACGGGAGCTCCCGATAGGTCGAGGGTACGCCCTGGATCCCGTGGCTATCGAATTGGAAAACCTCTTTTTTCTCAGAGAAGTACATCTTGGCATACCACATGTCGGCGCCCTCCAAAATAGACAATCATAAAAAATTTATAAAATAGTCTTGACAAGGGGGTAGGTTCACATGCTACAATACTCTCACAGGGGACTGTCAAAATAATCTTACAATAGTCTAACACCCGCAAATCCGATTGTCAACGGGGAATTGGTCCCCAACATTCGGAACGGCACCTTGCTACGAAAATAAGTAGCGAGGGCGTGAACCTTGACAAACAGGCTTTCAACGCCTCATGAAAAACCATCGCAGCACAAAAAGCGGCAGGCCAAAACCTGTCGCCGGCCGAA
>NZ_NFMA01000016.1 GCF_002161175.1 Flavonifractor sp. An100 | reverse complement strand
CCCACCCCCACCCCCCTTGACAACCGCCCAGGGAGGTGATATAGTGGCAGGCGTAAAATCGGCATGGATAGAGACGCGACTGCCTATGCTCCGCCCAGAGAGGGACACAACCTGCTGCAAGTGTCCTGCGGATGCCGTCAGCCGTACCACTCTTGAGCTGCCCGGGACATAACCGGGACGGGCCCGCCCGTTACAGCGGTCACAAAGCGGCAAGTGATTTCGTTTCGTCTGTTTTGCGGCGCGCAGCAGCCCAAACGACTCTTGCAAGCAGGGTGGAACCGTGGAGCCTCATCCGCTTCACCCCTGACATACCATCAGGGGTGGGGCGTTTTTTTATGCCCCCCGCCCCCGAGTCCGACATGCGAGGAGGTTATCAATTATGTCAGAAGAACTGAAAAACGAATTTACCTTTGAAAATCCCGAGTACCGCAAAACCTATTGGCACACCTGCTCCCACGTGCTGGCCCAGGCCATGAAGCGCCTGCATCCCGACGTGAAGCTGGCCATCGGCCCCGCCATTGAGAACGGATTTTACTACGACTTCGATACCCCCCGTCCCTTTACTCCCGAGGATTTAGAGGCCCTGGAGGGGGAAATGCGGAAGATCTGCAAGGAGAAGCTGAAGCTGGAGCGCTTTGAGCTGCCCCGGGCCGAGGCTCTCAAGCTGATGGAGGAGAAGGAGGAGCCCTACAAGGTGGAGCTCATCAACGACCTGCCTGAGGACGCCGTCATCTCCTTCTACAAGCAGGGCGACTTTACCGACCTGTGCGCCGGTCCCCACCTGGACTCCACCGGCCGGATCAAGGGCAACGCCATCAAGCTCACCAGCGCCACCGGCGCCTACTGGCGGGGCGACTCCAGCCGGAAAATGCTCCAGCGCATCTACGGCGTGGCCTTCCCCAAGAAAGATGAGCTGGACGAGTATCTCTCCAAACAGGCCGAGGCCCTCAAGCGGGACCACAACAAGCTGGGCCGGGAGCTGGAGTACTTCACCACGGTAGATGTGATCGGCCAGGGTCTGCCTGTGCTGTTGCCCAAGGGCGCCCGGGTGGTCCAGCTGCTGCAGCGCTGGATCGAGGACACCGAGCAGAAGCGGGGCTACCTGCTGACCAAGACCCCCCTGATGGCCAAGCGGGACCTGTACAAGATCTCCGGCCACTGGGACCACTATCTGGACGGCATGTTCATCCTGGGCGACCCCTACGACGAGACCAAGGAGTGTTTTGCCCTGCGGCCTATGACCTGCCCCTTCCAGTACCAGGTCTTCCTCAACCGCCAGCGCTCCTACCGGGAGCTGCCCATGCGCCTGGGCGAGACCTCTACCCTCTTCCGCAACGAGGACTCCGGCGAAATGCACGGCCTGATCCGTGTGCGCCAGTTCACCATCTCTGAAGGTCACCTGATCCTCCGCCCCGACCAGCTGGAGGAGGAGTTCAAGGGCTGCCTGGACCTGGCCAAGTACTGTCTGGATACCCTGGGTCTGCTGGACAAGTGCACCTTCCGCTTCTCCCAGTGGGATCCCGCCAACCCCAACAACAAGTATGAGGGTACCGCCGAGCAGTGGGAGGAGGCCCAGCGGGTCATGGCTCAGATCCTGAAGGATCTGAACGTGGAGTACACCGTGGGCATCGACGAGGCCGCCTTCTACGGCCCCAAGCTGGACATCCAGTACAAGAACGTCTACGGCAAGGAGGACACTCTGGTCACCATCCAGATCGACATGCTCCTGGCCGAGAAGTTCGGCATGTACTATATCGATGAAAATGGGGAAAAGAAGCTGCCCTACATCATCCACCGCACCTCCATGGGCTGCTACGAGCGCACCCTGGCCTACCTCATCGAGGAGTATGCTGGCGCCCTGCCCACCTGGATTGCCCCCGAGCAGGTCCGCTTCCTCCCCGTCACCGACCGCGCCGCCGACTACTGCGCCACCTTGGCCGGTCAGCTCTCCGACCAGGGCTTCCGGGTGGAAGTGGACTACCGCAACGAAAAAATTGGCAAGAAGATCCGCGAAGCCCAGCTGGACAAGGTCCCCTATATGCTGGTGGTGGGCGACCGGGATATGGAAAATAACACTGTCTCTGTCCGCCACCGCTCCGAAGGCGACTTGGGCGCTATGTCCTTTGATGCCTTCGCCGCCATGCTCCGGGAAGTTGTGGACACCAAGGCGAAAAAGTAAACGTTTTTTATCCAACATGTTTTGGACCGGCCTGGAAATAACTTCCCGGCCGGTCCATTTTTCTTCTTTGGGGTAAACTGAGATAGGAGAAAAATAAATGAGAATGATTCTTATTTTTCTGGACTTCTGTCTCTCTCTGTGGTATGCTGGAGACAGCAAGCTGCATCCGCAAATGAAGGAGGAGCATTTATGAAAAATTCCAAGGCTATGTACGCCCTGACCTATGGCCTGTTTGTCCTCACCGCCCGCCAGGGAGACAAGGACAACGGCTGCATTATCAACACCGCCTGCCAGGTAACGGAATCGCCCAACCGCATCACCATTGCGGTAAACAAAAGCAATCTGACCCACGACATGGTGCTGGCCACCGGCCAGTTTACCCTGTCCATTCTGTCCCAGGAGGCCCCCTTCTCCCTGTTCCAGCGCTTCGGCTTCCAGTCCGGCCGGGATGTGGATAAGTTTGACGGCTACCAGGAGCACGCCGTCCGGGGGGACAACGGCATTCTGCGAGTGACCCAGGGCGCCTGCGCCTGGCTGAGCTGCAAGGTGGTGTCCACTCTGGATCTGGGCACCCACACCCTGTTTTTAGCTGATGTGGAGGATGGGGACCTGCTCAACTCCGTCCCCAGCGTCACCTACACCTATTACCAGGCCAACATCAAGCCCAAGCCCCAGGCCGCTCCCGCCGCCCCCACTGCCAAGAAGCGCTGGGTATGTGTGGTCTGTGGCTACGTCTATGAGGGAGATTTCCTGCCCGAGGACTTCATCTGTCCCTGGTGCAAGCACCCCGCCTCTGACTTTGAGCCTCTGGCATAAATTCTTTTAAAAAACTCCCGCCCAGGCGCAACCCCGGGTGGGAGTTTCCGTCTATATTTCCAGAACGATCCCCCTCATGCCAAAAGGAGGTCATAGTCTTGGAGGATCACCAGATTATCGCCCTGTACTGGGCCCGCTCCCAGCAGGCCATCGCCGAGAGCGACCTGAAATACGGCCCCTACTGCCGCACCATCGCCCGAAACATCCTCACCATCGAGGAGGACGCAGAGGAGTGTGTCAACGACACCTGGTTCCACGCCTGGAACGCCATGCCCCCCCAGCGTCCCGGCATCCTCTCCGCCTTTTTTGCCAAGCTCACCCGGAACCTGTCCCTGGACCGCTGGCGGAAAAACCGGGCGGCCAAGCGGGGCGGCGGCATGGTGGAGGTGGCCCTCCAGGAGCTGGAGGGCTGTCTGCCCGACCGCCGCACCCCGGAGGATCAGTTGAACGCCTCTGAGACGGCGGCGATCATCTCCGCCTTTCTCCGCACCCAAACAGAGCTGGACCGGAAGCTCTTTGTGGGCCGGTACTTCCACCTAAACTCCATGGGAGAGCTGCGCGCCCGCTTTGGCCTGACGGAGGGGCAGGTCAAATCCCGCCTCCACCGCACCCGTCAGCGTCTGAAAACCGCTCTGGAACAGGAGGGGATCGCCCTATGAACGCTGAATTTTTGCTCCAGGCCATGGGCCTATTGGACGATGACCTAGTGGAGGAGGCCCTTCAGCCCGCTGCTCCCAGGCCCTCCCTCCTGACCCAGGCCCGGCGCTGGGTGTCCATGGCCGCTTGTCTGGCACTCCTCCTCACTGCGGGCTACCTCGTCACTCACTTGGGCATGGGAGGAGGCTCCTCCGGCTCGGCCAGCACCTCCGCCGGCGGCAGCGCCCCCAGCACCGGCACCTCCCCGGACGGCGCCGCCGGAGGAAACGGCAGCGGCAGCGCCGCAGGCACCGTGGAACCCCAGGAGGCGGGCACTATCTTCCTGGCCAACCAGGTCTACTGCCTCACCGGAGAAACCGTATCAGAGCTTCCCGCCGGGTCTTCTCCCCTGGGTCAGCTCTCCGCCCTCTATCCCGACGCCCCCTCCCCCAGCACCGACCGGGAGGAGTATGTGGGCTGCGCCCTGTTCCAGAGTGGGGACGGCAACCAGCTGTACGTCCAGCGGGACGACGGACTGTGGGCTGTGGCCGCTCTGGCGGAGCCGTAACTTCTCCCCCGGATCCTTTGGAAAGGAGTGCCCTGCTATGTACAAACATTTGATTTCCGCTCTGGCTGCCGCACTCGTCTTCTGCTTCCAGGTGCGGCGGGGCCTGGTGCCCAACGCCGAGCCCTGGGTGGCGGTCTTCAGCGGGGTGCTGTCCGCTCTGCTGGCCGGCGGGGCTGTGCGGGGCCTTCTGGCCCTGTGGGACCGCTGGAAAAGCCCTTAGCCTCCCCGCCCGACATCGCAAAAAAACGCGCGGTCCATACCAAAGCATGGACCGCGCGCTGGATTTGACGGCTGATTATGTCTCCCCTTCGTTCTCCTCCAGGGTGCGGACCCGGATCTCCAGCACCCGGCGGTGCTCCACCCGGGTGACAGTGACGTCCAGCCCTTCGGCCTGGAAGTGGTCTCCCACCTCCGGCACCCGGCCCACCCGCTCCATCACCCAGCCGGAGACGGTGGCGGCGTCACAGATGCCCTTGACCTGAAACAGATCGTACATATCATCCAGATCGGCGGAACAGGCGATGAGGTAGCTGCCGTCCGTCTGCTTCTGGAAGGTCTCAATGACTTCGTCGTGCTCATCCCAGATCTCGCCCACCAGCTCCTCCAGGATATCCTCCAGAGTGGCAATGCCCTCGGTACCGCCATACTCATCCACCACCACTGCCATGTGCGCCTTGTTTTTCTGCAGGATGCGCAGCAGCTCGGAGATCTTGGTGTTTCCGGTGGTGTAGAACACGGGGGCCTTCAGGTTCTTCAGCATGGTCTCCCCACGGTAGCGGGCGGCGTAGAAGTCCTTCTCGTGGACCACGCCCACGATGTTGTCAATGGTCTCGTGGTAGATGGGGATGCGGGAGTAGCCGCTCTCCACAAAGAGGGCCGCTACCTCCTCCATGGTGCTCTCCTCCTCGGCGGCCACCAGGTCCACCCGTGGGGTGAGGATTTCCGAAACTTCCAGGTCGTTGAACTCGATGGCGTTGCGGATGAGGTCGCTCTCGTGCTCGTCCAGACCGCCCTCCGTCTCCGCCTGGTCCACCATGCCCACCAGTTCCTCCTCGGTGATGCCGTCCTCCCCCTGATTCCGGAACACCCGGCCCAGCAGCCGCTTCCACTGGGTGAACAGGAAGTTGGCGGGGGTGAGAATGATGAGGAACAGCTTGAGCAGGGGAGCGGAGAACATGGCCCAGCTCTCCGGATTCTCCTTGGCCAGGCTCTTAGGGGAGACCTCGCCGAAAATTAGAATTATGATGGTGAGCACGGTGGCCGACACGGCGGGACCCCGCTCCGCGTCGATCAATTTAATAAAGAGCACGGCGCCCACGGTGGTGGCCACGTTGTTGACGATATTGTTGCCGATGAGGATGGTGGACAGCAGCTTGTCGTACTCCTCCGCCAGCTCCAGGGTCTTGGCGGCCCGGACGCTGCCGGCGTCCGCCTTGGTCCGCAGGCGGATGCGGTTTAGGGAGGTAAATGCGGTCTCGGTGGCGGAGAAATAGGCCGACATAGCCACCAGAATAATCAGCGCGACGATCATGCCTATACTGGCACTGTCAAGTTCCATCTTGGAAAAATCAACTCTGCTTTCTTCTTAAAATTTTGTTTTCAGGTTTGAATACATCCACTTATGGGTATGTATTTGGGAAGGAGTATATCATACCTTTTCCGGGATTGCAACGGATTTCCCCTCTCCTTTTCTCGACAATACAAAGATTTTACCCATTTCCCCTGCTTTTTTACCGAGTTTTTACACCAAAAAAAGAAAAAAGGTATTGACGGACTCGGGAAGGTTGTGATATAGTGACTCTACCTGTGAAAGGGGCTTTTTTGTCGTGCGCATTTTTACGGTGTTTGACGTGCGGCCCCCTTCCTCCGTCTAGGCGGACACAGGGAGGCAATTTGCCGGGTCTCACCGTAGCGTCAGACGCAAGCATTGCGTCTTTTCACGCTGGATCCGGCTGCTTTTGGGCTGGACCCGGCGTTTTGTTTTGTCACGGCGCCCCATCTGGTCCATTTCAATCGGCGCCCCCGGGCGCCGCCACATCAAAAGGAGGTGCCGAACAAATGGCAAGCAAGGCCGGCGCTCGCATCAAGATCACCCTGCGGTGCTCTGAGTGCAAGCAGAGAAACTACAACACCATGAAGAACAAGAAGAATACCCCCGATCGCCTGGAGCTGAACAAGTACTGCCCCTTCTGCAGAAAGCACACGGTCCACAATGAGACCAAGTAATGGGTGCTATCAGGCTGAAAGGAAAGAAGGGTAAGGCAAATGGCTGAAAACGAAAAGCTGGAGCAGACCACCCAGGCTGGCTCCGACAAGGCCGACAAGGCCAAAAAGGACAAAAAGGCCGACAAGCAGAAGAAGCCCGGCATCTTTGCCCGCATCGGCAAGTGGCTCAAGGAAATGAAGAGCGAGCTGAAAAAGGTCCAGTGGCCCACCCGCAAGCAGACCATCAACAACACCCTGATCGTCATCGCCTGTGTCATTGTGGTCGGCATTTTTATCTGGATCTTTGACTTTATTGCCGGCAGCGCCATTGATGTACTGCTCACCTTCCTGAGGTAAGCGAAATGGCGGACAATGCGAATTGGTATGTGGTACACACCTATTCCGGCTACGAGAATACGGTGAAGGCCACCATCGAAAAGTATGTAGAAAACCGCAACATGCGGGACCTGATCCATGAGATTAGCATCCCCATGGAGACGGTCACCGAGATTACCGACAACGGCCCCAAGGACGTGGAACGGAAAGTGTTCCCCGGCTACGTGCTGGTGAAGATGGTCATGAACGACGAGACCTGGCACGTGGTACGCAACATCCGCGGCGTCACCGGTTTTCTGGGTGAGGGCAACAAGGCCATCCCCCTGTCTGAGGCCGACGTAGCCGCCCTGGGCGTGGAAAAGCGCGAGGTGGTGGTCGGCTACCAGGAGGGCGACACCGTCCGCATCACCGACGGCGCCCTGGAATCCTTCCTGGGCACCGTGGAGGAGATCGACCTGGAGCGCAGCAAGGTCCGCGTGGTCGTGTCCATGTTCGGACGGGAGACCCCCGTGGAACTGGAGCTGGACCAGGTGGAGCCTGCCAACCAGTAATCTCCCCGCATGTTGTCCCGCGGTCTGCTTAAGACCGCACAACGTGGGAGGAACGGCCTGCGTCCGTTCCGCCAAATGGGCCATCCGGCCCCAAACAACCACATTTTTCTAATGGAGGTGCTCTTCCGTGGCACAGAAAGTAACTGGATATGTAAAGCTTCAAATCCCCGCCGGCAAGGCGACTCCCGCCCCCCCTGTTGGTCCTGCTCTGGGCCAGCACGGTGTGAACATTGCCGCCTTCACCAAGGAGTTTAACGAGCGCACCAAGAACGACGTGGGCATGATCATCCCCGTCATCATCACCGTGTACGCCGACCGCTCCTTTACCTTCGTCACCAAGACCCCCCCTGCCGCCGTCCTCATCAAGAAGGCCTGCAACATCGAGTCCGGCTCCGGTGTGCCCAACAAGACCAAGGTGGCCACCATCAGCAAGGAAGACGTGCGCAAGATCGCCGAGACCAAGATGCCTGACCTGAACGCCGCCAGCGTCGAGGCCGCCATGAGCATGATCGCCGGTACTGCCCGCTCCATGGGCGTCGTCGTGGGCGAGTAAGGAGGGTACAGAAATGTTTAGAGGCAAGAAGTATCAGGACAGCGTAAAGAAGTTCGACAAGAACACCCTGTATGACACCAACGAGGCTATGGGCCTGGTCGTGGAGACCGCCAAGGCCAAGTTTGACGAGACCGTAGAGCTCCACGTGAAGCTGGGCGTTGACTCCCGTCACGCCGACCAGCAGGTCCGCGGCGCCATCGTGCTGCCCCACGGCACCGGTAAGACCCAGCGCGTGCTGGTCTTCGCCAAGGCCGCCAAGGCCGACGAGGCCCGTGCCGCCGGCGCTGACTACGTAGGCGAGATGGACCTGGTGGAGAAGATCCAGAAGGAAAACTGGTTCGACTTTGATGTGGTCGTCGCCACCCCCGATATGATGGGCGTTGTGGGCCGTCTGGGTAAGGTTCTGGGCCCCAAGGGCCTGATGCCCTCCCCCAAGGCCGGCACCGTCACCATGGACGTGACCAAGGCCGTCAACGAGATCAAGGCCGGTAAGGTGGAGTACCGTCTGGACAAGACCAACATCATCCACTGCCCCATCGGCAAGGTTTCCTTCGGCGCTGAGAAGCTCTCTGAGAACTTCAACGCCATCATGGGCGCCATTATCAAGGCCAAGCCCGCCGCTGCCAAGGGCCAGTATATCAAGAGCTGCACCGTGGCTTCCACCATGGGCCCCGGCATCAAGATCAACGGCGCTAAGCTGGCCTAAGAAGCGCCGAATCCCCGAGCAGGGGCGCTAAGACCGAAGCGAATGCCGGCAAACCAGGGGGGAGAATACCCGCCTGTTTGTCGGCGCAGTCGAAGGGCTTAGCAACCCGCCCGCGAGGGGACCGAGGCGTGACACAGAAGCGCCCGAGCCGTTGCGAACAGCACAGATGGACTGAAGCGAGGCGTACAAACCAGGACGGGCAAAGACCCGGCCGTTTGTGCGCCGAGTCGGAGGGAAGCCGTGCGTTGCGAGCAGGCGAGGCGTGACATCCAAGCGCCGAATCCCTGATTTTTCCCTTTATTTATCCCTCCCGGACAGGTTTTGCTTGACAAAGCCTGTCCGGGGTGATAAAATACCACTTGCGTTCAAAGACAGCAGGTGTCCGGTTTGCCGGACGTAAGTCCTGCCGAGAGTGCTTTCAAAAGAATACTTTTGATTGTACTGTCCTCCTGTCCTTTGACGCGGAGGATTTCTTATTTTCTGGAGGTGAATCCAAAAATGCCTAACGCAAAGGTTCTTTCTGAGAAGCAGGCCATCGTGGCCGCCCTCACCGAGCAGCTGCAGAACGCTTCCAGCGGCGTGCTGGTGGACTACAAGGGCATTACCGTGGCCGAGGATACCGCTCTGCGTGTCGAGCTGCGCAAGAACGACGTGCAGTACGGCGTGGTCAAGAACACTCTGGCCCGCTTCGCTATGAACAACGTCGGCCTCAACGAGCTGGATGACGTCCTGAACGGCACCACCTCTCTGGCCACCAGCGCCGGCGACCCCATCGCTCCCATGCGTGTGGTCAACAAGTTCGCCAAGCAGCTCAATGGCAAGTTTGTCATCAAGGGCGGCTTTATGGACGGCAAGGTCCTCTCCCTGGAGGAGATCACCGCCCTGGCTGAACTGCCTTCCAAGGAGACCCTGCAGGCCCAGGCTCTGGGCATGATGCTGGCCCCCATCACCAGCCTGGCTATCGTCCTGAAGGCTATTGCCGAGAAGGACGGCGAGGCTGCCCCCGCCGAGGAGGCCGCTCCCACTGCCGAGGAGGCTCCCGCCGCCGAATAAGTTCGGCACCAACCGCTCTTACATGGAGCAATCAAATTTATTTAAAATCAAACCATTTTTAGGAGGTATTTAATCATGGCTAGTGAGAAGATTACTGCTCTCATTGAGGAAGTGAAGGCTCTGACCGTTCTGGAGCTGTCCGAGCTGGTGAAAGCTCTGGAGGAGGAGTTCGGCGTGTCCGCCGCTGCTATGGCTGCTCCCGCTGCTGGCGCTGGCGCCGCTGCTGAGGCTGCTGAGGAGAAGACCGAGTTTGACGTGGTTCTGGCTGGCTTCGACGCCGCTGCCAAGATCAAGGTCATCAAGGCTGTCCGCGAGATCACCGGTCTGGGTCTGGCTGAGGCCAAGGCTGTTGTCGAGGGCGCTCCCAAGGCTCTGAAGGAGGCTGTCTCCAAGGACGAGGCCGAGGAGATGAAGAAGAAGCTGGAAGAGGCCGGCGCCAAGGTCGAGCTGAAGTAAGCTTCCCCCTTTCTCATCCATGTAAGGACCCCTGGCGGCAAACGCCGCCAGGGGTCCTTTTCCTTTTCTCATCCAAAGTAATCTTTATAAAAACAGCCCGAACGGACGGAGAGGAGTGTCTGTTCGGGCTGTAATCATTTCTTTGTATGATGGATGGATCACACAAAGAGGGAGGGATTTCCTTGGATGACTCTATCCTATCACATCCCTCAATAAAAATAAAATACATATATTATTGCTTTTATCATATTTTTTTCGTATGATAAGAGCTAGAGGTGATGCTTTGTGGAACTGCGTACCCTCCACTATTTCACTGTGGTGGCCCAAGAATTAAATATCACAAAGGCCGCCGAGGTCTTGAATATGAGTCAGCCCCCTCTCAGTACCCAGATCCACCAGCTGGAACAGGAGCTGGGAGTTCCTCTGTTTATTCGGGGCAAGCGCCGGCTCCGGCTCACCGAGGAGGGCAGCCTGCTGCTGCGCCGGGCCACTCAAATTTTAGATTTGACCGACATGACACGCCAGGAGCTGGCCAGTCAGAGCAAGGGGATGGGCGGGACCATCTACCTGGCCATGGTGGAAGGGCGTGCCCCCTATCTATGCGCCCAATGGATCGCGGGCTTCCGTGCCCAGTACCCTTTGGTTCGGTACAGCCTGTGGAACGGCAGCGGTGACGAGGTATTGGAGCGGCTTCACAAGGGTCTGGCCGACCTGGCCATCATTGCCGCCCCCTATGACACCGAGCACCTGGAGGGCTTTTCCGTGGGCTGTGAGCCCTGGGTCGCCATCATCCCCCAAGACCACCCTCTGGCCCATCAGGAAGGAACTCAAATTTCCCTTGCCCAGCTGGTGGGACAGCCCCTCATTGTACCCACCCGGAAGTCCCGGGTAGAGGCCATTCGGCAGTGGTTTACCGCCATCGGCGCGGAGCCGGACATTTTATGTGAGATGTCCAACTATGTGGACGCGGTGGCCCTGGCCGAGCAGGGGGTCGGCATCAGCATTTTTCCCCAGACCACACTTACTCCAAGCCAGTTGGTATGTTCCAAAACCATCACCCAGCCAGCCCGCCATGTAGAGTACGTCTTAGTCTGGAACCGTGGACAGCGTCTCTCCCGACTGGGACAGGAATGGGTTCAGTTTGTGCAAAGCCATAAGCCGCCTCTCCCCCTGTCCCCGGACAGTAAGCTGCTGTAATGACACGTCCCGCCACAACGGGGAAAACACCGAACTTCTTTTACCCCAGAATCCCCAGATGCTCCAGCAGGATCTTTACGCCTATCAGTACCAGAATCACTCCGCCAGCCAGTTCTGCTTTGCTCTGAAAACGGGCACCGAACAGCGCCCCTACCCGCACTCCAAAGGCAGACGTGATAAAAGTGGTCACCCCAATAAATAGCACGGCCCAGCCGATCTCCACCTTCAAAAAGGCAAAGGTCACCCCAACCGCCAGGGCATCAATGCTGGTGGCCACAGCCAGGGGCAGCATAGCCCCCGGAGCAAAGGATGCGTCCATACATGCCTCTTCCTCCTGGGACTCCCGAATCATGTTGATTCCGATGGCGCCCAGCAGCACGAAAGCGATCCAGTGGTCCACCGAGGTGATCAGGCTTTGGAACTGTACTCCCAGTGCCCAGCCGATCAGCGGCATTAGAGCCTGAAACGCCCCAAAATAAGCCCCGCAAATCAGGCTGTGGGATATCCGGGTCCTGGGAACGGACAGTCCCTTACAGACGGACACGGCAAAGGCATCCATGGATAAACCGATGGCAAGGATCAATAGCTCAAAAAGACTCACAGTTTACTCCTCCTCTGGGGAGCAGGGCAAGAAAAAAAGACCCACCTGTCCCACCGGACAGGTAAGTCTCATCATTTCAGGACCGGCCAGGAGAGGCATCTTCTCCAGTATGTTGACCGTTCCGCGCCCATGCGCCGACTACTCCCTTACTTTGGCCTTTAGGGTATCATGAGACCGCCTTCTTGTCAACCATATTTTCCCCCGGCCCTTCCCATACCATCCCCACAGAATTTTTTGTATTTTTTTAATTTTACTCTTGACACTTTCGTCGAACTATGGTAATATCTCTCTTGCGCTGAACGAAACGGCGCAAAACAATAGGGATGCGCGAGTGGTGGAATTGGTAGACTCGCTGGCTTCAGGTGCCAGTGCTCGCAAGGGCGTGCGGGTTCGACTCCCGCCTCGCGCACCACAACGAGTGTTTTTACAGCATGAAATTAGCTGTGAAGACACTCGTTTTTTTATTCTTTCCACCTCGAAATAACTCCTATTTTGTCGCTGTCCAATTGCCAAAACCCAGGCACACCACTGACAGATTAAAATGGAAGGGAGAATCCCGTTATGGAAATGATACGAAGTTTCCTCCCCGTGGGACAAGGCGCCTTCTATACGGAACAGTTTTCCGGGTCCTTCGGTCAAATCAATGTCGTGTACGACTGCGGCTCTCAAACCTCTCTTTCCCTCCTTCGCCGGCAGATCCAGCAAACATTTGTCCCCGGGAGCGTGATTGACGCGGTTTTTATCTCCCACCTTCATGCAGACCATATCAACGGTCTTCCCTTTCTCCTGACCCACTATCGGGTCAAAAACCTCTTCTTCCCTCTGCTGACACAGGAACACCGGCAGCTTCTCCTGCTCCGGGACCTGGTAGCTCCCAATGGCCCGACAACGCCCTTTCTTACCTCCTTCCTCACAAATCCCTACCAGGCCTTTGGGGAACTGGATCTGGACTACACTCCCACCCTCTACCAAATCAGGGACTACCGCCAGCCCGACCTTTCCAGTAACCTGGATGCCATCTCTCTTCCCTCTGGGGAAACTGTGTCCCACATCATCCTACCCGGTGGGGACAAAGATCTCGATGACTGGCTCTATCTCCCCTTCAACTTCCAACAGGATACCCGCTTGGCCATTCTTCGCTCCGCACTGCGGAAGATCTTCCACCGGGACTACTCCCCTGAGGAGTTGGCAGAAGGACTGGAAGACGGCACCATCTCCTACGCCGATCTGAGGCAGGCCTACCACCAGGTCCCCAACACCTTTAATACCAATTCCATGACCCTCCTCTCCTCCTCCCAAAGCAGCCAATATGCGCAGGTTCCGCTCTCCCCCAACCTTGCAGTCAACCTGCGTCAATGCTCCAGCCACTGCTCACAGTCCCAGTGCTGTGTTTCTTCCTATCCCAGCGGTTGTCTCTACACCGGGGACTATGAAGCCAGCAAGCCTCCCCTCTATCAAGAGCTTGCCCATGCGTATGATTCTTACATGGCCGACATCGGCTGCCTTCAGCTCCCCCACCACGGCTCCCGATATAACTACAACACAGACCTCTCCCATCTTCCCGCATGTATGTTTTACATTGCTTCTGCGGCGTCCTCAAATAAAAACCATCATCCCCATGCCTCCGTCCTCAAGGATATTCTGGCCCACAACCGCCTGCCCCTCCCGGTCACCGAGCAAACGGACAGCTTAGTCAGCTTTTTGGTCTGCCCTCTCCCCTTTCCTCCTTCAGCCCTGTGCCCACCCTGATTTGCCCGGCCTATAAACATTGACAAGCCACTCCATTCTTATTATGATGTTAGGTACAATTTCGGTTCCCTGCCCCGGGGGACGCGCGTCACGTGAGGTGTATGTATATGATCAGTCAAGAAATTCGAAAAATTGCTCCTGAACAGGACCCCCTGCGCATGGGTATGGGCTGGACCGTGGAGGACCTATCCAAGCCCCAGATCATGGTGGAAAGTACCTTTGGCGACAGCCATCCCGGCAGCGCCCATCTGCTGGAGCTGGTAGAAGAGGCTGTCCAGGGGGTGGCGGAGGCCGGCGGTAAGGCGGCCCGCTATTTCGCCACCGACATCTGTGACGGTATGGCCCAGGGCCACGACGGCATCAATTATTCCCTGGCCAGCCGGGACACCATTGCAAATCTCATCGAAATTCACGCCAACGCCACCCCCTTTGACGGCGGCGTCTTCCTCTCCAGCTGCGACAAGGCCGTCCCCGCCCACCTGATGGCCATCGGCCGCATCAACATGCCCTCCATTCTGGTCACCGGCGGGGTGATGGACGCCGGTCCCGACCTGCTGACGCTGGAGCAGATCGGCAAGTATTCCGCCCAGTGCGCCCGGGGAGAAATCACCCCGGAGAAGCTGACCTGGTACAAGCAGCACGCCTGCCCCTCCTGCGGCGCCTGCTCCTTTATGGGCACCGCCTCCACCATGCAGATCATGGGCGAGGCCCTGGGCCTGATGCTGCCCGGCTCTGCCCTCATGCCCGCCACCTGCCAGGACCTGCGCACAGTGGCTCAGCGGGCCGGTCACCAGGTCATGAAGCTGGCGGAAGCTGGGCTGACTCCCCGCCAGATCGTCACCATGGACTCCTTTGAAAACGCCATCATGGTCCATGCCGCCATCTCCGGCTCCACCAACTCCCTGCTCCACATCCCCGCCATCGCCCATGAGTTTGGCCTGACCCTTGAGGCGGACCTCTTTGACCGGATGCACCGGGGCGCCCACTACCTGCTGGATATCCGCCCTGCCGGCCACTGGCCCGCCCAGTATTTCTACTACGCCGGTGGCGTGCCCCGGGTCATGGAGGAGATCCGCTCCATGCTCCATCTGGACGTTATGACCGTGACCGGAAAGACCCTGGGAGAGAATCTGGACGAGCTGAAGGCCAGCGGCTACTATGACCGCTGCGACGAATACTGTGCCAAGGTGGGTTTGAAGTGGCAGGACATCATCCATCCCTTTGACCACGCCATCGGAGAAAACGGCGCCATCGCCATTCTGCGGGGCAATCTGGCCCCGGACGGCGCGGTCATCAAGCACACCGCCTGCCCCGAAGAGATGTTCCAGGCCACCCTGCGGGCCCGGCCCTTCGACAGCGAGGAGGAGGCCATCCACGCCGTTTTGACCCACGAGACTCAGCCCGGCGACGCTGTATTCATCCGCTACGAGGGCCCCAAGGGCTCCGGCATGCCGGAGATGTTCTACACCTCCGAGGCCATCTCCTCCGACCCGGAGCTGGGCCGCTCCATCGCTCTAATTACCGACGGCCGCTTCTCCGGCGCCTCCACCGGCCCCTCCATCGGGCACGTCTCCCCTGAGGCCGCCGAGGGTGGTCCCATCGCCCTGGTGGAAGAGGGTGACCTGGTCCATATCGACATCCCCAACCGCAAGCTGGAGCTGGTGGGCGTTCAGGGCCAGGCCAAGACCCCGGAGGAGATGGATGAGATTTTGGCCCAGCGCAAGCAGCACTGGCAGCCCAAGGAAAATAAATACTCCTCGGGTATCCTCCACATTTTCTCCCGATCTGCCCAGTCCCCCATGAAGGGCGGCTATATGGTCTGACCTGTTTGGCTATCTCCATCCATATTACCCTGTAGAAAACGGAAATTTGACAGTCAAGTCAAAGTTTCGTATAATACATAGCGTTCACATGTATTACAACAACTGTCCATACCTGGGGATGGACTTGGATTGGAGAGAGTTGTTATGGCAGCCCGTCGCAGAAATTCCTCCCAAAAGACCTTAGTCGATACCACGGCCGATCAAATTATTGACCTGATTCTGGAAAAAGATCTTCAGCCGGGCGTCAAGCTGCCCACAGAGGCAGAGCTGACTCAGCTGCTGGGCGTTGGCCGCAGTACGGTTCGTGAGGCGGTACGTCGGCTGGTGACCCGCAACATTTTGTCAGTCCGGCAGGGCTCTGGTATTTTTGTCTCCCAGGAGAAGGGCGTACCAGAGGACCCGTTAGGCGTCACCTTCTTTGCCGATCGCACCAAAGCGGCCCTGGAGCTGAGCGACGTGCGCCTGATGCTGGAACCAGAACTGGCTGCCGCGGCGGTAAATCGGGCCACCGATGCCCAGCTGACCAAACTCAAACAGGCCTGTGCCTTGGTGGAGGAGTGCATTGTGAAAGGCGAGGATTACCGCCAGGCTGATATTGATTTTCACCGGTGCATTGCGGAATGCAGCGGCAACCATGTGCTGGAAAACATCATTCCCGTGATCACCTCCTCCATCGAGCTCTCCATTGAGCAGACGGAAGACGTCTACCGCCAGGCCACCTTTGAGGAACATCAAAAAATTCTGGCCGCCATTTTACGCCGGGACGCCATTGGCGCGCGCTTCTGTATGGCCGCTCACCTGAATACCAGCCGGGATTTCTTTGCCCGCAAAGCGGAAGCGGAGGAAAAGAAAAAGAACGCCTCCTCTGGCCCCACTCCCTAGTCCATTGCTGTATGTATTTTGATCCCCCGCAGCGGCAAGCTGCGGGGGACTTTTTTGTCTCGTCAAAGAATTAACAAATTTATCAGACGAATAATTTGTATCTTGCACAAAAGGTACTTCCTTTTTATGGCTATATCGCTGGTTTTTGGATTTTAAACCACCTTACTATTGACAGTTTGCCTATTAGATTGTATTCTTATGTACAGATAAGTCAGACAAATCCGTTTAAATTTATCTGACGAATTTTAAGGTAAGGAGAAAAAGGAATATGAAAAAAGTACTTGCTCTTGCACTGGCTCTGGCCATGTCTCTCTCTCTGGCCGCCTGCGGCAGCTCCGGCAGCTCTTCCTCGGCTGGCAGCGCCGCCTCTGGTGGCTCCTCCGCTGGCGGAAGCAGCGCCTCCGGTGAGACCATCACCTTCAAGATGTCCTTCGTGGACCCCGAGTCCTCCCCCTACGCTCAGGGCGGTCTGAAGATCGCTGAGGAAGTGGCTGCCGCTACTGACGGCCGCATCCAGATCGAAGTAGTCGCCGGCGGCTCTCTGGGCGGCGAGCGCGACACCGTGGAGCTGGCCATGGGCAACAACCTGGACATCGCCACCGCTGCAAACTCTGTTATGACCAACTTCATCCCCGAGATGGCCATTCTGGACCAGGCCTATCTGTGGGACAACGCCGATCAGGCTCACGCCGCCGTGGACGGCCCTGTGGGCGACCTGATCGAGGCCAAGGCTGAGGCTCTGGGCCTGCACGTCATCGGCTACATGGAGTCCGGCTTCCGTAACACCTTCTCCACCAAGCCCATCGAGTCCATCAGCGATTTCCAGGGCGTGACCATCCGCACCATGGAGAACCAGTATCACCAGGCCGCCTTTGAGGCCTTCGGCGCTATGCCCGTGGCTATGAGCGCCAACGATGTGTTCACCGCTCTGCAGCAGGGCACCATTGATGCCGCTGAGAACGCCACCGTCAACTGCCTGAACAATGGCTTCTATGAGATCACCAAGCACATCACCAACACCCAGCACGCCTTCGTGTACATCCTGCTGTGCATGTCCGACGATGCCTGGAACAAGATCCCTGAGGATCTGCAGCAGCCCTTCATGGAGGCTGTTCAGCGCGGCGTCGAGTACGAGCGCGATCTGCTGGTCAGCGAGAATGAGCGTGCCGCCGCTGAGCTGGAAGAGCTGGGCGTCACCTTCCATGAGATTGATACTGCCGAACTGAAGGCCGCTTACCAGGCGAAGGCTGCCGAGAAGGGCTTCACCTTCGATCCTGAGTGGCAGGCCGCTGTGGACGAAGCGATTCAGAGCGTCGCCTAACTCGCCTGTAGTCCCACCGTTATAATGAGACAGGCGGGAGCCATCGAACACACCATTCGATGGCTCCCGTTTTTCCAGAAAGGCTGGTTATATGAAAAAAATATTTAAAGGTCTGCAGCAGATCGAAAACTGGACCATTATCATCACCTTCGCGATCATGGTCATTGCCTGCTTTATCCAGGTCGTAAACCGCAACATCTTTAAAATCCCCGTCACCGGCTTTGAAGAGGCCGCCAAATACGCCATGATCTATATGGTCATGCTGGGCACCGAGATGGGCCTGCGCGACGGCACCCAGGTCTCCGTTACCGCCGTGGTAGATAAGCTGCACGGCACTGCCCGTAAGGCCGTTCAGGTCATTGCTAAGGTGATTGTGATTGGCTTCTCCGCCTTCCTGCTGAGCGAGTCTTGGGCCATGGTGCTCAAGCAGATTCAGATCGGTCAGCTCTCCCCCGGCCTGCGGATGCCCATGGCTGTCCCCTATGCCGCCATGCCCATCGCCTTCGCTCTGATCACCGTTATCCAGATTTACTACCTCATTCGTATTTTTGTTCCGGAAAAGAAAGACGACTCTCAGGGAGGTGAGCAGGCATGACCGGTATTATTCTTTTCGGCAGTTTTGCACTGCTCTTGGCCCTTAGCGTTCCCATCGCCCTGTCCCTGGGCGTGGCTACCATGGTCACTATTTTGTTCGGCGACGTGGGCGTAGGCGTTAACATCATTGCCCAGCGTATCTTCGGCGGCCTGGACTCCACCTCCATCATGGCCATCGCCTTCTTCGTTTTGGCCGGCAACCTGATGTGTAAGGGCGGTATCTCCCGTCGGATCTGCGACTTCGCTCAATCCCTCATCGGCAACGTCCGCGGCGGCATGGCCGTGGCCCTGGTTGTGGCCTGCGGCTTCTTCGCCGCCCTGTCCGGCTCCGCCCCCGCCACCGTGGTGGCCATCGGCGGTATGCTCTATCCCGACATGGTCCGCATGGGCTACCCCAAGGACCGCACTGCCGGCCTGCTGGTTGTCTCCGGCGGCCTGGGCCCCATCATCCCCCCCAGCATCGTCATGGTGGTTTACTGTACCATTACCAGCGCCTCTGTGGGCGATATGTTTACCTCCGGCATGGCCATCGGCCTGACCATTATGGTTGTTTTGATCATCGAGGTTCTGTTCTTCGCCAATAAGGAGAAGTGGCCCGCCGGTACCAAGCGTCCTCCTCTGGGTGAGTTCTTCCGCAGCTTCCTGGGCGCCATCCCCGCTCTGATGCTGCCCATCATTATCCTGGGCGGTATCTACTCCGGCCTGCTCACCCCCACCGAGTCCTCCGCCATCGCCGTGGTGTGGTCCCTGATCGCCGGCATCTTTATTTACAGAGAAATCAAGATTTCTGACCTGTATCAGATCTTTATTGACTCCGCTAAGGGCGCCTCCATGGTTCTCTTCATCATCGCCACCTCCACCGCCTTCGCCTGGCTGTTCACCTACGCCGGCATCTCCAAGCAGCTGGTGGACCTGGTTTTGAACATGCATCTGAGCGCTACCATGTTCTGCCTGGTGGTGGCCATCATCCTGCTGATCTTCGGCACCTTCCTGGAAGGCATTGCCACCTGCGTGCTGCTGGTCCCCGTGCTGTGGCCCATCGCCCAGTCCCTGGGCGTGGATGTGATCCACTTCGGTATGATCGTATGTATCGCCAACGTGGTGGGCACTATGACTCCCCCTGTGGCCGTCAACATCTTCTCCGCCTCTACCGTCTCCAAGCTGAGCATGGGCGAGATCGTGAAGGGACAGGTCCCCTTCTTCATCGGCTATGTGGCCGTCTTCTTCGCCGTGGTTCTCTTCCCCCAGCTCAGCCTGTTCCTTGTTAAGTAACGTCCCACCCTTTCTTCCATTGTTTTAAGGAGGCATATACATAATGCGTAACTTGGATAACAAAGCCCGCATGGAAAAGTGGAGCATCCAGTCCCCTGAGGAGCCTGGCTTCCACGCCGTCATCACGCCCGAGACCTGCGAGTGCAAAGAGGCCCATGTCTACCGTCTGAATCTGCTCAAAGGGCAGAGCCACACCCTGGAGTCCGGCGAACTGGAGATGCACCCCGTGCTGATCTCCGGCTCTGTCCAGCTCTCCGGCCACGCCGTGCTCAATGAGACGATGAAGCAGTACGACGCCTTCTACATCCCCGGCAACGACTCTGTTACCATTACCGCCCTGGAGGACAGCGTGCTCTACATCGCCGGCGCCAAGTACGAGGGATTCGGCAAGGCCTTCTTCCGCAGCTTTGACCTCTCTCAGCCTTTGGGCGACATCCACCAGATCCACGGCAGCGGCATCGGCCAGCGCGAGGTCATGATGACCCTGTCCGACAAGGACGAGGCCTCCCGTCTGATCTGCGGCGTCACCTGGGGCGGCGAGGGCTCCTGGACCAGCTGGCCCCCCCATCAGCACGAGAAGGACCTGGAGGAGGTCTACTGCTACATGGACATGCCCCTGCCCCACTTCGGCTTCCACATCAGCTATCTGAAGTCCGGGGACGTGGAGGACATCGTCACCCATACTGTCCACAGCGGCACCTTCGTTCAGGCTCCCTGCGGCTATCACCCCACCGTGGCCAGCCCCGGCACCCGCAACGCCTATTTCTGGGCTCTGGCCGCTCTGCGCCACTCCAGCCGCAGCTACAACCTGGCTGTTCTGGACCCCGCTCTGGAAAACTTTAACTCCGAGCGCTAATTTATACTACCGTTCACAAGGGGGCGGATCTCCCACGAGATCCCCCCTTCCTCTTCCTCCGCCCGTCCAGACAAGGCGGATCTCAATCCATTATTCTACTCTGCCCTCTATAAGGGCAGACCACTGGTTTGAAAGGAACGATCATTATGACGAACTTATTTGATTTGACCGGTAAAAAGGCTATCGTAACTGGCGGCACCCGCGGTCTGGGTAAGAGCATGGCCGAGGGCCTGATGGAGGCCGGTGCCACCGTGGTCATCTTCGGCACCAGCGACAAGGTACACGATGTGGCCAAGTCCTTCTGCGACAAGGGTCTGGACTGCAAGGGTCTGAAGGTGGACCTGGCCAAGGCCGACCAGCGCAAGGCCGCCTTTGAGAAGGCTGTGGAGATGCTGGGTGGACTGGACATCATCATCAACGCCGCTGGCATTCAGCGCCGCTATGAGAGCCCCAACTTCCCCATGGAGGACTGGAACGACGTCATCGAGGTCAACCTCACCGCCCCCTTCGATCTGAGCCAGATGGCCGCCCGGGAGTTCTTGAAGAAGGACGTTCCCTATGGCAAGATCATCAACATTGCTTCCATGCTCAGCTTCTTCGGCGGCCAGACCGTCCCCGCCTATGCCGCTTCTAAGGGCGGCGTAGCTCAGTTCACCAAGGCCATGTGCAACGAGCTGGCCAGCAAGGGCATCAACATCAATGCCATCGCCCCCGGCTACATGGACACCGACATGAACACCGCCCTCACCGATCCTGAGAACCCCCGTTTCAAGACCATCACCGACCGCATTCCTGCCGGCCGCTGGGGCACCGGCGCCGACATGAAGGGTACCGCCATCTTCCTGGCCTCCGCCGCTTCCGACTACCTCAACGGCGCTGTGATCCCCGTGGACGGCGGCTACCTGGTAAAGTAATATCGTATTCTTTAGGAGATGAACCCATTATGGCAAAATATAAAGTTTATGTGACCGACGGTCGCCACGAGAGCTATGACATCGAGCGGGATATGTTGGCTTCCATCGACGCCGAGCTGAAGGTCTGCCAGTGCGTCACCGACGAGGATATCATCCGCGAGTGCGCCGATGCCGACGGCATTCTGCTGGACATGGCCCCCATGACCGAGAGGGCTGTTCAGGCTCTGAACAACTGCAAGATCATCAACCGCTACGGCGTGGGCTTTGACAACGTTGCTGTGGACGCCTGCACCGCCAAGGGCATTCAGGTCACCAACGTACCCGACTACTGCGCCGAGGACGTATCTGACCACGCTCTGGCCCTGATGATGAGCTGTCTGCGCCAGACCGCTCTGCGGGACCGCAAGGTCCGCCAGGGTGAGTGGAACATCCACGGCACCAGCTTCCGTCTCAGCGGCAAGGTTCTGGGCGTGCTGGGCTTCGGCCGCATCGCCCGTGCCCTGGTGAAGAAGTGCTCTGGCTTCGGCTTCTCCAAGGTTCTGGTTTACGATCCCTATGTCCCCGCTGAGGCCTGTGCCGCTCTGGGCGCTGAGAAGGCTGAGCTCAATGAGGTCATGAGCCAGTGCGACTTCCTCTCCCTCCACATGCCCGTCACCCCCCAGACCACCGGTATGATCAATAAGGAGACTCTGGCTCTGATGAAGCCCACCGCCATCCTGGTCAACACCGGTCGTGGTCCCCTGGTCAACGACGAGGCTCTCATTGAGGCCCTGGAGAACCACAAGATCCTGGCTGCCGGCCTGGACACCCACTGCGTGGAGCCCATTCCCGCCGACTCCGGCTACCGGAAGCTGGACAACGTGGTCCTCACCGACCACACCGCCTACAGCACCGTGGAGGCCGTCCAGGAGCTGAAGACCAAGTCCGCTCAGAACATCATTAACGCCTTGACCGGTGTGGCCCCTGTCTATCCGGTTAACAAACTGTAAGCGCAAACGCGTATAAAAAGGAGAGCTTTACTATGGAAATCCTCGATCGTTTGGCCCGCGCCGGTCTGGTTCCTGTTGTCGTTCTGGATGACGCCAAGGATGCCGTCCCCACTGCCAACGCCCTGCTGGCTGGCGGCGTGGATGTGATGGAGATCACCTTCCGCACCGCCGCCGCCGCCGACTCCATCCGTGCCGTGGCCGAGAACTGCCCCGACATGCTGGTGGGCGCCGGTACCGTGATCACCCTGGAGCAGTGCAAGAAGGCTGTGGAGTGCGGCGCCAAGTTCATCGTCGCCCCCGGCTACAACGACGAAGTGGTGGCCTGGTGTGTGGAGAACCGCATTGCCGTCACCCCCGGCTGCGTCACCCCCACTGAGATCATGGCCGCTATGAGCCACGGTCTGAAGGTGATTAAGTTCTTCCCCGCCAACGTCTACGGCGGCCTGAACGCCATGAAGGCCCTCTCCGGCCCCTTCGGCGGCATCAAGTTCATCCCCACCGGCGGTGTCAACGGCAACAACGTGGGCGAGTACATCTCCGCCCCCTTCATCCACGCCGTGGGCGGCAGCTGGGTGTGCGCCAAGGCAGATATCGCTGCCGGCAACTTCGACAAGATCACCGCTCTGTGCAAGCAGGCTCGGGCCTCCATCATGGGCTTTGAGGTGGCTCACATCGGCATCAACTGCCAGAACGCCGAGGACTCCATGGCTGTGTGCGAGCAGCTCAACAAGGCCTTTGACTTCGAGACCAAGACCGGCAACTCCTCCAACTTCTCCACCTCCGCCATCGAGGTGATGAAGTCCATGTACCTGGGCAAGAACGGCCACATCGCCGTGCGCACCAACTCCATTACCGTGGCTGTGGCTGAGCTGGAGAAGCGGGGCTTCGTGGTGGATCCCGAGACCGCCAAGTTCAAGGGCGACCGGATGACCGCCGTGTATCTGAAGGACGAGTTCGGCGGCTTCGCGGTCCATCTGCTGCAAAAGTAATTGAGGAAACGAGGTATGGGTATGGATTGCTTCTACTGTACCAAAGACCAGCGGCTGCTGGATCTGATGATCCCCATGGCGGAAATGACCTGGTCCCATGTCTATCTGTTCCGGGACCAGAAGCACCGTGGCCGCTGCATTGTGGCGCTGAAAGAGCACAAGGACGAGATTTTCCAGCTCTCCGCCGAGCAGCGCAACGGATTTTTTGCCGAGGTCTCCGCGGTGGCGGAAGCCATCGCCAACCTCACCAAGGCCGGGAAGATCAATTACGCCATCTATGGCGATAAGGTCTCCCACTTCCACGTCCATTTGGTCCCCAAGCAGGTAGACGGCCTGCAGTGGGGCGGTCCCTTCACCGACACCTTGCCTGTGGTCCATCTCACCGACGGTGAGTATCAGGATCTGGCCAAGGAGCTCCTGGCTGAACTGGAGCCCATCGCCCAGCGGGAGAAGCTGTCCTTGAAGGCAATGTAACTTTCTCTCTTACCTTAAATGAGGAGACGCGCTTTGAACTTCACGTTCAAATGCGCGTCTCCTCGTTTTTTATTGCAACTTATATTGGCTACGGTTCCACGACAGCCTGAGATAGGTCCACCCCATGACCGCAGAGATTGTCCAAATCCACCCCATTTTCAGTAAATACACAGCCATCAAAGGAAAGGGTATCATCCCCAGGCACGTTCTCCAACACCACAGCGGTCCCGTTGCCGGTAAACTGATTGTCCAAAAACCGGGTGTCGGAGATTCCCGACCGGGTACTGTTGATGTGGAGGCCGATCTGGTTGTCCGCAAACTGGCATTCGGTGGTGTTCACCCAGGAGTTTCCGCCGTAGGACAGCACTCCTGTCCTCCAGTTAGCGAAGGAGCAGGCGACCGCCCAGGCCCGGGAAGCAGCGGACAGCCCGATGCCTCCCCCCTCCCCCGGGAAATCCAGGTCGTAGAAGAAGGAGATAGCACCCCCTTCGTACCGGATCTGTACCCCACCGGCAAAGGCGGTGCGCCCCGTGCCATCGGTGCAGCCGTGGAAATTCATTCCCCGCCGCTCCAGCACCAGCATCTCTTGGTAGGTCACCGGAGGAAGATAAATTTCAATCTGGTCCTCCTGAGGAATTTCCTCCGCCAAACGGTCCACCAGAGCTTGAAGCTCCTGGGTGGTGTTCATGGGGTAGTCCTCAGGCCGAATTTCGTGGGTTTGGGTGGCGGTAATGATCATATCCTGACGCAGCCGGATCACATCTCCATTCTTCATATGAATGGTCCAGACCACCTGGTTGGTATCGGTGCCGCAGATGAAGTGGATAAAGGATATCATGGCCGCTTCCCGATCATAGCCATCCGGAGCGGGCTGAGAGGCCTCCATGGGACAGGCCCCTGCCTCCCCCAAACGGATTTCTGTGGTCACATGGTCCACCAGTTCCAAAAATTCCGGGGCGGCGTTGAGTCCGCTGTCCTTGTAATTGACGTACCACCGGGAGGGCCAGGTAAAGTCTCCACCCGCTTCCTCGCTGAGATAGATTTTGGGGGCAAGGCTGTTGGGGTCCCGGTTCCAGGCCAGGATGAGCTGGTAGGTGGTCCCTTTATGGGTGTAAACCACCTCGGCCTGCCCGTCAAAGACCTGGGGGCGGGTGGCCAAATACATCCACACGCCTCCGGCCGCGGCCAACACTAGGACCAGGAGCCCCACCATCACCCGTTTGCGCAGGGGAATCGGCTGCCTCAGGGTTTTACGGGGGCGGAGCGTCTGGGCGCAGCGGGGGCAAAAAGCGGCCTCGTCAGGCAGAGGGAAGCCGCAGTGGGGACACGAGCGGGACATATGGATTCCTCCCTGTTGAGTCGTTTGCACTTCATTCGATGATCGCCTTGGTAATATCAATAGGCTGGTTGCTTCGGTTGTCGATGTCGATGCCGTTTCCGGTGAACCGGGAGCCCTGGAAATTCATTACCGTATCGGTGGGCACCCGCTCCAGCAAAACGGCGGTGCCGTTATTCTGGAAGAGATTCTCGTTAAACATGGTGTGGCTGGCGTACTCGCCCTCGCTGTTGAAGTGAAAGCCCACCTCATTGTCCCGGAACTGGCAGGCGATCACGTTCACCCACACGTCTCCGTAGCCCAGCACTCCGGTCTTCCAGCCGGTGAAGGAGCAGCCCTCTCCCCAGAACCGGGCGGAGGCGGACACCCCAATCCCCTCTCCATTCCCCACAAAGTCAATGTCATAGAAGTAGGAGATGGGGCCATTCTGGGCAACCAGAGAAACCGTGTCCGTGAAGGTAGTGCGCTGGGGACCATCGGTGCAGCCGTGGAGGTTGATGGGCCGGTCCCCGATGGAAAGCCCCCCTTCATAGGTCACCGGCGGCAGGTAGAAATGCACCTCGTTGGGCATCTCCACCTCCTTGGAAACCTGGTCCACCAAAGCCTGCAGCTCCTCCGCCGTGTTCATGGGATAATCCTGGTAGTGGTATTCATAGGTTTCCAGAGGGGTGATGATGATGTACTGCCGCAGACGGATGGTGTCCCCGTTTTTCATGTTCAGGGTCCATACCAGCTCCTCTGTCCCGCTCTCGCCGGTAAAGCTCAGCCGGGACACCAGGGCCGCATCCTTGGAATAGTCCGCCGGGGCCGGAGGATCACAGATCATGGGGCTGGGGTTGTCCCCCTGGTCTTTAAATTCGGCGGTGACCGACTCCACCTTCTGCAGGAAGATGTCTCCGGCGTTGGCTCCGCTGTCCACATGGTTGATAAACAGCCGGGAGGGCATCCGTCCCAGAACGTCCCGGGCAAACTGCTCCGTATACTCCGGCACCGGAGTAAAGCGCTCCTCCCCCGCCCCCAGGATCAACTGATAGGTGCCGTCCCGGTCGGTATAGATCACCTCGGCCAGGCCCTCATAGGTCTTGGGCATTTGGGCATACACCACCCCGGCCACCACCGCGATTGCCACCGCCGCCGCCAGTCCCCACCGCAGGACCTTGCCCCACAGGTGGGACGGGGGCTGGATGGTTTTTTGTGCCCGGATACTCCGGGCACACCGGGGGCAAAAGGATGCCCCCGCCGGCAGCTGTGCGCCGCAGTAGGGGCATGTCTTCGTCAGGTCCACCATATCACAGCGCCTCCATCAGCCGCAGCACGTTTTTATACCGCCTCTGAGGGTTGACATGGGTACAGCGGTCCACAATCCGTCCCATCCGCCCTTCCGCCAGCTGTTTGGAGGGGTGCTGGCCGGTGAGCATTACATTGATCAGGATGCCCACCGCATAAATATCCGTACGGATATCCGACTGGGACAGGCCGTACTGCTCCGGCGCAGCAAAGCCGGTGGTGCCCAGAATCTGGGTGTCGGTATCCAGCTCGGGCTTATGGAACCGGGCGGCGTCAAAGTCGATGAGCACCGCCTCCTTCCCCCGCAGGATGATATTCTCCGGCTTTACATCCCGATGGACCGCCCCGATGGAATGGAGCACCCACAGCGCCCGGCACACCTGCAGCACAATCTTCCGGGTCTCCTCTTGTGAAAAAAGGGCACCCTGGAGCAGATATCCCAGGGTGTCGCCCTCAATAAACTCCTCCAGTTCCAGCACCTGATCCCCCTGCACAGCCACTTCCAATATGGTAGGTAAATTGGGACAGGTGTAGTCCAATAACGTCCGGTAGACCTCGGGATTTCCGGTAAACCGCCGGAGGATCAGCTTCTGCCCGCTCTTTTTGTGGCGGATCAGACTGACACTGCCCCGGTTGCTCTCCTTAATGACCCGGACCGGATCATATTCCTCCTGCAAAACCTTCCACAGCCAATCGTAAATGGGAATCGCCTCCAAAACCTTGTGCACTATGCACCCGGAATATTGTTTTGCCGTATGAAATGTTGTAGATTTAGTATAAACAATTTTTTCCCAGAAGTAAAGGGGGTGGAATATCGATGCAGGAAAAATCCACAGATGACCTCAATCAGGAACTGATGCGGCAGGACAACCTGGACGACTACATTAAGGACAACAGCCCCTATTTTTCCCGGCAAAATGCCGCCCATCTGCTCAACGAACTGTATGAGCGAAAGAGCATAAGCAAGGCCGCCCTGGCCCGCCAGGCGGGGATGAGCGAGGTATATCTGCATCAGGTATTTTCTGGGCGGCGCAACCCCTCCCGGGACCGGCTTTTATGCCTGTGCATTGGGTTGGACGCCACCCTGGAGGAGACCCAGCAGATGCTGAAGCTGGCCGGTTATGCCCCCCTCTACCCCCGGCTCAAGCGGGACGCCATGATTAGCTTCTCACTGCTGCACCACATACCGCTGCAGCACCTCAATGATAAACTCTTTTCCGAAAATGAAAAGACTCTGTTTTGATCTATTTCCACAGGCAAGGCGGTGATTCTTTGCCCTCCCATACCAAGTCTCAGCCCCGCCCTACCGCCGCTCTGACACGGGTAACCCAGGGCTATTTGGCACTGATGTGTTCGGTCGTCCTGCTCCTTCCCGCCCTGAGCGGCTATGAGGCCCTAGGCCGCTGTTCTTTTTTTGTGTGTACGGGCATTTCCCTGGCGTACCTGGTCGTCCTCCTTCTTGCTGCTCTGGAATTGGCCATCACCGGCCAGTGCCCGCTGTCTGTACAGCTTGCCCCGTTGGCTAAGTGCTCTACCGCCCGGATTTGCTTCCTGTTGTACGGAATCTGGTGCATCCTGTCCGCGGTATGTTCCCCCTATGACCGCGTCTGGCTGGGCAGCAGCCGGTATGAGGGGCTGTGCTTTCTCCTTCTATGTCTTTTAATCTACTGGACCGTCTCCTCCTACGGGCGTTGGAACACCTGGCTTGCTTATCTGCTGGGAACAGTGGTCCTGATCAACCTGGGTCTGGCCCTGGCCCAATATGCCGGGTTCAATCCCTTGCACCTGTTCCCCCCCGACGTCACCTTCCATGACGCCTTCGTCCTGTACAATGGGCGGTTTTTGGGCACGCTGGGCAATGTGGATCTGTTGGGCGGCTTCTTGTGCCTGACCATACCGGTCTGTTATGGTGCCTTTCTCACCAGCGGCCGCACTCCCCTGCTGGTCTTTCTGGGAGGAGGCGCCCTCCTGCTGGCTTTGGCCGATGTGGACGCCGGATACGTGGGACTGGCAGGTGCACTCCTTCTCACCCTCCCTCTGTTTTACAGCCGCTCCTCCCTCTGGCCCCGGGGAGCTCAGGCTGTAGGGATTCTTGCCGCCTGTCTGGGGCTTGGAAAGCTGCTATACGCGGACCGGGAACAGCCGCTGACTCTGATTGTTTCTCCCGTGAGCGCACTCCTCCTGGTCGGGGGGATCGCCCTCAGCCTGGTTGGGCTGTTGCTGGCTCGGCATAACCCTATCCCACCCTTGCAGCAGCCCCCTTCCAAGCTGCTCTTCCACTGCCTGACCATGGGTATAGCCGTCCTGGCCGCTTTGGGACTGGCCTGCGTCTCCCTCATCCCCTTCTCTTCCGGCCCCCTTTATGAACTGAACCAGATTCTCCACGGAAACTTAGACCCCACCTTCGGCTCCGGCCGGGTCCGGATCTGGCAGGAAGTGATCCGCCTGATTGGGGAACACCCCCTGTTGGGCGGAGGGCCGGACACACTGGCCCAGCGCATCACCTTTACCTTTTCCCGCTACGTCCCCGAGGTCGGTACCACCATTGAGGCCTATGTGGACTCCGCCCACAACGAATTTCTCAACATCGCCGCTAACCTGGGACTCCCCGCTCTTGGCTTCTACCTGGCCGGATTGGTGTGCTGGCTGCGTTCCCTGCGCCGGCACCTCTCCCCCGCCGTACTGGTCCTTTTATCGGGCACAGTGGGCTACCTGATTCAGATCTGCTTTACCGTCAGTTGCGCCGCTCTGACCACACTATTCTGGATATTCCTCGCTTTGTGCGAGGCTGATATCAATTCCCAAACTGCGAAGGAGGATATTTCAACATGAGGCAAACAACAAAACCCAGGCTGCGATTGCTGGCTTTCAATCTGGTAATCGTATTGCTGTGTTCCCTGGCTCTGCCGATTTCGGCCAGCGCCGCCGGTGGGGAAAACATCTCGCTGTACTACGGCGAGTCGGACCAATCCGGAACCGGCTGGACCTATGACTCCAGCGAGCGGCTGCTCAGCCTGTCCGCAGGCTCCTACGGCCGTATCACCGTGACCGGTGATTTGATCCTTTACACCAACGGCAACGTATCCCTAAGAGGGATCTCCGTCACCCCCTCCACCAACTCCACTCCCTCCAATCCCACCAACCTGGACGTGCGGGTGGATGGTGGCTCCCTGACTGTGGACAACAGCTCGGGCAACGGCGACGCCATCTCCGTGGGCGGCCAGCTCAATCCAGACGGCATCGCCTCCTATTGCGGCACCACCCTCATCCGCCTCAACAATGCCCAGTTCACCGTCAAGGGCGGTAAGAACGGCTGCGGCATTGACAGCAACGGAGGCATTCTGATCAACGACCGGGAGCAGCTCTGGACAGATGCAGCCGGAAAACAGCATTATGATGGCCGCGTGGGCAGCAGCTCGGTCTCCATTACCGGCGGCTCCGGCAGCGGCGGCTACGGCGTGCGCTCCCTGCTGGTCTGGCTGGACGCCGACGGCACTATCACCGGCGGCTCTTCCTCTGCCGCTGCCTACTGCAACAGCCTATACGTAGGAAATGGTGAGGACGCGGCTTCGTCCACCAGCACGGTACACATGACCCTGAAGCGGGGCAGCGCGACCAATTCCGCCGCGGTGTCTTACATGTCCAGCGAATCCAACGTCGTGGGCACGCACATTGAAATGAAAAAAACCATGGTGGGCATCACCCCCCAGTCCCTGGAATTCTACCCCAAGACCTACACCACCACCATCAACGGCAACGGCGGCACCGCCAACGGCCAGAAGAGCGTCACCCTCTCCCAGGCCTATCCCGCCCACGTCAAGCTGGCGGAACAGAACTTTACCTACACCGGCCATGACCTGACCGGCTATCAGATGGGCAAGTCCACAGTAGCCGTTGACTATGAGTTCATCCCCACCGCCGACAGCACCCTCACCGCCCAGTGGAAGTTTGCCGGCAAGATCGACGTCAGCGATCAGATCACCTTTACCGCCAAGCAGGCCGAAGCGACTTACACCGGCCTGGACATGGCCCTGAGCAGCTTTGTCAACGAGGCAACCTGCTCTGCCGGCAGCGGTGCCATCACCTACACCCTCTCCCAGGACGGGGGCACCGCTCAGGCCGTGACCCTGTCCGATACCGTCAAGGATGCCGGCACCTACACCGTCACCGCCACCTACGAGGATGAGAACAACTTTGGTACCAAATCCCTCTCCTTCACCATCCAAAAAGCTAATCCCGTACTGACGGTCACTCCCGAGGCCGATCCCCTCACAGTGATCATCAACACGGAGAAAACGGTCCCCGCCTCCGCCAAGCTGGGTGAGACCGTTCTACCTATCACCGTCACCAGCAGCAATGAGAAGGCAGCTGCCGTGACCTATTCTCAGGGCAACGTCACCGTGAAGGGCATTGCCGCCGGAGAGGCCACCATTACTGTCTCTTATCCCGGCGACAACAACATCAACGTTGCCAGCAAGTCCTTCCAGGTAAAGGTCATCGATCTGCCGCCCCAGGAGATTGCCTTTGCCGAAGCTGGCGATCGGACCGCCACTTACGGCGACCCCGCCTTCACCAATGTGGCCACCAACTCCTCCCAGGGCGGCGGCGCTATCTCCTACTCCAGCAGCAATCAGCAGGTGGCCACCGTGGACGCCAACGGACAGGTGACCATTCTGGCCACCGGCGAGACCACCATTACCGCCACCGCGGCCACGGTGGAAGGCACCTGGGCTGAGACCTCGGTGAGCTACAAGCTGACCGTGGCCAAGAAGCCCCTGACGGTCCAGGCAACCGCCAGCGAAAAGACCTATGACGGCACCACCGATGCTGATGTAACCGTGACCTTCCAGGGTCTGGTGGGTCAGGACACGCTGACTCCCGGCGCCGACTACACCTTTACTGCCAGCTATGCCGACGCCAACGCCGGCACCGACAAGACCATCACCGGCACGGTCACCCTGAAGAACACCGCCAAAACCGCCAACTACGTGCTCTCTGACGGTTCCTTCTCCCTGGCGGATGGGGTAATTACCCAGGCCCCCGGCAAGGACATCACCCAGACCATCAACGTCCGCTTTGACGACACCAGCCTGAAAACCGCCTCGGCCGCCAACGTGCTCCCCGCCGACGCAGGAAACCTGGCTTACACCCTGGGTCAGATCCTGGATGACGGAAATATTCTGGCCGCCGGAACTGCTATGGACGGAGCCTCCAGCGCTCTGACCTTCGCGTTGAAGGAGGGCCTGGACTGGGAGACCGACGTGGGTAAGACCGCCCAGGCGCCCATCCTCATTACCTCCACCAACTTTGCCGACTCCACTGCTACCATGAAGGTCAATGTGGTCTACGAGTACGTCCCCGTGGTAGACGTGGAGAACATCTCCGTCACCTACTCCGGCCAGGCTCTCTCCCAGGACGTCATTCATGGCACCGCCACCTATGACGGTGTGGAGGTCCCGGGTACCTGGAGCTTCCAGGCCGACAGCGCCCCTGTCTCTGCCGGCATCCAGCCTGTCGTTGTCATCTTCACCCCCGACGACCTTGAAACCTATGCCCCTGTAGAGGCCACCATTTTGGTCACCATCCAGAAGGCGGATCCTTCCGGTAAGCCGGGCTACACCCCCATCACCCAGGAGGGCAAAACTCTGGCAGACGCCGCTTTGAACATCGGCACCATTCTCCCCGCTGAGGGTACCCTCACCTGGAATGACGGCGACGCCACAATCGTCACCGCCAACACCGCCTATGGCTGGACCTTTGTACCCGATGACACGGACAACTACAACGTGCTCACTGGATCCATTACCCCCTATGCCCGCTCCAGCGGCGGCGGCGGTGGCAGCAGCTCCGTCAACATCATCGTTAAGACGGACGGCCACGGCAAGATCACCGTATCGCCCCGCAGCGCCTCTAAGGGCGACACCGTTACCATTACCGTTAAGCCCAACGAGGGGTATGAGCTGGATGAATTGATTGTCACCGACCGCAACGGGGATACCATCAAGCTCTCCCAGAAGGATGACAACCAGTACACCTTTACCATGCCCAGCATCCGGGCCACGGTAGAGGCCACCTTCCAAAAAGTAGAGGAGAGCAGCGCTCTGGACTTTACCGACGTACCTACTAGCGCCTACTACTATGACGCGGTCAAATGGGCGGTGGAGAATGGCATTACCAGCGGAACCAGTGCCACCACCTTCTCCCCCGACGCCGGATGTACCCGCGGTCAGGTGGTCACCTTCCTGTGGCAGGCCTTCGGTCGTCCCCAGCCCAAATCCACGCAAAATCCCTTTACGGATATCTCCTCCGACGACTATTACTACGACGCCGTCCTCTGGGCCTATGAGCAGGGCATCACCAGTGGCGCTACTGCTACCACCTTCGCCCCCAACGCCACCTGCACCCGGGCTCAGATTGTCACCTTCCTGTGGCAGGCTGAGGGCCGTCCCAGCGCCAAGGCAGACAGCTCCTTCTACGACGTAGCGACCGACGCCTACTACGCACAAGCTGTCGCTTGGGCTGTTGCCAACGACATTACCAGCGGTACCGGCACCTACACCTTCTCCCCGGATGCCACCTGCACCCGGGCCCAGGTTGTCACCTTCCTGTACCACAATATGGTGGATTGATACCCCCCTATCCGTCTTCCCAGACGAATGGAGTTCCCTCTGGCTCACTGCCAGGGGGAACTCCATTTTTTATGAATTACATGGAAAATTGGGCTCCCTTCCTGAAATCTAGTAGAAACCCAACGGCTTTCGTGTTAAAATATGGATGTTCCCGCCCCTTGCGCCCTGGACAATGGCCGCCAGGTCCGATAAATGGACCGGCTGTTTTCTCTCCATACCATATACACAATAAGGAGCTGCATCCTGTGAGAAAAAATTCCAGATTATCTGCCAATACCGGTTTAAGTATTCTTCTGTTGGCACTTTTTGTGGTTTTACTGACAATGAGCATATTTTTGGTGCGTACAAAGCTACTGCAAAATACTCAGAATCTGGGGATGTCGCTGGCTGAAAGCATTGCCGCCGAGGAGGAAAGCCACCTAGTTGCCTTCCGCACATTTTTAGAGATGGGTGCCCAGTACTTGGATGAGATTTCAGAGGAGGGCGGCACCGACGCTGACCTTCAACAGTGGTTGAGTGACTACTTCATCAAGCTCACCCACATTGTGGGGAACAATGTCATTGATCCTTACGCCGTTATCTCCGGCAAAATTGTGGCCGCCAACCCCTGGACCGGAGGCGACGCCTACGATTACCAGCAGGCTGACTGGTATCAGCAGGCTCTGCAAGCCAAAGGGGAGCTCATCTTTACCAACGTATACTTTGATGTCATTACCGGTGACCCGGTGATCACCGCTGCCAAACAGCTGGGCCACAGCGGAGATGTGCTGGCCCTCGATATTTTCCCAAAAAACATGCACAAGGACAACAGTTCCCGCATTCTGCCGGACAACTGCTCCCTCTATGTGTGCGATTCCGTGGGTACCCTGGTATATTCCACCAACACCTCCAACGTTGACCCCTCCAAGCTCCAATCCTACACCGACTATCTGCTCAACGGCATCAAGGATGGTTCTCTCTCCCAATACGACGCCTTTTTTGAGGATTTGAATGGGGTAAAGCGAGGGGCCTACTACGCCTCCATGACCAACGGTTGGACCGTAATCATCACCGTCCCCCTCAACAGCATCTTAATGGGCGGCCGGAATTTGACCATCTACTTCATGGCCGGCGTGGGCATCATTCTCTTTACCATCCTGGCCGCCATGGTGATCCGGGACCTGGTACAAAACCGGAGAATCCGCCAGGCCGATCAGACCATCCACATTTTAGGCGAATCCTTTTACGCCATTTACCGCATCAATTACCAAACCGGCACCTATGAGACCATCAAAAACTCCCAGGACCTGGAACCGGTCCTTCAGGCCAGGGGAAGCTACTCCACGTTGCTTCAAACCATCCGTGACCTGGTGGAACCAAGTACCTATGAGCAGTTTGAGCTGTGCTTCTCCCTAAAAAGCATCCGCCAGCGGGTGGCAGAGCACATTGCCGACTACGGTGGGGATTACCAGCGCCGCTTCGGAGACACCTATAAATGGGTCAACGTGCGCACCCTGTACGACGAGAAGCTGGCTCCCGACGAAGTCATCCTCTGTTTTCGGGAAGTAGACATCGAAAAGCGCCAGCAGCTACAGCACACCATCATCCTTCAGGAGGCTCTAGACACCGCTCGGAAGAGCACCAAGGCAAAGTCCGCCTTCTTCAGCCATATGTCCCATGATATGCGTACCCCCCTCAATGCCATCATCGGCCTGTCCGAGCTAGCGGAGCAGCATCTGGATGACCCAGAAAAAATGGGGGACTACATGCGGAAAATCACCTTCTCCGGAAAACAGCTTTTGTCCCTCATCAACGATATTTTAGAGCTCTCCCGCCTGGAGTACCAGGGCAACAAGCTGCAAAACAGTCAATTTAACATTCAAACCTGTGTGGAGGACGCAGCGGGTATCTTCCGCGGCCAGGCCCAGAGCGAACAAAAGAAATTTGACATCTCCTTTGACATCCAGCATAGCTTGGTACTGGGAGACCAGCAGAAGCTGACGCAGATTTTAAACAATCTGATCTCCAACGCCTTTAAATACAGCGAGCGAGGAGCGGAGATTCGGGTCAGCGTGCGGGAGTTTGATTTCCAGCAGTACAACAAATATCAAATTGTGGTGGAAGACACGGGGATCGGTATGTCTCCGGCATTTTTAGAGCATCTATTCGAGCCCTATTCCCGAGAAACCCACTTCTCCAGCCACTCTGCCATCGGCACTGGCTTGGGCATGCCCATTGTGAAGAGCTTAGTACAACAGATGAGCGGCGAGATCATGGTGGAAAGTGAACTGGGCAAGGGGAGCAAATTTACGGTCATCCTCCCTATGCCCGCCGTCTCCGGCCAGCAGCCAGCTCCTGAGTCCATACCCGCCCAGTCCTCCGCCATTGATCTATCCGGGCTCCACATTCTCCTGGCGGAAGACAACGAACTGAATATGGAAATTGCTGCGGAAATTCTTACCATGAACGGCATCACCGTCACTCCGGCCGTCAACGGAGCCGAGGCCCTCCGCCTGTTTGAAGCCGCCTCCCCCTACACCTTTGACGCCATTTTGATGGATATGCAGATGCCCGAAATGGACGGTTGCCAGGCGACCCAAGCCATCCGGCATCTAGACCGTCCTGACGCAGCGGACGTCCCCATTATCGCCGTCACCGCCAACGCCTTTGCCGAGGATATCGCAAAGACCACCGATGCAGGGATGAATGGACACATCTCCAAACCCATTGATTTCCAGGCCTTGTGTCAGACGCTTCAGGAGCTGATCCGGCCGCACCATAAGGGGTGAACCGAAAGAAACCAGTCCAAGGGGAAAGGGGGCTGAATGTGATGGGAGAACGAACTCAGGATTCCATCCAGGTATTGACCGCCGAAATCGAGCAGCTACGCCGCTCCAACCAGTGGTTTAAGGAGGTGCTGGACGCCATCAAAGAGGGGATTGAGGTGGTGTCCCAGGATGGCACGGTGATCTATGTAAACGCCGGCTTCCACCGTATCCTGGACGAGTCCAAGGACGAGCGCTTGGGGAAAAATATTTATGACGTCTCGCCCAACGGGGCTCTGGTAGAGACTTTACGCACGGGAAAGCCATCCATTGCCCGGCTGCACACTACGCTGAACCAGACCAAAACCGTCCTGGCCAACGCCATGCCTTTGGTGGATGAGCAGGGGAAGCCCGCTGGGGCTATCTCCGTATTTATGGACATTTCCGATGTGGAGCGCACCGGACGTCTGCTGGAAAAGCGCAACCTGGAAATTAACCGCCTGCGGGAACGGGTGCAGCAGCTAGCCTCCTCCGACTACTGCTTTGACGATATCATCGGCAGCAGCGACCTGCTTAACCAGTGTAAAAAGGTGGCCGGCAAGATTGCCAACACCAAGATGACCGTCCTGCTCTCCGGGGAGTCGGGCACAGGCAAAGAGTTATTTGCCCACAGCATCCACGGCGCCAGCCGGCGCTCCCGGGGCCCCTTCATCAAGGTCAACTGTGCCGCCATTCCCGACAGCCTGCTGGAGAGTGAATTTTTCGGCTATGAGGCCGGCGCCTTCTCCGGCGCTACCAAGGCCAAAATGGGGAAATTTGAGCTGGCCAACGGAGGTACTCTGTTTTTGGATGAAATCGGCGAGATGAATTACTCTCTCCAGGCCAAGCTCCTGCGGGTCCTTCAGGACAACGAAGTGGAGCGACTAGGAGGCACCAAGGCCATCAAAATTGATGTGCGCGTGATTGCTGCCACCAACAAAAATCTGGTAGAGGAGGTTCGGCGCGGCACCTTCCGAAAGGACCTATACTACCGTCTCAACGAATTTAACATTACCCTCCCCTCCCTGGACGACCGGAAGGAGGATATCCCCTTGATTGCCGCCCACTACATCGACAAATACAACGAGGAATATTGCAGTGATTTTCAGCTCACGCCGGAGGTGTGCCAGTCCTTGATGGCCCGCAGCTGGCCCGGCAATATACGGGAGCTACAGAATTATCTTGGCAAGCTGGTCCTGTTCTGGGACGACGACCACCAGACCAGCCGCTCTGATTCTGTGCTGCAATCCGAGATCCCTCCCCTCCCAGGCACCCCCCACAAGGTCAGAGTCTCTCAAGGGGATATGCCCAATCACCGGATTCCCTCTATCCAAGAGGCGGCGGAGACATCTCCCCATAGCTCCATCAGTGACCTGGAGCGGCAGATGATTTTGAGCGCTCTGGAAAAGCACGGCTATGACACCAAGGGCAAGCAAAATGCCGCCAAGGAGCTGAAAATCTCCCTTTCCACCCTATACAACAAGCTGCGGCTATATAAGCAGCAGGGAGAATTGTAAATTCTAAATTTTGCAATTTCTCATTTTTAATTTTTACACTGTTTTTTGGAAAAGATTTTGATTTTCCAGGCCTTTTTCGGAAAACGGAACCATTTTACCCACCTGCCCAGTTGGCATGTAGTTTGCTTTTCTTTCTAGTGAAGTTATTATGAAAGGAAGGTACTCTATGATCAACTGGGCAGTTTTTCTTGCGTTTATCCTGGTCACCGCACTTGTAGGACATCTGGCCAGCAAAAAGGTGGTCTCCTCCGACGATTTTATCTCCGCCGGCGGCAGTCTCGGTCCCCTGGCCATTTCCTGCACCCTCATCGCAACCTGGCTGGGCACGGGCTCCCTCATCGGCTTTGTGGGCACCGGCTATGCCTACGGCAGCACGGTGGTCGCCTATACGGCTGGCTCTTGTGTGGCCGCCTTTGCCATCTTGTTTTTCTTTTCCAAGTGGACCAAGCGGAAGAACATCGCTACCATCCCCCAGTGGCTGGAGTACATCTATGGCAAAAATAAATGGGTCGACGCCTTCTCCGCCTGCTGCTATGTCTTTATGTACTGCTCCTGGACCATCGGCTGTGCGGTGGGCTGCGGCACCATGTGCAACAACCTACTGGGCATCCCCTCCTGGCTGGGCGCCGTGGTCTGCTGCGCCATCATCGTGGCCTTCTCCATGACGGGCGGCATGTATGCTGTAGCCTGGATGGACGTATTTCAGCAGATCATCATGGCCGTTGGAATGCTGTTTCTCTTCTGTTTCGTGGCCAACGCCACCGGCTGGTTTGAGGGCGTGAATGCCAGCAACCTGGGTGCTGAATACTTCAACTTCTCCCTGCCCTCCCGGGGCTATGTCATCAGCATCACCCTGACCTACTTCTGCGGAAATCTGTTCGGGCAGACCTACTACCAGAGAGTTGCCGCCTCCCGCGATCTGAAAACCGCGCGGATCGGCCTGGCTTCCGGCGGCATTGCGGTGCTGCTGGTGGGCCTGTACTGCATGTTCGTGGGCCTGTCGGTCCGGGCAGCCGGTGCGGAAATTGCGGTTACTGACGACACGGTGTTCTGGGCCATTCATAACTGGATGCCCAGCTGGATGGAGTGCATCTATCTAGTGGCTATTTTAGGCGCGGCCTTCTCCACCGCAGACTCCGCTTTGAACTCTGCCTCCTCCAACATCGCCTCCGACATCTACAAAAACATCATTAACCCCAAAGCCACCGACGCCCAGGTCATGAAGATGGCCCGAATCGCCACCCTGGTTTTGGGCCTGATCTGCCTGGCCATGGCACTGCGTCCCATCTCCATGCTGGTCAATATTTTTAAGGGCGCCCAGGTGTGCATCGTAGGCGGCATTTTCTGGCCCATCATCCTGGGAATGTTCTGGAAAAAGGCCACCCTGAAAGGGGCTATCTGCACCATCCCCATTGGAGCCCTCACCGGCATTATCTTTGAGTTTACCCCCGGCCTGAATACCATCTGCGGCGGTGGCGCCATTCCCGCCTGTATCGTGGGCTTCCTGGTAATGTTCCTGGTCAGCCTCTTCACCTGTAAAAATGCCTGCGGCGGAGCCTACTACCGGGATGCCGTCACTCAGAAGTGATGGTCCATACCGTCTCCATAACATGTTTGTCTAAAACCGGATATCTTTACTGCTAAAATAGGAGGAGTACATCATATGAAAATCAAACGGATCTCTACTCTCGTGGTGGATATACCTCTGACCCGTCCCCATGTCATGTCCCTGATGACGGTAAAGGAGGTCAATTATCTGTTTGTCCGCATCGAGGGGGATAACGGCATAGAGGGTTGGGGGGAAACCACCTTCCTGGGCGGTCCCACCTGGTCGGAGGAGAGCGTAGAGGGCGCCGCTGCCGTGGTCAACAAGTATGTGGGCCCCTATCTCATTGGGAAGGATTTTACCCAAATTGAGCACCTGCGGCATTTTATGGAACAGCTGGTGCGCGGGAACCACTTCGCCCTGGCTGCCATTGAGCTGGCCCTGTGGGACCTGCTGGGCAAAACCCGGGGAGTGCCTGTATATGACCTACTGGGCGGCAAGTGCCGGGATAAGGTACCCATGAGCTGGTCTCTGGCCGCGGGGAGCATCGAAGCTGACCTAAAGGAAGCGGAGGAAATGACGGCAAAGGGCAATTTCATTTTCAAATTCAAAACCGGCCTGAAGAGTGTGGAAGAGGACGCCCAACGCATCCGGTGCGTCCGGGAGGCCCTGCCCAAGGCCTGGCTCCGGGCAGACGCCAACCAGGGCTGGAATAAAGCCCAGGCGCTGCGGGCCTGCGCCCTGTTTGAGCCCTACAACCTGGATTTCATTGAGCAGCCGGTCCCCAAGTCGGAGCTGGACGCCCTGGTCTGCATCAACCAGCGCTCCAACGTCCCCATCATGGCAGATGAAAGCCTGGAGTCCATACAGGCCGCCTCCCAGTTGGTTAAACGGGACGCGGTTGGCGTATTCGGTATCAAGCTGTGCAAGGCGGGCGGTCTCCTGGGAGGGAAGCGCCTGGCCGCCATCGCCGAGGGAGCCGGCTTCCCCTGCTATGTGGGCAGCATGTTTGAAACTCCTTTGTGCAACGCCGCTCACCTCCACTTCTGCTGCTCCACTCCCCAAGTCAGTCTGGGCTGTGAGCTATTCGGTCCGATGCTGCTGGCCGACCAGGTGACCAATGAAATGACCGGCTTTGAAAACGGTTATGTCTTACTGGATGATGGAAAGCCCGGATTTGGTATCACCATGAACGAGGCAAAGCTCAAGCAATATGCCCGGAGCGATTATTATCACATTCAATGATTTCTTTGCTCCCGTTTCCCTCGTATCGGCTCATCTAGCATATAAAATCATCCCATATGCAAAGCCGCTGGAATCCGAGGATTCCAGCGGCTTCTTGCATTGGTGGTACACCTACCCCATAAAACCAGAAACCGTCAGCAGGATAGCTCAATCCACACCCCACAGATGGAAATGGCGGCCAAATTTTCTACATCCAACAGGGTTTCTGGCCGGCGAACCAACCGGATCCAGCCATCCTCGGTGCGGTCGGTGCCTCCACTGCACCCGCTGCCAGACATACCGCCCATCATGGGAATAGCGGTTCCATCTTTGGTATAAAGAGTAACTTCCTGGTATTCCACACAGCCGTACCAGCCGTCCGGTGCGTTCTTGGACACCCAGTCGTGGTGGCCCTTGAGGGCGTCGCCCTCAATCTGCACATAGACGGTGAGCGGAGAGACAACCACTTCTGTGATCGTGGCATCCACGTCCAGGGTGTGGACGGGCAGGTTTGGCTCTAACCGGGTAATGTGATCCGAGTAATTCAGGGTGGTGCGGAAGGTCCAGTCTTCCTCACAGTCATAAGTACGCAGCCAGCGCTCTTCCTTCTCGTCCCACACCGTGTTGTGGTAGAGCTTGCCCAGTGTGAGCTCCATGAGCTGTCCATTCAGCGGCTGGTTTCCGGCATTGTAGTAAAGGTTGGTGGTAAAAATGAAGCTGATCTGATTATCGGTGGGGTCTTCATCCTCCACCTGCATATAGCCACCCGAACCGGCCACATACAGTTCCGGAAAGTCCGGCGGGAACCAGTCCTCAAAGAGGTAACCTTTCTCATTGTCCAGCACGGTGCCTTCCGGGGCCGTGAGGATCACGCCCACATACACGGTATAATCATCCGCCGCGCAGTCGGTCAGCGTCATAGTCCAGCCGTTTTGGGAGATGGACTCCCCCAGCTCCACCGCGCTCTGCTGATATCCAATGCTGTTTCCAAAGTAGCTGCGCACCACCGGAGACGCCACCACCGCCGCCCCCGCTGAGATCACCAAAACCGCTGCCATGGCGGCAGCAATCAGGGTGACCCGATTCCACCGGCGGGGTTTCCGGGAGGCCTGTGGGACCTGTTTGGCCTGCAGAGCATGGATCAAGGCTTCTTTGCTCTCCTTTGTCAGCCGGATTTGTTCCAGTTCTTTTCGGTATTGCTCATACTTCATAGCAAGTTCCCTCCAGTTGTTCCCGTAATTTTATTCTTGCCCGGGCCAGATGGGTACTGACCAGCCCCGCACTACAGCCCAGAAGCTGGGCAATTTCCTGCACCCCATATCCTTCATAGTACCGCAAGTACAGCACCCTAACATCGATCCGGAATTCAAAAACTTGATTCGTCCACTTCGCCGGGAGGAATACCGGCAACTGGAGCTGAATCTGGTCATGGAAGGATGCCGGGAAGATATCATCGCATGGAATGATACCATCGTCGACGGTCATAATCGCTATGAAATATGCAATAAAATGCGCATTCCTTATGGAGTCAAGGAGCTGGATTTTCCAAGCAGAGATGCTACCATCGCCTGGATCTGTGCGAACCAACTTGGGCGCCGCAACATCTCAGAAGAAACCAGGAAATATCTGATTGGGAAACAATATGAAGCGGAAAAGAAAGTACAGCGAAATAGGAATGGCTATAATCAGTACCGTCCGAACCCCAACATTACTGTGGGGAGAGGCCGCCCAATAGATGAAGAGAGTGGCCGGCGAACAGCAGCCCGGCTGGGAAGGAAGTATCATGTGTCCGGCGCAACCGTACAGAAACATGCGAAATACAGTGCAGCATTAGATACCATTGAACAAAATGCTCCTGAGCTTGTTCCGCACATTCTTTCCGGGGCATATAAGATTTCTTTCGAAAATATCGTTGCTCTATCAGAAATGGAACCCGAAGAATTGAAAGCACTTAGTAAAAAAATCGGAAAAAATCCCTTTGCTTTTGCTCGTTACAGTGAATCGAGACGATGCCTTTATTCCGACGCTTCTGCCAAGCCCGGTACAGCGGCGGCAGAGCAGCCGGCAATCAAGACGATGCCCGCCTATGACCCGGATGCGGAAGTTGCTGGACTTACTCTTACGATCCCCTCCTGGATGAGCTCCATCGACCGGACAAAGTCCATGGCACATTTGGAAGCGATCTCACCTGCTGCCAGACAAAACCTCTTGGCGGCGTTGACTGAATTAGAAGGAAAAATCCAGGAAATGCTCAATGCAATTGAGGGGGAATCCTAATGGAAGATTATAGTATGTTTGTTCCCAATGTTCACTTCGAACAGATTCCCATCAAGAACCTCGTATCCAATCAGGAGTACCAGAGGAATATTTCCGAACAGCATGTGCTGAATGCTGCGGCACACTTTGATCTGTATCAGATCAACCCCGTGAAGGTAAGCCGTCGAAATGGGGTCAACTATGTCTTCAATGGCCAGCACACGGTGGAGATCGTCGCCCTGGCCTCTGGCTCTCGTGAAACGCCAGTCTGGTGCATGATATACGACGATCTGAACTACGAGCACGAGGCAGATATCTTCGCCAACCAGATGAAGTTTGTCAAACCGCTCCGTCCCTATGAAGTGTTTATGGCAAATGTGGAAGCCGGGAATCAGGAGCAGCTTATGATCAAAGATCTGGTAGAGTCTTATTCTCTTTCCATTGGCCAGGTCAGAAACTATGGCGTTGTCTGTGCTGTCTCCACGCTCGAAAATATATATGAGCGGTTTGGTTACCACGTACTTGATCGAACACTCAGACTCTGCGTAGGCACCTGGGAGGGCGATATGAATTCGCTTTCCGCCAATATGCTCAATGGAATCGCCAGATTGGTCTACACCTTTGGCGACACATTGAAAGATGAAACCTTCAAGGAAAAAGTGGGAGAAATGTCGGTCAAGCTGCTTTCGAGGACAGCCAAGGAACGACGCCCCGGTTCTATGGGCTATGCCGAGGCGATGCTTCTGGCCTATAACCGCAAATGCAAATATCCGCTCAAATGGACCAAGCTCTACGAGAAGAATGTGGGGAACAATGAAGGACTGGACATTGATACGGATATGGACGAGGATGAGGGCGGGGACTCTTTTGAGGGAGCCGCCAAAGAATAAGCAAACGGACGGTTCCGCCAGGAATCGTCCGTTTGTGATCTTATCATGGAAGGGAAAAGGCGGGGCGCATATACTCTATCGCTCCTCGGCTGAGACCATACTGCCCGGCCAACTGTTCCCAGTGTCCGGATACTGTTTTGCAGACCTCCTCTGCAGCCTGTTCCGCTTCCTGCGGGGCAAGGCCGAAATAATCGGCTACTTCCAGAGCCAGTTCCAAGTCAATGGTGTTATCATACTCACTCACATTGAGGGAAAGCCGGTCCCCCGAGGGGACTGGGTTCACATCATAGAGAGGGGCCAGCCGCCAGCCGGTGGGTGTCAGAAGAAAACCATGGTTGCGCAGGTGGTCGTCAGTATTGGATACCGCCATGCTGAACACGATCCGCTTCCACAGCTCGGCCAGATCCTGCCGGGGTGATGCCCCGTTGGCCCGGATGAACGCCGCCAGATCCAGATAGCTGCTTCCGTCCGCTGCAGAGGCTCCATCGGTCTTGCCCAGCAGGGTCATGGCGGAGGCGAAGTGGATGCGACGGCTACCGTTTCGGTCAAATCGCTTGACGAGAAAGGTACTGCCGGTCTTGGAGAACGTCTCCAATTTGGATTCCGGAACATCCAGTCCGCAGAGCCGTGCCAGGTCATGGACGACCTTCTCCCACGCGCCGCTGTTATATTCATCATGCTTGGAAGGGAACTTGGCGATCCACAAGGCACCATCTGTGGCCTGCACCGTAGCTTTGGGTCTTGCGCCTCCCAAGGAGGAGCCGGGGGCCAGAAGCTCACGCAGCCATTTTTCATTCAGGCCGCTCTCATCGTTCTCGAAAGCGATAGAGGCGTTTTCCAGCGTCCGAAGGTTTACCCAAGGAGGCGTCGCAAACGCTTTATCGTTCGAAAGAAATTCGCCCCCTTCTTCCAAGCTGAACCGCAGCGCACCCATACGGGATTCATCGTAGACCCCCAACAGGAAGTCGCTCTCGGTGAGCTTACGGGGCTTGCGGTCCTCTTTGCGAGCGTCGATGGCCTCCTTGCGCTTCATCAGCAGGCGTCCCCAGCGATCCGGGCAGGAGTCGGAAAACAGGCCAAAGAGCTGTTTGTTCAGCGGCACATACTGCCGCCCGCGGTAGAGAGCCAGATCCGGGTCCAGCGAGAAGGAACTCTCGGCGGATGACAGCCAGGCCGGATCATACTCAAAGGAAAAAGTCTCCTGTCCACGGACAAAGCCGCAGCGTAGCCGCCCCAGCAGGGTGGGTGCCTCTCCACGCCAATTTTCATATACATAGATGGTCTTTTCGTCCTGCGCCATGGGCTACTCTCCTTTCTTGGGCGCCCGCCGTCTGGTGGGCAGCGCCAGATCTTGCAGTTTCCTGCCGAATTCATCATCTTTTGCAATAAGCAGCAGGTCGCTGTCCATATTGTTTAATGCGTGCAACACAGCGGCATAGGAGCCGATGGATACCGTAGGGGTGCCTTTCTCAATGGATATAAGAGTGGCTCGGCTGATCCCGGCACGCTCTGCTACCAATTCCAGGCTTAACTTCCTGCGCAGGCGGGCCAGGCGGATCTGCTCACCCATCTGTGCCAGGATCTCCCGTGTTTGCGGCATGATGACCGCAGCTTTTTTTGCCATGCACAATCGCCTCCTAACATAAATTATATTATATTATTTTGGCGATTATGTCAATTATATTTGAAGTTATCAACTTTCTTTTTTCAGGCCTTCTTCGATGAGATACCCTCCTCCGAAGATAATGTCCAGTCTCCCGTCGGGATACACCTTCACACACTCAATCATTTGGTGGACGATGGTATCGTCGTACTCCATCTTTTTGGATGCTCGGTCGGCGATGATCTGCTGTAGTTGAAGGATTCGGCTGTCATTCACCTGATCGGAAGCAAGTGCTTCTTCGAGTTTCCGAATCCGTCCTTGCAGGAGTTCAATGGTATCGGAAAGTTCCTTGAATTCAGCTTCGTGACTCTCGATACCCTCCCCGCTTTCTACACTCTCATTGATAAGAGATACCATTTTCCGATTCAGACCATCTATTTTCCGCCGGAGCAGGTCGATCTCGTCTGTGCCTCCGGTTAGACCGATTGCGTCACCAATGGTTGCCCGCATGAGTGCCATATAAGTGGCCTCGTCTTCCTCGTTGAATCGGTTGATAGCCCGGACAATTGCTGCATGGAGGGTGTCCTCATCTACCGAAAGAGATGTTTTGCAGTATCGCTTTCCGTACTTTCCTTCAAAATTCAAAATCACATCTCCGTACTTGGCCAGAAGCAGAGCGCAGACAATCAGGTGGAACGCCTCATCTGTGACCAATTCGGGGGATGCGAGATCGGCAAGAGTGATATTGCGGCCTGATAAACACTGTACAGTTCCGGCTGGATGCCGGAAAGCTGGACGGACTGGACGTCAAATCTGCGGGCATCAAACTTCCAGATCATTCTGCTCCAGATATCCTCATACGCCGTGAGGAGAAACAGCGCGGCCAGATTACGGCCTGACATTCGATAGCAGCGCGCATGCCAGTGCTGCCAGCGCTCGCGATGGCTCTCATTCAGAAAAAAGCTGATGGAGCAGCAAGTGAAATTCCTCTCTAAGCGGGCCTGAAGCTGTACCCCCGCTTTAGGGAAGAAGCAATCCCTGACGAACTCATTGAGGTTCAGTGCGCCGGCCGCGATCCGTTCATCCAGGCAGATGCACAGTTTCAGCGGACAAGGCTGATTGCGCCTGAAGTTTATACAGTATGGGCACTCCGTGTCCTCGCTGCTGTATTGGAAACCGGGAGAATACCGGCCGTGACCTCTGGGCTTGAAATTGGGCGGGGTCATCATCTGCTGTTCCATCTGGCACAGCGGTGTATCCCGCATGAAGTAGCGTGTCATTGGTGGTGTGCTCCTTTCAGTAAAGCAAAAAAGCGCCGGAGTCTTATTTCTAAAACTCCGGCGCCTGAATATTACATGATCGGTTCCTGACTGTAGGGTTCCATGGGGTGCTGCTCCTGCTCCCTTATGCGCTCCAGAGCATCGGGAGCTGCAATGGCAATCTGCTCTTGAACTCCCCGGATGCACTTTTCCTGCTCGGCAGTCAAGTCAAAACCAGCATCCAAGGTGTCAGAGCAGCACCGGTAGATTTCAACAAGCTGCTCCTGATTGAAAATTTGCTGTTTGGAAATGAGACCGGCGCGGATGGCGAAGTCCTGCTTGGCACCTACATAGTTTTCCTGAAAGTAATTGCCCTGGTTGAGACCTGTGTGGTCGAAGCTCCAATCCCATGTGACGAATTGGACGCCAAGCCGAGTGGGATGGGCAGCCAGCACGGCTCCATTGAAGTCAGCCAGCAGGCGGTAGTCATCGGTCAGGCTTTGGGCTTGTAGGGGCGGAGCCTGTTCCAGCAGCGTCATGTACTCCCGCACGGTGCAGGCCAGATCGGTGGCTCGCTCACAGGCTCGTTTCCGTTCCGGCGTCGCTACATCCTCCTGCCAGTAGCGAACGCCTCCGTCCGCTGTGATCCGGCAGAGCGGGAGACCGCCCCACTCCACGGGAAGCAATTCACCCTGCTTAGGCTGGGAGGTAAACCCCTCCCGTGTGAGTGCAATATGTAGTTCCTCAAAATACTGTTTTCGATCCAAGTTGATTTCCTCCTGTGTGTGACGCCTTTTGGGCTCTCGTTTTGATTTTATCTGAAAACAAAAAAGGCCGTGACCTTAAAAAAGTGACGGCCAAGATGTGTGGAATAGAAAAGTGGTTTGTACTACATTTTGACATTAAGGTCAAAAGGGAGGTTTTGAAGTTAGCGCAGCTAATGTTAGGCCTGTTTTGCTGCTCCAAAACAATATCATACCAATAAAAATTGCCTGCCGGCCCTCTATACGGGACGGCAGGCAATCCAATCTTCCGATTGTTTAACTGAGGAGAGGATTTTGGGCGCAGGACAACAAGCCTCTCCGGTGTCGAAGAAGTTTGTTGAAATTCATTGCGGAGATTTTAGCCCCAAAAAAGAATTTACTCGGGATAAATCCTCTCACGGGCATCTTGTCTACTTGGTACCGGTTACGCAGTATGGACGGAACCGATTCTATTCCGTTCCGAATTCTATGCCAATTTTGAAAATCAGGTGCATGCATCTGTTGCTGCTGCCTTGCGCGCTCCACAGCCGAGCGGGAAAGTGACATTTGACAGGTCGCCCGTCGCTGCTTTGCTTGGCATTCTTCGCGGTGATCACATCCCATGCAATGTTCAGATTTAAAGTAGGCCCTGATTCGGGACGTTCTTTCTGTGTAGGAGCAGCGTATTGGCGCATATCCGGCTGGACATTGCTGCACACTCTTTCCGTTATCACTTAGCAGAAAACCGCCGTAAATATCCGGTACAGCTACACCCTTTAATGCTGTATTGATGAGCTCAATATTTTTCTCTGCTGCAAGTTCTCTGCACTCCTGCCCCACATAGCCGCCATCCGCAACAATCCGCACGGTCTCCTTTTGTTCTTCTGTGCGCGTAAGATGGTCGCGAAGAAAGCGCGGGTCGGAAAATATGTTTTTCTCATATTGATAATCCGTAATCACGGAACCGCTGCTGTCCACACTCTCCACCACATTCGCAGCATACCCAATATGGTCTTTCCCTGCCTTTACACAGTATGTCGCATCCGGGTCAGTAGGATTTTGCAGGGAAGTTGTTGACGGGGATTCCTCTCCCTTCTTGCGAAGCCGTCTTCCGCCGCTTCCGGCAATGGTCTGCTCGTCCAGGCATCGGACAAGCAGACGATACTCCTCTGTTTCCTGATATTGTGCCGCACTCCGCAGCAGAAGCTGGTCCGCATCTTTCAGAATGGTCTCTATTCGCTCATTCATATCTGTGTTCCGGCAATGATACACGATGAAATTGCGGTCACCTGGCTGGCAGTAATGTTCCAGCCCTGTCAGTTTACCGATGCCTTCCTTCTTTTCGATACGCTTGGCAAGTCTTGCAACACAGGAATAGAGCAGCTCGATCCGGCTTAATTTTCGGATATTTGCCTCGATCATCAGCGAATCCATACGTTTGACGTGAGAATTGATCCCCATCAGTTTTGCGATTTTGCGGTTCAGATCGCAGACGCACTCATGGAACAAATCTACGCCGGTAGTTTTTTCGTATTCATAGCAGCGTTTCCGAAAACGGGACAAGGATTTGTCGCTCAACGGCTGCTCCTCGTAGCTGGTGGTGTGGAGAGCATACTGATAATGGATGTCCAGCATCAGATTCTCAACAATCTCGTCATCGGACAAAGCAAACAGTTCTTTTATAATGAGCGCACCCACAATAATATTGACTGGGGTATTGGGTCGTGAAGCATTTTGAGAATACAAAACTCGGAAACGTTCTTCGTCAATGGCGGGAAAAATCTCATCAGAAAACACTTTTGCCCATGACTTTTCCAAAAAGCTCCGCTCCCGTCTCGTGAGCCGGAGACTGCGGTCGAATATGGACAACTGCTGGCTTCCGTTGGCCCTGTATGACATCTTCCGCCACCACCCTGTTTTTATCTACATTATATCAAACCTGAAGTATTGTGTCACACCCCCTTTTGACCTTAATGTCACATTTTTGCACAAACCACTTTGTTCACAGAAATTTAACAAAATATTTTTCGAAGAAACTGAAATTTTTCCGTGTTGCTCACTCAAAATTGGGCGCAAAAGCCCTCAGTTTTAGTTCAAGTCCTCACCGCACGGGGAAGAGGTGGGAAGATATCTTTTTTTCGTGCAGTCAAAAATGGACGCGAAAAACCCCGAAACCGTTGCGGCTTCGGGGTTTTCCGGTGCGATATCTTTTTTGGTCGCACAATGTGGTTGCGGGGACAGGATTTGAACCTGCGACCTCCGGGTTATGAGCTGCTGTCGGTTTGTCCATCTGCTGCGGTTCAACGCTTTCCGGGCGTTTTTGGGCCTAAAATGGGCCCAAACCCGGAGGTTATATTCTCTCTGTTCCGACCCAGTTTTTCCGGTTCTGGGTCAGATTTTGGGTCAGGCGCGCATGGAGTAAAAACTCTTTTCTGCCATACGGATTACAAAATCCCGCTCATCCTCATCTGCTGTTGCAAAGTCGATATTGTAGCGTTTACAGATTTTCTGAAAATGCAGAATATATGCCAGATCCGTCTGGCTGGGAGGTGTGACAAAAGAATCCGGCCCCGCCAAATCGTCCAGCTTTGCGTAGTTTTCAGATAGCATCACAACTCCTCCTTCATGAATTGAAATAGCAGGTTTCGGGCAGCCTCTCCGTCAATCAGCAGCAGAAAGGGCTCCCTATGGCTGAATGGTATTGCTCCGAAATCACGAATATAGTGTTCCCGTATCTCTGAGGTTTTTGCCTTCAGATAAATCGTACCGCCGTAACCAGAGTCTATCGATAACTGGACTCCGTAAGCCAAAAGCGCGGCCCCAATGCCGCGATATTTGCGATTTTTCGATAAAGTTGGGTTGCTGTGAGGCGCACTTTCTATGTACTCAATATATACCAAAAATCCCTCCGGCATATTTCGATAGGCGCCGAGTCCTACAAGCTCGCCTGTGGCTGCAATTTTCAATGCGTATTTCTGGAGAAATGGCTCCTGAAGATACTTGGACATCCAACTGGTCTGCCAACAATCCTGCACGGTGAGGCGAAAGTCAGACTCGGTGGCCGGAAGGATTTCTGCTGGGACTTCCTGGCTGCAGGAGAGGTCAAATACATGATATGCAGGGTACATAGGCACACCTCTATCGTAAATTCAGTGTACCATGGAAAAGAAGAAAAAACAAGCGCACAAAAAGGGCTCCTATAAGTAAAACAAGGTGGAACAAGAGATTTTACCCACCCGCAGGTGGGGCAAGCAGAGCGCCTGGCTTGCCGCGAGCGGCAGCCGACACGATTTCCGGGCGGAAGCCCGGACCCACTTTATCTGCAGAGAAAGAAAATGCTGCGGTGCCTTTACACACCAAGAAAAGAAATCCCGCCGTGCTGCCCCTGTGCCGCCCTGTGTGAGACGATTGGATACAGGGCACCGGTGGTCCCAGCAAACCAGGATGTCGCCGCTAAGGGGCCCTTGCAGGCGAAGGACGAGACCAGAAAACGGATGTCCAAAGGACTGCCATATTTTCCATTTCAGCGCCGGATTTTTTTCTCTCTGAACATGATTCTTCCGCCCTTGGTTATGGCTGTTTCGCTGGAACCAGGGGCGTTCGATTTTAGAACGAGGATAAAGGGAGGTGGTCGCAAAGCGCCCACCTCCCGGTCACAACGCCCCGCAGTGCGGGGCGTGTCAAGGGATTGCGGGATTTCGCCTCAGCGCCGTGCTAGGTGGTCGCTGAAAGGGCTTTTTGAATTTTAGGTGGTCGGAGATTTGAGGAAATCCAACAGTTTCAAGGAGTCCCCCGCTTTTTCACCGACGCTGTGCACAGCAATATGTCAGGCATCTCAAAAATTGCGCCGCCTAAACAAAGAATGGAAGCCGCTCCGGAACTGGAAAATGCGACGCTTAACAAAGAAAAGGGCAGAAACCGGGAAATGTGAATTGTTTGATAACTCTGCGCCGTGCCCCTGGCTTTTTCTGTTTTCTGTGGTATGTTGTGTCGTTGCAAAGGAGGCGGCACATATGCGCAAAACACTGGAAGAGCTGTTCTACGGAAACCTCACCCCAAACGAACAGCAGATTACCCCGGACTCTCCGCTGCAGCAGGCCATGGATCAGGCGGAGAAATACGAAGAGAAGCTCACCTCCCTGCTGGAGGGAGAGGAGAAAACCATGCTCCTGCGGCTCCTCAACGCAGAGAATGAGATCGGTAGCACCTTGGCCCTGGAGAACTTTATCCTGGGTTTCCGGTTGGGGATGCGGGTAGCAATCGAGGCACTGGACGAGGATGACGGCAGTCTGACTGCCCTCCCGGAAGGATGGTGAGGGCTATGGCAAAACGCAGAGCCAACGGGGAGGGGAACCTCCGAAAACGGAAGGACGGCCGCTGGGAGGGCCGGTACACCGCCGGTCACGACCCGGAGACGGGCAAGGCTATCTACCGGAACGTCCTGGGTCGGACCCAGGCGGAGGCCCGGGCCAAGCTGAAGCAGGCTATTGAGGAAGCCAAGCAAATCGACCCGGTGAGATCAAAGCAGTACACTGTGGGAGAGTGGATGGACATCTGGTTCGAGAACTACGCCAAGGTAAAGGTTCGGCCCTCCTCCCACCAGACCTACCGGGGCTACATCGACAATCACATCAAGCCCAACATCGGGAAGATCTCTCTGAGCAAACTCACTTCCCTGGAGTTACAGAAGTTCTACAAGAAGCTGCTCAGCAGCGGCAGAGTGGAACGCATCGAGAGCAAGAAACAGAGCAAGGGGCTAAGCCCTAAGACTGTGCGGAACCTCCACCAGATCATTGCCTCGGCGATGAAGCTGGCCAAGGAACAGAAGCTCATCGTTGCAGACCCAACCGAGGGATGCGCCTTGCCCAAGGTGGAGCACAGAGAGATGAAAACCCTGCCGGTGGAGCAGCTGGCGTCTTTTCTGCGGGAGGCGAAAGAGAGCGGCGTATTCGAGCTCTACTACGTGGAGCTGGCCACCGGCCTGCGGCGGGGAGAATTGCTGGGGCTCAAGTGGGAGGACCTTGATTTGGAACGGGGTGACCTCCGGGTTAAACGGCAAATAGCAAGAATCAACGGCGAGGTGGTGGAAGCACCCCTGAAAACAAAAAACGCCTACCGTACCCTGCCTCTGGCAAAGGATACGGTAGACGTTCTGAATCAGCAGAAAAAGAAGGTCGGAGCAAGCCCCCGGGTATTCCCTGGCCCAACGGGCGGCCCCATGTCTCCGGACAGTGTGCTCCACATGCTCCACCGGGTGCTGAAGCGGGCGGGACTGCCAAGAGTCAGGTTCCACGATCTGAGACACACCTTCGCCACCCTGACCCTGCAAAACGGGGTGGACGTGAAAACGGTGTCCGGCATGCTGGGCCACTACAGCGCCGGGTTTACCCTGGACACCTACGCCCATGTGACCACCTCGGCCCAGCGGCAGGCGGCGGAAGCGATGGAACACGTCCTCTCCGGCAGTTTATAGTCCTGCCCAGTCCGGAAAAATTCCCGTATGGGTCAGGATCTGGGTCAGATTTGAAAGAGAAAAATAAACTCCCCCAAAAAGTTGCAGAAAACAAAAATAATCCGCTGGAATCAGGCGATTCCAGCGGATTTCTGGTTGCGGGAGGAGGACTTGAACCTCCGACCTCCGGGTTATGAGCCCGACGAGCTACCAACTGCTCTACCCCGCGATATGGTGCCGGAGACCGGGGTCGAACCGGCACGGGATTGCTCCCACGGGATTTTAAGTCCCGGGCGTCTGCCAATTCCGCCACTCCGGCAAGGGTGTGGCCCCAGCTCATTTTTAATGCTAGAGTAGTTTAGCACAAAACGGGGAAACTGTCAAGGGGAAATTTTCAAAGCCACCTCGATTAAATTTTTTGATTTGATGTACAAAATCCAGCACACATCACGCCCCGCCCCGCATATACTGATATGTAAAACCGGTTTTGCCGAGAACTCTAATTTTTAAGCGATCAACAGGAGGAACGACCCATGGATGAAGCGAAAACCCCTCTTTTAAATTTACCCCCCCGTCCCACCCCGAGAGATGATCTGGATGACTTGATCTTCCGTGAGGAAGGTTGGTTGACCAGCGACCGCTGAGAGGCCGTCTCCCAAGGGAGGCGGCCTCTTCCTGGTTTTGGGGATGTAGGCAGGTTTTTCTTTACTTTTTTCCTATATTCATATATAATAATTGGGCCTAAAATTTCAATTCCCCGGATACCGGGAGTTTTATTAGAAAGAGTGGAGGACCCTATGCTCCAATTTGATGAGTATAAAGTGAAGCTGAACAATCTGGCCCCCACCCTGGAGAAATTAGCCCAGGCTCTGGACTTAGAGGGGGCAGAACGGGAGCTGGACATGCTCCAGGCCGAATCTGCTGCTGACGGCTTTTGGGACAACTTAGCAAAAGCCCAGAAGGTACAGCAGCGCATCAAAAATCTCCAGGACAAGGTGGACGGACAGAAAAAGCGTCAATCTCAATGGGACGATTTAATGGCTCTGTGCGAGATGGGTAATGAATTTGAGGATGAATCTCTACTTCCCGAGCTGGAGGAGGGCTTTGCCGCCTTGGAGCAAAACATGGAAACCGCCCGTCTGGAAACACTGCTCACCGGTGAATATGACCGCTCCAACGTAATTTTGACCATTCACCCCGGTGCCGGTGGCACAGAGGCCCAGGACTGGGCCCAGATGCTCTACCGCATGTATACCCGCTGGACCGAGCGCCACGGCTTCACTTATCAGATCATGGACTACCAGGAGGGCGATGAGGCAGGTATCAAGTCCGCCACCATCATGATTGAGGGGGAAAACGCCTACGGCTACCTCCGAGGCGAGCACGGTGTCCACCGTTTGGTCCGTGTGTCTCCCTTTGATGCCAACGCCCGCCGTCAGACCTCCTTTGCCTCTGTGGAGGTCATGCCCGATCTGCCTGAGGACGTGGAGGTAGAGATCCGTCCGGAGGACATTGAGATGCAGGTTTACCGCGCCAGTGGCGCCGGTGGCCAGCACGTCAACAAAACCTCCTCCGCTGTCCGTTTGATCCACAAGCCCACCGGTGTGGTAGTGGCCAGTCAACAGGAGCGCTCTCAGTTCCAGAATAAGGACAACTGTATGAAGATGCTCCGCGCCAAGCTGGTGGAGCTGCAAATGCAGGAGAAGGCAGAAAAAATCTCCGACCTGAAGGGCGTACAGCTGAAGATCGAATGGGGCAGTCAGATCCGCTCCTATGTCTTCATGCCCTATCAGCTGGTCAAGGATAACCGCACCGCCTTTGAAACCAGCAACATCAATGGCGTCATGGATGGAGATCTGGATGGCTTTATCAACGCCTATCTCACCTGTGAGGCCACAGGAAACTGGGCCAGCAAATAATCCTTCCACCCCCTGCCCACTGCAGGGGGTCCTTTTCTGGACTGTGTACACTTACGGGACAGCCAATCTTACACTCCACTATCTGTACCGTAAATGGAATTTAAACAATAAGGAGTGACTACATTTTGATGCGCATCTCACATCTCAGCCTTCGCCTTCCCCTCGCCGCTATCATGGTGGCCCTTTGCCTTGTCGTTCCCGCTTTGGCGGCGGAGCCTACCGGCGATGAAATTGTTATTCTCCACACCAACGACGTCCACTGTGGTATGGAGGACGGTCTGACCTATGCCGGTGTATCCGCTTACGCCAAGGAAATGGAAGCACAATATGGCTCCGACCATGTCACCTTGGTGGATGCCGGCGACGCCATTCAAGGGGGCCCCATTGGTACCCTGACCCAGGGCGGCTCTCTGATCCAGCTTATGAACGCTGTGGGCTATGACATCTTTGTTCCCGGCAACCATGAATTTGATTTTCAGATTCCCCGGCTGATGGAGCTGACTGATCAGCTGGATGCCCAGGTTCTATCCAGCAACTTTCTCCGCCTTTCTGATGGGGAAAGTGTATTTTCGCCCTACACCATCCTGACCTACGGAGACACCAAGGTGGCCTATGTGGGGATCACCACTCCCGAGTCCTTCACGAAGTCCACCCCCGCTTACTTCCAGGACGAGAACGGAACTTATCTCTACAGCTTCTGTGAGGGAAACAATGGCCAGGATCTTTACAACAATGTTCAGTCCTCTGTAGACGCCGCCTTGGCCCAGGGCGCTGACTATGTCATTGCCGTAGCTCACCTGGGGGTGGATGAGGGTAGCGCTCCGTGGCGCTCCACCGATGTGATTGCCCACACCAGCGGCATTGACGTGATGATCGACGGCCACTCCCACTCTACGGTGGAGGGGCAAGAGGTAGCCAACCGAGATGGGGAGATGGTGCTGCTCAATCAGACGGGCACCAAGCTCTCCGCCCTGGGCAAGATTGTTCTGGATTCCGACGCCGGGACCATTTCCGCCTCCCTAGTCACCGATTACAGCAGTCGGGACGAGGCCACCCAAACCGTGGTAGACTCCGTCAACCAGGAATTTGAGGGACTTCTAAACCAGGTGGTGGCAAACAGCTCCGTATCTCTGACCACCGTGGATGCGGTCAGCGGAGAGCGGCTCATCCGCAATCAGGAGACCAATCTGGGCGATTTCTGCGCCGACGCCTACCGCTGGGCCCTACAGGCCGACGTGGGTCTCATCAACGGCGGCGGCATTCGGGCGGATCTCCCGGCCGGGGAAATTACCTACGGCCAGATCATTGACGTCCATCCCTACAGCAACCAGGCCACCTCTGTCCAGGTCACCGGGCAGCAGCTTCTGGACGCCCTGGAGATGGCCTGCCGCAATCTCCCGGAGGAAAATGGCGGTTTTCTTCAGGTTTCCGGCATGACCTACGCCGTAAACCTGGCCATCCCCTCCAGTGTGGTCACTGATGACAAGGGAAACTTCCGGTCCGTTAACGGCTCCTACCGAGTCCAGGACGTGACGGTGGGCGGCCAGCCCTTGGATCTGGAGAAGACCTACGTAGTGGCCTCCCACGACTATATGCTTCTGCAATCTGGCGACGGTATGACCATGTTCCAGGGTGCCCAGGTGGTCAAAGACCGGGTGATGCCGGACAACGAGGTTTTGATCCAATACATCCGGGACGGCCTGGGCTGCGCCGTGGGAGATGTCTACGCCGATCCCTATGGCCAGGGCCGCATTACCCTTCTGGCCCAGGACCAGGCGGAGGAAGGATCCCAGCCGGATACTCAGCCCGAACAGCCCACCGCCCAGCCGGAAATCCCGGAGGAGCCGGCAGACACCTCCACCCGCACTTACACCGTTACGGCTGGAGACTCCCTGTGGCGCATTGCCTCCCGGGAGCTTGGCAGCGGCCTGCGCTGGGAGGAGCTCTATCAGCTCAACCGGGACGTCATTGCTGACCCCAGCCTTATTTATATCGGCCAGGAGCTGACCCTACCAGCCGCCTAATCGTATTCCATTCCAGTGAAACAGACACAGGCCCCGCTCCCATCTGGGAGCGGGGCCTGTGTCTGTTATGATCCGCAAAGTTCACAGCCCTAAAATTTGAGAGGCAATTACAAAATAAATCAGCAGAGACAACGCATCCACTACAGTGGTGATGAAGGGGGCAGCCATAACCGCCGGGTCAATGCCGATCTTCTCCGCCACCATGGGGAGTGTGCAGCCCACAATCTTGGCACACACCACCGTTAGCATTAAAGTCAAACAGACCACCAGTGCTACCAGCGGCGTGACCTCTGGCTTGTTCATCAGCCAGCGGTCCACCACCATCATCTTCACAAAGTTGGCTGACGCCAGGCAGACGCCGCACAAAACCGCCACCCGCAGCTCCTTCCAAATCACCAGCAGCATATCGGAAAACTCCACTTCCCCCAGGGACAGCGCGCGGATGACCGCCACCGAGGACTGGGAGCCGGAGTTTCCTCCCGTGCCTGAGAGCATGGTAATGAAGGAGGTCAGGACCACATAGGAGGCCAGAACACTTTCAAAATGAGTGATGATCATCCCACTGAAGGTGGCCGAGAGCATGAGCATCAGCAGCCAAGGAAGCCGGGAACGCCAGGTCTCAAAGACGCCGGTTTTCAGGTAGGGCTTGTCGGAGGGCAGGATGGCCGCCATCTTCTCAAAGTCCTCCGTGGTCTCCTCCTCGATAACGTCCATGGCGTCGTCGAAGGTGATGATGCCCACCAGGCGGTCCTCTCCATCCACCACCGGGAGGGCGGACAGGTCGTATTTGGAGAACATCTGGGCCACGTCTTCCTTGTCCTCATGGGTTTTTACCGAGATGACATTGGTCTCCATAATGTCCCCGATCCGAGTCTCGTAGGAGGCCAGAAGTAGACGCCGCACCGTCACCACACCCAGGAGCACCCGGTTCCGGGTGACATAGCAGGTGTACACCGTCTCCTTGTCCAGCCCTACCTTCCGAATCCGGGCAAAGGACTCCTCCACCGTGGCGTCGGGGTGGAGGAAGACAAACTCCGTGGTCATAATGGAGCCGGCGGAATCCTTGGGATAATTGAGCAGCTGGTTGATCTGGCTGCGGGTGGAGGCGTCGGTATTGCGCAAAATACGGGACACCACATTGGCGGGCATATCCTCAATGATATCGACGGTATCGTCCAGATACAGCTCGTCCAGCACCTCCCGCAGCTCCTTATCACTCAGAGCTCCGATCAGCTTCTCCTGGTCCTCACTGTCCTCCAGATAGGTGAACACCTCTGCCGCCATGTCTTTGGGCAGCAGCCGGAAGACCACCGCCTGCTGTTCCGCCTCCAGTTCATCCAGAAACTCGGCGATATCCACCTCGTTCATTTCCGCCAGCACCTGCTTTAAGGCGCGAAACTTCCTCTGGGCCACCAGCTCCAGCAGCTGGTCTAAATCGTAATTCTCATGCACCGCGACTCCTCACCTTTCTCACCGGCCATGGCTGAATACAAAAAGCCACAGGAGAAAAGGGTACTTTGAAGACGGCACGCCGAAATGGGTCTGCCTTCTTCAAAACACTCTTTTCTGTCCTGTGGCCGCACACAAAAAAGCCAAATGGGTCTCTCCCACCCTCCAGCCGGCCGGACCGTTTCCGGTTCCAGGCCCGCTACCCGGCTTCTTGCGGCAGCTGACGTCTATTTGATACCGCCAACTTCGGTCGTCCATACCGGACCTCACTTCCCTTTCTGCAGTATTTCCCAGCGCCTGCTTGCTCTGCGGCCGGCGCTCCCTGCTCTTTGTAATTATACTATTGTATCCCGCTTATTTGCAAGGTTTCCTGCCAGATTTTCCTGTTAGAACCAGGTTAAATCTCGCCTTCACCTACAGCTGTAAATTGGCCCCCTCCAATGTGAGCAGCTGCCGCTTCAGCTCCAGCCCTCCGGCATAGCCGGTGAGGGAACCGTCTGCCCCAACCACCCGGTGGCAGGGGATGAAAATGGGGATGGGGTTGCGGTGATTGGCCATCCCCACCGCTCGGAATCCCCTGGGAGAATCCACTGTCTGGGCAATCTCCCGGTAGGACCGGGTTTGGCCATAGGGGATCTCCTGCAACGCCCGCCAGACCCGCTGCTGAAAAGGGGTCCCCTGGGGGGCCAAGGGCAGATCAAAGGCCTGCCGCTCCCCTGCCAGGTACTCCAGCAGCTGCTCCTCTGCTCCCTTCAGCAAAGGGGTGGGACGGGAGGCCACTCGGGGAATGGGACGGCCGGGCAAATATACCCGCCGGATCGCCCCTTCCTCTTCCTCCGCAGCCATCATTCCCAGGGGCGTGGAAAAGCAGTAAAATTCCATGGATGTTCTCTCCTTTTCTTCATCCATTTATTTCACAGTGACAGAGGCTGAGGTGCTCACCACATTTACATAGCTGCTCCCCACACCCAGCTTGACCGGCTGGCCCGCCTCATCGGTATAGACCAGAGGGGCGCTGTTGCTCTCCTTGGTCCAGGTAATCGTTTGCTGTACCCCATCGCACAGCAGCAGCCCCTTGCCGCTGCCTGTGGTCTTCACGGACTGCCGCCCTGCCGAGTCTCCGGCAATGGCAGACACCTTTGTATAGAGCACCAGCACGTTTTTCACCGCCACCTGCTCCTCGGTATTGCCGTCCACATAGGGCGCGCCATATTCCGACACTAGGTACAACCCCGTCTCCGGGTCATAGGTAAATACTCCGGTTTTATAGGTGGAAAATACCACTTCCAGGGACTGAGCCGGCTCCCCCTGAGCCTTCTCCCCCTCCCCCAGGAAAGAGATGGGGTAAGTATAGCCCTCCTTGTGCTCCAGCTTCACCCGGCTGTAGGTAGGCAGCAGCTCCAAAATGGTGTCTCCGGAGGTCAGGACGCTGTGTTCCAGACCCATAGTTTTTCTCCTGGTTTGGTCCCGCCAATACAGAGTCCCCTCATAGGGGCCGTTGACACAGTCCAGGGCGGTCACACCCCAGTTTTTAATGGCGGTATAAGCCTGGGGGCTCCCTCCCGCATGGAGGAAAATGGCGTCGTGTCCCAGGGCCAGAGAGACATAGTAATCCCGGGCCGAGCGCACTGAGCCGATCTCTCCCACTCCCTCCACGCTCTGGAACACCCCCATCATCCGGGTGATGCCCCCCTCTGCTGGCGCTTCATAGATGATATCCGCCTGAGACACCCCCAGCTGGGGCAGCGCCTTTTTCAAATTGTTCAGCATAATGGCCACCGGACGGTTCTGCCCGATATCCTCCGCGCAGCCCTCTCCGGTGAGGGGATTGACATAGGGAAGCACCGGTTCCGGCTCGGGCTCCGGCTCCACCGGTGCCAGCACAGACACGCTGGGCTCCTCCGGAAGGGAGGCCGAGACCGAACCATCCCCCTCCTCCTTGGGCGCACAGGCCGAGAGGGACGCGGCAAGCAGCAGGGCAGACAGCAGGGCGGTGCAGCGGTGCAGGCATCTGGACTTCATGGCGGAACCTCCCAATGGAATTTGATATCGTTAAATTTATCATACCGTCTCCCCCAGCCGGTGTCAACCGGAATACAGGCAGGTCCGAAATGGGAAAAACAGAAAATCTCCCCCTCCTTTTTTGTGATTTTGCCAGATTTTTACCTCTTTTCCCTCCTTTTTCTGTGAAAACTCTTGTGCCTATGGATGGAAAATGCTAAGATAAAAAAGCGGCAGCCGCTGTGGCGTGCCGCGGATGACCGGATGGATGCGACTGTATATGAAGTAAGGAGACGTATGGATATGGCGCTGAACAATTTCGATTCTATTGTAGAACAGGCCAAGCAGCTCCCCCAGCCCAAGCGGGTCATTATTGCCGGGGCCGATGCAGAAAACATTTTGCTGGGTGCCTTTGCCGCCCAACAGGCCGGCTTTGCCTCCCCCATTCTGGTGGGGGAACGGGAAAAGATCCAGCCCCTGCTGGAACGGCTTGGATTGGACCGGGAACCCCACCGTCTGGTAGCCACTCAGGTCGGTGACAACGTGTCCCAGATTGCCGTGGACCTGGTCAACCAGGGGGAGGGCGACATCCTGATGCGGGGCAACACCCAAACCCGGGAATTTCTCCTGCCCCTGCTGGTGCCGGAAAATGGGCTGCGCACCGATCGGCTCCTCACCCACATTGACCTGGTCACCATGCCCGACTACCCCAGAGTCATTGCCATTGGCGATGTGACCGTCACCATTGAGCCCAACCTGCAGCAGAAGAAACAGATTATTCAGAACATGGTGGACACCCTCCAGGCCGTGGGCTATGAACAGCCCAACATCGCCCTTTTGTCCATGGTGGAGAAGGTCGCCTTCCACATGAAGGACACCATCGAGGCTCAGGAGCTGGTCAAAGAGCACAGCCACCACCCCATTGCGCCCTGCCACCTGGTGGGCCCCATCGCCTACGACCTGATCATGTCCAAGGAGGCCGCCCGGCTCAAGGGCTACGACTGCCCCGTCTGCGGTGAATTTGACGGCATCGTGGTGCCCAGCTTGCTTGCCGGCAACCTGGTGGTCAAGTGCTGGCAGATGCACGCCCATGCCCAGACCTGCGGCGTGGTCATTGGTGCCAAGGTCCCCGTAGCCCTCACCTCCCGCAGCGACGCCAAGGAGGTTTCCTTCCACTCCCTGGCCTTCTGCGCCGCCCTGGGGCAGCGCTTCTGATCCTCCCGCGCTATTTTGGCCCAGTTGTCCCTGGTGGACAACTGGGCCATTTTTCTTCCAAAAAAGTGTGCAAAACGGCGACTTCCGTCCTCCAGCAGTTGACACATGCATGTCAGTATGTTACATTTTTCACAGTTCTTTTTGCGAATCATTCTTATTTTTATGTAATTTAGCCCAGAGGCCCCCTGCCTCGCCCAGGTTTTCCACTCATAAACTGTACCAACAGGGATCTCCCTCCGTTTACCGGAGCAGGAAGAATCCCTCTGGAAGGAGGATGTTTTTTGAGTCGACTATCCATCGAAACGCCAGGACGGGCACAAACCGTCTTAGGCGGCCTGTACCGGGATATGGGCCGGCGGCTGAGTGCCAGCCAGCCGGGACTGTGCCCGGTAGACATGTCTCTGAATTTCCTGCGTTTGTGTCACGCCCAAACCTGCGGCAAGTGCGTCCCATGCCGGGTTGGCCTGAGCCAACTTGCAGTTTTGATCGAGCAGGTGTTGGACCGCACCGCCACTCTGGAGACCATCGACCTCATCGAGCGCACCGCTCAGGTCATCGCTGACTCTGCCGACTGCGCCATCGGCTATGAGGCCGCCCACATGGTCCTCAAGGGTGTGCGCGGCTTCCGGGAGGACTACGAGGAGCACGTGCTCCACGGCCGGTGCATCTGCGGCCTGAGCCAGCCGGTGCCCTGTGTCTCCGCCTGTCCCGCTCACGTGGACGTCCCAGGCTATGTTTCTCTGGTGCGGGAGGAGCGCTACGACGACGCGGTCTACCTTATCCGCAAGGACAACCCCTTCCCCTCTGCCTGCGCCTATGTGTGTGAGCACCCCTGTGAGGGCCACTGCCGCCGCCGCATGGTGGACGACGCCATCAACATCTGCGGTCTGAAGCGCTTTGCGGTGGACCATGCCCAGCCCGTTCCCGCTCCCGCCCCCTTCCCCGCCACCGGCAAAACGGTGGCTGTCATTGGCGGCGGCCCCGGCGGTCTGACTGCGGCCTACTACCTGTCCCTCATGGGCCACAAGGTAACCGTGTATGAGCAGCGCCCCAAGCTGGGCGGCATGCTCCGCTACGGGATTCCCGACTACCGCCTGCCCCAGGACGTGCTGGACCGGGACATCGAACATATCCTAACCACCGGCATTACCGTACATACCGGGGTGTCCATCGGAAAAGACCTGTCCATGGAGGACATTCAGAAGAGCTTTGACGCGGTGTATATCGCTATCGGCGCCCACACGGACAAGAAGCTGGGCCTGGAGGGCGAGGACTCCAAAAACGTGGTCAGCGCGGTGGAGCTGCTGCGCAACGTGGGTGAGGGCTCCGTCCCCGACTTCACCGGAAAGCGGGTTTGCGTGGTGGGCGGCGGCAACGTGTCCATGGACGCCACCCGTACCGCTCTGCGCCTGGGCGCCGAGCAGGTCACCTGTGTCTACCGCCGGCGGGTGGAGGATATGACCGCTCTGGCCGAGGAGATCGAGGAGGCCATGGCCGAGGGCTGCCAGATTCTGCCCCTTCAGGCTCCCGCCCGCATCGAGGCGGACGAGGAGGGCAAGGTGGCCGCTCTTTGGACCCGGCCCCAGCTTATCAGCTCCTACGGCAAGGACGGACGTCCCAAGCCGGTGGACGCGGCGGAAAAGGAGTTCCGCATCCCTTGTGACTATGTGATCGTGGCCATCGGACAGGCCATCGTGGCCCAGCCCTTCGAGGCTGTGGGCGTCACCACCAACCGGGGCGCCATTCAGGCCGATCTCACCAGCGCGGTTCCCGGCGCGGGCAACGTCTTCGCCGGTGGCGACGCCGTCTCTGGCCCCGCCACCGTCATCCGCGCGGTAGCAGCCGGCAAGGTGGCTGCCGCCAACATCGACAACTACCTGGGCTTTGAGCATAAAATGCGCTGTGAAGTGGACATTCCTCCTGCCCACCTCACCAACACCCCGCCCTGCGGCCGGGTCAATCTGAAAAACCGCCACCTGTGCGACTACAAGGGTGATTTCTCCCTGCTCAAGGAGGGTATGACCCGGGAGGAGGCCGCCCAGGAGTCCAGCCGCTGCCTGCGCTGTGACCACTTCGGCTACGGAATCTTTAAGGGAGGGAGAAGTACGGCATGGTAACTCTGACCATCGACGGCCAGACCGTCCAAGTCCCCGAGGGGACAACCATTCTGGAGGCGGCCCGCCAGGCCAACATCCGCATCCCCCACCTGTGCTATTTGAAGGAGATCAACGAGATCGCCGCCTGCCGCGTGTGCTGCGTGGAGGTGGAGGGAGAGCGGGCCATGGTCACCGCCTGCAACAACCCTGTGCTGGAGGGTATGGTGGTCCACACCAATTCTCCCCGGGCCCGCACCACCCGTCGGGTCAACGTGGAGCTGATCCTCTCCCAGCACGACTGTCGGTGCGCCACCTGCGTGCGCAGCGGTAACTGTCAGCTACAGACCATCGCCAACGACCTTGGCATCCTGGATCTGCCCTATCAGACCCAGCTACCTCTGGGTCTGCGGGGGGCCTGGACCACTACCTTCCCCCTCTTCCATGACTATAATAAGTGCATCAAGTGCATGCGCTGCGTCCAGGTCTGCGACAAGGTCCAGTCCCTGTCCATCTGGGATGTGGCCAGCACCGGCAGCCGTACCACCATTGACGTCTCGGGCAACCGGGTGATCAAGGACTCGGACTGCGCCCTGTGCGGCCAGTGTATCACTCACTGCCCCGTGGGCGGTCTGCGGGAGCGGGACGACACCCAGCGTGCCTTCGCCGCCCTGGCCGACCCCAACAAGATCACGGTGGTTCAGGTGGCTCCCGCCGTCCGGGCCTCCTGGGGCGAGTCCCTGGGCCTGAAGCGAGAGGAGGCCACCATGGAGCGCATGGCCGCCACTCTGCGCCGCCTGGGCTTCGACTATGTCTATGACACCAACTTTACCGCCGACCTGACCATCATGGAGGAGGGCAGCGAGTTCCTCCACCGGCTGAAATCCGGCGGTCTGGTCCGCTGGCCCATGTTCACCAGCTGCTGTCCCGGCTGGGTGCGCTTCCTGAAGAGCCAGTACCCCGAGTTGACCAATCAGCTCTCCACCGCCAAATCCCCCCAGCAGATGTTCGGCAGCGTGGCCAAGACCTGGCTGGCCCAGAAGTTGGGCGTGGAGCCGGAGAAGATCTTCTGCGTATCCATTATGCCCTGCGTGGCCAAAAAGGCGGAAAGCGAGCTGCCCACCATGGCTACCGAGCACGGTCCCGATGTGGACCTGGTGCTCACCACCCGGGAGCTGGTGCGCATGATCCGCGCAGACAAGCTCAATCCCGCCCTGCTCCCCGAGGAGCCCATGGATTCCCCCATGGGGACCCACACCGGAGCTGCGGTGATCTTCGGCGCCACCGGAGGCGTGATGGAGGCCGCTCTGCGCACCGCCAGCTTCCTGCTCACCGGAGAGAATCCTGACCCCGACGCCTTCCGGGATGTACGCACCGGACCCGGTCTGCGGGAGGTCACCTACGAAATTGCCGGCATTCCTGTGCGTTGCGCCGTGGTCAGCGGACTGGGCAACACCCGCAAGCTGATCCAGCGCCTCAAGGCCGGAAAGGTCCATTACGACTTTGTGGAAGTCATGGCCTGCCCCGGCGGCTGCGCCGGCGGAGGCGGACAGCCCATCTCCGTGGAGGACGAGGAGCTCTACGGAGTCCGTGGCGAACGGCTGTACCAGCTGGACCGTGAGGCTCCCATCCGCTACTCCCACGAGAATCCCCAGGTCCAGGCTCTGTATCAGGAGTTCCTGGGTGCGCCGCTGAGTGAGCGGTCCGAGCATCTGCTCCACACCGACCACAAGGGCTGGAGCATGCCCAACCAACTTTGATTTCTTCCTTTTCTCATCCAAAATAATGGAACGGGGGAGGGGCCGTTTGGCCCCTCCCCCGTTCCATATTTCAGGTCCGCGTTTCAATTCGGATGACCAGCGCCGTGCGGTCGTCCGCCGCCTCCGCAGGCCCCTGGGTGATCAGTTCCCGGGCCAGGTCCTTGGGGCTGCTTCCATCAAAGCCCTCCAGCTTCTCCCGCAGCCAGCCGTCCTCCCCTGCGGCACACACACCGTCGCTGACCATGAGAACGGTATCCCCCGGTCCCAGGCGCAGGGGGAACTGGTCCATGGGCCTACTCTCCCCCTCCCCAAGCCCTGCGGGGAAGGAGGTGCCGGACAGCCGCTGCACCCCCTCCCGCTTCCGCACATAGGTGGGGGCCGCCCCCATTTTAAATAGTGTTCCCTCTCCGGTAAACAGGTCCACCTGGAGCAAATCCACCGTAGTAAACCCTCCCGTCTCTTCCCCCCGCAGGGCCAGGGCAGAGGAGAGGGTGGCCAGCGCCTGGCTGGCCTCCACTCCAGCCTGAAGGAACTGCTCAATGAGCCGTACCGCCAGGGTGCTCTCCCGGTTGGCCTCAGGACCGCTGCCCATGCCGTCACACAGCAGTACGTACAGCTTGCCATCCCACCGCTTGAAATAGGTGCCCGCGTCTCCGCTTACCGTCTCTCCGCTCTTCTTTCGGGCCGCCACCCCCGCTACCGCCATCAGAGGCTCCTGCTGCAGCAGCGACAGGGCGTCCTCCCCCTCCCGCTCCACCCGCAGGGGCACCCCCAGCATCTGGGACAGATCGGCCATCCGGCTGGGGCGGGTCAGCTCCCGGCAGCCCGGACCCTCCGCCTCCACCCGGAGCAGGCCCCGGCTGTCCCGAAATACAGCCGTGCGGATGTCCAGCCCCAGCTCCGCCGTCTTCTGCCGCACCCGCCGGTCCCCCACCAGATCGGGCACCAGCTCCCGGCTCAGCTCCGCCGCCGCCGTGCCCAGCAAATCGGACAGCTGGGCGTACTGCCGGCACACCGCCAGGCGGCTCTCCCGCACCCGGGCATTATATTGACGGCGGTAAAACAGGGCAGTGAGCTCCACGTTCACCGCCGTGAGAAAGGCGGGAAAGTGGAGGCAGCGGTCGGCAAAGTGCCGGGGGAAATCCCCCGCCTCCGCCCGTCCCCGCTCCACCATGGCGGCGGTGGCGTCGTTGAGGGCGTTGAAGGTGGTGGTATACTCCTGCTTCCAGCACCTGCCCCGGAGGGTGCAGCTCCGGCACACCCGGTTGGCCGCCCGGTCAAAGACGCTGGAGACATCGTTGTCATTCTGGGGCGCCCGGAAGGCCCCCCGCAGGGAGTCCCCCAGAGAACGAAATGCCTGGGCGGTGGCCTCCAGCTTGTCCTGCACCAGCTTCTGGGCCCTCAGGTCCACCGGGCCTGTCAGCTCCGGCGCCAGCCACACCCCCAGCTTCCGCAGCGTGGGCTGGGGGAGCAGCAAAAACAGCATGGAGGCCAGAAACACGTCGTATAAAATGGCAGCCGGGGGCTCCAGCTCCCAGGCCCACAGCACCACTCCCCCGTTGGTCAAAACATAGGTCACGGCGCAGGCCACCCGCCTTTTTCCCCGGCACAGGCCGGACACCAGGCCGGACAGGCCGCAGGTCATGGTATACAGGGGGATGCCGCCCGCGGCCAGGTCCAGGGCCGCCCCCAGGGCCACCCCGGCAAC
>NZ_NFMA01000015.1 GCF_002161175.1 Flavonifractor sp. An100 | reverse complement strand
CCACCAGGGCCACCCCAAAGGGGGCGCAATCCTCCAGCAGCACCGCCCCCGACAGGATGCCCGCCAGCAAAAAGTGGATGGCCGCCTCCGCCCACATGGTCACCGCCGAAGTGGACAGCCGTACCTGTCCGGTCTGTCTGGACTGCTGCCGCAGCCGGTCCAGCTTGGTTTTCAACGTCTGTCTGGCCGTCATGGTGTTCTCCTCCCGTGCCCTCCCCCAAAAATTGGGGTCTTGTCCGTCTGGATTTATTTGCCATTATATTCCATTTTCTGGAAAAGATCAGTCGAAACAAGGATGGGGAACCAAGGCGGGTTTCGTCGGTGGGCTGGGGCAATTAGGGCTTGTAATTTGGGCCAAAATCGAATACAATAAAGGATGAATCAATCTATTATCCCCTATCCTTAAGCGAAAGGAAGGTAGAGGCCTATGAAACTGCAAAACGACCTGGGTGAGATCCGCATCAGCAGCGAGGTGTTTACCGCCATCACTGGCAGCGCGGCCACCAACTGCTATGGCGTCAAGGGCATGGCCGTTCGTTCCACCACTGACGGGCTGGTCCACCTGCTGAAACGGGAGTCCATGGCCAAGGGCGTGAAGGTATACTACAACGAGGACGGCTCCGTCTCCATTGAGCTGCACATCATTGTGGAAAATGGTGTGAATCTCATGGCGGTGTGCCGCTCCATTATGAGCGAGGTGCGCTACGTGGTCAGCAAGACCACGGGAGTGGAGGTCGCCTCCGTGGATGTGTGCGTGGATTCCATGCGCTTTTAACCATACGTAGAAAGGAACATTGCCGACTATGGTACAGAATATCGACGCGGCGGCATTTCAACGCATGGTCATCCACGCGGCAGCCGCCATCAACGCCCAAAAGCAGGCCATCAATGACCTGAACGTATTCCCCGTCCCCGACGGCGACACCGGCACCAACATGTCCCTGACCATTGGCGCCGCCGCCGCTGAAATGAAAAAGAACCGCTACGACGCTGTGGGCCAGGCCGCCCAGGGAGCGGCCTCCGCCCTGCTGCGGGGGGCCCGGGGCAACTCCGGCGTGATCCTGTCCCTGCTGTTCCGCGGCTTTGCCAAGGCCATCAAGGAGAAGGAGATCATGGACGGCCGGGACCTGGCCATCGCTCTGGACTTCGGCGTGGCCGCCGCCTACAAGGCCGTCATGAAGCCCGCCGAGGGCACCATCCTCACCGTCTCCCGTCTGGCCGCGGCCCGGGCCGCCGGCTGCGCCCGGGAGGATGACAACCTGGAGTCCGTCCTCCAGGCCGCTATTGAGGAGGGCCACGTGGCCCTGGCCGACACCATCAACCAGAATCCCGTTTTGAAGAAGGCGGGTGTGGTGGACGCCGGCGGCAAGGGTTTCCTTGTCATCCTCCAGGGTATGCTGGACGAGCTGCGCGGTCTGCCCATGCCCGAGGAGGTGGCCGAGGAGGAAGATGCCCCCGCGGACAAGGCGGAGTTTGGCGCCTTCTCCACCGAGGAGATCAAGTTTGGCTACTGCACTGAGTTCATCTGCTCCCGGGACACCAAGAAGGACCCGGAGCTCCTCCGGGGCTTCCTCAATAACCTGGGCGACAGCCTGGTGCTGGTGGACGACGACGACATCATCAAGGTCCACGTCCACACCAACGACCCCGGTCTGGTGCTACAGGAGGCTCTGACCTACGGCGCTTTGCTGAAGGTAAAGATCGAAAACATGCGGGAGCAGCACACCGAGATCCTGGAGGAGGCGGCTCAGGCCCCCGCCCAGGAGAGCGCCCCTGTGAAGGCTGCCCCGGAGAAGAAGTTCGGCTATGTGGCCGTGTGCGCTGGAGAGGGCCTGGAAGCCGTGTTCCGGGACCTGGGTGTGGACGGCCTGGTGGGCGGCGGTCAGACCATGAACCCCTCCACCGAGGACATTCTGAAGGAGATCGACGCCACCCCGGCAGAGATCGTCTACGTCCTGCCCAACAACAAGAACATCATCATGGCCGCCCAGCAGTGCGTCCGCCTGTGCGAGGACAAGAAGGTGGTGGTCCTGGCCACCAAGACCGTCCCCCAGGGCATCGCCGCCATGCTGGCTGCCGACCCCGACGCCACCGAGGAGGAGAACACCTCCGCCATGACCGAGGCCTTCGGCCGGGTGCGCACCAGCGAGGTGACCTACGCTGCCCGGGACTCCGACTTCGGCGGCTTTGCCATCAAGCAGGGTGACTATCTGGCCCTGGAAGAGCACCAGCTCTTCGGCACCGACCAGGATCTGGAGGCCCTGCTGGACCGTCTGGCCCACTCCTCCAGCCACCAGGAGGCGGAGTTTATCTCCATCTTCTACGGCGCCGACGTCACCGAGGAGCAGGCCCAGCGGGTGCAGGATATCTTCACCGCCGCCTGTCCCCAGGCGGAAATCAACCTGCTGCCCGGCGGACAGCCTGTGTACTACTATATGATCTCCGCGGAATGAGATTTTCCCCCACGCCGTCCTCTCAGGAGGACGGCGTGTTTTTTCTCTCCCACACAGCCTTGACAAACGGCTGCGAATCGGATATAGTTAGGGGCGTCATGTGATATGAGTTTTTGACAGAGTATCCATGCAAATATTTCTTCTGACCACCCCGTCTGGGGTTAAGGCCATACGGACAGCCGGGTCAACTGCCGAAGGCAACTGAGATGTTGCCATTATTGATTGAGTTAAAAGCTCAATTTTATAAGTTGGTTTCCTTTGCACCCCATGCATCAACTTGTAAAACGGTCAATAAGAGTAGTAAAAGTAAGTATTTGCTATATAGACTCTGTGAAAAACCGGAACCACACCACCCTTGGCGTCAGGGGCAGTTTACCCCCTTGCGCCGTTCTATCCAGGCCGGCTTATCCCCTGGACCAGGTTCCATCCAACTGACCCTTTACAGGCAACGTGCTGCGGGCACGCTGCCTGTTTTTTTATCTCCGCACCACGATTGGCCCGGCTGCGCTCCGGGTTTTTTGACGGGAGGTCCGTATACCATGGGAGAAAAACTGAAACTGTACGGCTTTAACAACCTGACCAAGGCCCTGAGCTTCAACATCTACGACGTCTGCTACGCCAAAACCGCCCGGGAGCAGCGGGACTACATCGCCTACATCGACGAGCAATATAACTCCGACCGCCTGACCACCATCCTCACCACCCTCACCGACATGATCGGCGCCCGGGTGCTCAACATCGCCAAACAGGACTATGAGCCCCAGGGGGCCTCGGTGACCATCCTCATCGCCGAGGGGTCCATGATCCCCGCGGGCAAGACCCAGCTGGCCCACCTGGACAAAAGCCACGTCACCGTCCACACCTACCCGGAGTACCACCCGGAAACCAGCCTGGCCACCTTCCGGGTGGACATCGATGTGGCCACCTGCGGAGAGATCACCCCCCTGTCCACCCTGGACTACCTCATCGGCTCCTTCGACTCGGATATCATCACCATGGACTACCGGGTCCGGGGCTTTACCCGGAATGTGGACGGGGTAAAGGTGTTCATGGACCACCCGGTGACCTCCATCCAAGACTACATCGACCCCGCCATCCTCCGCCGCTACGACGCGGTGGATGTGAACGTATACGGGGCCAACCTCTTCCACACCAAGATGATGGTCAAGGACATCGACCTGCAGAACTATCTCTTCAAAACCGACGTCTACGAGCTGCCTCCCCAGACCCGTCTGGAGATCATGAACAACCTGCGCCGGGAGATGATCGAGATCTTCAGCGGACGGAATATCTACTAAAAAAGGAGGTGGAGCGCAGATGGATCAGACCCAAGCGCCCATCTATCAGGCCCTGGAGGAGTTCCGCAAAATGCGGGTGGTCCCCTTCGACGTGCCGGGCCACAAGCGGGGCCGGGGCAACCCGGAGCTGGCCAAGCTGCTGGGGGAGACCTGCGTCAACATGGACGTCAACTCCATGAAGCCCCTGGATAACCTGTGCCACCCCGTCTCGGTAATCCGCCAGGCGGAGGAGCTGGCGGCGGAGGCCTTCGGGGCCGCCCACGCCTTCCTCATGGTGGGAGGCACCACCAGTGCGGTGCAGAGCATGGTGCTGTCGGTGGTCAAGCGGGGGGAAAAGATCATCCTCCCCCGAAACGTCCACCGCAGCGTCATGGGGGCCCTGGTGCTGTGCGGGGCCATCCCTGTATATGTCAACCCGGAGTGTGACCCCCGCCTGGGCATCCCCCTGGGGATGAAGGTCTCCGAGGTGGAGCGGGCCATCCGGGACAATCCCGACGCCAAGGCGGTGCTGGTGAACAACCCCACCTACTACGGCATCTGCTCCGACCTGCGCGCCATCGTCGCCCTGGCCCACGCCCACGGCATGCTCTGTCTGGCTGACGAGGCCCACGGCACCCACTTCTACTTCCACCCCGACCTGCCCGTCTCCGCCATGGAGGCGGGGGCCGACCTGGCCTCGGTGTCCATGCACAAATCGGGGGGCAGCCTCACCCAGAGCTCCCTCCTTCTCACCGGCCCCAACGTCTCCCCCGGCCATGTGCGTCAGATCATCAACCTGACCCAGACCACCAGCGCCTCCTACCTCCTCCTCTCCAGCCTGGACATTGCCCGGCGGAACCTGGCCCTCCGGGGCCGGGAGGAGTTCGGCCGGGTGATGGAGCTGGCCGACTACGCCCGAAAGGAGATCAACGCCATCGGCGGCTACTACGCCTTCTCCAAAGAGCTGTGCAACGGGGACAGCGTCTACGACTTTGACGTGACCAAGCTGTCGGTCAACACCCTGGAGGTGGGGCTGGCGGGCATTGAGGTCTACGACCTGCTCCGGGACGAGTACGACATCCAGATCGAGTTCGGCGACCTGGGGAACATCCTGGCCTACCTGTCCATCGGGGACCGCCCCCGGGAGGTGGAGCGGCTGGTCAGCGCCATGAGCGAGGTGCGCCGCCGCTTCGGCAAGAGCCGGGCGGGGCTGATGGACCAGGAGTACATTGACCCCCATGTGGCCGTCTCCCCCCAGGACGCCTTCTACGCCCCCTCCGAGTCCCTCCCCCTGGAGGAAACCGCCGGGCGGGTGTGCAGCGAATTTGTCATGTGTTATCCCCCTGGCATCCCCATCCTGGCCCCTGGGGAGACCATCACCCCCCAGATTTTGGACTACATCCGCTACGCCAAGGACAAGGGTTGCTCCATGACCGGGCCGGAGGACCCGGATATTCTCCATCTCAACGTGCTGAAAGGAGGGGCTTGACCCTATGGATCTCTGGTTTTCCGAGGCCCACTCCCCCGATGTGAAGCTCTCCATCCGAGTGGACAAACAGCTCTACAGCGCCCAGAGCCAGTTCCAACGCATCGACGTGTTCCACTCCCAGGAGTTTGGCCGCTTCCTCACCCTGGACGGCTACATGATGCTCACGGAAAAGGACGAGTTTATCTACCATGAGATGATCACCCACCCCGCCCTGGCGGTCCACCCCCACGTCCGGGACGTGCTGGTCATCGGCGCCGGGGACGGGGGCGTCATCCGGGAGCTGTGCCGCTACCCCGACATCGCCCACATCGACATGGTGGAAATTGACCCCATGGTGGTGGAGGTGTGCCGGGAGTACCTGCCCCAGACCGCCTGCACCCTGGACGACCCCCGGGTGTCCATCTACTACGAGGACGGACTGAAATTCATTCGCCGGAAGGTGGACTGCTACGACCTGATCATCGTGGACTCCACCGACCCCTTTGGGCCGGGAGAGGGGTTATTTACCCGGGAGTTCTATGGCAACTGCTCCAAGGCCCTGCGGGCAGACGGCATCATGGTCAACCAACATGAGAGCCCCTTCTACGCCGAGGACGCCCTGGCCTGCCAGCGGGCCCACAAGCGAATCGTGGAGTCCTTCCCCATCGCCAAGGTCTATCAGGCCCACATCCCCACCTACCCCTCGGGCCACTGGCTCTTTGGCTTCGCCTCCAAGACCTACCACCCCCTCCGGGACCTGCGGGAGGAGGAGTGGAACGCCCGGGGCCTCACCTGCCGGTACTACACCACCACCCTGCACAAGGGTGCGTTCTATATTCCAGCCTATGTAGAGGAGCTATTGAAGCATGTTGAAGCCGCAGATTGATGTTTACATGGCCTGCGATACCCCCTGGGACCAGGCCAAAACAGTCCTGTTTGGAGCCCCCTTTGACTCCACCACCTCCAACCGCCCTGGCACCCGCTTCGGCCCCTCCGCCCTGCGGCGGGAGTCCTACGGCCTGGAGACCTACAGTCCCTATCAGGACCGGGACCTGGCCGACTGCTCCGTGTTGGACAGCGGGGACCTGGAGCTCTCCCTGGGCAGCCCCCAGCTGGCCCTGGAGGCCATTGAGGAGCGGGCGGCGGAAATTCTGGAAGGTGGGAAGCTCCCCTTCCTTCTGGGCGGGGAGCACCTGGTGACCCTGGGGGCCTTCCGGGCGGTCCACCGCCGCTACCCCGACGTGTGTATCCTCCACTTTGACGCCCACACCGACCTGCGGGGGTACTACCTGGGAGTGGAGCTGTCCCACGCCTGCGTCATCCGCCGGTGCTGGGAGCTCACCGGGGACGGCCGGATCTTCCAGTTCGGCATCCGCTCCGGGGACCGCTCCGAGTGGCTCTGGGGCAAGGACCATGTGTCCACCCACCCCTTTGACCTGGGAGGACTGGAGGAGCAAGTGAAAGCCCTTGCCAACACCCCGGTCTACTTCACCGTGGATTTGGATGTGCTGGACCCCTCCGTCTTCCCCGGCACCGGCACCCCCGAGCCGGGCGGGGTGTCCTTCGACGAGCTTCGCCGGGCGGTGACCCTGGTGTGCAGCCACTGCAATGTGGTGGGCTGCGACGTCAATGAGCTCTCGCCCCCCTATGACCCCAGCGGCGTGTCCAACGCCGTGGCCGCAAAAATCGTGCGGGAAATGCTGTTAGCCCTGGAATGTTGATTCCATTTTATAAATTATCTTTTTATTTATACTGGAGGTATTGGAAATGAGCAAGGTTTTGATCATCGGCTGCGGCGGCGTGGCCGGAGTGGCCATCCACAAGTGCTGCCAGAACAGTCAGGTGTTTGAGGAGATCTGCATCGCCAGCCGCACCAAGTCCAAGTGCGACGCCGTAAAGGCGCAGCTGGAGGGCAAGACGAAGACCAAGATCACCACCGAGCAGGTGGACGCCGACGACGTCGATCAGGTCATCGCCCTGATCAAAAAGGTACAGCCCGACCTGGTGATGAACATCGCCCTTCCCTACCAGGATCTGACCATCATGGACGCCTGCCTGGCCTGCGGCGTCAACTACATGGACACCGCCAACTACGAGCCCGAGGACATCGACGACCCGGAATGGCGGGCGGTCTACGACAAGCGCTGCAAGGAGGAGGGCTTCTCCGCCTACTTTGACTACTCCTGGCAGTGGGCCTATAAGGAGAAATTTGAAAAAGCCGGGCTCACCGCCCTTCTGGGCTCCGGCTTCGACCCGGGCGTGACCCAGGCCTACTGCGCCTACGCCCAAAAGCACCTCTTCGATCAAATCGACACCATTGATATTCTGGACTGCAACGGCGGCGACCACGGATACCCCTTCGCCACCAACTTCAACCCCGAGATCAACCTCCGGGAGGTGTCCGCCCCCGGCTCCTACTGGGAGAACGGCCACTGGGTGGAGATTCCCGCCATGTCCATCAAGCGGGAGTACAACTTTGACCAGGTGGGCGAGAAGGACATGTACCTGCTCCACCACGAGGAGATCGAGTCCCTGGCCAAGAACATCCCCGGGGTACAGCGCATCCGCTTCTTCATGACCTTCGGCCAGAGCTACCTCACCCACATGAAGTGTCTGGAAAACGTGGGCATGCTGTCCACCACCCCCATCGACTATGAGGGCCACCAGATCGTGCCCATCCAGTTTTTGAAGGCTCTCCTCCCTGACCCCGCCTCCCTGGGTCCCCGCACCGTGGGCAAGACCAACATCGGCTGCATCTTCACCGGTAAGAAGGACGGCGTGGAGAAGAAGGCCTACATTTACAACGTCTGCGACCACCAGGAGTGCTACAAAGAGGTGGGCTCCCAGGCCATCAGCTACACCACCGGTGTGCCCGCCATGATCGGGGCCATGATGCTCCTCACCGGCAAGTGGAACAAGCCCGGCGTATTCACCGTGGAGGAGTTCGATCCCGATCCCTACATGGACGCGCTCAACCAGTGGGGCCTGCCCTGGCAGATCAACGACAACCCGGTGCTGGTGGACTAAGGATATGGCTCAGTTTCCCACCCCCTATTTTCTTGTGGATGAGGGGCGGCTGCGCTCTAATCTGGAGCTGCTGAAGACGGTCCAGGAGCAGGCCGGGTGCAAGATCCTCCTGGCCCAGAAGGCCTTCTCCATGTTCTACTGCTACCCCCTTCTCCGGCAATACCTGGCGGGGAGCACCGCCAGCGGCCTCTACGAGGCCCGTCTGGGGAAGGAGCACTTCGGGGGAGAGACCCACGTCTTCTCCCCCGCCTACCGCCCCGACGAGTTTGAGGAGCTGCTGCAATACGCCGACCACCTGGTCTTCAACTCCCCCGCCCAGTTGGACAAGTTTGCTCCCCGGGCCCGGGCGGCAGGTAAGCAGGTGGGCCTGCGGATAAACCCTGAGTGCTCCACCCAGGAGGGCCAAGCCATCTACGACCCCTGCGCCCCCGGCTCCCGGCTGGGGACCACCTTGGCCAATTTCCGCCCCGACCAGCTGCCCCTGCTGGACGGCCTCCACTTCCACACCCTCTGTGAGCAGGACGCCGACGACCTGGAGACCACCCTTCGGGCCTTTGAGGACAAGTTCGGCCCCTTTCTCAAGGGGCTGAAGTGGCTCAACCTGGGGGGCGGCCACCACATCACCCGGCCGGGCTACCAGGTGGACCGGCTCATCGGCCTCATCCGCCGTCTGCGGGAGACCTACGGCGTGGAGGTCTACCTGGAGCCGGGAGAGGCGGTGGTGCTGAACGCCGGATTCCTGGTCGCCTCGGTGCTGGAGATCGTCCACAACGACATGGACATCGCCATTCTGGACACCTCCGCCGCCTGCCACATACCCGACGTACTGGAGATGCCCTACCGTCCCCCCCTCCAGGGTTCGGGGGAGCCGGGGGAAAAGGCCCACACCTACCGCCTGGCCGGCCCCACCTGTCTGGCGGGAGACGTGATCGGGGACTACTCCTTCGACGCCCCCCTGCAAGAGGGGGACACCCTGGTCTTTGAGGACATGGCCCTCTACACCATGGTGAAGACCAACACCTTCAACGGCATGCCTCTGCCCGCCATCCGCTGGCGGGACTGGGACGGGAAGGTGTCTCTGGTGCGCTCCTTCAGCTATCAAGATTTTAAGACCCGGCTGTCCTGAGTTTTCCTTTGAAAAGCAGCCCCGGCCTTGCGGCCGGGGCTGCCTCCTATTTCTCAATTTGCGCCCAGCAGGCACAGTACCAGGCCATAGATCACACTGGCGCTGATACCGAACACCAGCACCGGGCCGGCCACTACGAAGAGTTTGGCCGCGGTACCGGTGACCAGCCCCTCGCTTTTAAATTCCAGGGCAGGGGACACCATGGCGTTGGCAAAGCCGGTGATGGGCACCAGAGTACCCGCTCCCGCCCGCTTGGCGATATTATCAAAATATCCAAGACCCGTGAGCAGAGCGGCGGCAAAAATCAGGGTCACAGACACCGCAGTCCCTGCCAGATCCTGGCTGAGTCCCCAACTGCGGTATAAGTTGGATAACCCTTGCCCGGCTGTACAGATCGCTCCGCCCACCACAAATGCCCAAAGCATATTTTTCCATGTGGGGGAGGGTTGAGCCCGCTCCTGGATCAGCTTTCCATAGTCCTGATTGGTTATCTTCAAGGTCCTTCTCTCCATTTCATTTTGCTTACCGCATTTTTTCTAGTGTGTGTCTTGCTCCCAGAACCTATGCACAGTTGCCGTCATATTCCCTGCGTTGCCCACATACACTGGTGCTGAAAGAGGTGATTTGGGTGTATTATGACAAACGCCACATTGTTTCTGCCGCTCTGGGAGCTATTATTCTGGGCGCTATGCTCCATTTCCTTTACGGCTGGTTTCCCAACGCCTTGACCGCTCTTATCTCTCCCATCAATGAAAGCATTTGGGAACACACCAAAATCCTCGTCTGGCCCTATCTCCTGGCCGCCTCCTGGCTGACCTGGAAACGCCCTGGAGCCATCCGGCCTTTTTTATTGGCGCTGCCTTTGATGTGCCTGATTATGCTGGTGGTAGGATATCTTTATCACGTCTCTCTGGGCGGTGAGGCGTTTTGGGTGGACCTACTTCTCTATGTTGCCGTTATGGCATTTGGATTCTGGTTCCCTCTGCAATTTTCTGGTCCCTTTTCCACGCCGGGCTGGATGATTCCCATTTTCATTTGCGCTGTTTTGATCGTTCTGTTGGGGCTGTTTACCCTCTATCCTCCCAATACTCTCCTGTTTGTCGACCTGTCCTCCGCTGGGGCCTGGTTTCCTCTCCCGTGCTGAACGGCCCTTCCCCTTTCTCTTTTCCTTTGCTATAATGGGTTTGTATACTCTGGTTCAGAAAGGGGGAAGCGTCATGGTTGTCTTTGGAACTAGCTGTACCAATGCCCGCCGCCGGGCCTACGATCTGTTGGCTATGGCTGTCCAAACCGAATGGGGACTGCCCCAGCTGCCCTCCATTGCCCGCAGGGACGGAGGGAAGCCATACTTTCCTGATCACCCGGAGCTGGAATTTAACCTCAGCCACAGTGGGGAGCTCATTTTATGCGCTCTGGACCTGGCCCCTGTGGGGGTAGATATCCAGATGGTCAAAGCCATGCGTCCCGGCCTGCCCGCCCGGGTATGCTCCCCTCAGGAACAGCGGTGGCTGGAGGAACAGCCGGACCTGTGGAGAGGCTTTGCTCAGCTGTGGGCAATGAAGGAAGCCCATGTCAAATACACTGGCACCGGCCTGACCCGCTCCATCTCCAGCATCCCCACCCCCCTTCTGTCCTCCGGGCAAACCCACGGCACTGTGGAGGGCCTGTACGTTCAAATTTACTCCGGCGGGGGCTGGATGGGGGCCTGCTGCAGCACACATGCCCCGCCAAGCCAAATCACCTGGGTCACACTTCCCTGATTCTTGAAAATTTCCCCTTTACAATCTAACGGAATCCTGCTATAATAACGAAGCATCCAAACAGATGCGCCCGTAGTTCAATGGATAGAGCGTCAGATTCCGGTTCTGAATGTTGGGGGTTCGAGTCCCTTCGGGCGTACCAAAAAAGAAGCACCTGCTCGGCAGATGCTTCTTTTTTCACAATTTCAGAAGAACAAAGCCGGGAAGCCACTCCATTTTGCAGCTTTCCGGCTTTTTCTTTACACCAGCAAGGAAATAAGGGGAATCGTTACGATACACAACAGGCTGGAGACAAACACCGCCCGGGCCCCAAGCTCCACACAGCCGCCATATTCTTCCCCGATTACCACCGTGGCTGCGGCGCAGGGCATAGCCATAATGATAATTACCACCCCCACCGCCATGGGATTGGCAATGGGGAGCAGCTCCACCACCGCCCAGGTCAAAATAGGGAACAGCAGCAGCCGTACCAGGCATATGGACCGCACATCCCGGTCTAGCAGGGCGTCGGACAGCTTTCCTTCCGCCAAATTCATCCCGGTGACCAGCATGGACAGAGGTGTTGTGATATCAGAAAGATACTGCACAGGGGTCAACACAGCCTCCGGGACGGAAACCTGTAGGCAATAAAAGGTCAATCCCAACACAATTGCCAGGTTGACTGCGCTGAACAACACCTTGCCCCAGGATACTGTAGCAGCTTCCTTTTCCGCTTCTCCATCCGATGCAGCCAATTTCGCTCCCAGGGAGTAGAGCAGCAGGTTGAAGGGCACACCCAACATCACCGCCAGCGCCATCCCCTCCTCTCCAAACAGGGCATAGGCCACGGGATAGCCCATAAATCCATTGTTGCAGAAGGAGCAGCACAGCGCCCACATGCCTCGACGCCCCTTTGGCACCCGAAACAGCCGGCTCAGGGGCTGCGACAAAATCACATAGGATATATGAAACAGAAAGCCCAGGCCAAACATCAGCAGCGCGTCACCCAAAAACTCCGCCTCAAATGGCCGGAGCATGGACACAAAAATGGTGGCCGGCAGGGTAATTTTCATCAGTAACGCGGTCAGAGGGGTGGTGGCACTGGCAGGCAGCACCCCAACACGCACCGCCACAAATCCCACTCCGATCATCAAAAATAAGCCCACCAGATTGGTGAGCAGTACCGAAACAGACATTCTCCCACTTCTCCCCGCCCCATCCAGGGCGTTTTCTCTTTTCCCCTCATTATAACAAAGGCGTTCTCCCCTTGTCATCGTCAACACAGAGAAACCGCCAGCCATTGGGCTGGCGGTTTCTGGCTGACTTGCCAAAGGATCAACGGTTCTTAAAGGCTGTTACCTTTTCCTTATTCAAGAAGGCCTTCATGGCGTCCTTCTGGTCCTCGGTGGCAAAGCACAGGGCAAAGGCTTCGCTCTCGTAGGCCACACCGGTGGCCATATCCGTCTGCAGGCCACGGCGGATGGCCGCCTTGGACTGCCGCACCGCCACCTGGGCATTGGCAGCGATAGCATTGGCCAGCTCCAGAGCTTTGTCCATCAGCTCCTCGGGCTCATACACATGGCTGACCAGACCCATAGCCTGGGCCTCCTCCGCTTTGATGTTCCGGGCAGTCAGAATGAGCTCCATGGCATTGGCAGAGCCCACCAGCCGGGGCAGGCGCTGGGTGCCGCCAAAGCCAGGGGTAATGCCCAGCCCCACCTCAGGCTGTCCAAACCGGGCCCGCACGCTGGCTACCCGGATATCACAGGCCATGGCCAGCTCGCAGCCGCCGCCCAGTGCAAAGCCGTTGACCGCCGCGATGGTGGGCTTGGTCAGGTTCTCCAGCTTCAAAAAGACCCGGTTGCCCAGTACGCCGAACTGCTTGGCCTGGGCGGCCGTCAGCTCAGACATCTGCCCGATATCCGCTCCCGCCACAAAGGAGCGTCCCGATCCGGTGAGAATGGCCACCAGAATATCTTCCTGCGCTTCCACCTGGTCCAGCACACTGTCCAGGTCCCGAAGCACCTGATCGTTCAAGGCATTGAGAGCCTCCGGTCGATTCATAGTGATAATGCCCACAGGGCCTTTTTGCTCCAGCGTCACAAATGCCATTTTATTGTTCCTCCTTATGTTCGTGGTTCCGTCCAGGGATCGAATCCCGCTCTTGCCCTCTATTATAGCGGATATCCCACACCAGGGCAAGAAAAAGCCCCCCTTTTCCCAAAAATCTTCCCCTTCCGGCTGGAATGAATGGGGATTGGGCGGAATACACTGCTTTGAAAGGGGTGGAGCCAATGAGTGACAAGGTTCTGTCGGTGGGCAAAGGAGCCCTGTTGCTGACCGTGCTGGGAGCAGTCTCCCAGGTGCTTGGCTTTGGATACCGGGTCGCCCTCTCCCGGCTGGCCGGGGCCCAAGTCATGGGCCTGTACCAGCTGGTGATGCCTGTCTATTCCGTGCTGCTCTCCCTTACAGCGGTGGGTTTGACTGCGGCGGTATCCAATCTCACCTCCCAGTATCTGGCCCTCGGCAACACCCGGGGGGCCCACCAAACTCTGAACACCTGTCTGCGCATCTTTTTTCTCCTCTTAATCCCTCTGGGCGCTGTGGTGATCATCGCCTCAGACGCCATCTCTGTGACCTTTTTGGGAGACGCCCGTACACAGCTGGGCCTCATTCTATTGGTCCCCTGCGTGGCTTTGACCGGAGTGGAGAATTTTCACAAGCACGTCTTCTATGGAGCCGGGCTGATCCGCCCCCCTGCCGTGGTGGATTTGCTGGAGCAGCTCATTCGGGCGGGGGCGGTATTAGGACTGCTCATCTGTTTTCTGCCCCAGTATCCCGAACGGGTGGTGGGCCTGATTGTAGCCGGAATGGTGGTCTGTGAGATCTTCTCCTCTCTGACCCTCTGCATTCTCTACCGCCGCCGGCTCTCCCGCACTGGACTGCACGGACCGGGAGAGGCAGGCGGCGTTCGCCGCCGGCGGGTGGCTGCCATTGCCCTTCCTGTGGGCGCCAATGCCCTGTTGGGCAACCTGATGGGGGCTGCCAATGCCACCCTCATTCCCCAAAAGCTGGTGGAGGGCGGCATGGACCGCAATGCCGCCATTGCCCAGTTCGGCGTAGTATGCGGAATGACCCTCCCTATGTTGGCTCTGCCCACCGTCTTTCTGGGGGCATTAAATCTGGTCCTGGTTCCCCGCCTGGCCCGTGCAAGTGCCCTGGGGCGGGAAGGAGAGGTACGGCGGTTGACCTCCCGGGCCATGTCTGCCGTGGCCGTGCTGATTCTCCCATCCATGGCCATGATGGTGGTACTGGGGCCCAATTTAAGTCAGCTTCTCTTTGCCCAACCGGATGCCGGCTCTTACCTCCTCCCCCTGGCCATCACCATGGTCCTCAGCTGCTTTTGCTCCGTGCTGGGAGGCGTACTCAACGGGGTGGGCCACCAGCGCCAGGTTGCGGTGGTCTCTCTGCTGGGCGGAGGGGTACAGCTGGCCTTTACCCTGGCTCTCGTTCCCCTCCCGGGAGTTGGGATGCGGGGTTACATCGCCGGAGCCCTGGTCTCCACCGCCCTGGAGGCTATTTTGTGCCTATGGCTGACAGTACGGAGCACCGGCCTGGTCCCCCAATGGTTCTCCTGGCTGGTTGCCCCGGGTTTGGCGGCGCTTCTAGCCGCCCTCACCTCCAATCTGCTGCTGCATTATCTGGAGCAAGAGGGCTTCTCTCCCCTGGCCGCCTGCGGAGCCAGCTTGGGGTTTGGCCTCGTTCTCTACCTGGCCGCCCTCCATGCTCAGGCCGTCCGTGTAAGAGAGATTTTGCGCATCCATTGGTGATCTGGGCATAAAAAAAGCGGACCTTCATCCGTTTTACTAACATGCATTTGATCCTGTGCCGGCCGCTGGCCGGTACTTTTTTACACAAAAGAAATGACCCTTGACTGCCCGTTTCGTAATCCGCTGCAGTCAAGGGTCATTTCTGTTCACTCTTGTTATCTAACATCATTTTGGCTACCTCTCTTTCTACAGAATTGCCACATACCACATCACATTTGCTCGGCTTTCTTGGAACTTCTCTTCTCAACTTATATTCTGTGACCGCTCCTGCGGTTCTCTCCTCAAACGTGAGGTCCTGGACGTTGAAAGGGTTCCGAATCGCTTGCTTTGATTTTGTGGTACGCGCGTACCTGGTGCCGAATCGCTTGGTCGAATCAGTGATCGGATGTGGCGTTGGGTCTCCTTTCCTGGGTCAGGGTTCCTTGCTGGGGTTCTTTGTTCCTTTCCTCTGGTCAAGGGTCCTGTCTTGGTGCCGCACCATATTTTCGATCATCTGGGATTTACCACTGCTGGGGTTTTATTTTTGGTTATTTCCTCTTTTGACCTTGCATCCTGGCGTCAGGTGCTGGGGCTCTTCTTAATACATTGGACTCATCCTTTCTGGCTATAATGTACCACAGCAGCCCATAATTGTCAAGCTATTTTGTGTGATTTTTAAAAAATTTTTTCACCCCTTTGCAAGCTGTTTTGACCTCTTATTTCATATTGCGACCTTCTTCCCACAAAAAACAGCCGGCAGACAGCGTTTCCTGTCTGCCGGCTGTTACCGATTTTCTTGTCACGGCTGCGGAGGCGGGGGATCTGCGGTCACAGAGGTCAGGAAGCGGTAATAGGGCACCAGGAAGCGGAAGCCCTTCACCACCTGCTCCTCCAGCTGGGGCTGGAAGAGCAGCCCCTCACAGTTATGGTCGCTGGAAAGCACGATCTGCCGCCGGTTATACCAGGGAAACAACAGGGGCCCCGGGTCTCCCTTTGCCCGCTTATAGCTCTCCCCCTCCAGCACAAACTCCTCCTGCCCCTCCAGCTGCCGGGCCAGCTTCTCCAGAGGGGCCGGGTCCCGGTCGATGCGGGCCCGGAGTTTGGCCATGGTCAAGGGAGTGGGGTCATAGCACCCCATTCCATAGCTGTAATACTCAGGGGCAATTTCGAAGTAAAAGCTGGGCTGCGCCCCCTCCGCTTCGGTCCGCCGCCGCAGGGAGAACCACATGTGCTCCTTATAGGGGCCACGGCCGTGGAGGCGCCGGGCATCCCGGTAGATGCGGCTGACCTTCTTTTCCAGCCTCAGCTCCGGAAACTCCTCCTCCATGCGCCGGCTCACCTGGTCGGCCAGCTGCCGCAGTGGTGTCTCCACAAAGGTGTGGTACTCCTCTTTATGCTCCAAAAACCAGCTGCGCTCATTATGGAAGCGAATGCCCCACAAAAAGTCTACTGCATCCTGGGAAAAACCGTTAAACATACCTTGTCCTCGCCGCTTCTATGGTCTCTTAAGCTCCAATGTCCTGGCTGGGCTGGGAGTTTGCGCTGGAACTGGAGCCAGAACCGGAGCTGGCACCAGAACCAGAGCTGGAAGCACCTGTCTCCGAACTGGATGTGCTGCTGTCTCCGCTGCCGCCTGTAGAGCTGTCCCCGGTTTGGGTTCCTCCGGTCTCGCTTCCGCCCTGGGTCCCTGTGGAGCCGCCCGTCTGGGTGTCCCCACCGGACTGCGACCCTGTAGTTCCCCCAGTTTGGGTGCTGCCGCCCGTCTCAGTTCCCGTGCTGCCACCCGTCTGGGTGCTGCCCCCGGTCTGGCCCCCCGTGCTTCCGCCGGTGGAGGTACTGGGCTTGGGCGGCACTCCGTCGGGCCAGGTGGAGGGATCGCCGTCAGCAGGATTATAGTGATACAGGTGGGGACGCATCTTATAGGTGCTGGTCCCCATATCCTGCTTTTCCAGCAGCTTGCCGTCCTTGTCGTAGATATAGCGGTAGGTGTGGGCCGTGCGTCCGGTATAGGCGTTCTGCTTCTTATCCAGCACCAGAGTTCCCTGAGGCACGCTCTCATCGGCCACATAGGAGGTGGTGGGCGTGACCCAGTTGGACTGCACTCGCTCCGGAATGGCATAGCTGCCATCCACATTGGTGCCGTAAATTTTCACCGTCAGCTTCCGCTCCCCGCCCTTATCGTAGCTCTCCGTGACGATCTTGATGGGGTAGTCGGTGTTGTTTTTAAAGCGGAAATCGGTGCTGCCGTACCAGACGGTAGCATCCATGCCGTCGGGCACATAGCCCACCGCATAGCGGTGAGGCGCCCGCTCCACGATCTCCAGGGTGGTGTGGAGAACGGCATAGTAGATGGTAGAGGAGGTCTGGCAGATGCCGCCGCCCACCTCGTCGGAGGAGGCGCCGCCCACATAGGCCGGGGCGGGCAGATAGCCCTTATCGGCGGTACGGCTGCCGGTGGTGTTGTTGTAGGAAAATTCCTCTCCAGGCAGCAGGATGACTCCGTTGCAGGCAGCGGCGGACAGCTTGACATTGCTCTTTCGGTTGGCCGTGCCGCTCACCGTGCTGGTTCCCTGCCCCAACAGATCCCGGAACAGGGATGCTTTCAGATTTTCCGTGGAGATGTTAGGCTCCGTCACCTCTAGGGCCACCGTCACCGTGGTCCCCCAGGCGGCCCCGGCAACCTCCCGGGCGGCCTGGTCCGGGTCGAAATCCAGTCCGGTGACGCTGGGAATCACCTCATAGGTCTCCGGGTCCAGGGACGCCTCCTTCACCTCGGCGTAGACCTCTTCATGGACCTGGTTCATATCCACAGCGGCGGGCTCAGTGATTTGAGGCTCCACCTCCATCGCGGTCTCGTCTCCCTGGGAGGCCTGCTGGAGGATGATCTGCTTGGCCTGCTCCCGGTCAATGGCTTTGCCCGGCTGGCCTATCTGGAACACCAGCTGGCCATCCACAACTTCCCAGGTGGTTTCCTGCACGCCGCCACCCAGATCCTGGTCCATCTGGTCCAGCACCCGCTCCGTCTCAGACTCCCCCAAGGGAGTGAACTGATAGGGCAGTTCCACCTCGTTGCCCGCCACCACAGCGGCCAGTAAATGCCAGCCCTGCGCCAGGAAGCCATGTTCCCGGCCCGACTGCCATGCCGCCTCGGCTCCCGCCTGGGCGTCCACCACAATATAGGGACTGTCAGCCGGGAAAGCATAGCTGCCTTCATGGCCGGCCACCGTAAGGTTAACCTGGAACCCGTCCTCCCGGCTGTTCAACGCCTGCTCCAGCGCCTGCCGGGCCTGTTCCCGGGTCATGCCGCCCAGCTTCACTCCATCCGCGGTGGTATTGGGCAGAATGGTCCCGCTCTGCCCCACCCAAGCGCACACACCCAGATAGGCCAGCACCAACACGGCTACTACCGCCGCCACAATAATCATCCATTTTTTGGGCCCTCCGGCCTGTTTTTGTACCCGTTGGCCTTCCATATTTGATCTCCTCCAAAAGACCGGAGCTGGCTATTCCACCCTTGCTCCACGGCCTGCTGCAATTTTCTGTGCGGACTCATGCGGAAGTTATTATATCACCCAAACTTGTCCCAATACAATTACAGAACAGTTACAACTTCCCCCGCCCACAGGCGAAAATATCTGCCCCAGGCATTTACTTTTCCCAGTTCCTGCGGTATCATAAGAGACAAATGTGCCCTCTGATTTTAACAAATTTTAAGGAGATCTCAATCCTCCTTTGAGGGCCCACTGTTATCCTAGATGCAGCAAACCCTGTGGGAGGCGGATTGCCATGTCTGAGTACCAGCCCAAAGGAAATTCTGGGAGCCTGACCTCCTGGATCATCCCCATTCTCTTTTTATTTATATTTCCGCCCATCGGCGTTCTTCTGGTGGTGCTAAAGCTCTTCAGCGGCTCTCGGCCTAGGGGCCGCCACCCCTACTATGCCCAGCAGGAGGGGACAGGCCCCATCGGCGCCCGCACCACCGCGGCTCAGCCCGCCGCTCCTGGTCAAAAAACGAAAAAAACTAGGACCCGCAAGAATGGCAGCGCCGATCTGGTGGGCAAGCTAATACAGAAGGGAAAGAAGCTGACCACCTTTGGCGCCCTCCTTTCCGCCATTTTTGCATTTGTGATTGTCTCCAGTCTCTATAACTCCGCCTATTGGCTTTTAAACGGGGAGTTCCACTGGTTTGTGTCCGACCTATTCAACATGCTGCCTAACTTCTGCTTTCTGGCCGCCGGCCTGGGCTGCCTGTGGGCCGGAATACGCAAGCGCAAGCAGGCCAACCGCTACCGTACCTACCTGGCCATGATCGGTCCGCGCAAATCCATCTCCGTCTCCTCTCTGGCCTCGGCCGCCGGTCTGTCCCTTTCCCGGGTACGGGAGGATTTGGAGGATATGCTGGCGGAGGGGATTTTCCCCACTGGCTTTCTGGACTACGCCGGCGACCTGCTGGTGCTGTCGGACGAGGGACTGAAGGACGTACCCTCCGCTCCCACGGCGGCTCCCCAGCCTCTCAAGACGGAGCAGAGCGAGGAAGACGCTATTTTATCCGAGATCCGCGCGGTCAACGATGCGGTGGCCAACGAAAAGCTCTCCGCCCAAATTGACCGCATCGGCGTCATCACCGCCAAGATTTTGGAGTATCAGCACAGCCGCCCGGAGAAAGCCCCCCAGCTGCACAGCTTTTTGAGCTACTACCTGCCCACCACCCTGAAAATCCTGCGGGCCTATGGCCAGCTGGAATCCCAGGAAATTTCAGGAGAAAACATCACCTCCGCCATGGAGCGCATTGAGGGAATGATGGACAAGGTGGTAGAGGGCTTTGAAAAGCAGCTGGACCAGCTCTTCCAGGGAGATGCCATGGACATCACCGCCGACGTGGAGGTGCTGGAACGGATGCTGGCCAAGGACGGCCTGTCCTCCAACCAGGGCATGACCCTGTGACCCCCCTGTTTGTTTTCCAGTTCAAAAGCAAAGGCCCGGACAAACTGTCCGGGCCTTTTTCTCATCTTCTGCGGTAGGTGACATAGGTATACACCACTCCGTCCTGCTCCAGAGGTTCCGACTCCTCCGTCTGCTCCCAGGCCGGGTCCTCGTCCAGATTGGGGAACCAGCAGTCGGCGGGAAATTCCCGCTGGATCTTGGTCACATAGGCGATATCGCACCGGGACAGCAGGGCCTGGTACACCGAGGCCCCCCCGATGACAAAGGAGTCCTCCGGGGCCTGGGCCAGCAGCTCCTCCACCCCGGGGTACACCTCCCCGCCCTCCGGAGAGAACGAGGGGTCCCGGGACAAAATCAGGTTCCGCCGCCCCTTCAAAGGCCGCCCTCCGGGGAAGGTGGCCAGGGTCTTCCGGCCCAAAATCACCGGGTGGCCCATGGTCAGGGCTTTAAAGCGCTTCAAGTCCTCCGACAGGTAGATCAGCTGATCCCCGCCCTTTCCGATGGCCCAGTTTTGGTCCACCGCTACGATCACATTCATAGGCGTCCTCCTTCTCCGCTCACACCGCCACCGGGATCTTTCCCTCCAGGGGATGGGCCTGGTAGCCCTCCAGCTTTACGCTGGCGGGAGTGAAGGCGTAAAAGTCCGTGACCGAGGGGTCCAGGGTGAACTTGGGGGCCTCATAGGGGGTGCGGGCGATGATCTCCTTCACCGTGTCCACATGCCGGTCGTAGATGTGGGCGTCGGCGATGACGTGGACCAGCTCCCCCGCCTCCAGGCCGGAGACCTGGGCCATCATGTGCAGGAGGGTAGCGTACTGCATCACGTTCCAGCCGTTGGCGGTAAGCATATCCTGAGAGCGCTGGTTCAGGAGGCCGTTGAGGGTGTTCCCGCTGACGTTGAAGGTCATAGAGTAGGCACAGGGATACAACGCCATCTCACTCAGGTCGTGGTGGTTATAGAGGTTGGTGAGGATGCGCCGGGAGCCCGGGTCGTGCTTTAAATCCCAGAGCACCTTGTCCACCTGGTCCATGTCCCCCTGGGGGTAGTGGTGCTTCACCCCCAGCTGGTAGCCGTAGGCCTTGCCGATGGAGCCGTTCTCATCGGCCCAGGCGTCCCAGACGTGGCTGTTCAGGTCGTGGATGTTGTTGGACTTCTTCTGCCAGATCCACAACAGCTCATCCACTGCCGACTTGAGAAATTGCTTCCGGACGGTGAGAATGGGAAACTCCTTGCGCAGGTCGTAGCGGTTGACCACCCCAAAGAGCTTGATGGTGTGGGCAGGCGTGCCGTCCTCCCAGCGGGGGCGCACCTCCCGGTCGGTGTCCCACACTCCGTTGGCCAGAATGTCCCGGCAATTTTGAATGAATACCTGATCGGCGTAGCTCATGATCCTTCCTCCCGGCGTTCTAGTAAAACTCACTTTTTTGCATTGTACCATACACCCGGAGGAATGGCAACGGACGAAAAGTCCGCTGGCCTTTTTCCCGGGAGCATGATATAATTCCTTCAAGAAATGACGGCCCGTTCCAGGGCCTACGGAGGTTATTCTTACTATGTCCTGCAAAGAGGAATTTATCGAACTGTTTAAGGCCAACATCACCCGGGATGGAGCAGACAAGCTGCTGGACTATCTGGAACACAAAAGCGACTTTTTCACCGCCCCCGCCTCCGCCCGCTACCATGGTGCCTATGAGGGCGGGCTGTGCGACCACAGCGTGAACGTATACCACTGCCTGGTGGACTATCTCCAGCGGGAACGGGTACAGGAGCTCTACGGCCTGGAGTACAGTGCCGAATCCATCGCCATCGTCTCCCTGCTCCATGATCTGTGCAAGATCGGCTGCTACAAAAAGGGCACCCGCAATGTGAAGGACGAGAACGGCAAGTGGCAGGCCGTCCCCACCTACACCTTCGACGACCCCCTCCCCTACGGCCACGGGGAGAAAAGCGTATACATCGTCAACGGCTTTATCCGTCTGACCCGGGAGGAGGCCATGGCCATCCGTTGGCACATGGGCTTCTCCGGCCCCGAGGACAACCGCACCGTGGGCCAAGCATTCCAAAAATACCCCCTGGCCTTTGCCCTGGCCACCGCCGACATGGAGGCCAGCTACTTCCTGGAGGGGGAAGAGGGACTTTGATCCCAACATAGGAGAAAGGATGTGAGACCCTTGCGCGTCATGGCCATTGACTACGGCGACGCCCACACCGGCGTGGCCCTCTCCGATCCCACCGGCCTTTTGGCCGGAACGGCCACCACCATTCACAGCTGGCGGGAGGAGGAGGTATTAAAGCAATTGGTCCAAATGATCCGAGAAAACCGGGTGGATGAGCTGGTTATGGGCTTCCCCCGGAACATGGACGGCACCGAGGGCCCTCGGGCGGAGCTGTATCGCTCCTTTGCCCAAAAGTTGGAGGTGGCTTCCGGCATGCCCGTAAAGCTGTGGGACGAGCGGCGCACCACCGTGGACGCCCACCGCATTCTCCAGGAATCAGGAAAAAACGCCAAGAAACGGAAAAAGACGGTGGATGCCGTGGCCGCCTCTCTCATCCTAGAGGGCTATTTAAACTTTAAACGGCTGCGGGGCTGACCTCGTTCAGGAGGCGGAGGAAGCATGTGCCTGGCTTTTCCGCCACGAAAATGGAATACAAATAGAAATTTCAGGGAGGAACGATACAAATGGAAATCAAACATGTGTGGGCCGTCTACTTTAGCGGCACCGGCACCACCCAAAAGGTGGTCACCGCTCTGTCCAAGTCGGTGGCCCAGGGGCTGGGCTGTGACTGGCAGGAATACTGCTTCAATCTGCCTAAGGCCCGGGAGCAGGAGCTGTCTTTCGGCCCCCAGGATCTGGTGGTGCTGGGCGTCCCGGTGTATGCCGGTCGGGTACCCAACCTACTGCTGCCCTACGTCCAGGGCAAGATCAAGGGCAACGGAGCTCTGGCCGTCCCCGTGGTGCTCTACGGCAACCGCAACTTTGACGACGGCCTGATGGAGCTGCGCAATGTGGCCCGGGACAACGGCTTCCATCCCATCACCGCTGGGGCCTTTGTGGGCGAGCACTCTTTCTCCCGCATTCTGGGCACCGGCCGCCCCGACAGCGAGGACATGGCTCTGATCCAGACCCTGGCGGAGAAGACCATCGACAAGGTAAAAGCCTTGACCGAGGCTCCCGCCCAGGCAGTTGAGGTGGAGGGCTGCGACCCCATCCGCCCCTACTACACCCCCCGGGACCGCCACGGGGAGCCCATCAAGGACTTCCTCAAGGCCAAGCCGGTCACCGACCCAGACAAGTGCGTTAAGTGCGGCCTATGCGCCCGGCTGTGCCCCATGGGCTCCATCGACCCCAACGATGTGTCCAACGTGGTAGGCAAGTGCATCAAGTGCTGTGCCTGCGTGAAGAAGTGTCCCATGGGGGCCAAATACTTTGACCACGAGGGCTACCTCTACCACCAGCACGAGCTGGAGGACCAGTATGCTGGCCGCCGGGCGGAGAGCAAGATCTTCTTCTGACACCACCATTTTTAGAAAACAAGCGGAGGGCCGCAGCCCTCCGCTTGTTCTTTTTTATTACCGCTCCATCTTCCAGAATTGGGCGCTGTAGGGAGGCAGGTGGCTGCCGCCCCCAAAGTCGTGCTTCTCCCCGGTGATCAGGTCCCAGGCCAGGCCGCAGCCGGCGTCGAAGTGGGCCACGTACTCCTCCTTGTCGGCGTTGATGGCCACCAGCACCCGCTCCGAGTCAGTCTTCCGCTCAAAGATGATCTGCTTATTGGTGAGCACCACGTTGCGGTAGCTGCCGTAGCACAGAGCGGGACTGCCCTCCTTGGCCCGGGCCAGCTGGGCGATCCAGTCGGTGAGCCCGTTCCACTCCGGCCCCTCCAGGGCGGGACGCAGGGGGGCGTCGGTCCCCTGTCCCTTGTCCCCGGTGATGCCCCACTCGCTGCCGTAGTACACCGCCGGCACCCCGGGCATGCCGAACATCAGGGCGTAGGCGGGCCGGAGGTGATTGGGGTCGGTGAGCTTAGTGGCGATACGGGTGACATCGTGGTTGTCCAGGAAGGAGAGGAGATGGCAACCCTTGTAGAGGGTCCAGGGCTCCGGCCCAAACTGTCGGGCCAGGGAGTGGCCGATTTCAAACATGTTCATGGAGTTGAAGGAGGACCACAGCCCCTTGTAACACTCGTAGTTGGTCACGCTGTGGCACAGCTCCGGGCCCATCCAGCGGTTATAGTCCCCGTGGAGGGTCTCACCCATAAGGACAAAGTCCGGCTTTAAGCCATTGGTGAAGCTGCGCAGCTGCTTGAGGTACTCGGGAGGCAGGCAGTAAGCCACGTCCAGCCGCAGGCCGTCGATGTCATAGTCCTCCACCCAGGAGCGGATGGCCTCAAACTGATGTTCCACCACCGCCGGGTTCCACAGGTTCAGCTTCACCAGCTCGTTGTGGCCCTCCCAGCCCTCGTACCAGAAGCCGTCGTTGTAGTTGGTGTTGCCCCCGAAGTCCACGTGGAACCAGTCCTTGTAGGGGCTGTCCCACTTCTTCTCCTGCACGTCCCGGAAGGCCCAGAACCCCCGGCCCACGTGGTTGAACACCCCGTCCAGCATCACCCGGATCCCCGCCTCATGGAAGGCCCGGCACACCTGGGCCAGGTCCTCGTTGCGCCCCAGACGGGGGTCCAGGGTCCGGTAGTCCCGGGTGTCGTAGCCGTGGCGATCGCTGTCAAAGACCGGGTTGAGAAGGACCACGTTGGTCCCCAGCTTCTTGATATGCTCCACCCAGGGCAGCAGGCGGAGGATGCGGGACTCACACACCCCGTCGTTATATTCCGGGGCCCCACACAGGCCCAGAGGATAGATCTGATAGATGACCGATGTTTCAAACCACATGGCGCTTTCCTCTTTTCTCCCCTGAGACAGGGGGTTGGATTTCCCCTCTATCATACCGGAATTTCCCATGGGCGGCAAGTTATTTTTCTCCCCGGCGCCCCAGCAGCTCCCACAGGCCCACCGCCACCAGAAAGCCCCCAAAGCACTTGCGCAGCAGCCCCACATCCATGGTGGTGGCTGCCCAGGCCCCCAGGGCGGCACAGAGGAGCCCAGCCCCCACAGCGGGCAGGAGGGCGGACTTTTCCACATACCCGTTTTTCCAGTGGGCAGGGAGGGAGAGGAGGGCGGCGGGGAGAAAGTAGAGCAGGTTGATCCCCTGGGCCAGCCGCTGCTCCACCCCGGCGAAGGCGGTGAGGTAGACCAGCAGCAGGGTGCCGCCCCCCACCCCAAAGCCGGAGAGGATCCCGGTGACCGTCCCCGCCCCCAGGGCCAGCAGCCACGTCATCACAGCAGACACCGCACCCCTCCGTAGAGGAGGAGCAGTCCAAAGACCCGGCGCAGCCAGTCCATCCGCACCCCTTTGAACCACCGTCCTCCCAACCAGCCCCCCAGGGCGCCCCCCAGCAGGTAGGGCAGAGCCGTCCCCACTTCCAGCCCGCCCCGCCACAGGTAGATGCCCGCCGAGAGCAGGCACAGGGGAAAAATCACCGCCACCGAGGTGGCAAAGGCCTTCCGCTCCTCCAGACGGCACCATCGGGTGAGCAGAGGGACCAGCACCGAGCCGCCCCCGCCGCCAAACAATCCGTTGGTCAGCCCCGCCAGCCCCCCAGACACCAGATAGCGCCAATGTTTCTTTTCCAAGTCGCCGCCCCCTTTTTCCCTAGTTTGGCGAACTGTCTCCCTCCTTATTCCTCATGGGAACAAGCGAACCATGGCCCGTTTTTCTTAAAATTTAAGGGGCAACCAATATTTGCCCCCCAAGTTGGTGGTACGCAAGGGGGATTTTCCGGTATAATGGAGTCAAATTGATGGAGAAAGGCGCGAAAAACCATGACCTTGGGACAGCGGATTCGGGAACGGCGGGAGGCCCTTGGGCTCTCCCAAGAAAAAGTGGCGGAGCAGATGGGGGTGAGCCGCCAGGCGGTAGGCAAGTGGGAGTCGGACGACGCCCGGCCCAGCACGGAGAACCTGCTGCGCCTGGCCCAGCTCTTGGCCACCGACGTGCAGGACCTGGCCACAGGGGAAGCCGCCCCTGCCCCCAAAAAGGAATTTCCCTGGCGTCCCGCTGCACTGGCTCTGGGCGGGCTGTCCCTGGTGCTGGCCCTGCTTCTCCTGCTCCCCGGCCGGAGCAGTCCGTTCCCGGAGGGCTCCCCCTCTTCCACCGACGAGCCCCAGGTGGAGGGGGAAGCCGTTCCCCAGTATCCGGAGCGGCTCCAGCTGGAGCGGACGCGGTTATATGACTTCTCCCCCGCGCTCACCGACAGCGCCCCTGTGGAGGAGAAGCTCCCTGAGAACTGGGAGGAGGACATCCTGTGCCGGCTGTCCCTGGGGGAGGGGACGCTGCTGGCGGTAGCCGTTCCCTCCCATACACAAAGCGGCGGGGCAGCCCAGTACGACCTGTGGGCGGTGACCCGGTCCGGGCCGGAGGAGTCCTGGACCGCCCTGTGCCGCTTCGCGGAGAACTGTGAGCACCCGGAGCATCTCCAGACCGCCCCCTTCCTGCGCACCCTGGGCTACAGCGGCTGGAGGCTGACCCCTGCGGCCGCCGACTATGAGGCCAGGGGACTCCCCCCCTTCTCCTACTATTTCTCCCTGGACTCCTCCGGCGCCCCGGTGCTGGCACTCACCCTCTCCGGGACCTACTGCCGGGAATGGGACCTGGACGGGGACGGAGAGCGGGAGCTGGTGAGTCTGAGCGACTACGGCTGGGGACAGGCGCTGGAAATCTACGACCGGGCCGGGGACGGCTTTTACCGCTACGACTGGAGGGCCTATGACGACTCCAGCCTCCTTGGCCTGGATGAGGAGGGCTTTTACCTCCTCCAGGAGCTGGAAGGGCCCCGGTGGAGCAAGCTGCGGGGCAACGGTCTCTACCGCCAGGACCTGTGCGGGACGGGAGGCGACCCCACCTGGGATACCCGGACTCCCAAGGTGATGGATGTGACCATCTCCTTTGTCTACGACCAGTTCTCCCATGGCCAGGACCCCGACGCCATTCTGGACCGGGACAGCCAGGGCGCCCCCATGCCCACCGACCGGCAGTATGCCCGGCTGGCCCTCCAGTGTCTCTATGACCTCACTGGCTGGAAGCCCGACAACGTCTGGTGTCTGGCCACAGACTCCACCGTCCTCTTCTCCCTCTATGAAGACGGCTTCTCCAACCGCTCCTACTTCACCTTCGACAAGTGGTACGACCCGGAGCAGGTTCCCGGCCTGCGTCTGACCTGGAGGGAGGAGGAGGACTGGTCCCCCCTCTCCGCCGCCCAGGCCGCCCAGCACATGGGCACCGGACAGCTCACCGGGCTGGACCTGGCCCAGGCCTGGTATGACCGCCTCCCCCTCATTTCCGGCGGTCCCATTGTGGACCGGGGCACCGGCCCCTACTTCGAGCCCGCCCTGTTTTTGGCCGACGGACGGTCCTACTCGGTGGAGACCAACGATGACCTCCACGTCCTTACCCACCTCCAGGGACCATACCCTAAGGATTTTATCACCGGCTAAGGAACACCAAACGAACACAGGGACGCCCCCCGTGGGGCGTCCCTGTGTTTTTTGATTGGGTTCAATCGGCCAGTTTATCCAGCAGGGCGGCCAGCTCCTCCAGCTTCTCCTGGGGGTCGCCGGACTCCACCGCCTCCTTGACGCAGCAGCTCATATGGGCTTTGAGCACCATGCGGTTGGCCTTTTTCAGGATGGATTGGGTGGCCATGAGCTGGTTGGACACGTCCAGACAGTACCGGTCCTCCTCCACCATCTTCAAAATGCCGTCGATCTGGCCCCGGGCGGTTTTCAGCAGCCGGGTGACCTGGGCGTGGTCGGCCTTCACTGGATGGACACCACCTCATACCCCGCCTGGGTCACGGCCTCCTTCAGCTCCTCATCGGAGACGGGGGCAGCCAAGGTGACGGTGGCGCACTTGCCCTCCAGGTCGGCCTTGGCGGAGGTCACACCGCCCAGAGCGGTCAACGCCTTCTCCACATGGGCCACACAGTGGGCGCACATCATGCCCTCGATGCCAATTTTCTTTTCCATACCTTCAGTTCCTCCTTGTGGTTTTGATTGTGATGGTTCCCCTGCCGGTGCCTCCACCGGGCAGGCTCCGTTGCACGCCGCCGGCTCCTGGGAAGGGGAGGCGGGGCGGAACTTACTCTCGAAAAACCGCAGCCGTAAGGCATTGGACACCACGCACACCGAGCTTAAGCTCATGGCGGCGGCGGCAAACATGGGGTTTAGCTGGTGGCCGGTGAGGGGGACCAGCAATCCGGCGGCCAGTGGGATGCCCAGGCTGTTGTAGAAGAAGGCCCAGAACAGGTTCTCCTTGATGTTCCGGATGGTGGCCCGGCTGAGCTCCACCGCCGCGGCGGCGTCCAGCAGGTCGGACTTCATGAGCACGATATCCGCCGACTCGATGGCCACGTCGGTACCCGCTCCGATGGCCATGCCCACGTCTGCCCGGGCCAGGGCGGGGGCGTCGTTGATGCCGTCGCCCACCATGGCCACCTTCTTCCCCTGCTCCTGGAGCAGGGCCACCTGGCGCTCCTTGTCCTGGGGGAGGACCTGGGCCAGCACCTGGCTGACTCCCAGCTCCTTTCCGATGGCCTGGGCGGTGCGCTGGTTGTCCCCGGTGAGCATGACCACCTCCAGCCCCAGCTGACGGAAGGCGGACACCGCCGAAGCACTGGTAGGCTTGGGGGTATCGGCCACTGCCACCAGGCCCAGCACCCGGTGTTCATCCGCAAAGTACAAAGCGGTCTTGCCCTGGTCGGAGAGCTCCTCCGCCTTCTGGGGAAAGTTTCCCAGGTCGATCCCGCTCTCCTCCATCATGGCCCGGTTGCCCCCCAGGAAGATACGCCCCCCCAGGGTGGCCCGGACCCCCCGGCCGTGAATGGCCTGGAAACCGGAGACCGGCGCAGTGTCCAGCTTTCTCTCCCTGGCCTGCTCCACAATGGCGGCGGCCAGGGGATGTTCAGAGGGTCCCTCCAGGCAGGCGGCCAAAAGGAGCAGCCCCTCCTGGTCTATATCCTCCCCGGGAACAATGTCGGTGACCACCGGCTTGCCCTGGGTGAGGGTGCCCGTTTTATCCAGCACCACGGTGTCGATGCTGTGGAGGGTCTCCAGGGCCTGGGCGGATTTGATGAGGATGCCGTTTTCCGCCCCCTTTCCGGTACCCACCATAATGGCCACCGGGGTGGCCAGCCCCAGGGCACAGGGACAGGAGATGACCAGCACCGCCACTCCGGCGGTGAGGGCCCTAGTCACGTCCTGACCCGAGGCAAAGAACCACACCAGGGCGGTAATGGCAGCGATGGCCATGACCACCGGCACAAATACCCCCGCCACCCGGTCGGCCAGCTTGGCAATGGGGGCCTTGGAGGAGGCGGCCTCCTCCACCAGGCGGATCATCTGGGCCAGAGTGGTGTCCTCCCCCACCCGGCTGGCCTCAAAGGTAAAGAAGCCAGACTTGTTGAGGGTGGCGGCGGCCACCAAGTCCCCCGGTCCCTTATCCACCGGCAATGACTCCCCGGTGAGGGCGGACTCGTCCACCGCCGACTCCCCCTCCAGGATGACGCCGTCCACCGGGATGGACTGTCCCGGCCGGACCACCACCCGGTCTCCCACCTTCACCTGCTCCACGGGGATCTCCACCTCCGCCCCGTCCCGGAGGACGGTGGCCGTCTTGGGTGCCAAGTCCATGAGGCGGGTGATGGCCTGGGAGGTCTTGCCCTTGGAGCGGGTCTCTAGGAACTTGCCCAGGGTGATGAGGGTGAGGATCATCCCCGCCGACTCAAAGTACAGGTCCATGTGGTACTGCTCCACCAGCGCCCAGTCCCCGTGACCCAGGCCGTAGCCCATCTGGTAGATGGCAAACACTCCGTAGATAACTGCCGCCGCCGAGCCTACGGCGATGAGGGAATCCATGTTCGGTGCCCGGTGCCACAGGGTTTTGAACCCCACTTTATAGTATTTGTCGTCGAGATACATAATAGGCAGGGTGAGCAGCAATTGGGTCAGGCCGAAGGCCACCGCGTTCTCCTGCCCCGACAAAAAGCCGGGGATGGGCGCCCCCATCATATGGCCCATGGAGAGGTAGAACAGGGGGAGCAGAAAGACCAGGGAGCCGAAAAAGCGCCGCTTCATCCCGGCCAGCTCCTCCTCCATGCCAGTGCTCGCCTTGGAGGCCCCGCCAGTCTCCTTTTTTCCCGGAAGGGCGGCTCCGTAGCCCGCCTTCTCCACGGCTGCAATGATATCCTGCTCCGACAGTTGCCCCTCGTCGTATTCCGCCGACATGGAGTTGGTCATCAGACTCACTGCCGCCGTCTTGATGCCCGGCAGTTGGTTGACCGCCTTCTCCACATGGGCCGAGCAAGCCGAACAGGTCATGCCGGTAATCTCAAATTTTTGCTTTTTCATAGAGGATGCCCCTTTTTTCCCATTCAATCCCCGGTCAATAACACCCCCCGGGGGTGGGGTATTATTATCATACTGATTTTGTTCCCTTTTTGTCAAGAGGAAAATACCGGCTGTCTCCCCTCCTGTTTACGAAAACTTTAGAATTTTCCCTTTTCCTGTTTAGATTTATCCGCTACAATAAAAACAATTCCGGTGAAATCCAAACAAAAGGAGGGCCCACCATGGGACGGCGGCTCTTTCTCTTTCATACCCTCACCCTCATCGGGGCCATGGCCATCCTGCTGCTGGTCAACGGTCTGGTGGTCCACTGGGTATCCAACTTCTACCGCCATTCCACCGCCCCCTCTGACGGCGCCCAACAGGCCCAGGAGCTGCTCTCCGATCTGGACGGCTCGGAGAACGACTGGAGGGAACTGGACCGGAAGCTGAACAAGCTGGACTACAACCTGATTGTTTTGCGGGGGGAGGAGGTTGTCTTCTCCACTCTGGACCAGATTCAGGACGACCTGTACCGCCGGGTGGCCCAGGGGACGTCCTGGCCGGAAAACGGGGCCCTGGCGATGCAGAACGACAATATGGTGATCATCGGCCGCACCCTGGGGGAGCACACCCTCATTGCCCTTCCCCGACCCAATGTCCCGCCGGTGCTGGGCCGCCAGCGGCCCCAGGACGAGGCGATGATCCTGTCCATGTTTGCCAGCGGAGCGGTGGCCATCGGGGCTATCATGCTTTTCAGCCTGGCCTTCTCCCGCTATCAGATCCGGCGGATCATGCGCCCGGTCAACGCCCTCACCGACGCCGCCCGGCGGGTGGAGGCGGGGGACCTGTCCACCCCGGTGGCCTACCAGGGACAGGATGAGTTTACCTCGGTGTGTACCGCCTTTGACCAGATGCAGGTCCACCTGCTCCAGGAGCGGGAGAAAAATGCCCTCTACGAGCAGGCCCGCACCGACCTGGTAGCCGGGATCTCCCACGACCTGCGCACCCCCCTCACCTCCGTGAAGGGCTATATCAAGGGTCTGCGGGACGGAGTGGCCCAGACCCCGGAGCGCCAGCAGCAGTATCTGGACATTGCCTACCGGAAGGCCTGCGACATGGATGTGCTCCTCCAGCGGTTGTTTTACTTCTCCAAGCTGGAGACGGGCAACCTGCCCCTGTTCCCCGAACAGGTGGATTTAGGGGAATTTGTCACCTCCTTTGCCGCCGAGACCCGGGGGGAGCTGGCCAACCGGGGCGGCGACATCCAGGTGTCGGTATCCCAGCGGCCCCACCCCGTCCGGATCGACACCGAGCAGATGTACCGCCTGCTCACCAATCTGACGGAAAACGCCCTGCGCTACGCCCAGGCCAACCCCCTGCTGCTCACCATCTCCGTTTGGCGGGAGGAGGGGATGGAACACCTGCGCTTTGCCGACAACGGCTCCGGTGTGCTCCCAGAGCAGCTGCCCCACCTCTTCGAACAGTTCTGGCGGGGGGACCAGGCCCGGGGCCGGGGCCGGGGCGAGGGCAGCGGACTGGGGCTGTATATCGTAAAATATATCGTGGAGGCCCATGGCGGCGCCATTGAGGCCGGGAATGAATCGGGGCTGGTGTTTGACATCACCCTGCCCGTAGGGGAGGCTTTACCGGAACATGAACCGCATTCTGATTGTTGAGGACGACCAGGAGATCGCCATGCTGGAGCGGGACTACCTGGACATTGAGGGCTACGAGACGGTCCTGGTGAGCAACGGCCAGGACGCCGTTCGGGAGGCTCTTCAGGGGGAGTATGCCCTCATTCTGCTGGACCTGATGCTCCCCGGCTGCAACGGCTACGACGTGTGCCGGCTCATCCGGGACAAGGTGGACGTGCCCATTCTCATGGTCACCGCCCGCTCCGAGTCGGTGGACAAGATCCGGGGCCTGGGGCTGGGGGCGGACGACTACATCGCCAAGCCCTTCGACCCGGCCGAACTGGTGGCCCGGGTGAAGGCCCACTTGAGCCGCTACGCCCGCCTGACCGGCGGCGCGGCCGAGCGTCAGGACGTGATTACCATCGGAGATGTGCGCATCCTGCCCCAGAGCTGGAAGGTCTATAAGGGGGGGCAGGAGGTGAAGATGCCCAACCGGGAATTTGAGCTTTTAAAGTTCCTGGCGGAAAACCCCAACATTGTCTTTTCCAAGGAACGGCTCTTTGAGGCCATCTGGGGCTACGACTATGTGGGGGACAGCGCCACGGTCACCGTCCACATCGGCCGGGTCCGGGATAAAATCGAAGATGACCCATCCAACCCCAAGATCATCGAAACCGTCTGGGGGGCGGGCTACCGCCTCAACCGAACCTGATCGCCTGTTGAAAACGCCTCCGCTCTCTGGGAAGTGCCCGGGAGCGGGGGCGTTTTGAAATGTTTGGATTCTGTTTCGAAAAAATTTCGTTTCTTGCCTCTGACTGTTTAAATTTCCCTCATACAATAGCTTTCGCAATGAAACCACCATATGGAAAGGACGGTATCTCCATGAACCTGCCATTTCTCAAGCCCTCTCCCTCCCGCACCGACGACACTCCAGCCGTCTCCGCCCCCCGGGCTAAGGGCTTTTGGAAGCGAATCCGATCAAAACGTATCCTAGCCCTGCTCCTGGTTGTTGTGCTGATTGGGGTAGGAGCCTCTCACTTCCTGGGAGGGGGAGGCGGGACCGCAATGGCCGCCGACCTGACCTACACCACCGCCTCGGTGGAACGGATGGACATCACCTCCACCATCACCGGCAGCGGCACCCTGGAGGCCGCCGACTCCTATTCGGTGACCACCCTGCTGGAGGACACCATCCTCACCGCCGACTTTGAGGAGGGGGACCAGGTGGAGGAGGGCACCGTGCTCTACACCCTGGACTCCTCTGACGCCTCCAGCTCCCTGGAGCAGTCGGAGATCTCCCTGAACCAGGCCCAGCGCAGCTACGAAAAGCAGCTGGAGAACCAGGCCGACCTGAACGTCGCCGCCACCGCCTCCGGCCGGGTCTACTCCCTGGATGTGGAGGTGGGGGACGAGGTAAATGCCGGCCAGACGGTGGCCACCGTCCGCAACTCCGACGTGATGACCCTGGAGCTCCCCTTCCCCGCCGACGAGGCCGTCGGCTTCTACGTAGGTCAGGGAGCCACTGTCACCCTGGACTCCACCTTCGAGACCCTGTCGGGCACCATCTCCCAGGTCAGCGGAAACGTGGAGGTCCTCACCGGCAACGTCCAGGTCCGCACCGTCACCATTGATGTAGAAAACCCCGGCGGCCTGTCCACCGCCCAGAGCGCCACCGCCGCCGTGGGCTCCGTCACCAGCACCTCCAGCTCCACCTTTACATACAGCCAGGAGAAATCCATTACCGCCAAGGTATCCGGCGAGGTGGCCTCCATCCAGGTCTCCGAGGGGGACTGGGTGGACAAGGGGGATACCCTGGTGGTTCTCACCAGCAGCGACGTGTCCGACTCGGTCCAGAGCGCTTCGGAATCCCTGCGCAACGCCGAGATCAATCTGGAGAACCGCTACCAGCAGCTGGATGACTACACCATCACCGCTCCCATCAAGGGGACCATCGTGGATAAGTATTACAACGCCGGAGAGATCACCGAGTCCAACCAGGTGCTGTGCACCATCTATGACCTGAGCTACCTCACCATGACCCTCAGCGTGGATGAGCTGGACATCGCCTCCATCGCCGTGGGCCAGACCGTCACCATTACCGCCGACGCTGTGGAGGACACCGTCTACGAGGGTGTGGTCACCAAGGTGAGCGTGGCGGGCACCTCCTCGGGCAGCGCCACCACCTATCCCGTCACCATCCGCATCGACGAGACCGACGGACTCCTTCCCGGCATGAGTGTGGACGCCACCATAACCCTGGACAGCGCCACTGATGTTCTGGCCGTCCCCTCCGCCGCCCTTCAGCGGGGCAACACCGTTCTGGTCACCGCCGACTCCCCCAGCGCCGCCAACGGCACCCCCGTCACCAGCGGAGAGGAGGGAGAAACCGAGACTACCTACTACTCCGTCCCGGTCACCGTTGGGGTAGGAAACGATGACTACATCGAAATTACCTCCGGCCTGCAGGAGGGGGACACCGTGGCCTACATCGCCACCAGCTCCTCCGGTGACAGCTTCCAGATGGGCATGATGCCCGGCGGCATGGGCGGCGGCATGATGGGCGGCGGCGGCATGCCCAGCGGCGGCGGCGGCATGCCTGGCGGCGGCATGGGAGGGCGCTGACATGGAACCCCTCATTGAATTTCGCCAGGTATGCAAGTATTACCACATGGGAGACACCACTGTGGTGGCCGCCGACCACATCTCCTTTCAGATCTTCAAAGGGGAGTTTGTGGCCATCGTAGGCTCCTCCGGGTCGGGCAAATCCACCTGTATGAACATCATCGGCTGCCTGGACGTCCCCTCAGAGGGGACCTACCTCCTCAGCGGACGGGACGTGGGCAAAATGAACAAAAATGAGCTGGCCGAGATCCGCAATGAGCTTTTGGGCTTTATTTTCCAGCAGTATAACCTGCTGCCCAAGCTCAACTTGGCGGAAAATGTGGAGGTCCCCCTGATGTATGCCGGGGTCAACAAACTGGACCGCCGCCGCCGGGCCCTGGAATCCCTGGAGCGGGTGGGGCTGCGGGAGAAGTGGCGCCATAAGCCCAGTCAGCTCTCCGGCGGCCAGCAGCAGCGGGTGTCCATTGCCCGGGCCCTGGTGGGCAACCCCTCGGTGATCCTGGCCGACGAGCCCACCGGCGCCCTGGACTCCAAGACCGGCCGGGAGGTGCTCGCCCTCCTCCAGGACATCCACGCCGCGGGCAATACCGTGGTCCTCATCACCCATGACAACTCCATCGCCGTCCAGGCCCAACGGATCATCCGCTTGGAGGACGGCCAGGTGGTCTACGACGGCCCCTCCGACGCCCCCGAGGCGGTGGTCACCCCCCGGGCCGCCGGAATCCGGCAGGGAGGTGGAGACGCATGAGCATTTGGGAATCCTTTACCCTGGCGGTGAAAAACATCGTCTCCAGCAAGACCCGCACCCTGCTGACCATGCTGGGCATTATCATCGGCGTGGCCGCCGTTATCGTCATTGTGGGCCTGGGCAACGGCCTGGAGGGCTACATCACCGACAGCTTTTCCGCCATGGGCACCGATACCCTCACCGTCACTGTCATGTCCCGAGGCTCCACCCGCACCCTCAGTGTGGACGATATGTATGCCATCGTGGAAGAGAACAGCGACTATCTGGACCTGTGCTCCCCCACAGTGGCCATGATGGGCTATGTGAAAATCGGCGCTGAGACCATCAGCTCCACCTCCTGCATGGGGGTGAGCGAGGACTACCTCACCATCAAGCACTATGACATTGCTCAGGGCCGGAACCTGCAATACAGCGACATTGCCCTGCGCAGCAAGGTGTGCGTCATCGGCGCCTACCTCAACCAGGCCTACTTCGGTGGAAATGCCGTGGGCCAGACCCTGCGGGTGGGCGGCCAGACCCTCACGGTCATCGGCGTGATGGAGCAGCAGGAGGACAGCATGGACGAGGGAGGCGCCGACGACTGCCTGTACCTGCCCTACTCCACCGCCTCCCGCATCTCTGGCGAGGTGAGCAGCTACACCGTCACCATGCAGAGCGAGGACCAGATCACCGCCAGTGTGGAGGTCCTGGAAAACGCCCTCTACCAGGTCTTTGCCAGCGACGACTACTACACCGTCACCAGCATGGCTGAAATGCTGGAGACCATGACCGACATGGTGGATATCCTGGTCTATGTTCTGGCTGGCATCGCCGCCATCTCTCTGGTGGTGGGCGGCATCGGCATCATGAACATCATGCTGGTCTCCGTCACCGAGCGCACCCGGGAGATCGGTATTCGCAAGTCCCTGGGTGCAAAGGAGCGCTACATTATGGAACAGTTCGTCATCGAGGCGGCCACCACCAGCGCCCTGGGGGGTATCCTTGGCATTGTGCTGGGGGACGGCCTTTGCGTGATAGCCTCCCGGGTGGTCACCTCCGTGATGGAGGCCACCCTCACCGTCTCCCCCACCATCGGAGCGGTGCTGCTGGCCTTTGGCATCTCCGTAGGCATCGGAGTTCTCTTCGGCTACCTGCCCGCCAAAAAGGCCGCCGCCCTCAACCCCATCGACGCGCTGCATTATGATTAACGGAAAAGGAGATCTGTGAGATGAAACATCGACTGCTTTCCCTCCTCACTGCAGGAGTGTTGACCTTGTCTCTGTGTACCGGCGCCCTGGCCGTGGACAGCTCTACCAAGCTGGAAGCGGTGCGGGTGCTGGGCATCATGGCCGGAGACAGCTCCGGCAATCTGAACCTGTCCTCCAACGTCACCCGGGCTCAATTTGTCACCATGATGACCGCCGCCTCCCCCTACCGGGACTCCGTGGGCAGCGGCTACGGGGTGTCCCTGTTCAAGGATGTGAAGAGCGATCACTGGGCCAGCGAGTACATCCGCCTGGCGGTGGAGCAGGGCTGGATGAGCGGCTATGTGGACGGCACCTTCCGCCCCGACCAATCCATCACCCTGGAGGAGGCCTGCACCGCCCTGCTGCGGCTGCTGGGCTATGACTCCTCCTCCCTGGCCGGCTCCTTTCCCACCGCCCAGCTGTCCAAGGCCAGCGCCATCGGTCTGCTGGATGATGTGACCGCTACCCAGGGCCAGACTCTTACCCGGAGCGACTGTGTGGAGCTGTTCTACAACCTGCTGCTGTGTCAAAACAGTACCGGAGCTACCTACGGCACCAGCCTGGGCTACTCCATCTCCAACGGCGAGGTGGACTACGCCACCCTGGTCACCGCCGACACCAAGGGGCCCTATGTGGCCACCGGCAGCGGCTCCCTCTCCCTCCCCTTCTCCTCCTCCGCCGCCACGGTCTATGTGGACGGGGCGCTAGGCTCCCTGAGCCAGGTGGAGCAGTACGACGTGTACTACTACAACGCCAACCTGTCCACCGTCTGGGTCTACACCACCCGGGTCACCGGCACCCTCACCTCCCTCTCCCCCAGCGCCGCCGCCCCCACCGCCGTCACCGTGGCCGGAGTCACCTATGACATCGACTCCTCCTCCTCCGCCTATAAACTCTCCAGCCAGGGCCAGTTCTCCCAGGGTGACCTGGTCACCCTTCTGCTGGGGATGAATGGGGGCGTAGTGGACGTCATCTCCCCCCATGAGAGTGAGACCACTTACTACGGCGTGGTGGTATCCAGCTCCAAGGCCGCCTCCTCCTCTTCCACCGCATCCTCCTCCACCACCAGCGTCCAGGCCTCCACCCAGGTGGCCTGCTCCGACGGCACCGTCCGCACCTTCTACCACTCCGGCGGCGTCCAGTCCACCGGCAAGCTGGTCTCCGTCTCCGTCACCCAGTCGGGCACCACGTTGAAGAGCTTACAGGAAAAGTCCCTCTCCGGCTCCTTCTCCTCCGACGGTTCCACCTTCGCCGGCTATGGCCTGTCCGGCTCGGTGGAAATTCTGGACACCGACTCCAACGGCGGCTACGCCCGGATCTACCCCTCCCGTCTGGCCGGATGCAAACTCTCCGGCGACGAGGTGCGCTACTACACCCTGGACTCCAACGGAGACATTGACTGCCTCATTTTGGACCAGGCCACCGGCGACACCATGACCTACGCCTATGTCACCTACGCGGAGAAAAACTCCACCGACACCTCCGTCTCCGGCAGCTACCAGTACATTCTGGATGGAACCACCTATTCCCTAAACACCAACGGGGCCTACAGCATTTCCACTGGCGGCGCCCTCCTCACCTATGAGGACGGACAGCTCAAGAGCATGCGCCAGCTCTCTTCCGTCACCATTACCGAGCTGACCAGCCTCACCGCCACGGCGGGGAATCAGGAGTATGACCTGGCGGAGGACGTTCAGGTGCTGCTGAAGGACACCGCCTCCAACCAGACCTACTACGCCACCACCCTCTCCCAGATCAACACCTCCGACTACACCCTGAAGGGGTGGTATGACAGCTTCGGCTACTCCGCCGGAGGCCGCATCCGCATCCTAGTGGCCACCCCAAAATAACTCCAAAAGCATAAAAAACAGCTGTGCCGGACCTCCACACGTCCGGCACAGCCGTTTTATGTTCGATTCTGTATGATCAAGAATTGTGATGGGACAAGCGTTCCAGCTGCCGCTGGGGGATCAGCTCCCGGAAGAAGGAGAGCTGAGGCAGGGCGTTGAGCAGCAGGGAGCCCAGGATGTAGCAGGCAGCCAGCTCGCCCAGGCCCACGGTAAAGGCGTTGAAGGCGTAGGCGGGCCAGAAGGCGGCGGTAAAGCCCGCCTCAAACCAGGCGATCTCCGCTCCCACGATGACGGCGTTGCAGATCACCGGAGGCAGGGGGGCCAGCCAGCGGTTGGGCATGTGCTGGGTCCACAGGCAGGCCAGCAGGGTGGCCAGGGAGCCGCACACCACGTCCAGGGGATAGGGAGAGAAGAGGTTGGCGATGATACACCCGATGAACAGCCCCGGGGTGGCTGCTGGGAAGAGGAAGGGCAGCACCGTCATGGCCTCGGCCAGACGGATCTGGATGCCGCTGTACTGGGGGATGGGCAGGGCCACGGTGAGCACCGCGTACACCGCCGCCAGCACGGCGGCCAGGGTCAGGTGCCGGTTGGACATTTTGGACATAAAAAAGCCTCCATTTTCTTATTTAGAGAACGGTGGGAGACCACCGAACGAACACAGAAGAACCTAGGTGTTTACTGGGGCTGTGGGCCGATCACGCCTCGGTCCCTTCGCGGTCGGGTCGCTAACCCCTCCGACTCCGCCGGCAAACACTCGGGCCTTCGGCCCTCCTTGGTTTGCCCGCATCCGCTCCGGGCTTAGCTCCCCTGCTCAGGGATTCGGCGCTTCCTTCCGTGCTTGGACGAGGTGTGGAAGAAACTCGTCAACAGGCATCTTAGCACACATTTTTTCCCTTGTCCAGCCCCAGCCCTTGCCAGTACCCCCTCTTTCGTCCTATAATAACCTCAAAATGCTGCACTTCATTTTCAGGAGGTCCCCTATGGACGAACAGAAACAACCCATTACCAATCCCGAACTGCTCTCCGCCGTGGAGCGGATGAACCGGGAGAGCTCCCGGCCCAGCCGGGAAGCCGTGCTGGACCTGGTCATCTCCTCCGCCCGCTTCCTCGCCCCGGTCACCATTACCCCCGACCCGGATGCCGCTGGCTCAGAGGAGGCCCTGGGCACCGGTACCGCCATCCAGTTCCAACTGCTCCCCAATCAGGACGGCCAGCCCTTCTTCCCTGCCTTCACCGGCTGGGAGGAGCTGCGCAAGCTCTGCGGCCCCAAAAACCAGCAGGTGCTGGTCCTCTCCTTCGATGACTACGCCGGCATGATCCTCCGGGACAACCGGGCCGCCGGTTTTGTGGTGGACCCCTTCGGCTGCTGCCTGTCCTTTGACCGCTCCATGGTGGGACATCTGGCCCAGAGAAAAGCCCAGCAGGCCTCCTGCGGCCAAGACGCCTAACGGCTCCCCCTCCCTTGCGGAAAAATTTTTCGTTTTTCTCGATTTTGGTGTTGACAAAGGAGTTAGCTCGTGCTAATCTATGGTTGGTTAGAGATGGGTAACTCCTCCTCACACCTCCCTGCTTTCTTCCCCCTCACAATGAAATTCCACTCTGACCACCAGAAATCCGCTGGGCAGGCATCCCCAGCGGAGAACCCCGGCCGTGAGCATACACGCGGCCGGGGTTTTTATTTTGCCGAGAGAAAAGTTTTTCTTCCCCAGCACAAATAGGTATGTTACAATACAAGCAATAACTTTTTACCCATGGGAGGTGGCGCCATGTTCATCAAAAACCCGGAATACTTTCTCGCCATCGTCAAGGAGCGCAGCATTTCCAAGGCCGCGGAACGGCTCTACCTCTCCCAGCCCTACCTCAGCCAGTACCTGGCTAAGCTGGAGGCCAATTTGGGCGTTATGCTGCTGGACCGCTCCCACACCCCCCTGCGCCTCACCCCGGCCGGTGAGGTGTTTCATGCCTACCTGGAGCGGCAGAACTTTTTGGACCAGCAGCTGGTCAGCGACCTGCGGGATTTAAAGGACAAGCGCCGTCCGGTGCTCCACATTGGAGTCTCCCCCTGGCGGGGCTCCACCCTGCTGCCCGACGTGCTGCCCGAGTTTACCAAACACTATCCCGATGTGCAGGTGGTCCTCCACGAGGCCCCTGTCCCCCATCTGGCCCAGTTGGCTGAGGACAGTGTCACCGACTTCTGCTTTATGCAGATCCCCGACGACCTGACCGCCCTGACCTATGAGACTCTGATGCGGGAACGGATCTTCCTCATCGGCCACCGGGACCACCCCCTGCTCCAGGACCTGGAGAGCACCTACGACCAGCCCCAGCCCTTCCCCGACCTGCGCGCCCTGGAATATGAGCGGCTCATCATGCTCCCCCCCGACTGGCGGCTGTCCAAGCTGCTCCACAACACCTTCTCGGTGCACAATCTGGAGCCTCAGAATATCCTCATCACCACCAATAACACCACCGCCATCAACCTGGTGGCGGAAAATATGGGCTTTGCCTTCCTCCAGGCCAGCGGCATCGCCCGCACCCCCTATCTGGACCGGCTGCGCTGCTTTACCATCGGGGACCCGCCCCTCACCTGCCCCATCACCGTCACCTACAAGAAAAACGGGTTCCTCTCCCCAGCCGCCCGCACCTTCATCGACCTGACCAAGGAGCGCTACAGCCCCTTTAACTACCCCCTGTAGCTGCCCACATTTTCTCCCCCTCCAGCCTCTTGACGGGGCGTTGGGGCCGTGATACACTACATTCAGCCATACAACTGACGGAAGTGGAGCGACCACATGGAGTATGGCGGGACGTTATGCGTCCTTTTTGCCGACCGTCTGGGCGCACTAAGCTGAAACTGGTGCGCCCTTTTTTTATCCTTAGGGCGCAGGAAGAAAGGGGTATTTGTTATGAAATCTGACATCGAAATCGCCCAGAGCGCCAAGATGCTTCCCATCGGCCAGGTGGCCGCCCAGGCTGGGATCTCTGAGGAGCTGCTGGAATATTACGGCCGCTACAAGGCAAAAATCGACATCACCCCGCTGCGGAACAAGCCCCGGAAGGGCAAGCTGATCCTGGTCACCGCCATCAACCCCACCCCCGCCGGAGAGGGGAAAACCACCACCTCCGTGGGGCTGGCCGACGCCCTGCGCCGGCTGGACAAAAATGTGCTGCTCTGCCTGCGGGAGCCCTCTCTGGGCCCGGTATTCGGCGTGAAGGGCGGCGCGGCCGGAGGCGGCCTGGCCCAGGTGGTGCCCATGGAGGACATTAACCTCCACTTCACCGGGGACTTCCACGCCATCGGTGCGGCCAACAATCTGCTGGCCGCCATGCTGGACAACCACATTCAGCAGGGGAACGCCTTGGGCATCGACGTGAAGAAAATCACCTGGCGGCGCTGCGTGGACATGAACGACCGGCAGCTGCGCAACATCGTGGACGGCCTGGGCGGCCGGATGCAGGGCGTCCCCCGGGAGGACGGCTTTGACATCACCGTGGCCAGCGAGATCATGGCCGTTTTGTGTCTGGCCACCGGCCTGAAGGACCTGAAGGAGCGGCTGGCCCGGATCATCGTGGGCTACACCTACGACGACAAGCCCGTCACCGCCGCCGACCTGAAGGCCCAGGGTGCCATGGCCGCCCTGCTGAAGGATGCCATCAAGCCCAACCTGGTCCAGACCCTGGAGAACACCCCCGCTCTGGTCCACGGCGGCCCCTTCGCCAACATCGCCCACGGCTGCAACTCCGTCTCCGCCACCGACACCGCCCTGAAGCTGGCCGACTATGTGGTCACCGAGGCGGGCTTCGGCGCGGACCTGGGTGCTGAGAAGTTTTTGGACATCAAGTGCCGCTGCGCCGGCCTCCACCCCGACGCGGTGGTGGTCGTGGCCACAGTGAAGGCCCTGAAGTATAACGGCGGCGTGGCCAAGGCCGACCTGGGCAAGGAGAACGTGGCCGCTCTGGAAAAGGGCCTGCCCAACCTCCTCAAGCACGTGGAGAACATCACCCAGGTCTTCGGCCTGCCCTGCGTGGTGGCCATCAACCGCTTTGTCAACGACACCGACGCCGAGCTGGAGCTCATTCGCTCCAAGTGCCGGGAGCTGGGCGTCCACGTGGCCCTGTCCGAGGTGTGGGGCAAGGGCGGCGAGGGCGGCATCGACCTGGCCAACGAGGTGCTGCGCCTGACCCAGCAGCCCAACTCCTTCACCTTTGCCTACCCCCTGGAGGCCTCCCTCAAGGAGAAGATCCAGGCCGTGGTGGAGAAGGTCTACGGAGGAACGGACGTTTCCTACACCCCCGCCGCCGCCAAGGAGCTGGCCCGTTTGGAGAGCCTGGGCTTTGGCTCCCTGCCCGTGTGCATGGCCAAGACCCAGTATTCCCTCACCGACGACCCCACCCAGTTGGGCCGACCTTCCGGCTTCACCATCCACATCTCCAAGGTGAAGGTGTCCGCCGGAGCGGGCTTTGTGGTGGTTCAGACTGGGGAGATCATGACCATGCCCGGTCTGCCCAAGGTGCCTGCCGCCGAGAACATCGACGTGGACGAGAACGGGGTCATCTCCGGCCTGTTCTGATTTCCAGATTCATAAAAAAGGGGAGCGCCCGGCGGCGCTCCCCTCTCTCTCTTTTTCCCTTTACAGGTTGACCACCTGCTCCTGGTCGATGACCTCAATGCCCCGGCTGGCCAGGGCGGCGGTGGCGGCGGCGTTGTCCGCCACCCGGAAGATCATGTAGGCGTGGTTGACGTCCTTGCCCCCCATAAAGGCGTACATATACTCCACGTTCACCTTGGCGTCGGTGAGCACCTGGAGCACCCGGTACAGGCCCCCGGGCATGTCGGGGATGCGCACCCCCAGCACGGGGGTGACGGAATGGACATACCCCGCGTCCTTCAACACGGTGGTGGCCTCATAGACGTTGTCCACGATGATGCGCACGATGCCAAAGTCCTTGGTCTCCGCCAGGGACAGGGCTCGCATGTCCACCTTGTGCTGGGCCAGCACCCCGGTCATGGCGTACAGGGCCCCGGGCTTATTCTCCACAAAGACGGAAATCTGCTTGATGCTCATGCTGCGTCCCTCCTTCTTAAATCTTGCGCTTGTCGATGACCCGGACGGCCTTGCCCTCGCTGCGAACAATGGACTTGGGAGCCACCAGGGTGACCTTGGCGGCCAGACCCAGCATGGAGCGCAGGCCGTCCACCAGATCCTTCTGCCGACGGTCGATCTCGCCCAGGTTGTCGGTGAACATCTCGGGGGTCATCTCCACCTGGACGTCCAGGGTGTCAGTGGAACGGACCCGGTCCACGATGATCTGGTAGTTGGCGGGGTAGCCGTGGTTGAGGAGCACCGTCTCGATCTGGGACGGGAACACGTTTACGCCCCGGATGATGAGCATGTCGTCGGAGCGGCCCATGGGCTTACACATCTTCACATGGGTGCGCCCGCAGGAACACTTCTCCCGGGTGAGCATGCAGATATCCCGGGTGCGGTAGCGCAGCAGGGGGAAGGCCTCCTTGGTGATGGAGGTAAACACCAGCTCACCCTTGCTGCCCTCGGGCAGGACTTCCCCGGTGTCCGGGTCAATGATCTCAGCAATAAAGTGGTCCTCATTGATGTGCATACCGCTCTGGGCGGAGCACTCAAAGGAGACGCCGGGGCCGGACAGCTCGGTGAGGCCGTAGATATCATAGGCCTTGATGCCCAGGGTGTTCTGGATGTCCTGGCGCATCTCCTCGCTCCAGGCCTCCGCCCCGAAGATGCCCGCCTTCAGGGGGATCTGATCGGGGGTCAGGCTCATCTCCTTCATGGTCTCGCCCAGATAGGCGGCATAGGAGGGGGTGCAGCAGAGGATGGTGGCGCTCAGGTCCCGGATGAACATGATCTGCCGCTCGGTGTTGCCCGAGGAGGTGGGGATGGTGAGGCAGCCCACCTTGTGGCTGCCTCCGTTGAGGCCGGGGCCGCCGGTGAACAGGCCGTAGCCGTAGGACACCTGACACACATCCTCGTTGGTGCCGCCGGCGGCCACGATGGCCCGGGCGCAGCAGTCCTCCCACAGGTCGATGTCGTGCTGGGTGTAGAAGGCTACCACCCGCTTGCCGGTGGTGCCAGAGGTGGACTGGATGCGCACACAGTCCTTCAGCGGCTTGGCCACCAGGCCGTAGGGATAGGCCTCCCGCAGGTCGGCCTTGGTGACGAAGGGCAGCTTGTAGAGGTCGTCGGAGGACTTGATGTCATCGGGGGTCAGGCCCTTCTCCTCCATCTTTTTGCGGTAGTAGGGCACGTTGTCCCACACATGGCGCACCTGCTTGACCAGGCGCTCATCCTGCCAGGCCTTGATCTGTTCCCGAGACGCACACTCGATCTCGGGCTGATAGTATCGTTCCATGGGTATCATTCCTTTCTATCTCCGCAATCTAATCCCCTCACGGGGCAAGGGAGCGGCCCAGCCGCTCTCCAAGGATCACCCCAACCAGACACAGCCCCACGCTCAGGGCCATATACCCTCCGCCGGCGAGCCAGCGGCCCTGGCGCAGCAGGGTCACGCTCTCCAGGGAGAAGGTGGAAAAGGTGGTAAAGCCGCCGCACACCCCCGTTTTCCAAAAGAGGGTGCCGCCGGAGGACAGCCGCCCGCCGCCGGCCAAGCCGACAATCACACCGATGAGCAGCGCCCCCAGCAGATTGGTGCACAGGGTGAGCAGGGGAAAGTCCCCCTTCACCGGGATGAGGCTGACGCCGTAGCGGCACATGGCGCCCAGCCCCCCTCCCAATCCCACCAGGACCAGATTTCCCATAACTCAGGCGTTTTTGCCCAGCTGGAAGGCCTTTTTGTTGAGTTCCAGGAACTTGGGGGGCACCATGGCCTCCAGGGAGGCCTGCCAGGCCTCCTCGGGCAGGTCGAAGTAGTGGGACAGCCGGCCCATGAGGACAATGTTCACCGCCTTGCTGCTGCCGGCCTCCTCGGCCAGAGCCAGGCAATCCAGGGCGTCCACCTTGGCCCCGGCGGCCTTCATCTTGGCCACCAGGTCCTCAGGGTACTGGGCCGCTCCGGTAATGACGGGCATGGGGTCAATTTGCTGGGTGGAGGTGACGATCTGTCCCTCAGGCTTTAGGTACTCCAGCCACCGGGCGGCCTCCAGCAGCTCGAAGGAGACGATGAAGTCGGCCTCCCCCTTGTCGATGACGGGGGAGTGGACCTTGTCGCCGTAGCGCACATAGGTCACCACGCTGCCCCCCCGCTGGGACATGCCGTGGACCTCAGACACCTTCACGTCGTAGCCCTGCTCCATGAGCAGGTGGCCCAGCAGCTTACTGGCCAGCAGGGAGCCCTGGCCACCCACGCCCACAATCATAATATTCTTTGTTTCCATTGTCTTACCCCTCCTTGCCGGTACTCTCAAAGGCGCTGACCGGGCACAGCTGCTCACACACGCCACAGCCCACACACAGGGTGTTGTCCACGTGGGCCTTGCCCTCCTTGATGGAGATGGCCGGGCAGCCAATCTTCATGCAGCTCTTGCAGCCGATGCACTTGTCGGTGTTCACCTTCAGAGGGGCCTTGTGCTTGACGTACTTCAGCAGCGCGCAGGGGCGGCGGGAGATGATCACCGAGGGCTCCTTGGCCGCCAGCTCCTCCTTCACCGCCTGGTCGCAGGCCTTCAGGTCATAGGGGTCCACCACTCTCACCCGGTTGAAGCCCATGGCCCGGCACAGGGACTCCAGGTCGATCTTACCCGCGGGGTCGCCCTTGATGTTGTAACCGGTGGTGGGGTTCTGCTGGTGGCCGGTCATGCCGGTGATGGAGTTGTCCAGGATGATGACGGTGGAATTGGACTGGTTGTAGGCGATGTTGGCCAGGCCCGTCATGCCCGAGTGCATAAAAGTGGAGTCGCCGATGACGGCCACCGTCTTGCCCTCGCTCTCCTCCCCGCGTGCCTTGTTGAAGCCGTGGATAGCGGAGATAGAGCCGCCCATGCACAGGGTCATGTCCATGGCGGACAGGGGGGCCACAGCGCCCAGGGTATAGCAGCCGATGTCACCCAGAACGGTGCACTTATTCTTGTTCAGGGTGTAGAACAGTCCCCGGTGGGGGCAGCCAGCACACATGACAGGGGGACGGGGAGGAATGGCGTCGGCGAGAGCCTTGCCGGTGTGGACGGGCAGGCCCAGCTTCTCGGCCACCAGGTTCTGGGAAAACTCGTCGATACAGGGGAAGACGTCCTTGCCCACCAGGGCCAGGCCCAGGGAGCGGCAGTAGTCCTCAATGAAGCCGTCCAGCTCCTCCACGACGGTAAGTACGTTGACCGAGGCGGCAAAGTCCCGGATCTTCTGCTCGGGCATGGGCCAGGCCATACCCAGCTTCAACACGGGGAAGCGGTCTCCACAGACCTCCTTCACATACTGGTAGGAGGTGGAGGAGGTGATGATGCCGATCTTGTGGTCCTCACCGGGCTCCACGCGGTTAATTTCCGCCGTCTCCGCCCAGGCCTGGAGTTTTTTCGTCCGCTCCTCCACCACTGGGTGGCGCTTTTTGGCGTTGCCGGGCATCATGACGTACTTGGCGATGTTCTTCTCATAGGGCTTCATCTCGGGCTCCACCCGCTCGCCGCACTCCACCAGGGATTGGGAGTGGGCCACCCGGGTGCACATCTTCAGCAGCACGGGGGTATCGAACTGCTCGGACAGCTCATAGGCCAGCTTGGCAAAGGCCCGGGCTTCTGCGGAGTCGGAGGGCTCCAGCATGGGCACCTTGGCGGCCTGGGCGTAGTGGCGGGAGTCCTGCTCGTTCTGGGAGGAGTGCATGCCAGCGTCGTCGGCCACCCCAATGACCAGGCCGGCGTTTACCCCGGTATAAGACATGGTGAACAGGGGATCGGCGGCCACGTTCAGACCCACGTGCTTCATCCCACAGAAGGAGCGCTTGCCGGCCAGGCACGCGCCGAAAGCGGTCTCCATCGCCACCTTCTCGTTGGGAGCCCACTCACAGTAGATCTCGTCGTACTTGGCCCCCTCCTCGGTGATCTCGGTGCTGGGGGTACCGGGATAGCTGGAGATCACACAGCACCCAGCTTCATACAGCCCCCGGGCAACGGCAGCGTTGCCCAACATCAGTTGCTTCATCGTTTTCTTACTCCCTGCTTTCTAAAATAAGTTCCCGACCCTTGTCGGCTCGTGTGGTTTTCAGGTCTTGTCCGGAGGGGTACCCAACCCCTCCCGCAGGATCACATCCTGCATCACGCCTCCCGCTCCGTTGTCCAGCATAGACCGCCGGACCCGGCTGATGGTGGCGCTGCTGGCCCCCGTCTTTTCCAGAATATCCAGGTACACCAGCCCCTGCTGGAGATAGACCGCCACGTCAAAGCGCTGCTCCATGGACCGCAGCTCCGTGGGGGTGCACAGGTCGTCGAAAAAGCGGCAGCATTCGTCCAGGTCCTTTAGTTTTAAAATGGTCTCATACAGGGCCAGACTGCGTTCCCGCCGCTCCGTCTTTGCCATAGCGTCGTCCTCCTTGTGTTGTCTTCCGGCGTGGAGTTCCCTCCACCGGATTGGTTCAGCGGCTTTTTTCCCTTGTCCGCGGACTGCCCGACCTCAAGGCCGTTCACCCGTGTTAGCCCAACTATAGCACATTAAAGCGTGAAGGTAAACACTTTTTCACGATTCAAAGCAAAAAAGTTTTTTTGCCCTTGACACCGCCCCTCTTATGGGGTATGATACTTCAACAGTTTAAAGATTGAAACCGTTGAAGTGAGGCGGCGCCACCGGCCCACTTCAACTTAGAAAGGAAGACTGAGCGCCATGCCCATTACCGATCTGCTGGAACGAAACAGCAAGCTCTACGGCGAGGAGACCGCCCTGGTGGAAATTAACCCCGAGATTCAGGAGCAGCAGCGGGTGACCTGGAAGGAATATGAGCTCATCCAGCCCACCTCCGCCGTCCCCTACCGCCGGGAGATCACCTGGTCGGTCTTTGACGAGAAGGCCAACCGGGTGGCCAATCTGCTGCTCAGCCGGGGGTTGAAGAAGGGGCAGAAGGTGGCCATTCTGCTGATGAACTGTCTGGAGTGGCTACCCATCTACTTCGGCATTTTAAAGGCCGGATGCATCGCCGTGCCCCTGAACTTCCGCTATACCTCCCAGGAGATCGACTACTGTTTGAAGCTGTCGGAGGCCGACGTGCTGTTCTTCGGCCCGGAGTTCATCGGCCGGGTGGAGGCCATTGTGCCCAAGTTTTCCCACAAGCTGCTGATGTTCTTCGTGGGAGAGAGCTGCCCCTCCTTTGCCGAGGACTACCACCGGGCCACCGCCAACTGCTCCTCTGTGGCCCCCAAGGTGCTCATTGATGATGAGGACGAGAGTGCCATCTACTACTCCTCCGGCACCACCGGCTTCCCCAAGGCCATTCTTTTGAAGCACGCCGCCCTCCTCCAGGCCGCCCGGATGGAAGCCATCCACCATGCCACCACCCACGAGGATGTGTTTTTGTGTATCCCACCCCTGTACCACACCGGGGCCAAGATGCACTGGTTCGGTTCCCTGTTTACCGGCGGCAAGGCGGTGCTCCTCAAGGGCAACTCCCCCCAGGCCATCTTCCATGCGGTGTCCCAGGAGCGGTGCACCATCGTGTGGCTGCTGGTGCCCTGGTGCCAGGACATCCTGGCTGCTCTGGATCGGGGAGACCTGAAGCTGGAGGACTACCAGCTCTCCCAGTGGCGGCTGATGCACATCGGCGCCCAGCCCGTCCCCCCCTCTCTCATCAAGCACTGGCTGAGCTACTTCCCCCACCACAAATACGACACCAACTATGGTCTGTCCGAGTCCACCGGCCCGGGCTGCGTCCATCTGGGCATGGACAACATCCACAAGGTGGGCGCCATCGGCGTTCCCGGCTACGGCTGGAAGTGCAAGATCGTGGACGAGAACGACCAGCCCGTCCCCCAGGGCGAGGTGGGCGAGCTGTGCGTGAAGGGCCCCGGAGTGATGGTGGGCTACTACCACGACCCCCAGGCCACCCAGGCCGTTTTGAAGGACGGCTGGCTCCACACCGGCGACATGGCCAAGCAGGATGAGGACGGCTTCTACTTCCTGGTGGACCGGAAGAAGGACGTAATCATCTCCGGCGGCGAGAACCTCTATCCCGTCCAGATTGAGGACTTCCTGTCTGCCTACCCCAAAGTCCACGATGTGGCGGTCATCGGCCTGCCGGACAAGCGTCTGGGTGAGATCGCCGCCGCCATTATCCAGCTCAAGGAGGGCATGGCCTGCACCGAGAGCGAGATCAACCAGTTCTGCATGGACCTGCCCCGGTACAAGCGTCCCCGGAAGATCATCTTCGCCAATGTGCCCCGCAACCCCACCGGCAAAATCGAAAAGCCCAAGCTGCGGGAGCAGTACTGCGGCGTGCGCCTGGTGGAGGCCCAGGCCAAGGGATAATCATAAAACAAACAGGCAGGCGGCCCGAAAAAAGGCTGCCTGCCTGATCTTTTTCTTCCCCCCGCCTGAAAATGTGTTACAATAGGGTCTGTATTGCTCGATTTCCCAACAGGAGGGCCCACATGGAAAATTTCATCGTCTCTCTCAACTGCGTCATTCCCATGTTTCTCACCCTATGCGTGGGTTTTTTGGTCCGCCGTGCCCAGGTGGTCCCCGAGGTGATGTTCCACCACCTGAGCACCCTCAGCTTCCAGGCTCTGCTGCCCTGCCTGCTGTTTTACAACATCTACTCCACCGACCTCACCGCCGCCGTCCAGTCTGACCTGCTGGCCTACCTGATCGCCTGGGTGCTGGTCTGGTTTGCCCTGTGCTATGCCTACTATACCCTCCGGGAACCGGATCCCAGACGCCGGGGAGCCTATATTCAAAACTCCTTCCGCAGCAACATCGCCGTCATCGGCGTGTCCCTGGCCCAGGTTATGATGTCCTCCCACGGGGTGGCCCTGCTGTCCATCGCCATCAGCCTGGTGGTCCCCCTTTTCAACATACTGGCTGTCATCACCCTGGAGACCTGCCGGGGGAACCGGGTGGACCTGCGCCACACCCTGTCCGGCATTTTCCATAACCCCCTCATTCGGGCCTGCCTGCTGGGCATTTTGTTTTTGCTGCTGGGAATCCGGCTGCCCTCCTCTGTGGAGCAGGCGGTGAGCAGCCTGGGCAACGCAGGCAGCGTCACCACCCTGCTGGCCTTGGGGGCTTCCTTCCGGATTGGGGGTCTGACGGGCCAGATCTGGACCGTGGTCCGGTGCAGCCTGGTGCGGCTGGTTCTGGCCCCCGCCGCCGCCCTCATTCCCGCCATACTTTTGGGGTTCCGGGGAGACACCCTGGGCGCCATCCTGGTCTGTGTGGCCACCCCCACCGCATCCTCCTCCTACCCCATGGCCCTGGCCTGCGGCAGCGACCACGAGCTCACCGCCCAGCTGGTGGTGTCCACCTCCCTGTTCTGTAGTCTGACCCTGTTTTTATGGATATTTTTGTTGAAACAGATCGGGCTTCTGTAGAATTTTACCGAGAAAGAAAAGGGCCCCGAGGCGGTTGCCTCGGGGCCCTTTCTATTTTCTCTAATCCACGCAGGTCTCCAGACCTTCCCAGGTCAAATCCCGGTCCTCAATATCCTGCCAGCAAGAGAACTTCTCCTCCAGCTCCGCCCAGGTGAGATACCAGAACCAGTACTCGATCTCCACATGGGCAGGGAGGATCTCCTCGATGATCTTCTTGCGTTCCTCGAAGCTGGGCGGGATGCCAGCGATCCCCGGAAAGGTCACCCGCACCCGCTCCACCCCTGTCTCCTCCACCCGGGCGGGCACACCGCAGCCGGCAATGGTGTCGTTGATGGCCGAGAGGGTGAAGCTGTCCCCGCCGATGCGAAGGAGGGCCGCCAGGGCCTGGGCCAGCTCCTGGGGACTGTCGGCCACCGGACGGCGGGTAAACAGCCGGGCCACCTGCTCCAGGCCCCAGTCTTGGGCGGTGGACAAATTGGCCTCCCGGTCCACCTCTTCCAATTGGCTTTCCATTTGGTCCAGAGCCTGACCGGCGGCATCCAACTCCCCACCATTGAAGGGGGCATCCAGGTCGTACACCCCCAGCGGGAGAAGCAGCTCCCGAAGATATTGGCCGTAGCTCATGCCATCCCTCCCACGCTCAGGCTGCCCAGCACCGGGAGCACCCCCGTCTGGGCGGCCACGTCGGCGGCGGGAGCGGTGAGGACATAGTTGGCCACCCCATCACAGGAGTAAACCAGGTTCCCGATTTCCGCCCGCAGCACCCCCCGGCCCAACAGCTTGCCGGTGAACCAGGTTTCCAGCGTTTGCTTCACCTGGGCGGACACGGTCTCCAAATCCCGGCCGCCCTCCACGGCGATCTGAACCGACAGGTCCACCGTCTTGGTCTCCGGCCCCTTTACCGCCACATCCACCGCGATCTCCCGGCGGGCCTGGAAGTAAGCGGTTAGTTCCTCCAGCAGCTCCTCCTCCGGTGTTCCGTTCAAGGTGGCGACGATCACATCCACCGTCCCCGTACCCCGGGGCCGGGGCACCACCTGGGCCGCCGCCACGGAGTCGAAGGACATGGCCTGCTGCTCATAGTAGGCGGCGTTGGCCCCGTTGGGTAGGCGCTGGAAGCTCTCCAAAATTCGCTGCCGCAGCTCCTCATCCCCCTCCTGGTCTCCGCCCCCCGTACAGGGCTGGGGATTGGTACAGGCGGATATCCCCGTGGGCGCCACCGCCATGGCTACGATGGTCTCCGCCGCAACGTTGCCCGCAGCACCCGCCTCCAGGGCCTGGACGGGGACGTCCACAGACAGAGTTCCGGCCAGCAGTCGGGCGGGCTGGGTGGTGGCGAAGCGGATGAGCCCCGCCGTCATGCACACCGTGCCCTGGGGGATCTCCCGGTCGTAGTCAGAGGTCTCCCCGGTGGAGAAGCGCACTACTCCCTGGGCATAGACTGCCTGCTTACGCTCCAGCCCCCGCAGCTGGGCGTGGCGGTCCAGATACTCCCCTTCCGCCGTCTGGGGAAAGGCCTGCCGGGCCACCCAGTCGGCCTGGGCATAGAGAGCATATACCTGGGCGGCCAGGGCATACAGCCGGGCGGCTAGATCACAGCCCTCCCCCATCTCCAGGCCCGTTCGTTGAGCAAAACAGGCCTGCATCTCCTGATAAATTTCCTCTAGCTCTTTCATCTCTCGTCCTCCCTCAGCCCAACCGTCCCAGCTCCACTGTCACTGACAGGGGCTCCCCCTGCCACTCCAGGTAGGCAGTGAGCTGTCCTGGGTCCTCCCCAAACAGCTCCACCCCGGTGACCCGCAGGTCGGGCTCCTCCTTCAGGGCCTCCGTCACATACTGGGCGGCCAAAGCCTGGCGGGCCGAGGGCTTCTCCCGCAGCACCAGGCGCAGCCGGCTGCCCAGATTGGGCAGAAAGGGCAGGCCGCCCCGCCGGGCGGTGAGCCGGAACAGCACCCGGCCCAACACCTCCTCCGCCCCCGACAGGCGGCACATGCCCCCCGTCCCGTCGGGGACGTAATCCCCATTGACCAGCTTCAGTTCCACGCTCACACCTCCAGATTGCTTAAAATTTCCGCTACCACTGCCGCAATCAGATCTACCAGCCCCACTCCGTTAATGGTCACGTTCCCCCGTAGGTCCAGTTGTCCTGTTTTCAGATAAACCGCGCTGTCTCCTCCCGACACCGCTGTCTCTCCCGGCCCCAGATTCAGGTCTCCCTGTACCCGTCCTACGATGCAGGGAGACTCCCGCTCTGCTCCCGCCTTGAGCACCAACACCTGGTCACCCACCGAGGGGCGCCAGGCGTAACCGCCGGGACCATAGACAGGGATGCTCCTGCGCTCTCCCCCCAGGACTACCCCGGCGGGGTCTCCGCCCAGGGTCACCTCTCCCAGCTCCGCCCCCGGCTCTTCCACCGGAAGCAGCCTGCCCTGTTGTCCGCTCCACATCTCCCTCACCTCTCACACCACAAAGTCCGGCCTGGCCAGCTCCAGCCGGGTCCACTCCCCCGAGGTGTCCAGTCCCACTGTGGTCTGGACCACCCGGAACAAGCCATTGCGCTCCCAGCCGCTGCGCTGGATGCGCACCAGCTCCCCCGGCCAGGCGCAGAATGGCTGGGCGATCTGTACCTCCAGCCGCTCCAGCTCGGAAGCGGATTTGTCCAGCTGGAACTGGCCCGTATAGCGCATGGCCTTATAGTTGCTCCGCCCGGGCATAGTCAGCACCCGCCGGGCCCGTCCCCCCGAGGCGGCAAAGCTCTCGTTTTCTTCTGTCTGGACACTGCCGCTGTACCGGTCCCGCACCAGCACCTGGGACAGAACCCCATACCGCCGGTCCCGGCACACCAGCTCGGTCACCGGCGCTCCGTCCCCCAGCAGCTTCTCCTCCCCCGCCGGCCAGCCGGTGAGGACCAGGCGGCCCTCCCGGTCAAAGCGGGGTGCAATTCCTCCGTAATAGCGGGCAAATTCGTAGACCACCGACCACTCGCTGCTGCCGGTGGACACCGAAAAGGGGCTGACGGCGGGCAGGCTGGCCCCCGGGGCGGCGGCAATGCCGTAGGGCTCCACGTGGTCCCGCAAAATATCCTCCAGGGTGGCGGTGCCGTAGTCCTGGCCCAGGGCCTCGTTGTCCAGAAGCAAAGCGGCCATTCCCCGGCCGGACACCTCCAGCAGCCCGCCCCCTTCGTTCTGGGACACCTGGCACTCATCCACCACCCCGGTGAACACCCTCTCCCCCTCCTGCTGGGCTTCAAACCGCACCCAGGCGGCGGGGTTGGCGGTGTTCTCCCGGCTCCAGGGACAGCGGATCCAAAAGCTGTCGCAGGGCACTCCGGCGGTATATTCCAGCCGCCAGGCCACCGCCTCCGGGAGTAGCCAGCGGCCTCCCGCCCCGTCGGTCACATAGCCTCTCACCGCACTCTCACCTCGTCTCCCACATGGATGAGGTTGGGGTTTTTGATCTGGGGGTTGAGGGCGATAAGCTCGCTGAGCCCAATGCCGTAGGTGTTGGCGATGGCCCAGAGGGTATCTCCCTTCACCACCCGGTGGTACACCGGCTGGATGGCAGTAGAGCTATCTTGCTCCGGTTCACTCGCTCCCGCCCCCTGGGTCACCGATACGGCAAGGCCGGTGTACCAGCTGTCGTCCTCCCAGAAGGAGAAGGAGTAACGTACATAGTCGGGCCGAGGCTCCTGCTCCAGACGTAGGGAGACAAAGTAGGCGTTGGCTGCCTGCCACAGGGGGTGGACCAGCAGCCCGGGGCCACTGTCATAGAACACGTTGGCCAGTTGCCCGAACTGGGCATAGGCCCCCTCCCCCACAAACTCCCCCTCTCCCTCCATAATCCGGTTGGTCCGGCCCAGGTCCTGGAGATGGAACAGGCCGAAGGGGGTCTTATGCAGGGCCATCTTCCGCTCATAGTCGATGGAGTAGACCCTTGGGTTGTGGGGCCAAGTGTAGGTTTTATAGCGCATGGGTGACAAATCCACGAAAATCCCTCCTCAGTACAGGAAAAAGCCGCCATCATAGCGGCGGCTGTCCCGGCGGAAGATCCGGTCCATCCGCCGGGCCTCCTCGGTCTCCCCGTCCCAGGCCGCCGCCCCGGACCGGGGACTTCCCGGACGTGTCTCCCCGCCCAAGCCCAGGTCCTTGAGGTCGGCGGCACCGCTCCTAGGCAGCAGACGATCGGGCCATTTCTCCTGCTGGCGGGACCCTCTCTGCATCAAGGCCTCCTCCCGGCCCATGGCCGCTCCCCGCCAGGGTCCCACGAGGGCACTTCCCTCACCTGTCCCTGCCCGCAGAATGTCCAGGCCCGCCAGAGCCGCCTCCAAAGCCTCGGCCTGCTCCAGCAGGGGAGAACTCTCCTCCCCCCTTTCGAAAGAGGTCCGGTTCTCCCCCTCCTCTTCCTTTTCCCAATCTCGGGCCCGGATGAGGGCCGTCTCTGTCTCCGCGGCTATCTGACTCCCAGGCAGAAAAGCCGGGGCGGCAGACTCTTCCGCCACCCCTGCTGCCTTCTTCGAGGCACCCGGCCCCAGAGCCACCAGAGCCTCCTCCAGCCGCGCCAGGTTCTCCTCCAGAGCCTGGGCCTGCTCCTCCTGCTCCTCCAGGTAGTCGGTCATCCTCCGCCGCCCCCTTTCAACTGTTCAAACCGGCTCTGGTCAAAGGCCGGATTGACTTCTCCCTCGCCCCAATCCTCCGCCGCCCGGCCGCAAACGGGGCAGTGACGCTCCTCCGCCCGGGCCCGGCAGTCGGGGCACAGGCGGCTGAGCTCCTCCTCCCGGTCCAGCAGCTGGTGGACCAGGCACCACAGGTAGTCCCGGTCCTTCATTTCCCGGGCCCGGGCCTCGGTGGGCAGGGCCCCGAAGTCCCTCAGCACCCGCCACCGCAGCCGGTCATTGGGGTCGGAACGGAGTTTTTTTTTACTTCCTCCAGCTCCTCTTTGTCCAGCCCCAGCCCGGGGTCGCTCTCCCGGCGCAACTGGGACCAGCGCCGGGCCAGGGCGGCGATCTCCTCCACCGTCAGCCCGGCCAGCACCGCCTGGCCGCTTTCAAATACCGGGGTGTGGTCCTCCCCATGTTCCAGTGCCCGGGCCAGCAGACAGGCGTTGGAGCATAGGGCCCGTTCCCGCTCCTCTCCCGCCAGCTCTCCCGCCTCCCGGCGGGCCTGGAGGACCTCCAGGGCGGAGAGCAGACGCAGCTCCATGCCATTGGGCAGGGCGATCCGGTCCCGCTGGGCCAAAATGGACCCCTCCATGGCCCTTACACCTCCGTCTCGATGCGGCGGGAGGCCACCAGAGTGACCTTCTCCAGCACCATGCTGCCCAGGGTGGCGTTCTCCTGGATAGAGCTCCACTGGCAGTCGGAGTAGATGATCTTCCGGTCCGGCTTGCAGATGACCAGGGAGAAGCCGGACAGGGAATAGAAGTCAATGCCGTCCTGAATGGCCTCGTCGGTGGCATACAGCCGGGTCAGCTCCAGCACATGGGTGGCCTGACCGGGGATGGTAGCCACAGGCTCCGACTCCCCAAAGGCCTCCACCGCCGTACTGGACTTGGTGGCCTTGGCGGTGTAGCTCTGAACCACAGCCACCCTGGTGCCGTCCACCTCCAAATAAATATCACTGCTGGTTGGGAACCCTGCAATGCTCATGTTTCGACCTCCTTATCTTCAAACGCAAACTCCCCTGTTGGGGCATTCGGCGCTTTTCTCACGCCTCAGTCCCCTCACAGCCGGGTCGCTAACCCCTGCGTCTGCGCCGCCAAACGTGTGGGCCTCGGCCCCCACTGGTTTGCCGGCCTCCGCTCCGGGCTTAGCTCCCCTGTTCGGGGATTCGGCGCTTATACCGTAATATGGGCGCTGAGCCAGATCTGGTTCAGACCGTGGGCCACCGTGAAGGAGAACTCCACCAGGCACCGGGTGGGGTCCTCGCTGTCGGCAGCCACCGACACATTTTCATACCCGGTGATGATCTCCCGCTCCAGCTTGTTTTCCAGCTCCAGCACCACCTGGGCCCGGATGGCGCTACGGCTCTGGGGGGTATTCTTGGCCCGGCGGAATTTGCTGCGCAGAGCAGAACGCAGGCTGGGGATGACGTCATCCACAATGCGGATGGTGGCCAGCTCCCGCCAGGTGCTGTCCGCCGCCTCACCGGTGGTGGTGCGGGTGGTGATCCCCCGGACCACGCTCACTACGCCCCCCACGCTCTCCACAGGGGTGACGCCCCCCAGGATCAACAGGTCCAGATCCCCGTCTCCGTAGCGTCCATCCAGGCCGTACAGGCCCACAAGCTCCGCGCCTCCCAGAGGCAGGGCGGGGTCACCGCCCCCGGCCAGCACCCCCGCCACAGCGGCGGCCACAGCCAGGCCGGAGATGGCCTCTCCCTCCCGGTCCACCGCCCCGGGGGCCACCAGTACCACCCGCTCGGAGTTGAGCTCCTTGGCCCGGGCAATAAGGGCCTCCACCTCTTCTGCGGTCCCTCCAGCCACCACGGCCAGCCGCTCTCGGCGAGTCTGGGAGGCCTGTACCACACTGTCCCTCTGCTTCTGCTGTACGGTCTGGTCGGTACTGTCACAAATCACCACCGCCAGGTCCTCCACCTCCGCCAGGGTGTCAAAGGCCGCCTGGTAGCCGTCCTCACTGGCAATGGGGACGGCCACCACCCCGCTGGCCCCGTTTTTCAGGGCCAGACGAATGAGTTCCGCCATGTCCTCATCTCCGGTGGAGCCGAAGGCGGTCACCGCCTTGTCGTAGCTGGTGATGGTCTGGGGCACCCCGGCCTCGCTCTGGGTATTTACCGCCACCAGACCCACCAGCCGGCCGCTGCCGCTGCCGCTGACCACCGAGGAGGCGTCGTAGGAGGAGTAAACCCCCGGACGCTGATGTACCGTTATGCTCATCCCTTCATTTCCCCTCTCAATGTAAAGTCTGTAAACAGTCCGCCCTCCTGGGCCACCGCGTAGAGGCAGGCCTGGCACACCGCCTCCGCCTTACGCCGCAGCAGGCGTGCGGACGGGTCGTAATCCGTCTCCCCGCAGGAGAACTCCACCAGAGCCAGCCCCTCCGGTCCACCCTGGGTCAGAGCCTGGGAGAGGGCGTCAAAGGAGGTTTGAAGCCGTGCCCCGTCCCCGTCCCGGCCGTCATACAGGTCCAGTCCGAAGGTGATCTCCGCTTTCCGCCCGTAGAGCTCCTCCCACATACCTGTCTCCTGGTTATACCGCTCTCCCAGGTAGTCCTGGAACCCGGCAGGCCCCGCCTTGCATCCTCGAAGAGACACCACCACCACCGGTTCCTCCAGGCGGCTGCGCGTCTCCCCGGGCCAGGCCGTGACGGCACGGACCCCACAGCTGTTCAGATACTCCGCCATCCGCTCCCGGATGGCCTGCAATCCCGTGTTCATAGGCTCTCCTTATCCCTGGGCCGCAGAATGGCCCACCAGTGGTGGTCCCCCACCAGGTGAGCGCTCTGGACCTCGTATGTTCCGTCCTGACAAACCACCTGGCTCTCCCCGGCCTGAAGGGCCGCCTCCTTGGGGCCCAAATACAAAAAGCGGTCCTCCCGCCGCATGCCCAGGGGGGAGGGGACCTGTTGCTCCCCGGTACGCTCCAGCACCGGCTGCACCATGGCCCGGAGGGTAGTTCCCTCCGGGTATTGAGGGGAATACAGGGTCACATCCCGGCCGTAACGAGTCAAAATGGCCTGCCACTCCCCGTCCATCATCCCCTCACCCCCTGAAAGGCGAAGCCCGTCTCTCCCAGCCAGGGGGCCATGAGCCGCTCGGCCTGGGCGGTGCGGGAATCCTTGGCAAATCCGCTCTCTGTCCGGATAGACACCTCCCCTGCGGTAAAGGAGGTCATCCCTCCGCCGCCGCAGGCGTAGTTCAGGCCGTCCATAGCCACCATGGCGGCAGCCAGAGGGAAGGCGCTGCCGCAGTCCTCCGGTGTGATGCCGGTGCGCAGACGCCCAGTGAGAGCGTCGGTCACCGCCCGGATCAGGGGGCGCAGCAGCGCCTCCTGATCCGCCCCGGCCCCCATGGCCCGGCACAGCTCCAGGATCTCCTCCTCCATTCTTAGACCTCCAGCACCCGGCTGGCGTCCTGGAACACCTTGGCAAAGCCGCTGATGGTGGTGATGGCCGCCCGCTCCAGTTGCCGGTCAATGAGCTTGTCATACTCCACCATCACGTCGCTGCCCTGTACCATCTCCAGGGCGAAGCGCTTGTCCAGGCCGATGGCAGTGCCGGCGGGGAGCACGCTGGTGCGCAGAAGGGTGGCCCCCAGGGGGGTGGTCAGCTTACCGGTGCCCTGGAAGTTGAGACCGGTGAGGGGATTTTGCAGCTCGGTGAGCTTGAGCATTTGGACCATCACGTCTCCAGAGACCAGCAGGGCGTTCATCTCATAGGGATCGAACTTGGCCCAGAAGTCCACCAGATCGTTATAGGTCAAAGTGCCGTCCGAGGACACCTGGTCCACCGTGGCGGCATTGTCGTTGCCGTCGCCGTTCATCAGCACATCCACCGCGTCCTCCAGATGGGCCCGGGCGATGTGGGCGCCGATCTGGCGCAGGGTGACGGAGAACAGGTCCAGCTTCTGGTAGCGCACCGCCTCATAGCTGGCCACCAGCATGCGGCCCCGCTTGCGCAGCTTGACCAGGTTGGCCTGGACCTTGATGGTGGTGGCGGGGATGGAGGCGCCCTCATCCACCTGGCGCAGCTCCTTATCCTCGCCCCCGGCCTCGGCGGTGATGGAGCGGTAGTCCATGCCGTCGAACTTGGTGACGGCGGCGGTGATGTGGGGCAGGATATCCCCCTCCTCCATGCCCTGGCGCACCGAACGGGCGATATACTCGGGGAAGAGGACGGCGGAGTCGGCGGTGCGGAAGAACTTCTCCACCACGTCGCTGCCCGCCCCCTTCACCTTGATGTCAAAGCGCTTGAGCTGGCGCTGGAAGGCGTCCAGGCCCTCCAGGGAGGTGCCCTTATACTGCTCGCTGGGGTCCTGGCGCTCCAGCACCTGGCTAAAGGTGCTGCCCGCCTCCTGATACATGCCCTTGTCCAGCTTCAGATTGTCATAGGAAAATGCCATCATATCCCTCTCCTTTCCGTTTACAGACACACCACAGCGGTGTCCACACCGTCCACGCTGACCACCAGGGCCTGTACGCCGGTGGAATTGGCCTTCACGCCGCCGCTGCCGTTGGCGGCCAGGGTGGCCCATCCCAGGGTCAGCTCCCCGGTGTAGGGCACAGTGACAAACCCCTTCACCTGCACCGCCGCGCCCCCTTTGCGGGGCTCCATGGCCACGCCGCAGAAGGCCTCCCCGTCACCGCAGGCATCCACGGTTCCGTTTTCCGTCACCTTCACCACCTGGCCGCCCTTCACGCCGCTACCCGCGGCGAAGGTGGCCACCACCGCACCGATGTCCTCAAAGGAAAATTTGCTCATACCTTGCTGCCTCCCTTATGTATTTTGGAAGGGCGGGTCCCCCCGCCGCTCTCCCTCAGATCAAAAAGGCCCCGTCGGCCTGGTTCTTTTCCTCCCGCTGGCCGTAGCTCAGCTGGGGCCGGATTGGATAGCGCTCCCCCGCCCGGCGGCCGTAGGCCTCCTTGGCGGACAGGAGCTGCTCATAGTCCAGCTTATCGGCCATGCTTTGGAGCACCTCCCGTTCCAGGCCCAGGCCCGCCAACAGCCCCAAACGGACCACCTCGTCCCGCAGTCCCTTGAGATAGTCCCGGCCCATCCGGGCCTCCTCCTCCAGCTGCTTCAGCTCCCGCTCCAGCTGGCCGTCCCCGGCGGCCAGATCTTTCAGGCGCATAAGGCCGCTCCCCCGGCCCTTCACCACCCCCGCCCGGGGCTGGGCGGGCACCGCCACAAAGGAGAACTCATAGGCGTCGGCCGCCCCCTCCAGGCTGGCGTAGCACAGCCGCCCGTCGTAGACCTCCCCCTTCTTGTGGCCGCAGCTCTCCTTACACAGGTCCTTCCCGCAGATGGAGCACACCGAGCGCTCCACGGCGCAGCCCACGCTCACCTCTTTTTTGATGCCCCCCTCGATCTCGGCAATCAAGTCCTTGGTTTTGTCGGTACGTACCATGTAGGCGTAGCCCTTCAGCCAGCAGTAGGGGTCTCCCGCCCGGGTGAGGGCGGTCTCCCGGATGACCTCCGTCTTGTAAATTCGGGCGGCCTGACCCTGGGCGGACCACTGGTGGTCAAAGATGCCGCTTTTTCCCACGAACAGTCCGGCCAGCTCCTCCAGGGTCTGGGGGGCGAAGCGCTCAAAGTCCCGGTCCACCTCGTTGTCACACAGCCGCACCGAGAAGGTGTATACCTCCTCCGCCCCCATCTCCTTCCGAGCCAGAGCACTGATAAGGGCCAAATCCTCTCCGCTGACGGGGGCACGCTGGCCCCCCTGGGATTCCTTTACAATATTCACGCCTTCTCCTCCTTGTACTGTTGGGCCTGGGCCTGATAGAGCTGGGCCTTGGCCTCCTCCACAATGTCCTGGAGGTTGATGTCCTCCCACACCAGCTCCACCCGGTCGTCAAAGCCATGTAGCCGCAGCCACAGCTCCGCCACCCGGTACAGCACCGGCTCCACACTGCGGCGGATGGCGGTGATCTCGCTGGTGAGCAGGTCGGCCTGCTGGGTGCTCATCCGCTCGGTGGAGGACCAGGACAGCCCCAACATAAAGGGCGGGATGCCTGTCCGGGCCACCAACTGCTCCAAAATCTGCCGCACGGGCACCTGACTGTCCAGGACGGGGCTGTCGGCGCCGATGACCTTGATGTCCACGTCCCCCACCGCCACAAAGTCCCGCACCGTCCCCGCCCGTCCGGCGTCCATGGCCGCCGACCACTCCCCGGCAATCTGGCGGCAGCGCTCCTGGGCAAAGGCCCCCTCGCCCTCCTCGGGCTTACACACTACGGCGAAGCGCAGGTTGCCTGCCCGCTCCCAGTTCTGACCGGTGGCCTGGAAAATTTTCAGCAAAATACCCGCCAGAAAGGGCATGGAGCTCAGCAGAGACACCCCGTAGGGGGCGTCTGCCGTGGGCTGAAAGGGGGTGAAGAGGAGCAGCTCCTGCCAGGGCAGCTCCTCCGGCTCCCCCACCCCCCGCAGGCACAGCTTGAAGTCCATGGGGCTCTCCCCCTCCTTCACCTCCACCTGCCGGGAGTCGGCACACAGCAAAGCGGCGATCTCCCGCCCGTCTCCGGACAGAACTATCTCCCCCAGACCGTGGCCACAGGTGAACAGGTCGTCCAGATACCGGTCCAGAAAGGACTGTACCCCCCGCTGGCCCCAGCCGGTGTCCACCGTCCGCCAAAACCGCTCCAGCTCCGCCTGGGCCCGGCTGTCCCCGGCCTTCACCGATACCCCTCCGCACAGGCGTACCAGCTTCCACACGGCGGCGTCCACAATGGGCACCCCCTCCCGGATGGTCCGGTACAAATTCAGTTCCCCGGTGTGCAGGGGAGTGTAGCGCTCCAGCATCCCAAAGGGATGGCCGTTCTCCCGGCGCACCTGGACCACTGGGGCTGGAAGCTCCCCTCGCTTTCGTTTCCACCACTTCATTCCACGCGTCCCCTCTCCCTTTTCCATAGGTTTTGTCTGCCCTCAAAAGGCGCCCCGCTCCACGCCCAGGGCAAAAAATTCACCGCTGCCCGTGTCCCTGGCGGCCACAGTAGCGGCAAAATAGCGGATCTCATCCATGGCGTGGTCGTGCTCCTTTCGCACCCGGTCCTGACCGTCCCCTTGCTCCTCCCAGCGGTAGAGGGAGAACTCCCGGATGGCGTCGGCACAGCCCTGGCAGATTACCAGGCGGCGGCTTTTCAGCAGCCGGGCGGTGAGGCGGATGCCGGCGAGCACCTCGTTGTGGGCCTTCCGCACCCGCCAGCCCCGGCGGCGCAGGGTCTCCAGAAAGCTGGCCGCCGATGGGTCCACCACCACTCCCTGGATCTCCCGTCCTCCCGCCAGGGCGGCCAGGGCGTCGGCGTACTCCTCGTCGGTCTTCTGCCTGCGCTGCTGCCGGGCGTCGTAATAAAATTCCGCCACCCGGTACCACACCCCGCCCTGCCGGCCCCACAGGCCCATGGAGGTGGGGTTGAGGGTGCCGTAGTCGCAGGAGATGTGCCAGTCGGTAAGCTCCCCCTGGGGAAGGGGCGCGACATAGCTCTCATCAAAGAAGTCGTAAACTCGCCCCTCGGCGGCCACCCACTCCCCCAGCACGAAGCGGCGGTAAAAGGTGCCCTGGAACATGTCCTGATACCGCCGAAGCACCTCCGGGGACAGCCCGGGATTGTCCGCCATGGTGAACTGCAGGCGTAAAACCTTTTTCTCCTCCGCCTTTAAAATCCACTCCCGGTAGAACCAGTGGGCAGGGGACTCGGGGTTGCAGGAGAACCACAGCCGGCTCCCCGTCACCGAGCACCGGGCCACCGCCTGCTCCACAAAGGAGCGGGGCATGAGGGCCACCTCGTCCAGGAGGGCCCCTGCCAGGGTAATGCCCTGGATGAGGGCGGCGGAGCCCTCATCCTTACCGCCAAAGAGGTAAAAGGTGTTGGCGTGGTTGCCCAGTCGTACCTTCAGGATGTTCCGGGACACCTTCTGGTCACACTGAAAGCCCATGCTCTGTAGCAGGGGAAGCAGCTCATCCAACAGGTTCCGCCGCACCGAGACGATGGTTTTGCCGCACAGGGCAAAATTTCTCCGATGGAAGGAGCGCATGGCCCAGCAGAAAAAGGACAGGCCGGTGCACAGGGTCTTGCCGCTGCGCACCGCCCCGTCGCAGATGATGGCCTGGCGGTCCCAGTGGGGGGAGTTGGGTCTCCACCAGGTGAGCACCTGGCGCTGTTTGGGGGAAAACACCATCTCCTCCACGGCTTACTCCCCCTTCTCCTCCATGGCCCGCAAAAAGCGGTCCACCTGCTCCTCTCCGCTGTGGTCACAGGCGTCCAGCAGCCGCTCCAGCAGCCTGCCCCGGTCGGAAAACTTCAGCTCGATGACCCCGTTGGCCCCCCGTTTAAATTCCGTCAGGGCGTCCAGCTCCAGGTTTTCCAGCGTGCCCCACTGCTCCTCGGGGAAGCAGGCCAGCCGCACCGCGTCTCCCACTCCGGTGTTGGCCAATTTCCACATCCGCTTTAAAATCTGCTCCCGCCCCGGGAGCCCAGCCTTTGCCATCCCATCCCTCCTCACCCTCCCCAGGCAGGGGAAAAAAGTTGCACAGTTGCGTCCCGATTGGAAAAAAATCAAAAAACCTGCGCCACCATGGTCCCTTCGCCCCCTTTCGGCAGAACTCACAGACAAAATGGATTAAGGTATGGAATGAGCTTGTCCGGAAAAAATACCGTTTTTTTCCTCCGCATAGAATTGTCCTTGGCTCCACATCCTGATTTCATCCAAACGACGATGGATCAGGAGGAATCATACTATGAAGCGAATTTCCGCTTTCCTATTGACGGCCGCTGTGCTGTGCGCCGGAGTGCCCGCTGTCTCCGCCCAGGAGTCCTCCGGGCTGGCGCTGTCCTGCGCCTCCTCTATTTTGATGGAGAAGGAGACGGGGACCATTTTGTACGAGCAGGACGCCCACGCCAAGCTGGAGCCGGCCAGCGTGACCAAGATCATGACCCTGCTGCTGGTGATGGAGGCGGTGGACTCCGGCCAGATCGCTCTGGAGGACACGGTCACCGTATCGGCCTACGCCGCCGGCATGGGGGGCTCCCAGGTGTACCTGAAGGAGGGGGAGCAGATGACGGTGTCGGAGATGATCAAATGCGTCACCGTGGTCTCGGGCAACGACTGTGCGGTAGCCCTGGCAGAGCATGTGGCGGGCAGCGAGACCGCCTTTGTAGCCCGGATGAATGAGCGGGCCCGGGAGCTGGGCATGGAGGACACCAACTTTCTCAACTGCACCGGCCTGCCCGCTGACGGCCACATCACCTCCGCCTATGACATTGCCCTGATGTCCCGGGAGCTCATTTTGAACCACCCCAGCATCCGGGACTACACCACCATCTGGATGGACTCCATCCGGGACGGCACCTTTGGCCTGACCAACACCAACCGCCTAGTGCGGTTCTACCCCGGGACCACGGGACTGAAAACCGGCTCCACCGACTCGGCGCTGTACTGCATGTCGGCCACGGCGGAGCGGGACGGCATGGAACTCATCGCCGTCATCATGAAGGCCCCCACCACCGCCCAGCGCTTTGAGGACGCCAAAAAGCTGCTGGACTACGGCTTTGCCAACTACGCTGTGGTGAATGTCTATCCGGAGACTCCTCTGGCCCCGGTGGACGTGCTGCTGGGTACAGCGGCCCAGGTGCAGCCCCAGCTTCAACGCAGCTGTAAAATTTTAGTGTCCAAGGGGGAGGCCAGCCAGGTGACCACCCAGCTGACCATTGCCCAGGACGTGGAGGCCCCGGTGGAAGAGGGACAGACCTTGGGGCAGCTGGAGGTCTATGTGGGGGACCAGCTGCGGGACACCATCCCCATTGTGGCCGCCCAGCCGGTGGAACGGCTGACTGTACCCGGTATATTTTCTCAAATGCTGCGGCAGCTTCTCATGGCCCGGTAGCGTATTCCCGCCAGTTTGGCGGGATACATAGCCACTTTTTTGACCTCATGACAGAAAAACACCGTTTACACCTATTTTACTTGACTGTACCTATTCACTGTTGTATAATTTATATAAATATATATCAGCTGTTTTGACGCCCCATTGTGCTTTTTGGCTGATATTACAGTTTACTCTACTTCTGAGGTGATCACTTTGTCTAAATATTTGGAAAATCTTTCCTCTCACGACCTGTTTTTAGAGCTGGAGGCCTTTTCCGAGGGGCGTTCCACCCGGGCCTGGCGGTGCTTTGGCTCCCACCCGGCCCGGACGGAGGACGGCACAGAGGGCTACCTGTTCCGGGTCTGGGCACCCAACGCCCCCAAGGTCACTCTCATTGGTGATTTCAACGGTTGGGACCTGGAGGCCACCCCTATGGAGAAGGTGGAGGGCGGTATTTGGGAGGTGTTTGTGCCAGGGCTGAAACGGTACGACTCCTATCAATACGCCATACACAAAGAGGAGGGGGGCTTTGTGGGCAAGGCGGATCCCTTTGCCTTCCACGCCGACACCCGCCCCAACGTCTCCTCCAAAATCTACGATCTGAACACCGGCTACCAGTGGGGGGATCAGGCCTGGATGGAGTACCGCTCCAAACAGGTTCCTTATACCGCCCCCATGAATATTTATGAATGTCATCTGGGCTCCTGGCGCCGGACGGGGGAGGGCGAATTTCTCAGCTACCGGGATATCGCCTCCTACCTGGTGCCCTATTTGAAGGAGATGGGCTTCACCCACGTGGAGCTGCTCCCGGTGACGGAACACCCTCTGGACGCCTCCTGGGGCTACCAGTGCACCGGCTACTTTGCCGCCACCAGCCGCTTCGGCATCCCCGACGATCTGAAATACCTCATCGACCAGCTCCACCAGGCGGGCATCGGGGTGATTATGGACTGGGTCCCCGCCCACTTCCCCCGGGACGCCTTCGGTCTTTACAACTTCGACGGCACCCCCACCTATGAGTACGCCGACCCCCGGAAGGGGGAGCACGCCGACTGGGGCACCGACGTCTTTGACTACGGCCGCAATGAGGTGCGCTCCTTCCTGTTCTCCTCGGCCATGTTCTGGCTGGAGGAGTACCACATGGACGGCCTGCGGGTGGATGCGGTGTCCTCCATGCTGTACCTAGACTACGGCCGGCAGGACGGGGAATGGGTGGCCAACGTCAACGGCGGCCACGAGAACCTGGAGGCCATTGAGTTTTTACAGAAGCTGAATACCGCCGTCTTTGCCGACCACCCCGACGTGCTGATGATCGCCGAGGAGTCCACCGCCTGGCCCAAGGTGACCTATCCGGTGGACGAGGGTGGTCTAGGCTTCAATTTCAAGTGGAACATGGGGTGGATGAACGACATCTGCCACTACATCAAGCTGGACCCCTATTTCCGGCAGTTTAACCACCGGGACATCACCTTCTCCCTGATGTACGCCTTCTCGGAGAACTACATCCTGCCCCTGTCCCATGACGAGGTCGTCCACATGAAGGGCTCCTTCTTCGGCAAGATGCCCGGAGACAACCCCCTGAAATTCGCCGGAGTGCGGGCCTTCTACACCTACATGATGACCCACCCGGGCAAGAAGCTCACCTTCATGGGGGCGGAGCTGGGTCAGTGGAACGAGTGGCACTACGAATATTCCCTGGACTGGCACCTGCTGCAATATGAGCCCCACCGCCAGACCCAGTCCTTCTTCAAGGCCATGAACGCCTTCTACCTGGAGCAGCCCGCCCTGTGGCAGCAGGACGACTCCTGGCAGGGCTTCCAGTGGCTGTGCGCCGATGACAACACCGCCAACACCGTCTCCTTCCTGCGCTGGGACAAGAAGGGCAATCCGCTCATCGTGGTGTGCAACTTCTCCCCCAACCGCCGGGAGGGCTACCGGGTGGGCGCCCCCTTTGGCGGTACCTGGGCTCCCGTTTTCAATACCGATGAGACCCGGTTTGGCGGCCAGGGCACAGGCGATATGGCTCCTTTGAAGACGGAAAAGGTCCCTTGCCACGACCAGCCCCAGTCTCTGGTCATTGACCTACCCGCCATGTCGGCCATGATCTACCGCTGCACCCGGCGCAACCCGGTTCGCAAGCCCAAGACGGACAAAGCGCCGGACAAAGAAGCTAAAGCTCCCGCCGCCAAGGCCAAAAAATCCCCCGTCAAGGCCGCGGAGGAGAAGGCTTCCGCTGAAGCAAAGGCCACCGTCAAGGAGAAGAAAGCTCCTGCCCGGAAGAAAGCGACCACTCCTAAGGACCCCGCCGCCCCCGCCAAAAAGGCCCGGGCCCGGAAGGCCGACAAGACTTGAGCATTGGAAATCTCAGGACCCCTCCGGTCCTGGTTTCATAGATTCCCCAGTCCCCGCGCTCGAAACAGACAAGAGGTGAACAGCATGAAGAAAGAAGTTGTGGCCATGTTGCTGGCCGGCGGACAGGGCAGCCGCCTCTACGCCCTGACCAGCCACGTAGCCAAACCCGCCGTACCCTTCGGCGGGAAGTATCGCATCATCGACTTTCCCCTGTCCAACTGTGTCAACTCCGGCATTGATACGGTGGGTGTTCTCACCCAGTACCGTCCCCTGGAGCTGAACAGCTATCTGGGCAATGGCCAGCCTTGGGACCTGGACCGCTCCGACGGCGGCGTGCACATCCTTCCCCCCTACATGCGGGAGGGCGACCAGGGCACCTGGTACAAGGGCACCGCCAACGCCATCTATCAAAACATCGGCTTTTTGGACCTGTATGACCCGGACTATGTGGTCATCCTGTCCGGCGACCACATCTATAAGATGGACTACGCCGACATGGTAGACCTACATAAGAAGACCGGAGCCGCTTGCACCATCTCGGTTTTAGAGGTGACCATGGAGGAGGCCACCCGGTTTGGCATCATGAACGTGGATGAGAACGACCAGATCTATGAGTTTGAGGAGAAGCCCCCTCAGCCCAAGAGCAACCTGGCCTCCATGGGCATCTACGTCTTTACCTGGTCCAAGCTGCGGCAATATCTCATTGAGGACGAGGCTGACCCCAACTCCTCCAATGACTTCGGCAAGAACATCATCCCCAACATGCTGGGAGCCGGGGAAAAGCTTATGGCCTACCGCTTCCACGGCTATTGGAAGGACGTGGGCACCATCAACTCCCTGTGGGACGCCAACATGGATATGCTGGCCCCCCGGAGCAGCATCGACCTCTTCGACCCCAGCTGGCCCATTTACGCCCGCACCCCCATCCGTCCCCCCCATGTGACGGGTCCCAACGCCAAGATCTCCCACTCTCTGGTCACCGGCGGCTGCCAGGTGGACGGCACGGTGGAGAACTCGGTGCTGTTCCACTCGGTCACAGTGGAGGAGGGCGCCGATGTGCAGTACTCCATCCTCATGCCCGGCAGTGTGGTGAAGGCGGGGGCTCAGGTGTCCTACGCCATCGTGGCGGAGAATGCCGTCATTGAAGCGGGGGCCCAGGTGGGCACCGCTCCCACCGACGACCCCAACTGGGGCATTGCCGTGGTGGCCGGAGGGGTCACCATCGGAGAAAAGGCCGTGGTGTCGCCCAACGCCATGGTCCGGGAAGACGTGAAGGGAGGTGAGCGGGCATGAATGATCTCCACGGCATCCTGTTTGCCTACCGCTCCGACTCCAACCTGGGGGAGCTGACCCGCCCGCGTAATACCTGTTCTCTGCCCTTTGGCGGCCGGTACCGCCTGATCGATTTCATGCTGTCCAACTATGTCAACGCCGGCATCACCGACGTGGGCATTATCGTCCATGAGAGCTACCAGTCCCTGCTGGACCACCTGGGCTCCGGCAAAGACTGGGACCTGTCCCGCAAGCACGGCGGTCTGCGCATCCTGCCCCCCTTTAGCTACGCCGAGCACGGCCACGGGGAGTACCGGGGCAACATGGAGGCCCTGGCCGGCGTGGCTGGCTACCTCAACAACATCCGCCAGGAGTACGTCATCATGGCTTGGGGCGATACCGCCCTGAACCTGCCGGTGGCTAAGGTGCTGGAGCAGCACATCGCCACCGGAGCCGACGTCACGGTGGTGTGTACCCCCACCCCCCACGGAGCGCCCCGGTTCTCCGAGTATGTGGAGGTGAGCGCCGAGGGCCGGGTCACTGACCTGTCCATCCACCCCACCGCCGCGGACAAGGCTCTGGAATCTCTGGAAATTTATATCCTTTCCAAGCAGCTGCTGCTGGACATGGTGGACTACTGTGCCGCCCACGATGTGGTCAGCTTCAGCCGCGGCGTGCTTCAGCCCCGTCTGAAGTCTCTGAAAATGGTGCCCTACGTCCATGAGGGCTATGTGGGCCGCTTCCAGTCGGTGAGCGACTACTTCCAGCACTCCATGGACCTACAGGACCCCGCCATCCGGGCCGACCTGTTTAACCCCGACCGTCCCATCCGCACCAAGGACCAGTCCAACCCCTCCACCTACTATGGCCCCAGCAGTGTCTCCACCCGCTCCCTGGTGGCCGACGGCTGCTACATCGAGGGCGAAGTCACCGACTCCATCCTCTCCCGCGGCGTCATTGTGGAGAAGGGCGCCAAGGTGTCCAACAGCGTGCTGATGCAGGGCACCGTGGTAAAGGCGGGAGCCTCCCTGTCCTATGTCATCACGGATAAAAACGTGACCGTCAACGAGGGCCGGATGCTCATGGGCCACAGCAGCTACCCCCTGGCCATTGCCAAGGGCTCCGTGGTCTAATTCACGTTTCCATGTCAGGCCGCAAGGGCGCGGCAGTACGCCCGCGCCCCTGCGGCTGTCCGTTTTCGTTGGGGGGATGATCAGATCACACGCCCCCCTCCCCGAGGAATCTTGTGATCGGAAAGGGGATCTCTATGAAGATTTTGTTTGCCTCGCCCGAAGTTGCTCCCTTTATTAAAACCGGCGGTCTGGCCGATGTGGCCGGCTCCCTGCCCCAGGCCCTGGCCAAGGAGGGCCACGAGGTGAAGGTCATCCTGCCGCTGTATGAAGGTATTGGCGGCGACTGGCGCAGCCAGATGACCTTCCTGAAGTACTTCAACGTCACCCTCTCCTGGCGGCAGGTCTACTGCGGCATCTTCCAGCTGGAGCGGGAGGGTGTGACCTACTGGTTTGTGGACAACGAGTATTACTTCAAGCGCTGGCAGATCTACGGCCACTTCGATGACTGTGAGCGCTTTGCCTACTTCTGCCGGGCCATCATCGAGACCCCGGGCCAGCTGGATTGGGCGCCGGACATCATCCACTGCAACGACTGGCAGACCGCCCTGGTCCCCGTATATCTGCTGGAGGAAAAGTACCGCATCCCCCAGCTGGGAAACGCCAAGACGGTGTTCACCATCCACAACATCGAGTACCAGGGCCGCTACGGCGACCAGGTGCTCCAGGATGTGATCGGCCTGGACCGCAGCTACCTCAACGAGGGCATGTTGGCCTACTTCGGGGACGTGAACCTGATGAAGGGCGCCATTCTGGCCTCCAACTTTGTCACCACCGTCTCCCCCACCTACGCCCAGGAGCTGCGCACCCCCTTCTATGCCCGGGGCCTGGACGGCGTGATCAACCAGCAAAGTGGTAAAATTGAGGGAATCCTCAACGGTATCGACATGGACCTCTACGACCCGGCCACCAATCCGGGCCTGGCCTGCAACTACAGTGTCAAGGCCCTGGTGAAGGGGAAGGACGAGTGTAAGGCCGCCCTGCAGCGTGCGGTGGGCCTACAGGAAAATCCGGACCTTCCCATCATCGCCTGTGTCTCCCGCCTGGTGGGCCACAAGGGCTTCTCCCTCATCACCGACACCCTCCACGAGATCATGGGCATGGATGTACAGATGGTGGTGCTTGGCACCGGCGACTGGCAGTATGAGGAGGCCTTCCGCCACGCCCAGAGCCAGTACCCCGGCCGGTTTGCCGCCCAGCTGACCTACTCCGCACCTCTGTCCACCATGATTTACGCCGGAGCAGACCTGTTCCTCATGCCCTCCATCTCCGAGCCCTGCGGTCTGTCCCAAATGATCGCCATGCGCTTTGGTACCGTACCTGTGGTGCGGGAGACGGGCGGACTGAAGGACACGGTCACCCCCTACAACAAGTACACCGGCGAGGGCCGGGGCTTCACCTTCTCCAACATCAACGCCGGCGACATGGTGTGGGTGCTGCGGGAGGCGGTGGACCTGTACCTCAACAATAAAAAGGCCTGGCGTGGCCTACAGAAGGAGGACATGACGGCCGACTTCTCCTGGACCAATTCCGCCAAGCAGTATTTGGACATCTACCAGCGTATTCTGGGCTGAGCCCCTCTTCCAGCCCCCGCTTCCTTGGGAAGCGGGGGCTTTTTGTTGTCAAAAACACAAGGAACGCCCTTGTCCTCCCAAGGTTTTACAACCCTTCTGCCGATTGACGCTCTACAGGAAATCTGTTACAATTTCCTTGTATGGGCGCAGGAAGAGCTGCACACCCATTTTCACATTTTATACAAATCAGGAGGCTTCTGTTATGGCTGAATATACAAAGGCCCAGCTGACCGATATGATTATAGGCAAGCTTCAGCGCAACTTTGGACGCACCGTGGATGAGGCCACCCCCAACCACATGTTCAAGGCCTGTGCTCTGGTGCTGCGGGACATCATGTCCCGCCGTCAGATGGAGACGGACAACCAGGTGTGGGAGGGCCAGAAGCGCCAGGTCCACTACCTGTCCCTGGAGTTTCTGATGGGCCGCTCTCTGGAGAAAAACGCCTACAACTTAGGACTGCTGGACACCCTAAAAAGCGCCCTGGAGGGCCTGGGCTTCTCCGCCTCCGACCTGTTTGAGTCCGAGCCCGACGCCGGTCTGGGCAACGGCGGTCTGGGCCGCCTGGCCGCCTGCTATCTGGACTCCATGACCACCCTGGAGATCCCCGCCACCGGCTACTCCATCTGCTATGAGCTGGGTATTTTTAAGCAGAAGATCATTGACGGCAAGCAGGTAGAGCTGGCGGACAACTGGCTGGGTCTGGGCGACGCCTGGCTCATTCCCAAGCTGGACGAGACCGAGGAAGTCCGCTTCGGGGGCACCGTGGAGGACCACTGGGACAGCCAGGGCCACAACCACCCCGAGCACGTGGGCTACACCACCGTGCTGGCCATCCCCCGGGACATGGAGATCGCCGGCTACAAGACCCGCCATACCAACACCCTGCGTCTGTGGGACGCCAAGAGCCCGGTGCCCGTGGACATGTCCCTCTACTCCCGGGGCGAGTACCTCAAGGCGGTGGAGCAGCAGGCCATGGCAGAGGTCATCGCCAAGGTCCTCTACCCCGACGACAACCACTATGAGGGCAAGTCCCTGCGCTTAAAGCAGCAGTACTTCTTTGTCTCCGCCACGGTGCAGTCCATCATCCGGCAGCACCGGGCCCAGTACGGCACCCTGCGCAACTTCCATGAGAAGCACGTCATCCAGATCAACGACACCCACCCCACCCTGGTCATCCCCGAGCTAATGCGGATTTTGCTGGATGTGGAGGGGTATTCCTGGGACGATGCCTGGTATATCGTCACCCACACCGTGTGCTACACCAACCACACCATCCTGGCCGAGGCCCTGGAGCGCTGGCCCCAGAGCCTGATTGAGACCCTGCTGCCCCGGATCTGGCAGATTTTAAAAGAGATTGCCCGCCGCTACCAGGATGAGCTCCAGGGCCGCTACGGCAACGACCAGGGAAAGATCGCCCACATGGCCATTATCTGGGGTGGCGAGGTGCGCATGGCCAACCTGTGTGTGTGCGCCTGCCAGGCCATTAACGGCGTGTCCGCTCTCCACTCCGATATCCTCAAGCGGGACGTATTCCACGACGCCTATGTGGCCAACCCGGAAAAGTTCAAAAACGTCACCAACGGTGTGGACCACCGCCGCTGGCTGTCCCAGATCAACCCCAAGCTGGACGCCCTTATCCGGGAGTGCACGGGGGGCAGCAAATACCTGCTCCACCCCGAAGCCATTAAGGGACTGGAAAAGTACAAGGACGATCAGTCTGTCCTCAGCCGTCTGGAGTCCATCAAGAATGAGAATAAGCGGCGCTTTGCCAGCTATGTGGCCCGGGAGTCCGGTATCATCCTGAACACCGACGCCCTCTTTGACGTCCAGGTCAAGCGGCTGCACGAGTATAAGCGGCAGCTGCTCAACGTGCTGCACATTGTCTATCTGTACCAGCAGCTCCAGGATAACCCCAACATGGACTTTACGCCCCAGACCTTCCTCTTCGGCGCCAAGGCCGCTCCCGGCTACCATGTAGCTAAGGAGATCATCCAGCTCATTAACTCCCTGGCCGCCCAGATCGCCAACGACCCCATCTGTAAGGATAAGCTCCAGGTGGTCTTCCTGGAGAACTACCGGGTGTCTCTGGCGGAGAAGCTGATGCCCGCCTCCGAGCTTAGCGAGCAGATCTCCACCGCCGGCAAGGAGGCCAGCGGCACGGGCAACATGAAGTTCATGATGAACGGCGCGCTGACCATCGGCACCCTGGACGGGGCCAACGTGGAGATGCACCAGCAGGTGGGCAGTGAGAACATCTTCCTCTTCGGTCTCACCGCCGACCAGGTGGCTGAGCGCAAGCGCCAGGGCTACCGCTCTCTGGACTACTACCAGCAGAACCAGGCCCTGAAGCGGGTCATCGACCAGATCTCCGCCGGCTTCGACGACCATATCTCCTACAACGACCTGACCAACCGCCTGCTCTTCGGCTCCGGCGGCAGCATGGCCGACGAATATATGCTCCTGGCCGACTTTGACAGCTACTGTGCCGCCCACCGCCGGGCCCTGGAGACCTACGCCGACCGCAAGCGCTGGAACCAGATGTCTTTGATCAACATCGCCCGGTCGGGCATCTTCGCCGCCGACCGCTCCATTATGGACTACGCCAAGAACATCTGGCACGTCCCCACCCGGTAAAAACTCCCCGGAACAAAAAAACACCGCCCCCGGAAGCGGCTGCTCCCGGAGGGCGGTGTTTTTCATTGTTACTCAGGTCCTCAGCTCCCGGATCCAGAGCTTGGGAGCGTAATACTCCTCCAGCATATCCACCAGCTGATGGGCATAGGGGTTGCTGTTGTACTTTTTGATGATGGCGTAATACTTTCTGGGCCGGTAGGGCGGGGACAGCTGCCGGGTGACCACGTTGGGATAGCTTTGCACACTGACAAAGGCGGGGATAAAGCCCACCCCCCGGTTGGCGTTGACCAGCATCAGCTTGGTCTCGTGGGTGTTCACGTAGTCCAGGGAGGACAGGGGGAACCACTGGTGGAAGGCGTTGCGCACCACGTTGATGCTCCCCTCATTCATGGTGATAATGTTCTGGTCGTAGAGCAGGTCCATCTCCACCGGGTCGGAGGCCGCCAGGGGGTTGTCCCGGTGAATGGCCACCACCCAGGCGTGGTCGTGGAGGAGCACCATCTCCAGATCTTTCTTTGAGACGGTGTGGAGGAACTGATCGCTGGTGACGATCACATCCAGCCGGTCCCGTTCAAACTCCTCCAGCAGCTCCCGGTACTTGTACTGTACGCAGTTGATCTTCTGCACCGGGTAGCGCCCGGTAAATTCCTCCATCACCGGCACCAGCAGGGCGTGCTCATAGACGCCCACGCCGATCTGGATGGAGTCCCGCAGTCCCCGGTCCATGTTCTGGGCCCGGATGACGGCCACATCGTAGTCCTCCAGGATGGGGAGCACCTGGTTGTAAAACTCCTGTCCGGCGCTGGTGAGCCCCACCTGATGGTGGTTGCGGGTAAACAGCTGGGCGGAGAGCTCATTTTCAATGCTGGTGATCTTCCGGCTCATGGCGGTCTGGGTAATGTGGGCCTTCTCCGCCGCCCGGGTAAAGTTCAGCTCCTGGGCCAGGATGACAAAGCAGCGCAGATTGTCAATGGTCATATGGCATCCCCCCTGTCATAGCTGTGACCGGTCTTTAGCGGTCCACTACCGTCAGCTGTAGCACATCGGGACGGGCATAGTGTCCGCACACATCCAGTTCCATCTTGCTCATGGGCACCTTGTCCATGTCCAGTTGGGCGTAGATGATCTCCTCCTTATCCCAAACGGGCTGGGTCACATAGTGGCCATAGGGGTCCACAATGCAGCTGCCGCCCCGGCAGACAATGTCGGGCAGGACCTGAATCTCCTGCTGGCAGTGCAGGTCCTTGGGATACATGTCCTTAGTAAAGAACATGTCGCAGTTAATAAAGTAGCACCTTCCCTCCAGGGCGATGTGCTGAATGGTGCTCTGCCACTCGGGGTTGTCGTTGGTGTTGGGGGAGATGTACAGGGAGACGCCCTTCTGGTACAGGGCCACCCGGGCCAGGGGCATGTAGCTCTCCCAGCAGATCAGGCTACCCATCACGCCCCAGGGCGTCTGGGCTACCGGGAAATAGTCCTTGTCTGCATCGCCCCACACCACCCGCTCGGCCCCGGTGGGCTTGAGCTTGCGGTGTACGGTAATCAGCTCTCCCTCGGGGGAGAAAAAGAGGTTGGTGTTATAGAGGGTCCCGTTCACTGCGTCCCGCTCGGACACGCCGATACTCACATAGGCCTTGGCCTTTTTGGCCGCCTCACCCAGCTGGCGGGTCTCCGCTCCGGGCACCACAATGGACTGGTCATAGTAGACCTTCCAATCCTTTCGTCCCTCTTCGTTCCGGCTGCCCACGGTAAAGCCAAAGGTCATGCCGTAGGGATACCCGGGCACGAACAGCTCGGGGAATACGATCAGCTCGGCCTCCTGCTCCGCCGCCTGGGCGATCAGATCCACGGCCTTTGCCGTACAGGTAGCCCGGTCAAACATAATGGGCGCCGCCTGCACCACGGCGATCTTACAGGTCTGTTTTAAATCTGTCATTCTTGCACCACCTAAAAAATGGATATAAAAGTTTCTGTTCATTCCATTATACACCCATTTTGTCCCATTGTCATTCTTTTTTTTGCTGAGACTACAGGTAAGAATTTTCCTCTCTCTATCCCCCTTGATGCCAGTCATAATTTCTTATTATTACAAAAAAGCATAACAGCATGCGCAATCCTCAGTTCCTTTTCTGGACAAACATGTTAAGATAATATTAAATACATGTATTCCCTTTGGCATTTCTCTTTCTCTTCACCACAAATTGGAACGGTTCGCATCTGCGCTCCGCGTCCTATATTTTAAATGGGAGGAATCACTCATGGAATATCAGATTCGTAAGCTCAGTGGCAAACAATACCTTGCCCGTCTGAAGGCCAACCCCACCGTCATCATCCCCACCGGTGCCTGCGAGGTCTACGGTCCCCAGCTGCCCATGGGCACCGACCTGCTGGTGGCTCAGAAGATCGCTGAGCTGATTGCCCAGCGCACCGGCGCTCTCATTGCCCCCACCGTGGAGATGGGTGAGTCCAGCGCTCTGGCCTCCTTCCCCTGCACCTTCGCCATGCCCCGCAAGATCCTGGAGGACTACCTGGAGGCTCTGATCAACATCCTCATCGAGGACGGCGCCAAGAACTTTATCTTCATTACTGGTCATGCTGGCAATGTGGACACCGTCAGCTACCTCATCAAGAAGCACCTGCACCAGGGCATCAAGGCCTGCCAGATCGACTGGTGGCGCTTCACCAATGCCAACAGCGGCGAGATCTTTGACTACAAGGGCGCCATGGCCCACGGCCACGCCAGCGAGTGCGGCACCAGCGTGATGCTGTACCTCTACCCCGAGCTGGTGGACCACAGCGAGATGACCTGTGTTCAGGCCAAGGCCAATCCCTTCCCCGACGTGCTGCAGTACGAGCATTTCACCGAGAAGACCCCTAACGGCACCATCGGCGATGCCACGGTTGCGACCCGCGAGAAGGGCGAAGCCATTGTCAACGCCTGTGTGGAGCGGATCATGAGCTATCTGAACACCGCGTTTTAATTTCCCCGCTCCAGTGTGTTTAGAGAGGAGAAGTTATGAAAAAAAAGATTGATTTCGCACTTCCCGTTCGCCATTTTGTAGGCCTTACCTTCGCGGTAGTCATTTTTGTCACCTGCCTACAGGTTATCTGCCGGTACGTGTTCAACAACTCCCTGGTGTGGAGTGAAGAGCTGGTCCGGTTCCTGGTGGTGTGGATGTGTCTGGTGGGCTCCGCCGTCTCCAACTTTGACGACGACCACATGACCATTAACATCATCGTAGAGAAGTTTCCCCGCAAGGTCCAGTTTGTAGTTTACACCATCCGTCAGGCTATGATCATCGTCTTCTGCGTGGTCTCTTCTTATGCCAGCATTCCTCTGCTGAAGGCGGCCGGCGGCTCCAACCTGGGCGCGCTGCCTATCCCGGGCTATGCCTGGCGTGGGGCGGCCACCATTGGTCTGGCCGTCATGGCTCTGATGACCCTGTTCCGCTGGTTCAATGACTTTGGCCGGTTCCGCCGGGGCGAGTTCTGCCTGAAGGACGCGGACACCGAGGTGGCTGAGCAGGCCAGCGGCGCTGCTGCGGACCAGCTGGACAACGAATAACGGGAGGAGCCAGAGAATGATTGTAGGTATCTTTTTTCTAACGCTAATCGTCCTGATGCTGTTGGGCGTGCCTGTGGCATACGCTCTGGGCATCTCTTCCGCCGGCTATATGCTGGCTACCGGCACCTCCCTGGCTATGATTGCCCAGCGGATGGTGAACGGCGCCAACTCCTTTACCATGTTGGCCATCCCCTTCTTCTTCATGGCCGGCGAGCTGATGAATATCAGCGGCGTCACCGATAAGATCATCATCATGGCCAAGGCCCTGGTGGGTCACATGAAGGGCGGCCTGGCCCAGGTCAACATCGTGGCCAGCGTGTTTTTTGCCGGCGTGTCCGGCTCCGCTACCGCCGACACCGCGGCTCTGGGTTCTTCCCTGATCCCCGCCATGGTGAAGGAGGGCTACGACCTGGACTTCTCCGCTGCCATCACCGTGGCCTCCTCCTGTGTGGGCCCCATCATCCCCCCCAGCATCACCCTGGTGCTCTACGGCATCCTGTCTGGCACTGACGTGGCCCGGCTGCTCATCGCCGGTATTCTTCCCGGTATCGTGGTGGCCGGCACCCAGATGATCTACACCCACTTCTACTCCATCAAGATGGACTACCCCAGCTACCCCAAGGCCACGCCCAAGGAGATGGGCAAGGCGGTCACCACCGGCTTTAGCGCTCTGATGATGCCCATTATCATCATCGGCGGTACCATGACCGGCGTGTTCACTCCCACCGAGTCCGCTGCCATTGCCGTTCTCTACGGCATTATCATTGGCTTCTTCCTGTACCGGAACATCACCATCCCCCAGTTCTACAACTCCCTGAAGAAGGTGGGCGTGGCCAGCATGAACAACATGTTCATCCTGGCGGCCGCCAGCTGCTTCTCCTGGGTATTGACTATGTCCAAGGCTCCTGATATGCTGGTGGAAGTGATGCTGGGCATCAGCACTAACAAGTACGTATTGATCTGCATGATCCTGGTCCTGCTGATCTTCATCGGCTTCTTTATGCAGGCCTCCCAGGCTCTGGTGGTTCTGACCCCCATCCTGATGCCCGTCATCGAGGCCATCGGTGTAGATCCCATCCACTTTGGTCTGATCATGGTGGTTACCCTCACCTTCGGCGGCTGCACCCCCCCTGTTGGCAGCATGCTCTTCGTGGTCAACAGCATCACCCGCATGGGCTTTGCCCGTCTGACCAAGGCCATGCTCCCCCTGTACATCCCCCTGATCGCTGCCATTCTGATCATTACTTTTATTCCCCAGGTCAGCCTGTTCCTTCCCAACCTGATCTTCGGATAATCCATTCTTTTATCAACCCTCGGCATAGCGCCGCGGTAAATAACAACCCAACAACACATCGAAAAGGAGAATTGAAATGAAGTTTAAACGCGTTCTGGTTTCTCTGCTCTCCGCTGCCATGATGCTGTCCGTCCTGGCCGGCTGTGGCGGAAACTCCGGCAGCTCCGCTGCCTCCGGCTCCAGCACCGGCGAGCCTGCTCAGGGCAGCATTGTCATCAAGTACTCCACCTGGGCCAACGAGGGCGAGGCCGCCTATGAGGGCATGATGAAGTTCAAGGAGCTGGTGGAGGCCGGTTCCAACGGCGTCATCAAGGTTGAGACCTATCCCTCCAACCAGGCCGGCACCACCAACGAGCAGGTGGAGCAGCTGAGCATGAACCAGCTGCAGATGATGTCCAGCGGTGACCCCGCCATTGAGGAGATTGAGTATCTGTGCCTGCCCTACCTGTTCGACAGCCTGGACCAGTACAGCGAGTTCCTGGCCAGCGACCTGGGCCAGCAGTACATCCAGCAGGGCATTGACGAGCGCAACGCCCGCGTTCTGGACACCCTGCCCCGCAGCCCCCGTATCATCTCCAGCAACTTTGCCATCAACTCCCTGGCTGACATGAAGAACATGAAGATCCGCGCCCCCGAGAAGGACTACTACGTCAAGACCTTCGAGGCCTTCGGCGCCAACCCCACTCCCATGGATCTGGGCGAGTGCTACTCCGCCATGCAGACCGGCGTTGTGGACGGCCAGGAGAACCCCATCGAGACCATCGTGTCCTACGGCTTCCAGAATGTTAACAAGTACCTGGTCATGACCAACCACATGATCAAACCCGCCTTCGTTATGATCAACAACGACTTCTTCACCGGACTGTCCGAGGAGTATCAGCAGCTGATCATCGACGCCTGCGCCGAGTCCAAGGCCGCCGCTGAGGAGTACATGGAGAGCGCCATGGAGAAGGATCTGCAGACCTGCATTGACGCCGGCATGACTGTCTGTGAGCCCGACCTGGCCGAGTTCGAGGCCGCCACTCAGAGCGTCCGTGACGAGCTGGGTGTAAAGATCTGGGGTGAGGACGGCTACGCCGCCATCAAGGAGATTGCCGGTAAATAATCCAGCTTCCCCAACCTGAACGGATCTTTGTCGTATCCACCCGGGGCGGCCTACCGAAGGTGGGCCGCCCCGGATTTTTTATCGTTCCGCTACGAAAGGATGATACCATGAACGTGAAAGAACGCATCGACCAATATGCTCCCCACGCCGTGGAGCTGCGCCGTGCTCTGCACCGCAACCCGGAGCTGAGTCTCCACGAGATCCAGACCACCGACCTCATCCGCCGGGAGCTGGAATCCTACGGCATCTCCATTGTGGACTCCGGCCTGGAGACCGGTCTGATTGCGGAGATCCACGGCACCAAGCCGGGCTCCGGTAAGACCGCCGCGGTCCGGGCAGACATTGACGCCCTCCCCGTTCAGGAGGAGACCGGCCTGGACTTCTGCTCCCAGATCCCCGGCGTGAGCCACGCCTGCGGCCATGACCTGCACACCGCCGCCCTGCTCCTGGCCGCCCGGGTGCTGAAGGAGATGGAAAGTGAGTTCAGCGGCACTGTCCGCCTGCTCTTCCAGCCCGCCGAGGAGACCGGCCGCGGTGCCCACATGATGATTGAGCACGGTGCCATGGCCAATCCTTTGCCCGATGTAGTGCTGGGCATCCACACCTGGCCGGATACCCCCGCCGGCATGATCGGTGTCCGTCCCGGCGCATCCCACGCCTCCTCCGACACCATCACCATCAAGGTCAAGGGCAAGGGCGGCCACGGCGCCCACCCCTACCGCTGCGTTGACCCTATCATTGTCAGCGCCTATCTGCTCACCCAGCTGCAGTCCATCGTCTCCCGGGAGCTGCCCATGGTGGAGGGCGGCGTGCTCACCTTCGGCCTGATCCGGGGCGGCACCGCTGCCAACGTCATCCCCGGTGAGGTGGAGCTCCAGGGTACCCTGCGCACCCTCAACGCCAAGTGGCGGGAGGAGATGATCGCCTCCATCCAGCGCATCGCCAAGTCCTGCTGTGAGGCCATGCGTGCCCAGGCCGAGGTGACCATCAAGGAGGGCATGCCCGTTTTGTACAACACCCCCGAAATCATCGAGGGCATTCGCTCCAGTGCCAACACCGTTCTGGGCCCCGACTGTGTCCAGGAGCTGCCCGCCGCCTCCCCCGGGTCGGATGACTTCTCCTGCTATCTGGCCCTGACCCCTGGCGCCCTGTTCCGCATGGGCACCGGCAATGAGGACCCCGCCACCCACGTGGGCCTCCACAACGGCGGCAACCGCTTTGACGAGCGGGGCATCGCCACCGGCGGTGCCGTGATCGCCCAGTACCTGCTGGATTTCCTCCAGGGCTAAGCCCCTTTCCCCCGGCGCATATTGCGCCGGGGGTTTCTTCTTTCCAGGAATTACAGCTTGCCCTCCCTCTCAAAAAAGGTTACAATTTGGTTACAAACTCAAAGGAGGATGTAATCATGCATCGACGATGGAAGGGAGCAGCTGCTGTCCTGCTCACCGTTTTTACATTAACTGTCCCCACTCTGGGGGCTCAAATTGTGGCGGATGGAAAGTTTCTTACTCAGGAGCAGGCCTGGGTGGAGGACGGAACCAGCTACATAACCCTGCGGGCCTATGCGGAACTGACCGGCCAGACCCTGACCTGGGAGGGAGGGGCCGCCCGACTCACCGGCAGCAGCCTGGAGCTGTGGGCCAAACCCGGCGCTTTGTATCTGGAGGCCAATGATCGGGCACTGTACGTGGACGGAGGCGTCCAGGTACCCCAGGGCAAGACCGCTCTGCCCCTTCGGGTGTTGTCCAACGCCACCGGGGCCGGCCTCTACTGGGATGAGGCCACCGCCACGGTAGCGCTGAATACGGTGGGGGCCCGGGCTCCCCAGGCCGACTACGACGAGGAGGACCTGTACTGGCTGTCCCGGATCATCTCCGCCGAGAGCCGGGGCGAGCCCTTGCTGGGACAGATTGCCGTTGGCAATGTGGTCCTCAATCGGGTGAAAAGTAGCCGCTATCCCAATACCATCCGGGAGGTCATTTTCGACAGAGAATACGCCGTCCAGTTTGAGCCGGTGGCCAACGGAACCGTCTATGACGATCCCACCCTCTCCTCCGTCCTGGCCGCCAAGCTGTGTCTGGAGGGAGCCAACGTGGTGGACGACTGCATGTACTTTTTTGCCCCCGCCCTGTCCCCCGGTACCTGGATCGTCAATCACTGTACTTACTACACCACCATTGGCGCCCATCAATTTTATTTGTAACGGTTTTGCCGCCGCTCCCACTGGGGCGGCGGCTTTCCCTTTGGAAAAAACGGGGAATTTAAAAAATAGTCGTTGCGAAATCGGGCAGGATATAGTAATATATAGGTTAGCTCTGCTCCTTCGGCGCGGAGCAAGGCCGCACTAGTTGGGGAGATAGCGGTGCCCTGTACCCGCAATCCGCTACAGCGGGGATGAATCCCGGCCCCCGGACGTGTGATGTGTCGTCTGCCCTGGATAAGCAGTGATGATAGACCGGTCCCGCGCAACGCGGCTCCGTGAACCGTGTCAGGCGGGGAACCGAGCAGCACTAAGCGGCCCGCCGCGTGTGCCGCGGGGTCACTGTTCTTGAGCCGGCTGTCCAGGTAACGGGCATATCTCACGCTTCAAAGGCCGGTGTGCGGCCTTGCTCTGCGCCGATTTTATTTGTTTTCAGACCTGAGGTGATTGGATGTACCAAGCCCTATACCGCAAGTGGCGCCCCCGTACCTTTGACGACGTGGTGGGCCAGTCCCACATCACCGAGACCCTCAAGCAGCAGGTGATGGGGGACCGCCTGTCCCATGCCTACCTCTTTACGGGCACCCGAGGCACGGGAAAGACCACCTGTGCCAAAATTCTCTCCCGGGCGGTGAACTGCCAGGCGCCGGTGAACGGCAATCCCTGCAACCAGTGTCCTGCCTGCCTGGGCATTGAAAACGGCTCCATTCTGGATGTGCTGGAGCTGGATGCCGCCTCCAACAACGGCGTGGACCAGGTCCGGGCCCTTCGGGACGAGGCGGTGTATACCCCCGCCGCAGTGCGCAAGCGGGTGTATATCGTGGACGAGGTCCATATGCTCTCCACCCCCGCCTTCAACGCCCTGCTGAAGATTCTGGAGGAGCCCCCCGCCCATCTCATGTTTATTCTGGCCACCACGGAGCTGCACAAGGTGCCCGCCACCATCCGCTCCCGGTGCCAGCAATTTGCCTTTAAGCGGATCCTCCCCGGTCAGATTGCCCAGCGGCTGTCCTATGTGGCGGACCAGGAGAGCATCGATCTGACGCCAGACGGAGCTGCCCTTCTGGCCCGCCTGGCCGACGGCGGTCTGCGGGACGCCCTGTCTCTGCTGGACCAGTGCTCCGGCGGCCGGAACCAGGTGGATGAGCAGGAGATCTTGGACACCCTGGGGTTGGCAGGCAACCTGGAGACGGCCAAGCTCATGGGCCAGATCGCCCTCCGGGACACCGCATCCGCTCTGGACACCCTCTCTCGCCTCTACGCCAACGGCAAGGATGTGGGCTCGGTGTTGGGAGAGCTGTCCGCCCTGGCCCGGGACCTGCTGCTGCGGAAGACCGCCCCCCAGGGGGGCTCTGCCCTGCTCACCGGCGGCTACGATGAGGCCACCATGCGCGCCTTAGGGGAGCAGTTTACCGCCCAGCGGCTGCTCCAAACCCTCACGGTGCTCCAGTCGGCCTGTGCCGACCTGTCCCGGAGCAGCAACCGACGTACCGACGCCGAGCTGTGCCTGATTCGCCTGTGCGATGAGTCCCTGGACCAGTCCTTTGCCGGTCTGGCCGCCCGAATTGCCCGGCTGGAGGAGCGGCTGGCTCAGGGTGGGACCATCCCGGCAGCCCCCTCGGCTCCTGCCCCTTCCCAGTCCAATCCCCGACC
>NZ_NFMA01000014.1 GCF_002161175.1 Flavonifractor sp. An100 | reverse complement strand
TCAAACCGGGCATTCTCAAAACCAGGAACCTGACGCAGCTGGTCCAGCGGATAGTAGGGGGTCATCAGCTTGGCGTGGCCGGTATCCAGCAGGATGATGTTCTCCGCGAACTCCTTCAGAGCGTACTGCTGGCAAGCCTTCTTGGCCAGCACGCCTTCGCCCTTGCGCAGATGCTCGGGAATGGGCACCACGGCTACACCGGTCTTATCCAGCATCTCCACGATCTCCTTGCTCAGGGACTCCTTCAGCAGCTTACAGGAACCGCTCATGGCGCCGATGCTTCCGTCCGCCTTCTTGCCCATCTTCTCCTCGATACCAGCCTTGCCGACCACGCTCACACGGCCGCCGAAGGTGGGGCACCGCAGCGCACACATCGCACAGCCGTTGCCGTACTTGCCGCAGTTCACCATGGGACCCGCGCTGCCGGTGGCGTCGATAAACACATCGCCGCTGATCTTCTCGTCGTTGGTCAGGATCACGGACACCATCTTGTCCCCATCCATCTCCACGTCCTTCACACGGGCCAGGGTGCGGACCTCGATCCCCTTCTTCTGCAGCAAAGCCTTGATGGCCGGCTCGATGAGCGCGATGTCATACAGACTGGCATGGGAATGGCCGGGGAACTCAATGTTGGTGTGCCGACAATTGGCGTCGATGGTCTCAAAAATCTCATTGGCGCCCAGAGCAATCGCTTCCTCAGTCGCGGTGAACCGGCCGTTGTTCCGCATAATGCCGCCTACCAGGCCAGTGCCCAGCAGCATATCGGTACGCTCCAGAACTGTTACCTCTGCGCCGGCATTCTTCGCCGCGATGGCCGCTCCGGAACCTGCCCATCCTCCGCCTACTACGATAACCTTCATCTGTTACACCTTTCTTTCTATAAATTTTGTATGCCCATTATTTGAGCTGGTTAACATAATTGATTTTTCGCCTCTTTTTTCCAAAAAATCGGCAAAAAATAACCCGCCCTCGGTTTCAGCGTACTCTGCCTATCTCGTTTGACCTTTTCGCTGATTCCCGCTTGCGAAATTTGTCCGATATACTTAGAAGTAAAGAGACTGCTTTCGCTTGGTTACTTTGGTGTTTCGATGCCATATTATTTATAGGTTCGCTTCTGATGTTCCGGTCAAGCTCGGCATATATCGCACAATACAGTGACTGCGATTGAAAACCTGGCGGTACATCCAGACCAACGGGCCAGATGCACCGCCAGGCAATGGGGGTCAACTTACTTCGAAATAGCCTTTACAAAGGCCTCCATCCGCCGCAGGCCCTCCTGGATATCTTCATCGGAAGCGGCGTAGGAAATTCGAATATAATCGCCGCAGCTATCGCCCAGACCCACAGCGGGTACCGTGGCAACACTGTGCTCTTCTAACAGTTCCTGTGCAAATTCCATGCCGCTCTTGCCTGTGGCAGACACATCTACCATGACATAGAACGCACCCTTGGGAACCACAGGGGTGATGTTGGGGATGGCCTGGAGGCCCTTGACGATCATCTCGCGACGGCGAGCAAAGGCAGCCAGCATCTCTTTCACCGCTTCCTCCGTCTCCGGCAGCTCCAGGGAATTGACCAGGCCCTGCTGGATAAAGGTGGGGGAACAGGTGGTGGAGTACTGGTGGACTTTCAGGATGGGTCCAGCCAGCTCCTTGGCAGTGGCGATATAGCCCAAGCGCCAGCCAGTCATGGCATAGGACTTGGAGAAGCCGCTGACCACAATGGTCCGCTCCCGCATACCGGGCAGGGCCGCCATGGAGATAAACTCTGCTCCGTCATAAACCAAACGGCTGTACATCTCGTCGGACAGCACCAACAGATCATATTTCACAGCAAGGGCTGCCACCCGCTCCAGCACCTCACGGCTATACACCGCACCGCTGGGGTTGTTGGGGTTGTTGAGAATGATCATCTTGGTCTTGGAAGTGATATGGGCCTCAATCTCATCGGCGTCCAGCTGGAAGCCATTGTCTGCCCGCAGGGGGATGTCCACGAAGGTGCCGCCTGCAAACTTCACCAGGTTCTTATAGGAGACGAAGGCCGGAGTGGGGATAATCACCTCATCCCCGGGATTAACAAAGGTAAGGATGGAGTTATTGAGTGCCTCAGCACCGCTGGAGGTAATGAGGATCTCAGTCTCCGGATCATAGGCCAGCCCAGTATCGCCCTGAATCTTCTTGGCCAGGATCTTCCGCAGGGCGGGAAGGCCACGGTTGGAAGCATAGTGGCTGTAGTTATCGGCGATGGCCTGCATAGTGGCCGCCTTGATGGGCTCGGGGGTGGGGAAGTCCGGCTCACCGGCGCTGAAGGGGATCACAGGCTTACCCTGTGCCCGCAGAGCGGCAGCCCGGTCCAGAATGGCACGAATTGGAGAGGCTTCCAAACGCTTGGCATTTTCCGAAACCATATCTCTCATCTTACACACCCTCCTCCTTGATCTCATTCTTGCACGCTCCGGTGGTCTCGTACTCCTTCAGGTTCTCCAGCGTGACCTCAATCATGCTGTAGATGGCACCGTCGGTGTAGAAGGCCACATGGGCGCTGTAGTGGACATCCTCACGGGCCAGAAGGGCCTTGAAGACGGGATCGTTGATCTCACTGAGGGGCTTCTTCTTCCGGACGAACTCGCTCTCGTTCTCATACACATCGAAGGCAAAACCGCTGAGCTTTCCGCTCTCCAGCGCCTTCAGCACGGCCGCGTGGTCCACCAGACCGCCCCGGGCGGTGTTGATGAGCACAGCGCCGTCCTTCATCTGAGCCAGGGTCTCCTCCCCGATGATATGGTAGCTGTCGGGGGTGAGGGGGCAGTGCAGGAAGACGATATCACTCTGCTGCAGCAGCTCCTCCTTGGTCACATAGGTGCCCAGCTTGGCAGCGGCATCGTTGGGATAGGGGTCCCAACCCAGAACCTTGGCCCCAAAGCCGTTGAGCAGGCTCATGGTGGTCCGGCCGATGCGGCCGGTGCCCAGCACGCCGGCCGTCATCCGACCCAGCTGCCGGCCCTTCAGGCCCTGCATGGTGAAGTCACCGTTCTGGATCATGTTCCAGGACTTCTTTCCATGACGAATGGTCCACAGAGCCACCAGAATGGTGTACTCCGCAATGGCCTCAGGGGCATAGAAGGGGACGTTGGCGCAGTGAAGGCCGTACTTCTTAACTGCCTCGTAATCCACATGATCGCTGCCGGCAGAACGGGTAGCCAGATACTTGACGCCCCGCTCAGCAAGGACCTTGACCACCTTCTCTGTAACCTTACAGGTGGTGACCAAGATGATTCCCTCGCAGTCCTTGACCTCGTCTACGGTGTCCTCATTGAGCGTGCCCTTGGCAAACTCAAAAGAGAAACCATACTTGGATTTTGCCTCTTCATACAGCCCCAGCTCATCCGGCTGTGCTCCATAAACCCGAATACGCATGTTTTTTGCCGCCTCCCTAAGCGATTACCGATAATTAAATTCTTGATGAACGAAACGCATCACCGCTGTGATGTCCTTGAGTTGATGTTGAGAGATTGTTCTTAGAGATGGTTGACCGCATAGGTGACCGGCCGCTTCTCCAAAACCTCTACGATACCCAGAGCTGCCTGGTAGGACATGCGCTCCAAAGCCTCAGTGGTAAAGGCCGCAGTGTGGGGCGTAGTAATAACATTGTCCATGGAGAGCAGGGGGTTGTCTGCCTTGGGCAGATTGCCTTCAAACACGTCCAGGGCCGCGCCGCGCAGCTTGCCTTCCTGGAGCATCTTAATCAGGGCAGCCTCGTCAATCACCTCACCGCGTCCGGTGTTGATGAGGTATGCGCTCTCCTTCATCTTGCTCAGCCGCTCCGCGCTCAGAATCTTGCGGGTGGCATCGGTGCCGGGCAGGTGGAGGGAGAGATAATCCGCGAGGGAAACAACCTCGTCCATATCCGGAGTCAGATAACCAAAGTCGGTATCCTGCTTCTCCGTAATCCGGCGGCTGTATCCTACAACCTTCATTCCCAAGCCCTTAGATGCAATCTGGGCTACCTGCTTGCCGATATTGCCCATACCAATGATACCAAGGGTCTTTCCACGGACGTCGTTACCATAGAGCTTGCGCACCGACATATCGCCCGTCTTCAGGCCGTTGTTGTAAATCACGGTGTGCTTGGCCAGCATGAGGATCAGGCCGATGGCATACTCCGCCACCGAGCTCTGGTTGGAATCGGCCGCATTGGAGATCTGGATTCCTCTCTTGGTGGCCTCGTCCACATCAATGCCATCCACGCCAACGCCGTGCATGGACACGACCTTCAGCTTGGGGCAGCTGTCAAAGACCCGAGCGGAGAACTTGCCGTTGCGGGTCAGCGCAGCGTCGCAATCCTTGCACTCCTTGATGAGAGTCTCCTCATCCGGTCCACTGCCCATAATCAGGTGATAGCCCTGCTCCCGCAGGAAGTCCAAGCCCTTCTCATTGACAGGCTCAGTAATAAGTACTTGATAACCCATATCCGCATTGCCTCCTTTTGTCCATATTGTACGAGAAAATGCTACCCTTTCGCAACAGACACAATGCACACTAATTATCACAATGAGTGGACACTTTGTCGTTTTTTTCTCCTATTTCAAATTCGACAAAAATATGGTATATTTATATGTTGGGGACTGTGTATCCGCACAACTCTTTGTGCTTACCTATATTATTCCAACACCGCCCCGTTAAGCCGCTGTCTGGAGGATCTTTTTATGGAAGAATTGATGCATTTCCCCCATGCGCAGGAGGATCTCCCTCTCTCCGTGGTCATGGACAACATCGATGCCGGCATTGCCGTTTACGATGCGGCGGGAAATTTTGTCTTTGTCAATACAGTGATGATCAACTGGCGAAACATTCCTCGGCACGAGTATCTAAAAATGAATGTCCATGACTTTTACCAGTTCATTGACGTATGCGTCTATGATCTGGTAATGGAAAAGCGCCAGCGGGTCAGTCGTTTGCAGTTTTATCAGGACATTCAAAAAATTGACGGCCCCACCCGTATGCGCATCGTTACCGGAACTCCCATCTTTGACGGGGAGGGGAACATCAAGTATGTCATTACCATGCTACAGGATGTCCAAAATTTTGAGACCCTTTACCACACCCTTTTAAAGGAGACCAGCATCCTCAATGAGGCCTCTGTCAGCCGCGGAGGCGCCCGCCAGGAGGAAAACAGCATCGTAGTCAAGAGCAAGGAGCTCAAGCAGGTGCTCTCCATCGCCGAGAGTATCGCGCCCCTGGACTCCAGTGTCCTCATATACGGGGAATCTGGAAGCGGCAAGGAGGTATTCTCCCGCTTCATCCATGAGCACAGCACTCGAAAAGATAAGCCTCTGGTCACCATTAACTGCGCCGCTTTCCCCGAGAATCTCATTGAATCAGAGCTGTTTGGTTACCAGAAAGGGAGCTTTACGGGCGCCAGTAAAGAGGGTAAAATGGGACTGATCGAGGCGGCGGACGGTGGTACCCTGTTTATGGATGAGATTAACTCCCTGCCCCTGAGTGTCCAAAGTAAAATCCTCCGGGTCATTGAGGATAAGATCGTCTATAAAATCGGCTCTATCCACCCCAAAAAGGTGGATTTCCGACTGATCACAGCCACCAACCAGGACCTATACAGTCTGGTCCAGGAGGGGAAATTCCGGGAAGACCTATATTACCGACTTCACGTCATCCCCCTGACCATCCCCCCCATTCGCAGTCGGCGAGAGGATATTGTCCCCCTCTGCCTGCACTTTTTGGACTATTTCTGTCATAAATACAACTTGAAAAAGAGCTTCTCGGACAAGGTTTTGGAGCAGGTACAGGCTTACAGCTGGCCAGGTAACGTCCGGGAGATCCGAAATTTTGTGGAGCGGATGGTGGTCATGACCCCTTCCGCCACCACCGAAATCACCAGCATTCCTGTGGGGTTACTGGGGGACGAGCCCGCTTCCGTCCATTCTGCCCCCCTCTACCACCACCCCCATCCTCCCTTCCGCCCCGCTTCCCCCAGCAAGGAGGATATCTTAGCGGCTTTGAACCTGTTCGGCGGCAACCGCACCAAAACAGCCGAATATTTGGGGGTCTCCCGCCGCTATCTCCAATATAAAATCAAGGAATTTAACCTGCCTCCCCGGTACCACCAGGAGAAATAATACCGCGTCCGCTGCATCAGATTCAGGAGGGATAATCGACATGGCTTTTACCATTCAGGACTTGATTGGTCAAAAAATATTTCCGGATATTAAACTTGTGGCCGGCCGACGCGGCATCAGCAACGAGATCTTTTGGATTAACATCATGGAAATTCTGGATTCTCCCAAGTCCATTCAGGTGGGAGAGCTGCTGTTTACCACGGGCTTTGGTTTGCAGCAGGAGGAGACATACCGGGACCTGATCCCCCAGTTGTCCAGACGGGGCGTCAGTGGAATTGCCATCCAGACCGGCTACTACATCGACTCCATCCCCAGCTACATTCTGGAGCAGGCAGACGCCTTGGATTTTCCCGTACTCCAGCTGCCCAAAACCCTCACCTTCTCTGAAATCCTGCGCACTATGACCCGAGTAATTGACTCGGAAACCCAGAAAAATTGGAGTCGCGGGGTCCTGAAAGAGGCCGCTTCCTTTTTTGAAAAGTGCATGGCAGAGCATGAGGCGGAAATTTTGCGGGACAATGAAGAGCTGTGCACCCATATCATGCTCCTCGACCCGGTCAATTACGTCAATGCAGAGGAAGACAGCTGGCGCAAATGCCTGGGGCAAATTAACTCCTTTGCCCAATCCTACAGCAATCTGTTCTTGGTCCATGAGCTGCCCCAGCACAAACACATTTTCCTGGCCGTTTTCCCCAGCTCCGAGGACTTCCACTCCATGCTCTATTCTCTGAACACCAAGCTCACTCTGCTCTCCGAGGAGCTGGGAACCAACTACTATGTAGGCGCCGACCGTCTGCGCTCCCGGGACGGCTTTGTGCTGGCACTCAAACACGCTACAGACGCACTCAACACCCTTCAGCTCATCCGGGCCAGACGGGGTGTTTGCGCCTATAACCACATCAGCTTTATCAAAATGCTGGGGCAGATCCACCGCAAGGAGTCCTCTGCTGTGCTGGACAACCAGGCCTTGCAGATGCTTCTAAATTATGACCGGGCCAATAACTCCAACTACACCCACACCCTCCGGGTCTACCTCTCCAACAGCTGCAACATGACCAAAACCGCCCGCCAGCTTTTCCTCCATCGCCACACTCTTATTAAGCGATTGGAAAAAATCTCCTCTGTGGGAAATCTGGATCTGAACGACTACTACACCCGTCTTTATATGTCTGTCACCATGCTGTTCCACGATTACTTTGTCTATTGACCTGCGCGCAAAATAAGGGATGGACAAAGTGTATACCAATAGCAAGCGTTTTCGCACAAAATGTCTCTTCTTCGCCTCAACCCTTTGACTTCCTCCGGATTCTTTGGTACTTTGTTATAAACCGAAAGCGACCAGCGCAAGTTTTTGTGCGAAATATATGGAAAAGCACCCCCACCAACACAGAGCAATGGATTCATATTTTTGAGGAGGTTGTACTATGATTCGCAGAATTTCTCACGCCCAGTTCATCGCCCTTTGCCAGTATGTCACCCAAGAGGTGGAGAAGGACGGCGGTAAGCCCGTCGTACTGGCCATTGCCGACGAAGCCGGCGATATCGTCTATATGTCCCACATGGACAACACTCCCCCCCGCAGCGGAAAAATTGCCTCGGGCAAGGCCTTCACCGCCGCGAAAATGGAGCGCACTACCACCGCTCTGTTGCAATTCTGCCAGGACTCTGGCACCACGCTGGATGCCTTTGTCATCCCCGGCATGACTACTATGCCCGGCGGTACCCCCATTGTCAGCAAGGACGGGGAGCCCATGGGCGCTGTGGGTGTCAGCGGCCGCTCCGCCCAGGAGGATCAGGCCATGGCTGATAAGTGCGCTGCCTTCCTGGCCACCCTGTAATTGCTTCCTCTCAGGATAGGGCCTCCAAACCCGTCCTGTTTCCGCTCTCCCATAACACAGAAGGGGCCAACTGATCGTTGGTCCCTTCTGTGTTTTTTATTCGATTGTCCCCAAAATATCCTCCACTCTGCGGCAGTGGTTGGGAAAGCGCTGCCGCAGGGGTTCGGCCGCATTTTCCATGAGATACGCCCTCCCTACTCGCTTCAGCATGGGCACATCGTTGTAGTTATCTCCAAAGGCAACTACCTCACCCAGTTCCACGCCCAGCGCGGCGCACAGCTGTTCCAACCCCGTTCCCTTGTCCGCCAGGGTAAAATCCAACCACTTTTCTCCCGCAATCGCCCCATGGAACTGCTTCCACCGGGGGGAGAGCACCGGCTCCACCCGCTCCGCCCCCTCCCGGCAGTAGGCGGAGACCTTCACCATCTCCTCCGGCACCTGGTCCGGCCGATCCAGTAGGGTGACATTGTTGCCCACAAAATAGCGGATATGGTCCACAATATCCCCCTGCTTGGGACACAGGTAGCTGGTATTCTCCCCGGAAATTAGCACTTCGCACTGGGGCTGGGCCAAAATCTCCTCGCACAGCCGCAGCGCCTCCCCACGCTCCATTACCGTCTTCCCCAGCACCGGTCCCGGTGAACCGGGGCCAAAGACTACCGCTCCATTTTCACACAGGTAGGCCAGCTCCCCCGCCACCGGGGCAAACAGCCGCCGCAGGCTGCTGTACTGCCGCCCACTGGCCGGACAGAACAAAATTCCCTTTCTTCTTAGGCGGATGATCTCCTCCCAGATCACCGGAGCAATTTCTTTCTCGTCCCCATGGAGGAGGGTGCCGTCAATGTCACAGGCCACCAGCCGAATCATGCCTCTCCCTCCTTGGCGGGAAACAGCTCCAACAGCTGTTCCAGAGATGTCAGATTATAGTCCCCCGCCCCGTGCAGCGCGGAGTCCCCGATGGCCACCCCCACCATTCCTGCCCGGTGGGCCGCTTCTATCCCCGCCAGGGCGTCGTCCACCGCCGCACAGCAGTCTGCCTCCACCCCGATCATCCGGGCGGCGGTCAAAAACACCTCCGGATCAGGCTTGGCCCGGGTCACACAGGTGCCGTCCGCCACTCCATCCAGCCACTGTCCCAGACCGGTGCGCTCCAAAATCAGGCCTGCGTTCCGGCTGGAGGAGGCAAGCGCCAGGCGGTAGCCCCGGCGGCGCAGCTCCGGCAGAACCTGTCGGACCCCGGGGGACAAATCCTCCGGCGTCAGCCCGACCAGCAGTTCCCGATACCTGCGGTTCTTTTTATCAGCCATGGCCTGCTTCTCCGCCAGACAATAGCTGCGCTTTGACCCCTCCAGCACAATTTCCAGGCTGTCCATGCGGGAAATGCCACGGCACCGGTCTCCCTGTTCCCGGGTAAAGGGGATCCCCAGCTCCTCCGCCAGCTCCTTCCACGCCTGGAAGTGATATACATCGGTATCCACCAGCACCCCGTCCATATCAAATAAAATTCCTTTGATCAACGTTCTTTCCCCCTCCGCCGCCTGATCAGCGGCTGGTATCCTGGTACTCCGACGGGCTCACCCCCGTCAGCTTTTTAAAGGTGGCGGAGAAATATGTAATATCCTTATACCCTACCTGCTCCGCCACCTCATACACCTTCAGCCGGCAATCCCGGAGCAGCTCCATGGCCTTGTGGATGCGGAAGCGGGTGAGGTAATTGAGCAGCGTGTAATCGGTCTCCTTCTTAAAGGTGTGGCTCAAATGCCCCTCACTCAGCCCCAGGGACTGGGCAATAACTCCCACACTGATGTTGGGGTCCTGGTAGTGCTGGCCAATATAGTCCATGGCCTGGAGAACATACTTGCTCTTATCCCCCTTTTTTAGCCCCGGAATGGAGAGGGCTGTCCCCTGTGCTTCCCCCTGACCCGCCATGCGCTTGCGCACGGCTTGCACCGCCTGCTCCAGCTCCCCATCGTGGAAGGGTTTCAGCAAGAAATCCACCGCCCCCAGCCGCAGGGCACTCTGGGCGTAGGAAAAGCTGTCATAGGCAGTGAGAATAATTACGAAGGCTTGATTCCCCCGCTCCCGCAGCTGCCGTAGCATTTCAATCCCGTCCATTTTGGGCATTTTCAGATCGGTAATAATCAAGGTAGGATTGTACCGCTCTACCGCCTCCAGGGCCTCCTCGCCGTTGGACGCCTCGCCCACCACGACGCACCCCAGCGCCGCCCAGTCCACCGCCAAAACGATTCCCTTTCGAATCATTTCCTCGTCTTCCACTACCAGTACCTTCAGCACTCTGTCTCCTCCTCCCACCGCAGGGGCAGTGTGGCTCGGACCACCGCGCCACGTCCCTGGGCTCCACAGTCCAGCCACAGACCAAAGCCCTCACCGTAATATTTACGCAGAATGGTATCCACATTATATAGACCCAGGTGGCCCCGGGACCGCTCCCGGTCCCGATTGGCATAGGGTCCTGCCATCTCGGGGGGCAGTCCTCTGCCGTTATCCTCCACCACCAGGCTGATTCGGTCCTCGTCCTCCCGCCGGGCGATCACCCGAATGGTCCCCTGCTCCACTCCCTCCAGACCGTGGAGGATGGCATTTTCCACGATGGGCTGGAGGATCATCTTGGGTACCAAACACTCCTCCAGCTCCGGGAGAATGTGGGTGGTAAAGGTAAAGGCGCTGGACAGGCGGATTTTTTGAATTTCAATATACCGCTCCAATATCTCCACCTCCCGCCGCAGGGGGACAAACTCCTCGGGAGAGATGCAAAAGCGCAGAATGTCCGCCAAATCGGTGGACATCACCGCCACCTGGGGCACCTGATTGATTTTGCTGATCCATTTCATGGTGTCCAGGGTGTTGCACAAAAAGTGGGGGTTGAGCTGGGCCTGGAGCATTCGGATCTGGGCCTCGTTGAGCTCCTTTTGATTTTTGACCAGCTCCTCCTGGTTTCGCTTCAGGGCCACCACCATTCCGTTGAACCGCTGGGCCAGCTCCCCCAGCTCGTCGTTTCGATCCAGAGGCACCTGGACATCCAGGTTGTTCTGCACCACCTCGCCGATGGCGGTATGCAGGCGCTGAACGGGGCGAAACATCTGCCGGCTGAGCTTCAGGCTCATCAACACGGAGATGAGCACGCACACCAGGGCGCAGGAGGCGCTCACCGTATACAAAAGCGCCATGGTGTCGTGGTTGAATACCCGGGGATGACGCAGAACCAGATACAGCCCCGTAGACGATTGGAGGGCCACCTGATAGGAAAATTCCTCGGAAATTTTGTCCAGTGCCTCTCCCAGCAGCAGCTGCTGACGCAGCACAGGGGCCAGTGAGGCAGCCAGACTGGGTTGGGCACAGTAGACCGGACGCCAATATTGGCTGAGTAGGATGAGATCGTTTTGGCTGCCATAGGTTCCGTCCAGCAGCTGCCGCAGATCCGCCTGGTACAGGCTGATCACCAGATAGCCCACCGTTTCTCCCTGGGGGCTACGCAGGAGCATTCCGCCCCGGAGCAGAGGGACCGCCGTATTGGTCACATCCTCGCTGGCCACAAAGGTCAGCCCCTCTTCCCGGTTCGCCTGCCCCAAGATGCCCCAATTGGTGGGCAGCTGTCTTTGGGAGGGCGCGTTCAAGGTGGAATACCGCCAAATTCCCTCCCGGTCGTACAGGTCAAAGCGGGCATAATCCCGTAGCCCCGCCGTAGCGGTGAACAACCTGCTATAGACCTGCGTAGTCTCCCCACTCCCAGTTTCCAGGGCCTGGAACACCACCTCGTCCCCGCTCAGCTGCTCCGCGGCCCGGACAAAGCCCTCAACCGCAGTATCCAGGGCATTCAGGGCGTGGTCCATGGACTCCCGCACCTCGGCGGCGGCGTTTTCCGTCATCCGCAGGCGAAAGATCTGCAGCAGCATGGCCGAGCACAACAGCAGCGGCACCAGGGAGCCAATCAAAAAGGCAACAAACAGCCGTCCTCGAAAGGAACGAGTCAGCCGAGTTTTCATGCTTCCTCCTCCCCACCCAGGAAAAAGGCCCAGCTCATCAGAAGATTCTCCCGGTTCTGGCTGGCCCAGTCCACATTATAGTCCACCAACAGCAGCTCCTCCAGATCCGCTAGTTCCTCTGCTGGCTCCACATCCCTACGCACCGGACGGCGGTAGGACTGTTCAGCCACCAATTGCTGCACGTCCCGGCTGATGGTAAAATCCAAAAACCGTTTGGCATTCTCCTCATGGGGGGCGCCCCGAACCAGCGCGGACCCATCCGGAACAGAGCTGGTGCCATCGGTGGGATAGACCATGGCAATGTCGTCCCCGGCCGCAATCCGCTTGAGTGCAGTCTCCTCCAAGGTGACTCCAACCCAGTCGGTACCGTCCGCCACCAAGGTGAGCACATCTCCGGAGCTCTCCAGCTGACGGCCGTCCAAATTGGCGGCAAACCGGTGTAGGTCCTCCTCCGCGTCCCCGCCCAAGGCACAGATCATGGTGACCAGGCTGGTATAGCTGGACCCGGACACCGCCGGGTCCGTAAAGGCGATCTTCCCCTGAAAATAGGGGGAGAGCAGGTCGCTCCACCGGGTCACCTGGCCCTCTCCCACCAGCTTGGTGTTATAGATCAGCACCACCGGCAGGGAGGAGAAGGGGGTCCACAGTCCATCGGGGTCCTGAAACTGTTCCGGAATGGCCTCCGCCTCCCGGCTGATGTAGGGGGCAAAGCTGTCCTCGTAGGAGGCCAGACTCTCCACCCCTCCGCCAAACATCACGTCGGCCCGAGGGGATTGCTCCTCCTTCGCAATGCGCTGCAGCAGCTCGCTACTGCCCCCCGTCACCACGTCCACCCAAATACCGGTGCGCTCCTCAAATTCCTTTACGATGGGCCACCAGACCTCCTGTTTATGGGAGGTATAGACCACCAATCGCTCCTCCTCCACCGGGGCGCAGGCCAAATCCTCCCCCTCCAAAGCCGGGGTGCAACTTACCAGGGTGCACAGTGCCAGGGCCAACACCGCCCACATCTTTCTTCCCCTCACCCCGGCTTCACCTCTTTCCTCCTTAGGATTTTGACTAATTATAGCACAGATACCCCATCCTTTTCATCACATCTCACAGAAATCGCAGAAGAAAACAAAAAACCGCAGTTTTGTCCCCTGTTTTTTCCATCCTCCTTCGCATACAATAAAAACAACAGATGGCCCGGAATCTTCCGGTCCAATTTTGTGGGAAATCACAATACGTTAAAGGAGGAACGATCATGAAACGATTTCTAGCCCTGCTCCTGGCCGCGTCTATGTCTCTGGCCCTGGTCGCCTGCGGCGGAACCAAAACGCCCAGCTCCAGCGGCAGCTCCGCCAGCTCCGGCGGCAGCTCCGGTGGCAGCTCCGCCAGCTCCGGCTCCACTACCCCGGAGAACCTTACCGAAACTCAGAAGATCATCCAGCAGGCCCAGACCATGACGCTGGAGGAGCTGGCCCAGAAGGCCATTGAGGAATCCAACGGCAAGACCTTCTACGGCGTGGGCAACTCCAGCCGCGGCAAGAGCGCCCTGCCCCTGTTCATTGAGTACCTGCAGACCATCGACCCCAACTACAACATGGAGTTTGATTGGCAGCAGCCCAAGAACAACAAGATCTTTGATCAGCTCACCGCCGACTCCCTGAAGGACACCGGCACCTTCGCCATGACCCTCATTCAGGACGGCAACCAGATCGAGTCCAAGATGGTCCAGACCGGCATTCTGGACACCTTCATTCCCAAGGACTGGGCCGACGCCAACGGCACCACCGCCGAGGAGTACGAAGGCTACCTGCCCCTGCAAACCCTGAACAAGATCTTCATGTACAACAACACCGGCTCCAAGACCTACGACAACTGCTGGGACTTTGTGGCCGAGGGCGAGCATGCCCTGTTCATGGACATCGACTCGGAGATCGTGGGCAAGAACTTCCTGTATATGCTCACCCGGGACGACTACGCCGCCTGGCTGAAGGAGGCCTTTGAGGCCCTCCCCGCCGAGGAACAGGCCTACTTCCAGCCCACCATCACCGCTATGGAATCTGAGGCCGCCGATCTGGGCCTGGGTGCCGACGGCGCCTACGCTCTGGCCTGGATCAAGCTGTGGGTGGAGAGCTACAACGCTCAGACCGACGACGGCCCCATCTGCAACACCCTGGTGGACAAGTCCGCCACCGACCAGTTCGGTCTGCTGGTGTACTCCAAGCTGAGAAGTGTGGAGGAGTCCGCCTCCGTCTCCAAGAACAACATCACCGTGGCTGCCTATAACGACGGCTACACCGGCATCGGCGGCTTTGGCTACTGCCACTACCTCTTTGTCACCGACAACAGCCCCCTGCCCTGGACCGCCTGCGCCTTCATCGCCTACATGACCTGCACCGCCGACGGCTTCTCCGCCTGGGGCAAGGACATCGGCGGCTACTCCTCCAACCCCGCCGTGGCCGCGGAAAATGAGGAGATCTACCACCACCAGACCGGAGGCATGGCCGAAGACGGCACCACCGTGGAGTTTGCCGCCCTCAACGACGCCGGCTACGACTGGTGGACCACTGACGGCAAGCTGGTGCTGGAGGACCCGCAGTACTGCGCCTCCGTCTCCTTCTCTGTGGGCAGCTGGATCGAGATGCTCACCAAGTACAGCGCCGGCTAATCCCTTGCAAGCTCTGACCCGGTAAACCAAAAGCGCCCTTGGACGCGCGTGTCCGCCACCGCATCCAAGGGCGCTTTCCAGCCCGGCAAAAAGGAGAGATTCTATGGACCCAACAACCATCCGCGTCAATACCGCCGCCATCCGGCGCAATAAGATCAAAACCTACTTCTCCAAGCCTCACAACGTCATCCTGTTGCTCATGGGCATCGTCCTCACCTTCAGCACCGTGGCTCCCATCATCGCCATCGTGGAGGACACCTTTAAAATCCACCCCGGCACCATCGACGCCCACCTCACCGGACAGAGCTCCGGCTATACCATTGTCAACTATGTGGACCTGTTCACCAGCCGCATGGCCAAAACTAACCTCTGGACCCCCCTGCTCAACACCGTGCTGCTGGCAGTAGGCACCTGCGTGGTGGCCATCCTCTTCGGCGGGCTCTTTGCCTTCCTCATCACCCGCACCAACCTGGCCTGGCGCAAGTACCTCAGCTCCATTTTCATCTTCCCCTACATCATGCCCCAGTGGACCCTGGCCGTGGTGTGGCAGAATATGTTCAACTCCAACGCCGTCACCGGCACCTCCAACGGCCTGCTGGCCGCCACCCTGGGCATCAACATGCCCATCTGGTGGTGCAAGGGTCTCTTTCCCAGCCTAGTGGTGCTGGGCCTGCACTACGCCCCCTTCGCCTACATCCTCATCGGGGGTATCTTCCGGAATATGGACGCCAATCTGGAGGAGGCAGCCACCATTCTGGACACCCCCAAGTGGAAGATCATGTGCCGCATCACCCTGCCCATGGTCAAGCCCGCCATCCTGTCCACCATCCTTCTGGTCTTCGGCAGCGCCATGGGCTCCTACCCGGTGCCCCATTACCTGGGGCTGACCACCCTGGCCACCAAGTACATCTCCATGAACTCCAAGTACACCGGCGAGGCCAGCATCCTGGCCATCATTATGATGGTCTTCGGCGTGGCCATCATGTTCCTCAATCAGCTCAGCCTGCAAAGCCGGAAGGGCTACACCACCGTCACCGGCAAATCCGGCCAAATCTCCAAAATCAATCTGGGCCGGGTGGGGAAATACGTCATCGCCCTTGTGCTGGTGGTGGTCACCTTCTTTACCAGCATCTTCCCCATCGTCTCCTTCGCCTTTGAGACCTTCCTGCCTAACCCCGGTGACTACTCCTTCCTCTACACCGGTGACCCGGACAACCTGACCACCAAGTGGTGGACCACCGACGAGAACGTCACCGAAAACGGCATGTACGGTCAGAAGGGTATCCTCCACAACGAGACCATTTGGAACGCCTTCAAGGGCACCATCTGGGTCAGCGTGTGCTGCTCCCTGCTGGCAGGCACCATCGGCACCCTCATCGGCTACGCCGTATCCAAAAACCGGCGAAGTAAATGGGCCAACTACGTAAACTCTGTGGCCTTCCTCCCCTATCTGATGCCCTCCATCGCCGTGGGCGTAGCCTTCTTTATCCTCTTCTCTAATGAACATGTCAATCTCTTTAATACCTACACCATTTTGATCATCGTAGGTACCATCAAGTACATCCCCTTCGCCAGCCGCAGCTCCCTGAACTCCATGCTCCAGCTCTCCGGTGAGATCGAGGAGGCGGCCATTATCCAGAACATCCCCTGGATCAAACGCATGACCCGCATCATCATCCCCATCCAGAAGTCGTCCATCATCAGCGGCTACCTGCTCCCCTTCATGACCTGCCTGCGGGAGCTGAGCCTGTTCATGCTGCTGTGCGTTCAGGGCTTTATCCTGGCCACCACTCTGGACTATTTCGACGAGATGGGTCTGTACGCCTTCTCCAGCGGCATCAACCTGATTTTGATCATCACCATCCTGGTGTGCAACACCCTGGTCAACAAGGTCACAGGAGCCAGCCTGGACAAGGGAATAGGAGGTTAACACCATGCCGGAAATTCGATTAGAACATGTGACCAAGCGCTGGGGCAAATTCTACGCCGTGGACGACCTGGACTTGGTCATTGAGGACAACGCCTTTGTCACCCTGCTAGGCCCCTCCGGCTGCGGCAAGACCACCACCCTGCGGATGATCGCTGGGCTGGAGACCCCTACCAGCGGCCGTATCACCATCGGCGACCAGGTGGTCTTTGACAGCCAACAGGGCATCAACGTCCCCGCCAACAAGCGGAAGGTGGGCTTTCTCTTCCAGAACTACGCCCTGTGGCCCAACATGACCGTCTACGACAACATCGCCTTTGGCCTGTCCAACATTAAAGAGCCCCTGCCCACAGTAGATTTTGAGGCCAAAAATGCCGCCCGTCTGGCGGAAATCCTCAAGGACCCCGGCCAGGTGGTAAAAATCATCGAGGACTGCCGGGACAAAAAGGGCAAGATCGACGAGAAAAAGGCCTATGTCAAGCTCATCGACGCCTTCACCATCTCCATTTACACCGCCAAAAAGCTCTACAATTACCACCTGGAGCAGGGCAAGGACGTCTCTGGAGAGATTACCTCCCTCCAGACCAAGGTGGACGCCGCCCGGAAGGCCCAGACCCTCAACGACCGCTTTGAGGTGGTCCAGAACGGCCAGGTGGTCACCCAGGTCCGAAAGCTGTCCAAGGAGGAGATCGATCTGTCTGTGCGCCGGGTGTCCCGGATTGTGAAAATCGGCATGTTTATGGACCGCTACCCCGCCGAGCTCTCCGGCGGCCAGCAGCAGCGTGTGGCCATTGCCCGCACCCTGGCCCCCGAGCCCTCCGTCCTATTTATGGATGAGCCTCTAAGCAACCTGGACGCCAAGCTGCGTCTGGAGATGCGCTATGAGCTGCAACGTCTCCATGTGGAGACGGGCTCCACCTTCGTCTACGTCACCCATGACCAGATGGAGGCTATGACTCTGGCTACCCAGATCTGCCTTATTAACAACGGCGTCCTCCAGCAGTACGACGCCCCCCTCACCGTCTACAACCGCCCCGACAACCTGTTTGTGGCCGACTTTGTGGGCAACCCCTCCATCAACTTTGTGGAGGCCAAGGGGAAGCAGCAGGCGGATGGCTCCATCGCCCTGGAGGTCTTTGCCGGGCGCAAGGCCACCTTCCGCCCCTCCTCCCCTCTGAATCTGGAACAGTGGTTCCGTGACCGGGACGCCCACCAGGCTGCCCAGGCGGAGGAGCACCGGAAAAAGGCGGCAGAGAAGTCCTATGTGGAAAAGGGCAACAAGGACGAGACCTTCCGCTACCACATCGCCAAGGTGGTGGAGGAGGACGACTCCCTCCAGGAGGAACCCGTCCTTACCAACGAGGATCTGGTGCTGGGCATTCGGCCGGAGTTTTTGGATATTGTGGACCAGGGCTCCCTGGAGGGAGAGATCTACGGTGCTATGCCCACCGGTATGGAGTCCACCATCAAGGTGCGGGTGGATGACTTCCTCCTCACTGGCGTGATCTTCGGCAGCTCCCTGTTCACCATCGGTACCAAGGTACCCCTCTCCGTCTCCGGCGACAACATTCTTCTGTTTGACCGGAAAAGCGGCAGGCATATTGCCTCTGGTAAATTAGAGTTCTGACTTGTCTGTTTCCCACCTCTTACCGGAAGCCCCTCGGTCTCACTTGGAGACCGGGGGGCTTCCCTACTTTTTCTATGAAACTGTCACAGGAGTCATCTGCAATGGCCCGAGGAATGGCCGCAGCCACAGCAGCCGCCTTCCTTCCCGCTGCAGCAGCCGCTATCCGGACAGCCAATGCACGTTTTCCCGCTTTTTTTCGCTTTGTACACGTATCCTGCGGCGGCACCTACGATGACCACCAGGATTCCGCCTACCAGTAAATCCATCATTATGTTCTCACTGCACTCAGTGCGTATTCCTGCTTCAAATCCCGCTCTGTCTTCATGCACAGGTGTACCAGGATTCCGGCAAACACCAGCACCGCAACCAGGCCAGGCAGGAAGCCCGCCCCCAGCGCGCCGGTGGTGATCAGAGTACCGATCTGATAGACCAGGAAGCCCACCGTGTAACCGGTACCCAGCTGCAGTCCAATACCGGCCCACAGCCACTTAGCGCTCTTCATTTCCGAGTTCATGGCGCCGATGGCGGCGAAGCAGGGCGGGGTATAGAGGTTAAACATCAGGTAAGCCAGGGCGGCCACCTTGGTAATAGCGATAACCCCTGCCACCTCGGCTCCGGCGCCCTCCATCATTTCCAGGGCATCGGTATCGATGAAGTTTTCCAGGCCCACAAAGCACACAGCCAGGGTGCCCACCACGTTCTCCTTGGCGATGAAGCCGGTAACAGCGGCGGCGGCCAGCTGCCAGCTGAGCACACCCACAATGGGCACCAGCAGATAGGCAAAGGGTCCGGCAATGGAAGCCAGGATGGAGCTGTCGGCGGTCTCCGCCACCTGGAAGCTCCAGTTGAAGGTCTGCATCACCTGCACGGCGGTGTTACACAGCAGGATAATGGTAGCCGCCTTCACAACATAGGCCCAGCCCCGGGCACACATGGCCTTAAAGGCAAACCACAAAGAGGGGACCTTATACTCCGGCAGCTCAATGATAAAGAAGGACTTGCGGTTTTTGTATCCGGCGATCTTATTGACCAGCAGGGCACCCAGGAAGATCAGGACAATGCCGGTGAAGTACATGGTAAAGCTCACCCAGCCGGCGTCATCAAAAAAGGCTCCGGCAAACAGGGCGATGACGGGGATTTTGGCCCCGCAGGGCATAAAGGGGGTGAGCATGGCAGTGGCCCGGCGCTCCCGCTCGTTTCGGATGGTACGGCTGGCCATAACGCCGGGGATGGCACAGCCGGTGCCGATGACAAAGGGGATCACCGACTTGCCGGACAGACCCACCTTCTTAAAAATGGGGTCCAGCACCACCGAGACCCGGGACATATAGCCGCAGTCCTCCAGCAGGGCGATGAGGAAGTACATGACCATGACCAGCGGCAAAAAGCCCACCACGGCGCCTACGCCGCCGATGATGCCGTCCACCAGCAGGGCCGAGAGGAGGGGGTTGGCCTGCGCCAGCTGTTCGCCCGCCCAACCTTGGAAGGTTTCGATCCAGGCCACCAGGGTGTCCGCCACCAGAGGCCCAACCCAAACCTGGGAGATCTGGAAGACCAGGTACATGACGGCGGCAAAAATGGGAATCCCTAAAAATTTGTTGGTCAGAATTGCGTCGATGGCGTCATCGGTCCCCTTATCCTTGGTGAGCACCTTCCGCTTCTCCACCTGGGACACCAGCTGGTTGACGAAGGCAAAGCGCTTACGGTCGGCCTCCTCCACCGCCTTTTTGTCGCTCAGGTCAACGTCTCCCTGGACGTAGGGAGCGATTTGCCCTCTCCCCTTCAGCCCCACAGCCGCATCCACGGCCTTTTGCAGACCTTCGGCAGTGGTTGACACCGTCTCCACCACCGGACATCCCAGCTTTTCCGACAGTGCATGAACATCAATGGTGGTTCCTTTTTTCCCATTGATGTCGCTCTTGTTGAGCGCTACCACCACCGGAATCCCCATCTCCAGCAGCTGGGTGGTAAAAAACAGGCTTCGACTCAGGTTGGTGGCATCCACAATGTTGATAATGGCATCGGGGTGCTCATGGCGCACATAGGAGCTGGTGATGCTCTCCTCAGAGGTAAAGGGGGACATGGAATAGGCGCCGGGCAAATCCACCGCAATCAGCTCTTCCGAAGTGCTGACGTAGTTCTTCTTGATCGCGTGCTCCTTCTTCTCCACGGTGACGCCTGCCCAGTTGCCCACCTTTTCATTCCGCCCGGTCAGGGCATTATACATGGTGGTTTTTCCAGAGTTTGGATTGCCGGTCAACGCAATTCTCATTGATATTCCTCCTATTTAATTGATTTCTCCCAAATGATCACAACACGGGTCTTTTAGTTACCTATAGCTAACCATTGGGTATCCCGATGCACGGGATTCCCGCATGCCAAGGGCCTAAATCTGAATGGCATCTGCCAACTGTTTATCAATATTGTATCTGCCATCCTTAATGGAGACGACGCAGCCACCCTTACGATGGGATACCACTGTGATGGGCTCTCCCGCATAACAGCCAAGAGAGAACAAAAAAGAATTTAACTCTTCGTCCTCTGTGTCGATCTGCTGTATTACATACTCTTTGCCTTCCAATGCATCGTTCAATGTCATGTTGTCCACCTAATCAAACATCCTTCATCGTTGATTCTCAATAGTTAGCTTCAGGTAATTAATTGTGTGAAAAATCGGTTAGCGTTAACTAACCTTCAACGGGATAGCTCAATCCACAGGATTTGTCAAGTCCTTCCCAAGGAAATTTCCATGTTTTTCTCTTTCCCTGCCCCACGGCCATGATGCAACGGGACCCTTGACTTCCCCATCTCTCCTTGCTATACTAGCCTTACGATGTCTCTCCGTGCCCACGGCCCGCCGTCCCCACGGAGATTTTCCTTGGGTTTCGGTAAACGGGCTCCCTTCGGAGCCCGTTTTTTCTTTGCTTTTTTAGTGAAAGGGTGACTGCGTTGCAGAATGAAAATATCCTGGGCTCCATGCCTGTGGGCCGTTTGGTCTGTTCCATGTCCTGGCCCATTATGCTCTCCATGCTGATGCAGGCGGTTTATAACCTGGTGGACAGCATCTACGTCACCCGCGTCAGTGAGGACGCCTTTCTGGCCCTGTCCTACGCCTATCCCATTCAGACTCTATTGGTCGCCTTCTGCGTAGGCACGGGAGTGGGCTTTAGCGCCATGCTTTCCAGACGGCTGGGAGAACAAAAGCCGGAGGAGGCCAATTCTGCTGTCATCCATGGGTTTCTCCTCTTTTTCCTCTGCTGGGCGCTGTTTTTTCTATTTGGCCTGCTAGCCAGCGGCGCTTATCTCCGTGCCTGTACCTCCAACCCCAAAGTAATTGCCCAAGGCACCGCCTATCTGCGCGTGTGCTGCTGCTTCTCCTTTGGCGTATGCACCCAGTTCCCCTGTGAACGGATTCTCCAGTCCACCGGACACCCGGCCGGATTTATGATTGTACAGGGCTCAGGCGCCCTCCTCAATATCATTCTGGACCCCATATTTATTTTCGTCTTTGATATGGGGGTCACCGGCGCCGCCGTGGCAACCGTAATCGGCCAAATTACCGGCGGCCTGATCGGTCTGATCCTCGTCCGCCGCATCCGCCACCAGTTTCACGTCACCCCACGGGGCTTCCGCTTTCAACCGGCTCTGGCGAGGGAAATGTGCCGCATCGCCGCCCCTGCCATTTTGATCCAAGCCCTGAGCAGCGTGATGTCCCTGGGCCTGAACGCCATTTTGACGCTGTGGTCCGAGCTTGCCGTCTGGGTGCTTGGCGTCTATTTCAAGCTGCAATCCTTCGTTTTTATGCCCGTGTTCAGCGTCAACAACGGCTTGATTTCCATCATCAGCTACAATTACGGAGCCCGGGACCGGGACCGGGTCTCCCGCTCCATCCATGTGGGATTTCTGGCCGCCGTATCCACCGCTCTGCTCGGCTCCCTGCTCCTGTGGATCTTTGCCGGTCCCCTGCTCCGGATTTGTTTCCAGGCCAGCGGGGAGGCGCTTACCCTGGGGGTTCCCTCCCTGCGTATGACTGCCCTCTCCTTCCCCATTGCGGCGGTGAGCATTATCTGCTCTGCCACCCTCCAGTCCCTGGGCCGCAATGCCCACTCCCTGTGGGTGGCGCTGCTGCGCCAGATCATTTTGCTGCTTCCCATTGCACTGCTGCTAATCTACCTGTATCCTGCATGGGTGTTCTTCTCCCTCTTTTTGGCAGAGCTTCTTTCCTGCGTGGTGGCCCTGCTGCTGTATCGAGCCGTCTACCGGCAAAAAATTCTCACCCTTTGAGCAACACAAAAAAGCCGCCAGGCCCAGTTGGGTCTGGCGGCTTTTTTGTTGGTTATAGTTCGATTGGAGTCTCATGAAACGCTTCCAGCACTTTTTCGTCTGCTTCCCGTTTCTCCAGAATAGCCTCCTTGAGAATCATGTCCTTCACCTTCATCAGACGAATGGTGTTAGCACGCTCATTCTCATCCAGCTTCATGGAGATATATTTGATGCTGCTTTGCATCTCCGGGATCTTCACATACTCCAGAGCGTTGACCCGGCGGCGGGTCTTTTCAATTTCCTCTGCCAGCAGCTGGGAAGTCTTCTCCACCTCTGCCAGGCGGAGCATATCCCGGAACACCTGAGACATGGCGTCCACCGCGTCATCCAGCTCACCGCTGGTCTGGGCGAAGCCGTAAGGATAAACCTCACCTGGGTCCTGGCTGGTGGTATGAAATTGATACTGGGGGACGTCCACAGACATCACGTTTTGGAAGGTCATCTCCAGCTCCACGCTCTGCTTGGGATAGAGCAGAGATTGCTCCAGCATCTCCGGGGACATGAGGGCGGCGGCTACGGTAAAGGAACCGTGGGCCCGCATCAGCCCTTCCTCCACCCGGCGGCGCAGCTCCCGGTTTTCCCGCACCACGTCCATAAACTGCTTCATCAGCTCGTCCCGCTTGTCCTTCAGCAGCTTATGGCCCCGCTGGGCGGTCTTGAGCCGTCCCTTTAACCGGGTCAGCTCCATGCGGGTGGGATTGATGGTTGCGCTTGGCATCAAAATCCCCCCTTAGTCTTTCTTGGGCAGATACTTGTCGATCAGCTCCGGCTTGATACGCTTGAGCTCTCCCTTGGGTAGGATACTCAGCAGCTCCCAGCCCAGGTCCAGGGTCTCAAAGATGGAGCGGTTCTCATCCGTTCCCTGGGAGACGTAGCGTTTTTCAAATTCATCGGCGAACTTGGCGTAGAGCAGATCGGTGGGGCTCAGAGCCGCCTCGCCCAGAATGGACATCAGCTCCTTGTTTTCCTTACCGGTGGCGTAGGCGGCAAAGAGCTGGTTCATGGTACCCGAGTGGTCCTCACGGGTCTTGCCCGCGCCAGTACCCTTATCCTTCAGACGGGACAGGGAGGGCAGCACGTCCACGGGAGGATTGATGCCCTTGCGGTACAGCTCCCGGGAGAGGATGATCTGGCCCTCGGTGATATAGCCGGTCAGGTCGGGGATGGGGTGGGTCTTGTCGTCCTCGGGCATGGTCAGGATGGGGATCATGGTGATGGACCCCTCCTTACCCACCTGCCGTCCGGCACGCTCGTACATAGTGGCCAGGTCGGTATACAGGTAGCCGGGGTAGCCACGGCGGCCAGGGACCTCCTTCTTGGCTGCGGAGATCTCACGCAGGGCCTCGGCGTAGTTGGTGATATCGGTGAGGATGACCAGCACGTGCATGTTCTTCTCAAAGGCCAGGTATTCCGCGGCGGTCAGAGCCATACGGGGGGTGGCGATACGTTCCACGGCGGGGTCATTGGCCAGGTTGGTGAACAGCACGGTACGGTCGATGGCGCCGGTGCGCTTAAACTCGCTGACGAAGAACTCCGACTCCTCGAAGGTGATACCGATGGCGGCAAAGACCACAGCGAAGTTGGATTCCCCGTCCAGCACCTTGGCCTGACGGGCGATCTGGGCAGCCAGAGCGGCGTGGGGCAGGCCGGAACCGGAGAAGATGGGCAGCTTCTGACCGCGGACCAGGGTATTCAGTCCGTCGATGGTGGAGATACCCGTCTGAATAAACTCGTTGGGGTAGTTCCGGGCGGCAGGGTTCATGGCCAGGCCGTTAATATCCCGGTATTCGTCGGCCAGGATGGCGGGGCCGCCGTCGATGGGCTGTCCCATGCCGTTAAACACCCGGCCCAACATATCGCCGGATACCGCCAGTTGCAGGGGATGGCCCAGGAAACGGATTTTAGACTGGGAGAGGTTGATACCGGCAGAGGCCTCAAACAGCTGCACCACAGCGGAGTCGCCGTTGACCTCCAGCACCTTACAGCGCCGGACGGAACCGTCGCTGAGCTCAATCTCCGCCAGCTCGTCATAGGTGACCCCCTGGACCCGGTTGACCACCATCAGAGGACCGGAGATCTCCTGGATCGTCTTATATTCTCGAATCACAGTTCATCCTCTCCCTTCTCGGCGATGGCCGTGATTTCCTCCTCCATCTCCACCAGGAGGTTGGCGTAATCGTCCTTATACTGGTCGGCGGGTACCGACTTGGCCCGGCCAATCTTCTCCCGCACGGGAATGGCAAACAGCTGGGCAATGGCGCCGCCCCGTTCCGCAGCCGCCCGGCACTGGGTATCGTACTGACGGATCATAGCCAACAGACGGGCCTGGCGGTCATACTCGGAGTAAGAGTCAATATCCACAAAGGAGTTCTGCTGCAAAAAGTCCTCCCGAATCATCTTGGCGGTCTCCAGGGTGATCTGGTCCTTGGCGGACAGGGAGTCCTTACCTACCAGCTGCACGATCTCGTTCAGGCTGGCCTCCTCCTGGAGGACGGACATGGCCCATTCCCGGTTTTGCAGGAAGTCCTTGCCCAGGTGCTCATCGTACCAGGGCTTCAGGGAGTCCAGATACAGGGAGTAGGAGTTCAGCCAGTTGATGGCGGGGAAGTGACGGCGGTAGGCCAGAGAGGCGTCTAGGGCCCAGAACACCTTTACAATACGCATGGTGGCCTGGGAGACGGGCTCGGACAGGTCGCCGCCCGGAGGGGAGACCGCGCCCACGGCGGTCAGGCTGCCCCGGCGGTCCTCGTCGGAACCGATGCAGGACACGGAACCGGCCCGCTCGTAGAACTGGGCCAGACGGGAGGACAGGTAGGCGGGGTAGCCTTCCTCGCCGGGCATCTCCTCCAGACGTCCGGACATCTCACGTAGAGCCTCGGCCCAGCGGGAGGTGGAGTCGGCGATAACGGCTACGGCGTAGCCCATATCCCGGAAATACTCGGCGATGGTGATACCAGTGTAGATGGAGGCCTCACGGGCGGCCACGGGCATGTCGGAGGTGTTGGCAATGAGGACGGTCCGCTTCATCAGGGACTCGCCGGTCCGGGGGTCCACCAGCTCGGGGAACTCCCGCAACACGTCGGTCATCTCGTTGCCGCGCTCGCCGCAGCCGATGTAGACCACCAGGTCCACGTCCGACCATTTGGCCAGGGCGTGCTGCATCACTGTCTTGCCCGAGCCGAAGGGGCCGGGAATGGCTGCAGTACCGCCCTTGGCCACCGGGAAGAAGGTGTCCACGATTCGCTGGCCCGACTGCAGGGGGATAACGGGGGGATACTTGTGCTTATAGGGGCGGCCCACACGGACGGGCCACTTCTGCATCATGGGCAGCTCCACCTGGGAGCCGTCCTCCTGCTCCAGCACGGCCACCGTCTCGGTGACGGTGAAGGAGCCGCTCTGGATGGAGACGATCTTGCCCTTCATCTTGGGGGGAATCATGATTTTATGGAGAATGGAGGGGGTCTCCTGGACGGTACCGATGATATCGCCGCCCACCACCTGGTCGCCGGCCTTAGCCACCGCAGTGAACTCCCACTTCTTCTCCCGGTCCAGGGCGGGCACCTCTACGCCGCGGGGCAGGTTGTTGCCCTTGACCTTCTCCATGATGACCTCCAGGGGACGCTGGATGCCGTCGTAAATATTTTCCACCAGGCCGGGGCCCAGTTCCACCGACAGGGGAGAACCGGTGGTGACCACGTCGGCGCCGGGGCCCAGGCCGGAGGTCTCCTCGTAGACCTGGATGGAGGCTGAGCCGCCGGACATGGTGAGGATCTCACCGATCAGACGCTGCTCGCCCACACGGACCACGTCGGCCATGTTCGCCTCCTCCATGCCGGTGGCTACCACCAGCGGGCCGGAGACCTTGACGATCTTTCCCATAGGCTAAACCTTCTTTCGAAGCAAATTTCCAAGCAGAACAGGAGCGGCCGTTACAGGATATCGGCGCCCACGGCCCGCTCCACCGATTGTTTTACGTTGGCCATGCCAATGCCCAGAGAGCCCTCCTTGCCGGGGATGAGGATGATGGCCGGGGTGAGGGCATCTTTATAACGGGCAATATCCGGCCCCAGCTTGGCGGCCAGTTGTTCCGTCATATAGATAATCGCGTAGTTTTCCTTGGCCATCCGGTGCAGGGCCTCATGGCCCTCCTCAGGGTTGGATACCGGGCAGACCTCCAGGCCCAGGGCCTTAAAACCCAGGACGCTGTCCATGTCGCCCATCACTGCGATCTTATACATGCTCCAACCCCCTTATACATAGGTTTCCCGGAGCCGGGCACGGATGGTATCTCCGTCCAGCCCTGCCGCCCGGCCGGCAAAAATGGTGCGGATAGCGGTCAGCTCCGCCTCCCGGGCATACAGATAGCCCACCACCGCCTGTTCCCCAAAGGGGATCCGGCGGCCGGCAGCCAAGTAGGCGGTCACCGCGTCATCACACATGCGCTCAAAGGCGGTGAGGGCACCTCCGCCGGGCTGGGCCAGCTTGGCTCCCGCCTCAGCGGCCTGGGCCAGCGGCCCAGAGCGGAACACCTCACCCAGGGCGTCACCCCGGGCGGAGGCAATGGCCTGTTCGGACACCGTGCCTCCGCTCAGCAGCACTTGGCGCAGGAAGTCTCCCTCCTTGCCCATCCGGCTGACCCGGACGGCGGTACGCAGGTTGGCCACATCCACACACAGACGGACATAGCCCTCCAGGAAGGGGCTCCCCATCTCCTTGGCCAGCTGGGCCATCTCGCTGTAACAGGCCCGGTCCAAAACCAGATCGGCCTGCTGGGGATCCTTACTCTCGCTGAGCACCGTCCAGGCCTGGGCCATCGCCCGCTGGAAGGCCTCAGAGCAGCCCCGCATATCCTCCCGCCGCCAGCCCTCTAGAAGGCCTTCGCCGTCATAGCGGCCGCCTGGCAGCAGCAGACGGTGGACATCCTGCCCCATGGCCTGGGCCTTTAAAATCGCTTTTGCGTTGTGATAGTCATATTTCAGCTGAAAAATCTCCACCAGCCGCCGGTCGGGCACCGCGCCCTCCAGATCCCGAACGGTTTCCGCCCGCACCTGGGCCAGTGCGGACTCCAGGGAGCCGCTATCCGGATAGCCGCACTCGGTAAGCACCTTCATGGCCTCCCCGGTATCCCGGGCCTCAATCATGCGGTCCATGCGCTCCCGGGTCAGCAGCCGGTTCTCCATGGCCCGGACTCGGGCGGAGATGGAGAGATAATCCGTATCTTTTTGGTGGGACAAAGTATCCCTCCTTTCGTCGTCGTAAACTCCGTATCTCCGGCCTGTGCCTCACGGCAAAAGCCCGATCACTTCGTTACTCCTGCTGTCCGCAGCGGAGGAGCGTTTTTCCCCCTCCGCTGCGGGGACAGCCTTCCGCTGCCCCTTGAACGCTCAGTTCCCGGGGAACAGGATCTGGGCTACTTCCTTTTCCAGCTTCTCCCGTTGCAGACGTACCAGGGTCTCGAAGGCGCAGTTAATTTCCACGTCTCCGTCCACCATGATAAAGCCGCCCTTCAGGTTGCGGGTCTCCTCGCTGAGGGTGAGCATCCCGGTTCCGGTGACCATGGCCGTGGTGGAATTGACCACCTTGCCCAAAAAGGCTCCTACCTTGGTGTCGGTGATGGCGTCCGGCAGCTCGGGAGCAATGCCCTTCACCATGGCCTCATTGGCGCCCACTACCACCTGCTTACCTACCCGGGTGCGGTCCTTGGGGGAAAACACCAGCTGCTCCTTGCCGCTGGAGGAGGCCTCCAACACCAGACGGATGAGAAGAGCGATGTACTCCTCCTCGGGCAGGGCGCACAGCTTTTCCAGAGCCAGGTCAAAGGCCTCGCCCAGCACCTCCTGCTTGGCGGCCAGCTCCAGCTTCCGTGTCTCCATTTTCGCCGCGGACTTCAGCCGCTCCAGACGTTCCTGGGCTGCCTTCTCACCTCTGGCCAGGATTTCTGCGGTCTCCTTGTCCGCCTGGGCCTGGGCCGCCTCACCGATGGCCTGGACCTTTTCCTCGGTCTGAGCCAGCAGTTGGGTGATCTCTGCCTCGGAATCCTGGATAATCTTTTCTGTGATTTTTTCGATTCCTTCCATACGCCGGTCCTTTCCCAGCTTTAGGCGCTGATGTTGATGATCATGAGCATGGAGGCCAGCAGGGACAGGATGGCGTAGAACTCTACGGTGATGCACAGCACCATGCCCTTGGACCAGTCATCGGGCTTCTTGGCCAGAATGTTGATGGAACCAGCAGCCACACGGCCCTGGGCGATAGCGGAGAACAGGCCGCCCAGCGCCATGGGCAGGCAGGCCACGAAATACTGCATGCCCTGGGCGATGGTCAGATCGGGTAGAGTGCCGGAGAGCAGGCCCATGCGGAACACGGCGAAGAACCACACCACCAGACCATACAGGCCCTGGGTACCAGGGATAACCTGAAGGATCATGACCTTACCGAACTTGCTGGGGTCCTCACACAGAAGGCCGGTGCCCGCCTCGCCGGCAATACCGGTACCCTTGGCCGAGCCGATGCCGCTGAGCACCGCCGCCAGGCCAGCGCCCAGAAGGGCCAGGGCCAGGCCGCCGATGCTGCCCAAGAAGGTCAGGCTCTGCTGCAATGCTACCAATTGATTCATGTCCATTGACTCCATAGTGTCGTCCTCCTCGTTATTTGACTATTTCGTAGTATTTTGTATTTAGATCCAGGGGACGGAAGGGTTTTCCGCCGTCCTGGTAGAATTTGTTGAAGTACTCCAGGCACTGCAAACGCAGGTCATGGACGTAACAGCCCAACAGATTCAGCGCAAAGTTCAGGGTATTGCCCACCAGGGAGATGAGGATGAAGATGACAATGTTCCCTGGAATAGCTCCCAGGGTGTTGAACACCTGGGCGATGACCGAACCGGCCAGCATCAGGGCCATGAGACGGGAGTAGGAGAGGATGTCTCCGAAATAGCCCGTCACGTGGTTATAAAGGGAACCGAAAATGCCGGTGATCTTTCCAAAGCCCTTTTGGGTCAGGATGGGTCCAGCCACCACCATCACGCCGCCTACAATGAGCACCAGATTGGTGGTTCCCAGAATGGCCAGGGCCAGACCGGCGAAGACCACCCACCAGGTGACCTCCTCCCAGATGGCATCCATCACCTGGCCATCCCGCAGCTTTTTATAAAAGCTGATGGCCATACCGGTGAGGATCTGGACAAAGCCCAGACACATAGCCCCTACCAGAATCATCATGGTATCGTTGAGGGGGGTGAACAGGGCGGGAAGGGTGATGGGGTTGTCGGGGTTAATGAGCGTAGTCAACTGGGTCAGGAAATCGCCGAAGAAGCCACCGGTGACCGCGCCCATGATAAAGGTGCTCACACCGCACAGCCCCAGCAGGCCGAAGAAGTGGGCCATACCTCCCTTGGGCTTCTTCTTGGTCAGAACCACCACCGAGGCCAGCATCATCAGAAGGCCGTAGCCCATGTCCGCCATCATGATCCCGTAGAACAGGATGAAGAAGGGGGCCATCAGGGGGTTGGGGTCCAGGGAACCATAGGCCGGCAGGGAGTACATCTCAGTAACCATGTTCAGGGGGCGGGTCAGCCAGTTGTTCTTCAGCTGCACCGGCACCTGGGGATACTCCTCCGGGGTGGGATCTTTGACTTCGTAGGCGCAGGGATATTGGGAGAGCTCCTTCTTCAATTCCTCCCAGCGCTGTCCAGGTACCCAGCCCTCCAGATAGAAGGTCAGGTTGGTATCCAGCGTACGTCCTCTGCACTCCTCCCGCTTGGCCTCCGCCTGGGCCCGGTCCGCCAGCTTCTGTAGGGTGGGACGCAGATCGCCCAGCTTGGAGAGCCTCTCCTTTAGCTGAATTTTCTCCTGTTCCAGCGTCTGGTTTTCCTGCTCCAGCCGGCTTATGTTTTCCGCCGCCGTTCCGGTGCACTCCCGCAGGTTGGCCCGGGACCAGCCCAGCTCCTTCAACGTCTGGAGCACCTCCTCCGCCTGGCTGGCGTGGCACACCAACAGGCAGTAGTGGTTATCCCGGTCGGTAGAGGCCAGGGTGAGCTGTGCCAGCTCTCCTGCCTGGCTCACAGCCTCCTCTGCCTGAGGAAAGGGCAGGGCGGCAGGCAGAGTGCCAAATTGGATGGTAACCTGGTCGGTGGAAGTGGTCTCCAGGGGCAGGTCCAGACTGGCCCAGGGAAGTAATGCCGTCCGCTGAGCCGCCAATTTGCTCTGCTCCCCTTCAATGGCATGGACGCGCTGGTCCGTCCCGTTGACCTCCTGCGCCCCTGCCTTTGCCTGGCAGGCCAGCGTAGAGTCAAACAGTTCTTCCTCCCGCAGGGTGGGCTTGGGGCTTAAAAAGCTGCCCTTTGCCGGAGCACTGCGTTTGAGCACCGTCAGGGCTCGTTCCGCCTGAGATTGCTCCTCTCGGGCCTGGGACAGTGCCTTGGCGTCTGGCCGGCTCAGCTGCTGTTCCAGCTGCCGGAGCAATCCCTCTTGCTCCTGTGCTGTGCCGCTATCCCCCTTTAGCTCCACCGACGCTTCATCGATCTCTACACAGCCCAATCGTTGGAGTGTCCGGAGCAAGTTCTCCCGCTCCTCTACCATAGCGATCAGCTGTAGATGTTTCATTTTCACGATGGCCATCAGCGATTCACTACCTTTTCTACGATCAATTCGGCCGCTTGGTCCAGGCGCTGCCTGGCCTGCTGCTTCATGGTCTCACAGGCTTGCCGGGCCTGCTCCATTACCTTTTGGGCGGACTGGGCTGCCTCAGCTTCCGCCTGGGCCATCTGCTGACGGACCTCTCCCTCCGCTTCTGCCCGCGCCTCTTCCAGAGTCCTCTGGGCCGCCCGCTGTGCGATCAGGATTTTTTGCTTACTCTCCGCCTGAGCCGCCTCCCGGCGCTGTTTGGTCTCGGCTTCCACTTGGGTCACCTTTTGGATTTCCTCCATTGCCATAGTTCTCACCACCTTCGCCTCTAACTAGTGTGCACAAAAACTTGTATAGCATTTATTGTATGTGATAATCCCCAGAAATGCAAGGGATATTTTGTTGAACTTTCTTTCTATTTTGGGACACTGTGTCCTCTTGACCCTCATTTTTCATTTTCTTCCATTTTTCGCCTCTCACCTCTCGACATTATCACATCTTTTATACAATGAGATTCATTTTCATTTTATTATATTTTTTTGCCATGAAAGACCACGAGCTTCGAAATGCATTTTTCTGCAATCCGAAGCTCGTAGGCTCTTCCATTATGTCCCAGGTAACAGCCCAAGGGCGTTCCACGTTCCCTGATCATTTGTCTGTAACTGCACAATTTGTAACCGAGCCGATGCATCTTCCCCGGACTCCAACAACTGGGAAACTGCGTTCTCCTCCACCCAGACGCGCTGGGCATACTGCTCCAGGACCGCCCCTGTCAAACCACTGACCGCCCCCTGCTGCTCCACCTGATCCCGAGTAACCTGGAGAGACAGTACCGTCCCATAGGGCTCCACCGCTTGCTCTACCTGGGCTAAAAAGTGCTCCACTGCTGTGGCAAAGGCACCGGAGGCGTAGCTGCCATCAGTTTGAATGGCCTCCAAATTCCCTTGGGTTGGGAATGCCGGACACTCCAGTACAAGTTCATCAAATCCAAGCTGGGCCAACTCTCCGCACAGCCCAGCCAAATAGTCCACGGCCTCCTGGCTGTCCGGGTTCATCCACCGCAGCTTTTGTTCGTCCCGCCAATTCCCGTAGTTGGCCCGCAGGGCCATGCTGTTATGCTGATAGGGCATGGTATTATCCCGGAAACAGCACACCTTGGCAATGGTATAGATCTCACCCTGGTTCCAGGTCTGGAGCGCCTCATTGACTCCAGCCTGAGAGCTGGTTACTCCATCCTGAACCGCTAACGGCAGCTGGGAGGACCAGCCCAGCTGTCCCTGGCTGTCCTTCATTTCCAAAATCAAAGCGTTGGCACCCGCCTGCTCCAGCAGTCCCTGGGCTGTACCGTCCACCACAGCGGATACCGGCAGCTCCTGGGCCTTCATTTCCTGCGAAGTCTGGCTGCCCGCAGGCGGCTCCTCCTGGGTATCCTGACTTCCGGCCGGCGGCTGAATCACCACATTGACATCTTGCTGTTCCTGTGTCTGTTCTTTCTGCTCTCCCGACGCCAGAGGTGTGCGCCATTGCAGACCATTATCTGTAAAAACCAAATAATCCTGCCCGAACACCAGCACACCTACCAACAGGACCACCAACACCCCCAAAACAATGGCGATCCATTTCAGGATATCGGTAACGGTTCTCCGGCCCCGGTAGCTGCTGTATCCCCCACGAAATCGGCCCATGGCAGTCCTCCTTTCTGCTGCGTGCCATAACCATTCGGAATATTATTCCGCATAATAACCATTTGGATACCTTTTGACGCCTATTATACCAGGAAATCCCGGCTTACGCAATCGGATCCTGCCATCAAATCACCATTCCGCCATCCACCCGTAGGATCTGTCCGGTGATAAAGGAGCTGTTATTGTCCGCCAAAAAGAAAATGGCCTCCGCCACCTCTTCCGGCGTCCCAATGCGGCCCAGGGGAGTCTCCTCCCCTAACGTGCCCAGGTCTTCGGCCGTTAAATGGGCATTCATTTCTGTATTGATTACCCCAGGCGCCACGCAGTTGACCCGGATGTGAGAGGGCCCCAACTCCTTGGCCAGCGCCCGGGTCAGGCCCTCCACCCCTGCCTTTGCAGCAGAATAGGCCACCTCGCAGGACCCTCCGGTCTCCCCCCACATGGAGGAGACCGTAACAATGGCCCCACCCTGCCGGCGCACAAACCCAGGGCAGGCGGCCCGAACCGTATAGAATACCCCGTCCAGATCCACACCGATGACCTTGCGCCACTGTTCGTTAGTGGTATCGGTGAGCAGCTGCTGGGGCAGAGCAACCCCGGCACAGCACACCAATGCATCCAGAGGCCCCAACGCCTCCGCTGCCGCCACCAGTGCAGCGGCCTGGTCCGGGTCTGACACGTCCCCTTCCAGTGCCACCGCCTCCACTCCGCTGGCAGACAGCTCCGCCGCCAGCGCCAGGGCCTGCGCGCGGCTGCGGCAATAGTTCAGGGCTACGTTCCAGCCCGCCGCTCCAAAGCGCCGGGCTGCGGCGGCCCCGATTCCCCGGGACGCGCCGGTGATGAGTACATTTTTTGCCATGTCACTTCCCCCTTTTCGGGTCAAAGAGTTTGGCAGAGCATCCGTTCTTCTATCCTCATGCTTCACTTAGGGGTTAAATGCTGTTTTTATAGTTACCCAGTACCCGCAAATAAGAGGTCGCCTGAGACAACTCCTGAAGGGCTGCATCCATCCCCGCTCCTGTCAGACTTCCGCTAAATTCCAGGAAAAACAGATATTCCCAGCTTTTTCCCGGCATGGGTCGGGATTCAATCTTCATCAAATTCAGTCCATGGAGCAGGAATATGGTCAAAATACGCTGCAGGCTGCCCACCCGGTGGGGGACGGACAGTACCACGGCAATTTTATCCGCCTGGGGCCGCAGCTCCATCACCGGGGAGACCACCACAAAGCGGGTGGTATTGTTGCTGTTATGGTTGGTTCCCCGGTACAAAATCTCCAGGCCATACAGCTCTGCCGCCCGCTCCGAGCAAATGGCCGCCTTGGTAATATCCCCAGTCTGGGCCACATACTGGGCACTGCCCGCTGTATCCCCAAAGGGCATCTGCTTCCAGTTGGGGTGCTGGGCCAGGAAGCGGTCGCTTTGGAACAATCCCTGCTCATGGGAATAGACATGGGTGATGGTATCCAGGGTAGCCCCCTTGGGCGCCATCAGGCAGTGCTCTACCTTGACCGTGTCCTCACCCACGATGTATTGCTCATATTGGCTCATCAGCTCGTAGACCTGGCGAATAGCACCGGTGGAGCTGTTTTCAATGGGCAGGACGGCATAGTCCGCCTCTCCCTTACTCACCGCCTCAAAGGCATCCTCAAAGCGCTCCATCCCTCGGCATTGGGCCTGCGTTCCGAAAAAGGCCAAGGCCGCCATCTCGCTGTACGCCCCGGCCACTCCCTGATAGACCACCCGGGGATTCTCCACCGGGGGCCGTGCCGCCGCCATGGCCGCTTTGCACCGCTCATAGCCCGTGCTCTCTGTTCCAGGCCCCGCTTCCAGCTCTAAACGGCGGCGGAGCAGCATCTCCAATTCCTGATCTAAGGTTGTCAGCCGCTGTTGCAGCGGCGCAGTTACTTGTGTCATCGTTGATTTCTCCAAACTTTTCTTGCGTTGTCTTTAAAACACTGCCTGGACCAACACCATATACAGCACAGTGGCCCCAAAAATGGACAGCAGGTCATTCCCCTTCCACAGATGGAGCAACACCGCTGTTCCGCCCGCCAGCAGAGAGGGCGCCCACCCGGCCGGGGTGGCAAAGGATACTCCCTTCAGGCAATAGACGATCAGCATGGCAATGATGGCAGGGGGTAGGACTTGCCCCAGATACATCACTACCTTCGGTGGATGCTCCCCCCGGTCAAAGAGGACAAAGGGCAGCGCCCGGGTCAAAAAGGTGACCAGCGCCATCACAGCGATGGAGGCGATGGCCTGTCCAGTTGTCAGCTGCATGTGCTCGCCTCCCCGTTCTCCTTCTGCCCCTTGCTCGGCACCTCCTGCTGCGTCAGACGAGGCCGCAGCAGCACCAGGGCCAGCACGATCATACCCAGCGCGGGCAGGAGCATTTCTTCCGCCCCCACCAGCAGCAAGCTGATCAGCGTGGCTCCACCGCCCAACAGAGCCGGGAGATGACTGCCCGCCGCACGCCACTGGCCCACTGCGATCACCAGGAACAACGCAGTCATGGCAAAGTCCACCCCTGTGGTGTCAAAGCCCAGGGCAGCTCCAGCCAAAGAGCCTAAAACAGAGCCTAAAATCCAATAGCTATGGTCCAGCATGGCGATGGCCAGATAGTACCGGTGCTCATCCACGCCCTGGGGCGGTTTGGCGGCGCTGAGCAGGGCATAGGTCTCATCGGTAAGGGAAAACATCATATATAGCTTCTGCGGCCCCATTCCTCGGAATTTCTCCAGCATGGACAGTCCATAGACCAGATGGCGGAAATTCACCATTAACGTTAAAAAGGCAACCTGGGGCAGGGATGCCCCCGTGGCCAACAGGGATACACCCAAATATTGTCCCGAGCCGGCATAGATGGTCAGACTCATCAACAGGGCCCACACCACACCATATCCTGCCGACTGGAGCATCAGGCCAAAGGCCATGCCGATGGCCAGGTATCCCATCAGCACCGGTACGGTCACCGGGAAGGCCGCGGCCAAGGTTTTCCGATCCATTTCTCTCACACCTCATTGTAAGCAGTTTGCTTCCACATTTTACTCGTTTTTTCTCCGCTGTGCAACCCCTACGCTTTTTCCCTCTCAATTCTCCGCTTTGGAATTAAGAAAGGTTAAATTTTTGTCCACATACCTTGATTTTTCTTTGCAACTTTCTATAATAATGTCTACTGGAATGGATTTTTACCTGTATTACCCCAAGGAGGAACTGTCTTGAAGCGACTGCTGTTCATCTACAATCCAACTGCCGGGAAAGGAGCTGTGGCTCAAGGGCTCTCACCTGTGCTGAATGTGTTTACCAAAGAGGGTTGGCTGGTCACCACCTACCCTACCCAGGGGATGGGAGACGCCACCCGGGCAGCCCGGGAGCTTAGCCCCCAGTTTGACCGGGTCGTCTGCGCGGGAGGGGACGGCACCCTCAGCGAGACGGTTACCGGTCTGATGGATCTGGAGCATCCCCCTCTGCTGGGCTATATCCCCTTCGGCTCCACCAATGACTGCGCCACCACCCTGGATCTGCCCCGGGTTCCCATCCAGGCCGCTGCCATTGCCGCGGGTAAGGGGGTCCCCCGCGCCAGTGATATTGGCAAGCTCAATGGGAAACCCTTTGTCTATGTGGCCGCCTTCGGCGCTTTCACCCAGGTGGCCTACGAAACCCCGCAGGACATGAAAAACACCTTTGGTCATCTGGCCTATGTAATTGAAGGGATCGCCTCCCTCCCCACCATCACCCCCTACCACCTGAAGGTGGAGTACGACGGCAATGTGCTGGAGGACGACTTTTTCTTCGGTATGGTAAGCAACGCCTACTCCATAGGGGGCATCCGCATTCCCAAAAGTGAGCATGTGGTGCTGGACGACGGGCTGTTTGAGGTGGATTTGATCAAAAAGCCTGTGAGTGTGGCCGATCTGGCCAACGGCTTCCAGACCCTTCTGGGGCCCAACCCCTCCAGCGCCGGGGCGCGCGTCCACTTTCAGGCCTCCCATCTGGTCTTCACCTGTGATAAGCCTATCCCATGGACCATTGACGGAGAGTATGGTGGAGACGACCCAGTCAACGAAGTGGTCAACTGTCCTAACGCTCTGGTGATTCTGAGGGGAAAATAATAAAAAAGCAACGGCCGCGATCAGTGGATCGCGGTCGTTCTTTTTCTTCTCTTTAGTTGGGTTTGAGAACCTCGCCCAGATCCACGGCCTGGGCATCTCCCCAAAGCCGCTCCAAATCATAGAATTTCCGCGCCTCATCCGTAAATACATGGACGACCACGCTGGAAAAGTCCATCAGCAGCCAGGTGCCTCCCCGATGTCCTTCGATGTGGTGGGCCTGTTCCCCATTCTTTTCCATTTCCTCCTCGCAGGCGTCCGACATGGCCTTAATCTGCGTGTTGGAGGTAGCGGTGCAAATCACAAAGTAATCTGCCAGTGTGGTCAGCTCCTCCGTCTTCAGCACCTTGATATCCTGGCCCTTTTTGCTGTCCAGCGCCTTGGCCAGAAGAATCGCCATCTCATAGGAAGTCAATCGTCATTCTCCTTTCGTCGCCGCTCACAGGCTTATGCTGCATAGTCTGTCTCTGACGGGACATAAGCCACCGAGTTTAGTCCCCACTGGTCCTGAGGTGCATTGGGGTCGGGCAGCACCTTATCCGGGTCCAGAAGACTGAAGGGGTCAGTCTCCGCCTGCGTCTCCTCCTTGGGCTGGCCAAACTCCAGATCATCATCACCCTGGGCAGAACTGGAAGACTGAGAAGAATCCCCACCGGAAGCACCGCTGCCGCCCTGGCTGCTCGCTCCACCCTGGGAGCTGCTGCCACTTTGCGAGCCATCGGGTGTCTGGCTGCCGCTGCCACTTTGCGAGCCATCGGGTGTCTGGCTGCCGCTGCCGCTCTGAGAGCCGTCGGGCGTCTGACCGCCGCTGCCGCCCTGGGAACCGTCCGGGTTCTGACTGCTGCTGCCGCCCTGGGAACCGTCAGGATTCTGACCGCTGCTGCTCTGAGAGCCATCGGGTAGCTGAGAGGTATCACCGCTTTGGGAGCTGTCTGGAAGCTGGCCGGCTTCCTCGTCCTCCTTCTGGGAGGACGAGCCGGAACTGCTGCTGGACACCCGTCCCATCTTGGGATCCGCCAGGGTGGCGTTGGTCACACCGTAGCTGCCGTCGCTCTTTTTATACATCAGCTGTAGATCACTGGATTGAATCTGATCCAGATAGGGGTTAATTCCATCATTGAGGATGACCAGCAGTTCATCCTCCACCGCCGTCACCATAGAGGCCCCGTTATACCAGGCATTGGCATAGGGCATGGTGGTAAAGGAAACATCATTTTCTGGATCCATGCCAACCGCCAACTGGGCAAAGGCCAAAATATTGCCGATGGACAGATCGGTCTCCACATTGTCCAGGAAGATCTGGGCCAGAGAGGGGGCTTTGAGCAGCGTGGAGGGCTGGAGACACTGGTCCAGTACCGCAGACAAAAATGCCTGCTGCACCTTGATGCGGGCCACATCGCCGCCGGAGCTGCCTGTATTGTTCTTCCGCCAGCGCACCACCTGCATGGCGTCATCCCCATTCAGCTTGCGATAGCCCGCTTTTTGGTGGATGTGCAGATCCTGGTAGGGGTCGTCATAGTCCATGTCAAAGGGAACGTCAAAGTACACGCCGCCCAGGGCCTCCACCAACTCACCCACGGCATCCCACTCCAGGAAGACATAGAAATCCGGATAAACACCGGTGATCTTGCTGACCTCCTGCTTCAGGGCTGTCATACCCCGGTTCACTCGCTCCGCTTCCGGCAGATCGGAGGAGCCCCGGTTCCGGGCATACACTGAATTGATTCGCTTGCTGGTGGCACTGGTATTGATCATGGTGTCCCGGGGGATGCTCAGAGCCTTGAGCACCTTGTTTTGGGTGTCAAAGGTGAACAGCAGGATGGTATCCGTAGACCCGCTGGCCACGTCCCGGCCTGCCACCAGGAAGGTATAAAAACCGTCTTTACGGCCACTCTTGGCCACATTGGGGAGTTGGGCCCCGTCAAAGGTCACTCCGTCCTCCCCCTCTACCACGGTCCCCTCCCCCTCGGTGGGAAGATTGGGCACAGAGGGCAGGCGAATCCAGGCCCTCAGGCCCAGAAACACTGCGATAATTAAAATGGCAATCACCGTCGCTACTTGGAGAATCCGGTAGCGGATCCGCTGTCCCCGGGTCATACCGGCTACCCAGGCCCGATAACGCTGCCAATACTGTCCCAGGGAGCCCCCCTGCCGGACGGAGGACTCCCGCTTGCCGTGCTTGCTGGTTTGCTTTTGTTCGCTCATCTGTCTCATTCCTCTATGGTCACTCCGTGCTCACGCAGCCAATTCCGCGCCAGCAGTGTTTTTGCATGAATGGGGGCCTTTCGCTCCTCCATCTCTTGAATGGTTGTCTCTACGCCCAACAGCAGTGCCTGGTCCAAATCCCGGTAGCACAGCGCCCGCAAGCGCTCCACCCCGTCAAAATCCCGGTTGGGCTCTATGTAATCGGCCAGATAAATGACCTTTTCCAAGGTGGTCATGTTCTCCTTGGCGGTGGTGTGCCAGAAGATGGCCTCATACACCTCATCAGGTTCTCCAAAAATCGCCCGGGCAATGCATGCCCCTGTCTTGGAATGTAACAGCTTGACTGCCCGTCGCTCCAGCTCGTCCAACTCCACTCCATACTCCCGGCACAGCTGTAGCTGCTCGGGCAGCTCCAAATACTTGGTACAGTCATGGAGGATAGCGGCATGCCGGGCCGGTTCCGGATCGATTCCCCACCGCTGGGCCAGCCGGACCGCCTCTTCCTCCACCCCTATCACATGGGCCACCCGCTTTTGCCGGATCATGGAGTAGGAGCAGGCCCGCAGCTCCGGCAGCGCCAGGTGCTTCAAATCGGCGCTAGTACCGTAGAGCTGGTTGCGCAAGATATAACCGTATATAGCCGGGAGCAGGTATTCCCGCCCCGCTCCTCCAGAGAGCAGCTCCCGCAGCCGGGTGGAGGAAATATCCACCAGGTTGGGAATGGTCACCGTGACAATCTTGGCCCCAAATTCCTGTTTCAGGTAATCCCGCTGGGGGGCAAACAGCTCCTCCCCATCCTGCTCGGTACGGCCAAAGGCACACACCCCCGCCAGATCCAAAATGGCCTTAGGTTCATGCCAGCGGTGGAGAGTCAAAAACATATCCGTCCCCATGAGCAGCCAAAGCTCCGCTTTGGGATACCTTTGATGCAGCTCAGCTAAGGTATCGGAGGTAAAGCTCTTCCCCTGGCGCTGCAGCTCCATATCAGACACCTCCACGATGTTCGGCATGGCCATGGCATCCGCCATGATTTCCACCATAGCCAATCGGTGCTGGGCCGCGGGTGTGCCCTCAGGCAGCGCTTTATGGGGAGGGATTGCCGCAGGGATGAGCAGCAGCTTGTCCAGGCCCAAAACCTGAACGGCATATTTGGCCGCCGCCAGATGCCCCAGATGGGGCGGGTTGAAGGTTCCGCCGTAGATTCCGATTTTCATACAGGCACCACCTTTTTTCTTGTTCCGGTCCCTGCCGGTCTGGCATTAGTTCCGTTTTTTGTCCGGCACCAGCACGATCTTGTCCTTTTTGTCTTTGTTGTGGCTGGGCCGGTAGAGGACAAATTTTGTCCCGATGACCTGCACCACCTCGCTGCGGGTCAGGGGAGCCAGGGCCTCGGCGGCCTCACGGGGGGAGAGCATGGAGTTTTCCAAAACCCGACCCTTAATGAGCTCCCGGGCCTCCAGGGCGTCGTTGGCCTGCTTGACCAGGTTGTCTCCGATGCCGTCCTTCCCCACGATCAAAATGGTGTCGATGGAGTTGGCCAGGCCCCGGAGCTGGGCCCGCTGTTTACTTGTCAGATCCATAGTGTGAAATTCCTCTCTGTTTATTCCTGTTTGAGATAGTCCTCCAGCTTGACCCGGAAGGCCTCCAGGGCCTTGCCCCGGTGGGAGATGGCGTTCTTTTCCTCTGGGGAGAGCTGGGCAAAGGTTTTTTTCAGGGAGGGCAGGAAAAACACCGGATCATAGCCAAATCCCCCTTCCCCCATGGGGGAAAAGGCGATGGTTCCCGGGCACTCCCCCCGGGCGGTAATCACATCCCCATTGGGGAAACAGCAGGTGATCACTGAGACAAACTTGGCCGTCCGGGGCATCTGCCCCCGCATGTTCTCCAGCAGCAGACGGTAGCGGCCCACATCGTCCAAACCCTCGCCGCCGTACCGGGCGGAATAAACGCCCGGGGCCCCGTTCAGCGCGTCCACACACAGCCCGGAGTCATCGGCAATGGCCGGCATCCCGCTGGCCTCCATCACTGCCCGGGCCTTGAGCAGGGAGTTTTCCTCAAAAGTGGTTCCCGTCTCCTCCACCTCGACATCCACTCCTGCCTCCGACTCCGAGCAGACCTCCACCCCCAGTTGGGAGAGGATAGCATTCATTTCCACTAGCTTTTTGGGGTTTTTGCTGGCCAGAACCAGTTGATTCATCCCTGCACCTTCTCTTTCTCTGCCATGTGGTCCAACTTCATGTTCCGCAGGGTAAGGGTGATATCGGTACACACCATCACCAGGTCCAAAATGTACACCGCCACCACGTAGGTTACGTCCCCAGACACAAACTTACCCGCCAGTCCAAAGAGGTAGCCAATCACCACCAAAATCTCAAACTGCAGGCTCTTTCCCTTGGCGGTTCTGGCGTGCAGCGATTTATAGATATTGAAGGGCCAGGACAGGCCGAAGCAGATCAGCATGACCGTTTCAAACAGATGTGCCACCAGTTCTCCCTCCCTTTTCTCAGCCCAAAACCTGTTTTTGGACCGCCTGAAGCTCCCGGATGCCCTTGGCACACAGCTCCACCAGCTGCTGCTGCTCCTCCAGGGTAAAGGGACGGCCCTCGCCGGTACCCTGGATCTCAATGAGACGGCCCTGGCTGTCCATCACGCAGTTGAGGTCCACCATGGCGTGGGAGTCCTCCTCATAGCACAGATCCAGCATGGGCACATCCCCGATGACCCCTGCGGACACCGCCGCCACATAGCCGCTCACCGGTAGCTCGGTGAGCAGGCCCTCCTGCTGCATCTTCCGAAAGGCCAGCATCAGTGCCACAAAGCCCCCGGTGATGGAGGCGGTGCGAGTACCGCCGTCTCCTTGTAAGACGTCGCAGTCCACCGTAATGTTCCAAGGTCCCAATTTTTTCATATCCACTACCGCCCGGAGGGACCGGCCGATGAGCCGCTGAATCTCCGCGCTGCGCCCATTGAGCTTCAGCTTGGAGATGTCCCGGCGGGACCGCTCCCGGTTGGCCCGGGGGAGCATGGAGTATTCAGCAGTGACCCAGCCCTCCCCCTCGGGGACGTGGCGGGGCGGCTTGTCCTCCACGCTGGCAGTGCACAGCACGTGGGTATTACCACAGCGGATGAGGCAGGAGCCCTCCGCAAACTTGTTGATGTTGGGAATGATCTCGATGGGGCGCAGCTGATCGTTGGCCCGTCCGTCAATTCTGGACATACACGACTTCCTCTCCGCAAATTTTTCCCTATTGTATCACAATTCGACCGGGGAATGTATTGACAGGATGTAAATTAAAGGGAGAAATTTTCCTTTTTTGTGTCTGCTTTTTAACCTAACCGGTGATACCGGCAACGAAATCTCCTCGATCACGGCCGATCCGCTCTTAAATGAGCGCCTGGGCAAATTCCCGGGCGTCGAAGGGCTTCAGATCGTCCACGCCCTCTCCCACGCCAGCGTACTTCACAGGCACACCCAGTTCCTTGGCGATGGCAATGGCGATGCCTCCCTTGGCGGTACCGTCCAGCTTGGTCAGGACGATGCCGGTGATGCCGGCAGCCTCCTTAAACTGCTTGGCCTGGATGAGACCGTTTTGTCCCGTGGTGGCGTCTAGCACCAGCAGGGTCTCTCGGGCGCAGCCGGGGCCCTCCCGGTCGATGACCCGGGAGATCTTGTTGAGCTCGTTCATCAGGTTCTGCTTGTTGTGCAGCCGCCCGGCGGTATCCACCAGCACCACATCGGTCTTGCGGGCCTTGGCTGCGGACATGGCGTCATAGACCACGGCGGCGGGGTCCGCCCCTTCGTGCTGCTTGACAATATCCACTCCCGCCCGGTCGCTCCAGATGGTCAGCTGCTCGGCGGCTGCGGCCCGGAAGGTATCGGCAGCGCAGAAGAGGACCTTTTTTCCCTCCCGGCGCAGCTGGGCTCCGATCTTGCCGATGGTGGTGGTCTTGCCCACTCCGTTGACTCCGATGAACAGGATCACCGAAGGGGTGGTGGACAGGTCCAGTCCCGGCTCCCCGGCGTTCAGGGCGTCGGCGATGACCTCCACCATGCAGGAGCGGGCCTGCTCCAGGGTCTTGATCCCCTGGGCGCGCACCCGACGGCGCAGCTCCTCCACCAGCTCTAGGGTGGTGTCCATCCCGGTGTCCGCCAGGATGAGAGACTCCTCCAGCTCGTCGTAGAAGTCGTCGGTAAGCTCCGAGCCGAAGCTGGCAAAAATGTTGATTTTCTTCAGTTTGTCAAAAAAACCCATGTGACTAATCCCTCTTCTTTTCCTTCCAATTCAGCTTGGCTCCACAGATATGGCAATAATCTCCGGGGGCTTTTCCCAACCAGATCCCGCACTTGGGACAGCGAATCCACACCACATTCAGGATCAGCCCTATTACAAGCACCAACAGGCCCACTGCCAGCCCAGGTCCCTCGGGCCAGAGGAGCACCAGCAGAAGACCAAACCCTATGATCAGCAGATCCAGAATCTGTTTTTGCCGCAGTGACATGGAATATACCTTCTTTCTTCCAGTATGACGCTGCACGTCCCCTTAGAACCGGCCGATGTAGGTCTCCTCAGTGGAGCGCAGGCCATCCTGTGTGGAGACCAGTTTGTCCAATTCCTGCTCCCGGCCGTCCAGAATCACCCGGACTCGGATGCCTCGCCAACTCTCCGACTGGGTGGCAAAGCACAGCAGCTGCTCCTCTGGAACAACCTGTGTGCTGTCCTCCGGGGTACGGGCCCGGAGCACCAGAGTGTACTCCCCGTCCTCGTCCCGCTCCTCGGTGGCGGTGATGCTGGCACTGGTGAGAGTCCGGTCCTGGATCGGCAGGTAGAGGACGTACTCGTCCTGGTCCTGGAGATAGAGCCAGAAGGCCTGGTCTGCTCCGGCCTCCTCACCCGCCAGCTGCTCCTCCGCCGCAGACAGCCACCGCTGGATATCCCCGCTCTGCCGCTCCGACTCACTGAGCACCCGCAGGGCATAGGCCGTCTCCTGGCCGCCCTGATTGGTGAGCCACTCCCACTGTGCCTCCGGCTTGGGCATGGCGGCGCCCAGCCCGGCAAATACCAGCTTGATTCCCACAAACAGGAGGATGATGAGGGCAATCAGGCCCAGAATGGGCAGAAGCCCGCTTTTCTGTTTTTCTTCCAATGCAAACCTCCCAGGGTCTGTTCCGTAGAATTTGGTGGGTCCGTCAACGGATGTTCAATTCCTTCTCCACATCGTTGAGGTTGATGGTGAGCATCCGGGACACGCCCTGCTCCTGCATGGTCACGCCGTAGAGGACGTCTGCCTCCTCCATGGTGCCCCGGCGGTGGGTGATGACGATGAACTGGGTCTTGTCCGCCATAGAGCGCATGTACTGGGCGAAGCGGACCACGTTGTTGTCATCCAGGGCAGCCTCGATCTCATCCATCACCACGAAGGGGGTGGGCCGCACCTTCATGATGGCAAAGTACAGCGCAATGGCCACAAAGGCCTTCTCTCCGCCGGAGAGGAGGGTGATGACCTTCAACGCCTTCCCGGGGGGCTGGACCTTGATCTCGATACCACAGCCCAGAATGTCATCCGGGTCCTCCAGCTCCAGGGTGGCCTTGCCCCCTCCAAACAGCTCCAGGAAGGTCTGGCCGAAGGCCTCATTGATGGTCTGGAACTCCCGCTGGAAGATGGTCTTCATCTCCTGGGTGATAGAGGCGATGATGTCCTCCAGCTCCTGCTTGGCTTTGGCCACGTCGTCCCGCTGCTCCGTCAGGTAGGTGTAGCGCTCGTTCACCCGCTGGAACTCCTCAATGGCCCCCACATTCACATTGCCCAGGGCGGAGATGCCCCGCTTGAGCTCGGCGATGCGGCGGCTGGCCTTGGGCACCGACTCGATCTCCACCCGCTGCTGCCGGGCGGCCTCGTGGGAGAGCTCGTAGGTCTCCCACAGCTTGTCCAGCAGCTGCTTTTCCTCCATGGAGGCGGACACCTTCCGCTGCTCCAGCCGGGAGACCTCCCCCTCGATGCGCAGCAGCTCCTCGTTGCGGCTCTGGCTCTCCCGGGTGGCCTTCACCCGCTCCCCTTCCAGCTCCAGTTTTTCCTGGTTGAGACGGGCGACGGCGTCGGTGTCCTTCCGGCACTCCTCCCGCAGGGCAGCGAGGTCCTCCTCCTTCCCGGCGATCTGCCGGGTAAAATCCTCGTTTTTCGCCTGGTAGTCCGCCATCAGGGCCCGGCTCTGGTCCCGGTCCCCGGCGATGCTCTCCTTCAGGCTCACCAGCTCCTCCAGGCCGGACCGGGTGGCCTCCCGCTCCGCCTCCAGGGCGGACTGGGCCGCCGTCAGCTCGGCGGCCTGCTGGGCGATGCGGGCCGACCGCTCCTGGAGATCGGCCTGGCCCTTGGCCTTGCCCTCCGCCTCACTCTTCAAGGCGGCGGCGGCCCCCTCCAGCACCTCGATCCGCGTCCGGGCAGTCTGGGTGTCCTGCTCGATCTGGGCCGACCGGGCCTGAAGCTGCTCCAGCTCGCTGTGCTGGCTCTCCTGCTGCTTCTCCAGGGAGGCCACCACGCTGCGGCAGTGCTCCACCTGAGCCTCCGCCTTCAATACGGCATTCTCCCACTCCCGGAGCTGGCTCTGGGCGGTCTCCAGCTCGTAGGCGGCGGCGGTGGATTCCCGCTCCGCCTCGCTCACCTGCCGCCCCGCCTCCATGAGCTGCTCCTTCAGCCGGGTGCTCTGCTCTCCCAGCCGCTCCAGCTCGTTGGCCCGGCTGAGGATGCCCGCGCTGCGGCTGGCAGAACCGCCGGTCATGGAACCGCCGGGATTGAGTACCTGGCCGTCCAGGGTGACGATACGGAATTTATATCCGTACTTCCGGGCCGCGGCGATGGCGGTGTCCAGGTCCTCCATTACCACCACACGGCCCAGAAGATTGGAAAAAACAGTTTGATATTGGGGCTGGAAGGAGATCAGCTGATCTCCAATGCCCACAAAGCCCGGCTGTCCCTCCAGCTCCTTCGCCTCCCGGAGCTGACCCGGGCGGATGGAGCTGATGGGCAGGATGGTGGCCCGGCCGGCGTCCCGGCGCTTCAAAAATTGGATGACGGCCTTGCCGTCCTCCTCCCGGTCCACCACCAGATTCTGCATGGCGCCTCCCAGGGCGGTCTCGATGGCCACGGTGTAGGAATTGGGCACCTTCAACAGGTCGGCTACCGGGCCGTGAATGTTCTTCAACGTCCCCCGCTGGGCCTCCCCCATCACCAGCTTCACTGCCTTGGAGTAGCCCTCATGAACCTTCTCCATCTCGGTGAGCAGCTTAATCCGGGAGGCCAGGGCATTTTCCTCCATCTGCAGCTTGACCTGCCGGTCCTTGAGCTGCTCCAGCTTCTTCTGCCGGGACTGGGCGCGGAGGGTGTAGCCGCTAATGACGTTTTTGGCTCCGTCCCGCTCCTCCACACTGGTGTTATAGTCCTTCCGGGCCTCCTTGGCCTCCTGGCGGGCCTGCTCCAGGCGCTCCTCCAGCTCGGCACTCTCCCGGCGAACCGTCTCGTCTCGGTCCAGCACCTCCTGGGCGGCGGCGGCCAGAGCGGAGAGGAGAGCCTTGGCCTCGGCGGCGTCGGCGCTCTCCATATATGCCCGCCCCCGCAGCTGTTCCAGCTCTTGGGCCAGGGTGCCCGCTGAGTGGGCGGCCTCCTCCGCCTGGCGGCTCTTCTCCTCCAGGGCCTGCCGTCCGGCGGCCAGCTGTTTCTCGATCTCCTCTAAGCGGCTGCGGCGCTGGTCGATCTGGGCGCTCAAAGAGCCCTCCCGTCCCTGCTGCTGCTCCAGGTCCGCCTGGATCCGCTGGGAGGACTCCAGATTGTGCTGGATATTGCTCTTGAGCACCGCAATGGCCGACTCCAACTCGTTGATGCGGGCTTGCTTGCCCTGCATAGCAAACCGCAGCTGGTCGGCCTCCACGTCCTTCTCCCGCATCTGCTCGGAGTAGCGCTCGGCGGCAACATAGGCCTTCTCCTGGGCGGTCTTCACCTCGTTCTTCTGGCGCACTGCCTCCTGGTAGTCCGCCTCCAGCTTGATGTTCCCCGCCCGAATCCGCTCCAGGGTATCCAGCCACACGGAGATCTCCAGGCCCCGCAGCTCGTCCCGAAGCACCAGATACTTCTTGGCCTTTTCGCTCTGCTGCCGCAGAGGCTCCACCTGCAGCTCCAGCTCGGAAATTTTGTCGTTGACCCGCACCAGATTTTCGTCCGTGCGCTCCAGCTTCCGCTCGGCCTCCTCCTTGCGGTGGCGGTAGCGGGAGATGCCCGCCGCCTCCTCAAAGACCTCCCGGCGGTCAGAGGACTTGACGGACAGGATTTCGTCGATCTTGCCCTGGCCGATGATGGAGTAGCCCTCCCGGCCCAGGCCCGTGTCCATGAACAGCTCGTTGACGTCCTTCAGACGGACGGAGCGGCGGTTGATATAGTACTCACTCTCCCCCGAGCGGTAGTACCGCCGGGTGACCATGACCTCCGACTCCTCCATGTCAAAGATGTGGGTGGTGTTGTCCAGCACCAGGGACACCTCGGCATACCCCGTCTGGCGGCGCTTGGCGGTGCCGCCGAAAATCACGTCCTCCATCTTGCCCCCCCGCAGGGCCCGGGTGGACTGCTCCCCCATGACCCAGCGGATGGCGTCGGAGATATTGGATTTGCCCGACCCGTTGGGGCCCACGATGGCGGTGATGTCCTCGCCAAAGGTGAGCACCGTCTTATCCGGGAAGGACTTGAAGCCCTGGATTTCCAGCGATTTTAAATACAAACGCCACACCTCATTCTCATCTGGTCCGTCCCCCTGGGGCATCCGCCTTAGGGCACAGGAATAGATGATATATTATAGCAAAATTCCCGTTTCATTGCAATCCACAGCCCAAGAAAACTCCTCTAAAATATCCAATCGCAGGCAAACAGGCAGGGCCGGTTCCAATGGAACCGGCCCTCTGTTTCCTTCTGTTATTTTGATTTACGGGTGATTGTCAATGGGGTAGATGGTCCCGGCATCTTCACCCGACACCGAGATATACCACCGTCCCGTCTCCACCCCTACTACTTGCTCCACATCCACAGGCTCCGGGAATGCCCAGTTACCCAGCACATACAGTTCGTTGGGGAGCATCGTCGCCGCCTGTTTCTCGAAATCCTCCAGCCGAGAACCGTCCTGCATACACAGGGCAAAGGGATTGTTCCCCCGGAACTGGGCCTCAATGTCCCCCAACAGCATGGCTCCCAATGGGGAGAGGACCAGGGTATCCGGCAGAATGGCACCCTCCACGTCGGACAGCGCCAACTCCAGAGCGGGCAGGTTTTCCATGGTAAAGGGCAGCTTCCACTCCCCCCGAATGGGCTCTTGGGTACGCAGCGTGCCGTAGGCGTTACTCAGGGTCAGCCGGTCCCGCTCCGAGAGAGGGATCACAAAGGACATGCCGATATACCGCTCCCCCTGCCAGGTAAAATAGGAGTCACCGATCTCTCCCTCCGGCATTACCCCATCCAGCATGGGAGTGACCGAGATCACACCGTCCCCCTCCCTCTCCGTGCGCACCTCATGGGAGAGCCGGAACAACACCTGGAAGGTGCCATCCGGTGCAAAGCCCATAGAGGACAGGCTGGCCAGATCACGGAAGCCCTCCAGCGGCGCCGGGTTCTGCTCCGGAACCAGCACTTCCTCCCCCGTGTCCAGGGTCATGGTCTCCAAATACTCTCCGGGGATCTCTTCAGGCAGAGGGCCGGACAGATCCTGATAGTAGCCAGGCTGCACAGAGGTGACCTCCAGTTCCAGTTTCTCCACCTCCTGGGAACGTTGATACCCCGTCTGGCTGTACCGGAACAGAGCGGCATGGGTCTCCGGGTCGTAGGACACACATTCTCCCTGGCTGCTGATACTTACCTTTCCCCACTGTCTGGGTATATTGCAAGCCATGATAATGGCCTCGTCGGTAAACCGCTCTCCGGTCAGGTCCTCTACCGCAATGTATACGGTGGACCGGTACTGATCACTCAGCGCCGACACCACCTGGAACCGCAGACCCTGGTCCTCATCCGACACCCCCTGGATGGTTTGGCTATAGGGGGCAAAGTTCCCCAGCAGTTGTCCCAGGGCCGTCCGCAGGGCAGGGGAGGCCGCCAGCGCGGATACGGACAGCAGCGCACATAGAGCCGCCGCCACAAGCAGCCGTCCCCCCAGACGTACTACCTTAGAACTAGGTTTCTCCTTCGTCATAGCCTGTATCATCTGTTCCATTTGCTCCTCCTTCAGTTGAATTTGGTCCATCTCATTTCGGTAGTTATATTCAAGCACGCTCTTCCCCTCCCTTCAGCTGCTCCCGCAGCATGGTCCGGGCCCGTACCAGGCGGGTTCTCACCGTTCCTTCCCGCATCTTCAGCACCGACGCCACCTCTGCGATGGACATGCCCTCATAATAAAATAGATGTACCGGCGCCCGATAGCTCTCCGGCAGGGACAACACCGCCCGCAGCACCTCTCCCGCCTGCTCGTCCTCCTCTGGAGCGGCTACCTGCTCCGCCTCCTCCAGGGGACGCTTTCGTCTGCGCCAGGCAGAACGGAACAGGTCCCCGGCACAGTTCAGGGCCACCCGGAACAGCCACGCCCGGCAGTGCTCCTCGTCCTGAAACTCCGGTCCCGTCCGCACCAGACGAAGAAAGGTCTCTTGGGTCACGTCCTCCGCGTCCTCCCGGCTGCCCGTCCGGGCATAGGCCAGCCGGTACACCGCCTGTCCATGCAGCCGCACCAGCCGCTCAGCCTCCGCCCGTTCCATATCCCCGCCTCCTTCCAAAAGCTCTTTCTATATCATACACGTTTTTCCTCTTCCAAAGGTTACATTCTCCTTCCATATTTTTCTCCAAAAAATTAACAACTCTTTTACGCCTATTTTGGTGCAAAAGAGTGGAATATATTTTATTTTTCTGGTATATTGTTTTTAAAAGATTATTATTTTTGAAAAGGAGCCCATTTCATTGAAGAATCTGTTTTCCTCCCTACAGCAAACCCTCTCCCGCCTCAAACCCCTCAACTTTCTCTTTCTCACCCTGGCCGGACTGATCAATGCCTTTGGCGTTACCGTCTTTTTAGCCCCTGTCAACCTCTACGACAGCGGCATCTCCGGTACCTCCATTCTCCTCTCCCAGCTGGCCCCGGAGCCTTTTTCCCTGTCTGTCTTTTTGATTATTCTAAACATTCCCCTGTTTCTCTTCGGCATGAAGAAGCAGGGCGTGCTCTTCACCACCTACGCCATATACGCCGTGGCCATCTACTCCCTGGGCTCCTGGCTCATCACCGATGTGCTCCCCATTGACGTGAGCATCGCCTCCCCCCTGGCTGGCACCGACCTGCTGCTGTGCTCCATCTTCGGCGGCGTCATATCCGGCATTGGCAGCGGCCTGGCCATCAAGTTCGGCGGAGCCATGGACGGCATTGAGGTCATGGCCGTGATCTTTGCCAAGCGCCTGGGCATCTCCGTGGGCACCTTCGTAATGATGTATAACCTTCTGCTTTACATTGTCTGCGGCATTGTCATTGGCAGTTGGATTCTCCCCTTGTACTCCATTGTCACCTACTTCGCCGCGCTGAAGACCCTGGACTTCCTGGTGGAGGGCATTGACCGGTCCAAGGCGGCCATGATCATTACCCTGCGCCCGGAGGAGGTCTGCTCCGCCCTCAGCTCCGCCTTTGAGAGCGGAATGACCCGTATCCCCGCCCGGGGCGGCTTTTCCAACACCGAGCGCACAGTGGTCTATTTTGTGGTCAACCGCTTCCAGGTGGGCCAGATGAAAGAGATCGTCCACGCCATCGATCCCCTGGCCTACATCACCATCACCGAGGTGGCAGACGTCTTTCGGGCTAACGCCGATCAGTAAGTCTTTTCCCTTTCCATAAAGCGGAACACCCGGTCCCTTCCCAGGGACCGGGTGTTTTTCTCTAATATTAGCTCTTGGGTTGATACTCCTTCAGCTGAGACAGCTCCAGGCCGTCCAAAATGGCATGGACCGCTTCTGCTTCCATCTGGGCGCCAGTCATGGTAAAGCTCACATATCCATAGGAGACCTCCGCCCGGAATACCGTTTTCCCACTGGGGGCGGTATCCCACTGGATATCAGCCATGGCTCCATCTGCCGTTTCATACTCCTCCACCTTGTCCAGGCCGGTGGCCACCACGTATTGGTCTCCCGCCTGTCCCACCGGATGGAAGGTCCAGTCCAGGCTGAACTGCCCCTCCCCAGGCCCCTGAAAATCTCCGTAGAACCCCAGATAGCGCAGGTTTCCGGTCTCCCGACTTTTTTGACTGTAGCTGCTCTGGCAGCCTGGGATGGGAGGATAGTCCTCCTCCAGAGCTGCCAGATCCGGCATTACCCCCATGGGCCACAGCTCCAGCAGGTCGGACAGGCGGTCCGCCTTGTACTGCTCCACCACTAGGGCGTCGGTTTGGGCGGCAAACATTTCCCTCCAGCCGTCCTCCGCAGTTCCATAGGCGTGCTCCAATACCTCCTCCCCTTCCCCTTGGTAGAAGGACATACCCGTCTCCAGGTCCACCTCCTGGGCCCCCGGATATTCCGGCAGGCCATCCTGCACACCTACTGCCGCTGTACTTGCCCCTGCCGCTGCCGCTCCCTCGTTGGCGGCCTGACCGGCCTGCTCCAGCGTATCAAAATAGAAAATCCGATTTTGCTTCAGCGTTACCACCGCCGCCCCGGCACAGGCGGTGAGCAGCACCGCTGCTGCCGCCAGCAGCACCGCCTTTCTGATCCGGCGCCGTCCCACCCCTCTGGGAGGCAGGCTCTCCAGCCGTTGGGCTAAAAATGCATCAAATCCCTGGGGCAATGGGAACGTCTCCTCCTGAACTCGCCGGCGCAGGCGTTCCTCCCACTCATAATCTCTGGACACCATATCCGTCCTCCTCTTCCAGCAACTTCCGCAGCCGTTCCCGCCCCCGGTTCAGCCGGGACTTTATTGTCCCCTGGGGAACCCCCAGCGTGCGGGCAATTTGGGCTACGGGCATATCCTCATAGTAGTAAAGGGTGACCGCCAGGCGCTGCTCCTCCGGCAGGCGCAGCACTGCCTGCCACAGGTTCTCCGGCAATTCCTCTTTCTCCGGGACCGCCACCTTCTCCGCCTTTTCCAGCTCCACCAACCGTCTGTCCCGGCGCAGCTGGGCATAGGCACAGTTGACGGTAATTCTTACCAGCCAGCCCTTGGCCGCCTGGTGGTCCCGCAGCTTTTCAAAGCTCTGCCAGGCCAACAGCACCGCCTCCCCCACTGCATCCTGGGCCTGGGCTTCCCCAGGCAGCAGTGCCCGGGCGGAGCGGTACATGCTTCGGCTGTGCTCCTGTACCAGAGCAGCAAATTGGCTTTTGAGCTCCTCATCTCTTCCCACGTGGGTCGCCTCCTTCCTTGTCCGGACACCTTATAGATGCTAAATTGGAGCTATAGGTTCCAGGAAGACAAAAAATTTTTAGAAAAGGGCAGCCGGAAGATTTCTCTTCCGGCTGCCCCTTCCCTTATTCCAACTCCTCCAGCTTCGCCGGGCCAACTCCCGCCCGGGTTTGGCCCTGGTTCTTCCAGTGCCGGACTCCCAGCCACACCAGCAGCAGAGCCACCACGGGCAGACCGCCTTGCACCAGCACCTGGTCCATGCGCAACGGCCAGGCTCCGAATGCCTGGTGATAGCCTAGAACTGTTACGCCTACCACGCTTCCACACAAAACTGGGATTACCACCCCCGCCCAAATGGGCCCCATCCCCGCCACACAGATCTGCAGCGCCAGAATCAAGACAAACATCATCATTGCACTCTCATTGGACATTGTACGCAGGCTCCTTTCCTCATTCCAGATCCTCGATCTTCATCTTCTTCAAATCATCCTGAAAGTCCCGGCGGTTCTTGTAGTGCAGCCAGATGCCGCCAAAGACTATGGTGGGGATATTGCTTACAAAAAACACCCCCGCAATGGCCCCTACTGCCCCCGGGGTCAGAGAGATGTGGTGCTCCTCCTCCCGGTGCTCCTCCTGAATCACCTGGCCATGCTCATCGGTGACAACTAATGTGCTGCCTCCCGTTCCTCCCAGCTGAAAGGCGGTCATGCCAAACACCAGCAGCAGGGACATAAGAAAGGAGAGCACTGGAAGGATCAACCCCAGCCACTTTCCCTTTTTACTCAGCCACACCTGGACTACCACCAGCAGGGCAATGGGCACCAACATGATAAAAATAGCAAAAATCAACGTGATTCCTATGGTAGAAAACATTAGATTCATCTTGTATTCCTCCTTCTCTCCGCCCTTACAGAGGAGCGGCTCCTTTCGTCTTTTTATATTCCGCGATCAGCACCTTGGCGGTATCGAAGTCCAGTCGCTCGCTGACTACCATACGCTTAATGGTGGCGATGTAGGGGTCGGCGGCGGTATCCTCCCCAATTTGAATCTTTTGGATCAGCCGGTCCAGCCGCAGCCGCACCGTGGGGTAGGTCACCCCGTATTGGGCGGCCACCTCCTTCAGCGAACCGGAGGCCAGGATAAACTTTTTGATAAACACCACGTCCTCCTCTTCTAGTCCCGCCATCCACTCCGGAACCACATCCACTGCCATGGGTTTGCCCCCCCTTTCTGTTCTGTGCTTATTATATACTTTAATTTTATTAAGGTCAACCTTTAATTTTATTTTTAATTTTTTGATAAAAAATAAAAGTCCGACAGCTACCGCTGCCGGACTGAGCGTTAAGGTGTGCACTTATTGACGGGCTCCCTCTGAGCTGCGGGAGCGGGCGGACGGTGGAGGAAGGAAAACTTGGTTTCGGAGCACACCACCGCCACAAAGATGAGGGCAAAGCCCATGAGCAGCCGGGGTGTCACCGGGTCGCCATAGAAGAGGACGGAGAAGAGCACCCCAAACACCGACTCCAGAGATAAAATCACAGAGGCGGAGGCGGGGTCGGACCACACCTGGCCCACATTTTGGAAGAGAAGGGCTACGGTGGTGGCCATGACGCACAGATAGGCCAGGGGGAGATAGACCTGGGGGTCAGCCAGGGCCCCCACCGGGAAGGTCTCGGTGAGCGCCCCGCAGATCCAGGCGTACAGGCCGGTGAAGGCAAACTGGAACACGGTGAGCAGGGAGATGTCCTTTCCCGGAGACACCTTGGCCACGGCGGTTATATGGGAGGCATAAAAGACGGCGCACAGCAGGGTGAGCAGGTCGCCGGAATTGATGGTCAATCCCTCATTGAGGGATACCAGCCCCACCCCCGTCACGCACAGTACAGCGGCAATAATGTTATACCGGTCCGACCGGGTCTTGACCACCGCCCAGGTGAGGAAGGGGACGATGACGCAGTACACCGCCGTCAAAAAGGCGTTTTTGGATGGAGTGGTCAAGGCCAGGCCAAAGGTCTGCACCGAGTAGGCCAGAAACAGGAAGCCCCCCATCACCGCTCCACGCCAGATGTAGTCGGGGGTAAACTGCTTCCAGCGTGGGATACACACCAGAGCCAGCAACACTGCTCCAGCGGTAAACCGGATGGCCAGCAGGAAAAACACCGGCAACACATCCAGGGCGTTTTTCATAATAAAGAAGGAGGTACCCCAGATGAGGGCAGCGGCAAAGAGCATGGGCTTTGCCAAAAGGCGCATAGTCTTGGGGGACATGGACATCAACTCCGAATTGCAAAATAGGGGGACGGCGTGGTATCATAGGAACACTTGACCGCTTTTGAAGTACAGGAGGTGGACTCTCTATGGAACCCTTGCCGCGGGACTTTTATGACCGGGACACGGTGGAAGCGGCCCGGGCTCTGCTGGGCTGCCGCTTGGTGCGGGTGCTGCCTGACGGGCGGGAGCTCATTTGCCGCATCACCGAGACGGAGGCCTATGTGGGCCGGATGGACAAGGCCTGCCACGCCTACGGCTACAAACGCACCCCCCGCACCCAGACTCTCTTCGCTCCACCGGGCACCGCCTACATTTACCTCATTTACGGCATGTACCACTGCCTCAACTTTGTCACCGAACCGGAGGGAGAGCCCAGCGCGGTACTGATCCGGGGGGCCAAAGTGATTACAAACGGGGACATTATAGCAGAAAACCGGTTCGGGTGCAAGATGGACCAGCTCACCCCATACCAGCGCAAGCATTTTCTGGACGGGCCCGGCAAGCTCTGCCAGGGGCTGACGCTCACCCGGGCGGAAAATGGTCTGGACCTCACCGACCCCAATAGCGGACTGTATGTCTGCCCCGGCCCCGCCCCGGAGCACATCCAGGTGGGCAAACGCATCGGCATCGACTACGCCCAGGAGGCCATTGACTTCCCCTGGCGGTTTTGGACGGAGGAATAACCCTTGTATTTTTTTGATTTGGACGGCACCCTTCTGGACTCCAACGGCATCTGGCTGGACATCGACATTGCCTTTCTAGGCCGCCACGGAGTGGACCGGGTACCCGAGGACTACACCGACTATGTGACCCATCACGCCTTTTCCGACTCGGCGGAGTACACCCGGACCTACTTTAATCTCCCCCTCACCCCCGAGGAGATCGTGACGGCCTGGCATGACCTGGCCCAGGATGCCTACGCCTCCCAGCTCCCCCTCAAGCCGGGGGTGCTGGACTTTCTGACCCGGGCCAAAAAAGCGGGCAAGCGCTGTGCCCTGCTCACCTCCTGCATGCCCCAGCTGTGTCAGGGGGCGGTGGACCGCCACGGCCTGTCCCCCCTTTTGGAGGAGATCTTCACCACCGCCCGCCTGGGGCTGGAAAAGCGGGACCCGGAACTATACCTCCAGGTGGCAAAGCTGTGCGGAGAGCGGCCGGAGGACTGTATTCTCTTCGATGACTCCCCTGTCTACTGTTCCTCCGCCAAACAGGCGGGCTGGCAGATCTACGGGGTATCCGACCCCATTTTTGAAGACCGGGCGGATGAGATGGTCCAGCTGTGCGGGCCCGGCCGGTTTCCCTTCTCTTTTTCAGCGCTCCTTCCTTAAATTCATGAAACCAGGAAAAACCGTCCGGGGCGGCCCCAAATGGGACCGTCCCGGACGATTTTATATCAAAGAGGGGAACGCAAAAACTTTAGTTGGCCTGGATGACCCGAACCTGCTGGCTGAGAGAGTCCACATAGACCGTCAGGTTGCTGGAAGACGCCTTGCAGGCATCCAGACGCTCCTTACCGGTAGACTGGGTGAACCAGTTGTCCGGGCTGCCCCGGTCGTCAGCCACCTTCCGGTAGCACTCCACATCGTCTGCAACCCGATAGGTCTTGCCAGACACGGTCACATAGGTTTGTCCCTGACTTTCAAAGAAATCAGAGGGCTTAACTCCTGTGACTGCGGTGAGTTCCACAATATCCAGCACGCCGCCATCAGCAGCCATGGCCACGCCGGCAAAGGTGCCCTCCCGGCCAGAATAGCCGGTGCCCTTCAGGTCAATGGTACCGCTGCCCCGGACCAAATTCCAGGTCCGCACACCCACTTCCGGATCGGTGGGACTGGGGCCGATCTTTGTTACCATGATACCGTACTCATAGGCATTTCCAGTTACCGCGTTGAGAACGATAAAGTCCACCATACCAGAAGTATTCAGGTGGTAGGACGCCACCTTATTGGAGGGAATGGAAACCATGTTCAGGTCGCTGATGCTTACCGGGACCATAGCACCACCGCTGCCCACCTGCTCGTAAATCCGCACGCCGTTGGTGACGGTATAGCTGCCCAGCTTCCGGTTCTCCACCTCAAATCCTCCAGAGGGGCTCTTGGCGAGCAAACGGGTGGCACTGATCTTGCCCTTACTGCCAGAGTTCAAGGTTACCAGCTGGTTGGCCAGAGAAGAGGCATTGGATACCTCGCCCTTGAGCTCCAGAGTTCCGCCGTTGGGCAGGAAGACCTGGGCACTTCCCTCGCTGACCATACCCACCGCGTTGGAGCGGACCTTGGTGGGATCGGCCATACCGGCCACCTTTCCGTCCGCGGTGAGCAGCAGCGTCACCTGATTGCCCACGTTGAAGTTGGGCGTCATGGCCCAGGCGCTCTCCAGCACCTCAAACTCATGGCCCAGAGCGGTGATCTTCTCCGGGGCCTTGGAGTTGGGATAGGCGTTCTCCAGCACGCAGGTCAGGCGCAGGTCAGAGACAATCAGAGTGTTGCTCAGGCTGTCATAGGTCACCACATCGTTGTCCTGAATATAGGACAGGGTGATGGGATGGCGGTTCTTTTGTACATTGAAGTTGCTGCCTCCACCGGTGAGGGTATAGAAGGTGGCCTCGCTGGCATTGCCGTTGACCACCACAGCTCCGGCATCGCTGGTCGCTGTGCTGCCGCCGGCATACACCGCCACTACCTTGCCCCGCTCGGTAAACATGGTGATCTGGGAGCCGGAGTAGAGGGAGGTGTGGGCGCTGACATAGTCGGTGCCCTCCGCCTTGTCCGAGGTATACACCGGAGTGTCGCTGGCGATGGTGTACTGCTTTCCTCCGGAGGCCTTCACATAGGTGGGCTGGGCATCGCCGGAGAGGGTAATGGTCACTGCCTCGCTGTCATCGGGGACAAAGGTAATGATCTCCTGCTTGTCATTGAGGACCAGAGAGCCCCGGCGGCCCTGAAGGGCCGTAGGCTCCACATCCTCCGTCTTAGGCAGATAGGTGCCGTCGGAGGTACGCACCGCCCCGTGGGCGCTGCCGTCGTCGGTGTCCACATTGATGGCCAGGAGCACCACATCCTCTTTGGAGGTACCCAGGCTCTTGTAGTAGTCGCTGCCATCCCCCATCTTACAGCCCAGAGCGTTGACAAAGAGCTGGGCTGCCTGGGCGCGGGTCAGGTTGTCGTTGGTCCCGGCCGCAATCCCATCGGTCAGGCCAATGGACTTGGCCAGATTCATGTAGCTCTGGGGCCAAACCGCTCCCGCCTGCTCGCTGGTATATCCCAGCACCCGGATGAGAATGGTCGTGGCCTGGGCCAGGGTGATCTTGGCGTCGGGCTCAAACCGGCCGTCGCCCACCCCGGAGATAAGGGGCAGTTCCTTCTCCCCATCCTTTACCGTCAGGGAAGCGGCGAGATTTACATAGCCCAGACCCCAATGCTCCGCCGTCACGTCGGAGAAAATGGTACGGGTGGCGTGGACGGGCACCTGGTCCCCCTTCTGCAAAAACTTGACCACCATGGCACAAAACTCTGCCCGGGTCAGGTTACCGTTTGGATTAAAGGTGTTTCCACCCACTCCGTCCACCACGCCCATCAGCCGCAGCACATCGGCGTTGATGGAAGTGGCGGTGTCCTTTACATCGGTAAAGGAGGAACTGGCGGCCCCGGCCGGCACAGCCAGAGCGGCGATCAGCGCCGCGGACAGGGCCACGGAAACAATTCGCTTTGTCTTCATCGTTCTCAATCTCCTATTCCTTACTCCGCCCTCAGAGCTACCACCGGCTGTAGACCGGAGGCCTTGATGGCTGGATACATGCCAAAGATAATCCCCAACACCACCGAGAAGAGGAAGGCTCCCACGGTGATGAACGCACTGGGCAGCATGGAGGTCTCTTGCAGCAGCAGTTTGCCGGCGATGAGGGTTCCTACGCAGCCGATGCCAATGCCGATGAGTCCGCCAATGCTACAGATCACCGCCGCCTCAATGAGGAACTGGGTAATAATACTCTTGCGCTCGGCGCCAATGGCCTTTCGGATGCCGATTTCCCTCGTTCGCTCGGTGACGGTGACCAGCATAATGTTCATAATGCCGATGCCGCCCACCAGCAGAGAGATGCCGGCGATGGCCCCCAGCACCAGAGCCTGCATGTTGCTCTGGCTCTTCATATTTTGGGCGTAGCTGTTGTCGCTGTACACCTGGTAGTCCCCGTTTTCGCAGTAGCCCTGGTCGTTTTTGGGGAACATACCACCCAGGAAGGCGTCCAGCCGGGTCATAGCTTCAACGGTAGCTTGGGCACTTTTCGCCTTGACCACATAGCTGTTAATGGTGCTGTTGCCATTCATGGAGCGGTTGAAGGTGTAGGGGATGACAATAATATTATCCAGGTCGGAATAGAGCTCCATAGCCTCGTAGTAGCCCAGCACCAGGAAGGGCTGGCCGTTGAGGGTGATGGTCTCTCCCACCGGGTCCGTGTAGCCGAACAGGGCCTCTTTGGCTCCTGCCCCCAGGACGCAGACCGAATTGGTCTTTTCAATATCCAGATAGGAGATCTCACGTCCGCCGGCCAGGGTGTAATTGTTGCACACCCCAAACTGGTCCGACCCCAACTTTACATGCATCATGGAGTTCCAGTCAAAATTTGGGCCCATGTTCTCCCAGTCATTGACCGCCAAGGTCTTGGCCCCATACTGGATGATAACCTTATTGCCCACCTCTGCGTTGGGGGTAATTCCCGCGATGAGATTGCTCAGGGACAGGCAGTAGTCGTAGAGCTTTTGAGAAGTTTCGTTATTGGTGTCGTAATAGGAGTAGGCGGAGACACTGATTTTATTGTCTCCCATTTTTTCAAAGTACTCCATGTTCTTCCGGTTCTGGCCCTGGACCACCGACACCATGATCACCACCGAGGCTACGCCGATGATGATACCCAGCATGGTCAGGAAGGACCGGGTCTTTTTCATGGAAATGGACTTGAAGGCCATTTTAAAGGCTTGCCATAGATTCATTCCCAATCCACCTCCTGTGGGTGATCGGCGATGATCTTGCCGTCCGACAGCCGCACCACCCGCTTGGCGGTGGAAGCGATGCCGTCGTCATGGGTGATGAGCAGGATGGTCGTCCCGCTCCGGTATAGATCCCGAAGGATCTCCAACACGTGACGGCCCGTTTTGGAGTCCAGAGCGCCGGTGGGCTCGTCGGCCATGATAATGTTGGGGTGGGTGGCAATGGCCCGGGCGATGGCCACCCGCTGCTGCTGGCCGCCAGACATCTCGCTGGGACGGTGGTGGGCCCGGCTGTCCATCCCCACCTTGGCCAGGGCCTCCATGGCAATGTCCTCCCGCTCCCACACCGAAACCCCTTGATAAATGAGGGGCAGGGTCACGTTCTCCAGGGCGTCCAGCTCCTGGATCAGGTTATAGCCCTGGAAAATAAAGCCGATCTCCCGGTTCCGGATGTGGGCCAGCTCCTTGTCCGACAGGGCGGTGACATCGGTGCCGTTTAAGTAGTAGTCCCCGTAGGTGGGGATATCCAGGCAGCCCAGCACATTCATCAGCGTGGATTTGCCCGAGCCCGACTGGCCCACAATGGCCACAAATTCTCCCTTGTCGATTTGCAGGCTCACTCCATCCAGGGCCCGAACCTCGCTTTCTTTCCCTTCGTTATAAATTTTATAGAGGTCGTGTATGTCAATGAGCATATCCACACCCCTTACCAGCTGCTGCCCTGCTCCGTGACCGTGTAGTTGACGAAGACCTCGTCCCCCTCCTGCACGCCGGAGCGGATCTCCACGTTCTGGGTGTCGGAGATGCCGGTCTCTACGATCACCGGGTAGTAGCCCTCCTCCTCGCTGGGGAACTGGCGCTTCTGGCCAGGCTCCACCTCGGGCATCTCCAGCTCGGGCACATCCTCAGGGCGGCTGTCCCGCTTGACAAAGACCACTGCCTTACGGGTGCCGTCGTTCTTATCGCTGAAATACTTCACCGAGCTGGTGGGAACCAGGATACAGTTTTCCGACTCGCTGGTGACGAAGGAATATTGCAGATAGGCGCCCTCGATGAGGCTGCCGTCAAAGTTGTCCACCGTAAGGGTGACCGGGTAGTTGGTCATACCCTGGCCGCTCTGGGCTCCCCCCATGTCGATGGAGGTAACCTGTCCCTGGTACACATTCCCGTTCCAATCCAGGTCCACAAAGCTGCCCGGCTTGATGAAGGAGATGTTCTTGTCATCCACAGTGATGGTCACCAGCATGGTGGTGTTATTGGAGATAATAACCACCGTATCTCCACTCTTTACCTCTGCCCCCTCGGTGAGCGTGCAGGAGGTAACGGTACCATTGATGGGAGCCACCGCGTGGAAATCGCTGAGGGCCTTGACCGCCTCGTCCAGCTTGGTCTGGGCGTTGTTGATCTCCTCCTGCTTGGAACGAATATCCGAGTCAATGGTGGAGGAACCCAAGGTCAACAGGGCCTCTCCCGCAGAGACATTGGCGTAGTTGAGCAGGTTCCCGATGCCGATTACGGGGCCAGCCGCCTTGGTCTCAATGGTGCGGGTCTCATAAAACTCCGTCTTTCCGTTTTCATAGGGGTAGATGGGAGTGCCGTCGGCGGCATAGAGCACCGCGGAGGCATCCATCTCGGCGGTGAGGGTACCGGGGTTGTCAAAGGCAATCACCACTTCAAAGTGGACGGCGCCCTCGGGGGAGATGTAGCTGACCTTGTTGATCTTCTCTACGGTTCCCTCATAGGAGCGCATCACAGCGGGGATAGATACATCCACCTTCTGCCCCACTTTAATTTCATTCTCATAGGCGTAGCTGAAGTACAACGACAGCTTCAGCTTTTTGTCATTGACCAGAGTGGCCACCGGAGTTCCCTTGCTGATATCCTGGTCCATCTGGAACTCCTTGACCTCCTGGAGCTTCCCGGCGAAGGGAGCACGAATGGTCAGGTTGGCCGCGTCCTCCTGAAGGTCGGCCATATCCTTATTCAGGTCCTCCACTTTCTTCCGGGCGTTGGCCACCTCATCCTCCGCCGCCTGGCTATAGATGGTGTACAGAGGGTCACCCGCCATCACGGTTTGACCGCCAGTGATGAGCACCTCCTGCACGGTACCGCCCTGGGTTAGGGTAATGGCTGCCGACTCCTTTGCCTTGGCCGTACCACTGCCAGACACCTTGCTCTGGATGGTGCCGATGGAAGCGGCTTGGGAGAAGATCTCTCCCTCCTCCAGGGTGCTGGTGTTTAAAAATTTATAAAGAGCAAAGCCGCCGCCCGCCAAAACGGCTGCCGCTACTCCCAGCGCGATGAACCGCTTGGCCATCTTTTTCTTGCCCGGTCCCTTTTTCTTGACCGGAGCAGGGGTTGGAGTTGGGGTTTGTGTCGCTGTCACTTCCGCCATGATGGTGTTACCTCCTCGAACTATATCAAACATATTCTGTTCTCTACCACAAGGGACAGGGGTTGCCTGTCCGTCAATCCCATTATATTCGGTGCTTTAGGGGCAATCAATTACAACCTGATTACAAATTTTTAAGATTCTCTTAATTGTACCCCAGGCTTCAAACAGGCATATTTCACTATAAATGTTAGACGAATTTCCCAGTAAAAAAGTTACACGGATTTAGAAATTTTTTTAAAAAAGAGCGGCTCAGGAACTACTCCTGAGCCGCTCTAACGGCCTTTTCCAAATTAAGACAGCTTTTCCATGTGGGCGGCGGCCGATTTCAGCATCAGCCGCTTGGTCCCCACCCCGTCGAAAGCGATCTCCACCAGGGCATCGCCCCCCATTTTCTGGACGGACAGAATCATACCCCGGCCAAAGGCGGTATGGCGCACCGTATCCCCCTTCTGGAAGGCCGGCACAGAAGCCGCTGCCCTCCCCGGGGCCGCCAGTCCTCCACCCAGGGGACGCTTGACTCCCTCGCTTCGGGACACGGTCCGTCCTGCTCCTCCCATGGCCTGAGTAAACCCGCCGTAGGAGGTCTGGCCGCCAGAGGCCCTGCCGCCCTGGGCGGCGGAACGACCGCCATAGCTGTCGTGACCGCTCCAGTTCCGGCGCTCCGTTCCCCCGTAGCCACCGTAGCCCGAGGTCCGGCTGGGCATACCGCCCCAGCTCTCCTCCTCCGGCGCGGAGAAGGGAGAGCGGCCGGTGCGCTCCAGGTGTTCCGGCGGGATCTCCTCCACAAAGCGGGAGGGCCGGTTGGAGCTGGTTCGGCCAAAGAGCATGCGCTGGTTGGCGCAGGTGAGGTAGAGCTTCTCCTTGGCCCGGGTCATGGCCACGTAGCACAGCCGCCGCTCCTCCTCCATCTCCTCCGTCTCCCCAATGGCCCGGATGCCGGGGAAGATGCCCTCCTCGGCCCCCACCACAAATACCACTGGGAACTCCAGCCCCTTGGCCGAGTGCATGGTCATCATCACCACGCAGTCCTGATCGGGGTCGTGGCTGTCCAGGTCGGTGTACAGAGCGATCTCGTCCAAAAATCCCGCCAGGGTAGGCTCGTCCCCCGCGTTTTCCATGTACCCCCGGATGGAGGTGAGCAGCTCCCGCACGTTTTCCAGGCGGGTGCGGTCCTCCACCGTGTTCTTGGCCTCCAGCATGGCCCCGTAGCCGGTACGGAGGATCAGCTCCTCATAAAACTGGTCCAGGGGCAGCTCTGTAAGCAGTCCCGCCAGTTCTCCCATCAGGTTTGTAAAGGCCGCCAGCTTGCCAGCTGAACGCTCCAGCTCCGGGTAGAGCCGGGCGTTGTCGATGACGGCGTACAGGGACGCCCCGTCCCGCCGGGCGATCTCCTGGGCGGCCTCCACCGTCTTCTGCCCGATGCCCCGGGGGGGATTGTTGATGATCCGCTGCAGGCGCAGGTCGTCCTCCGGGTTGTTCAGCACCGCCAGATAGGCCACCATGTCCTTCACCTCGGCCCGGTCAAAGAACCGGGTGCCCCCGATGATCCGGTAGGGGATGCCATTGCGCTTGCAGGCATTTTCCATCTGGTTGGACTGGGCGTTCATCCGGTAGAGGATGGCGTGATCCTTCCACTTCCGCCCCTGGCTGTACCCCTCCAAAATCCGGGCGGCCACATACTGGGCCTCGTCGTTCTCATTCATGGCCGCGTATAGGGTGAGCTTGTCCCCCTCCCCCGCGCGGGTCCACAGTTCCTTTCCCTTCCGGCCCTGGTTGTTCCGGATCACCGCGTTGGAGGCCTCCAGGATATGCCGGGTGGAGCGGTAGTTCTCCTCCAGCCGGATCACCCGGCAGCCGGGGTACTGCTTTTCAAAGGAGAGGATGTTCTCAATGGTGGCCCCCCGGAAGCGGTAGATGGACTGGTCGTCGTCGCCCACCACACAGAAGTTCTCATAGCCTCCGGCCAGGGTGGAGGCCAGGAGATATTGGAGATTATTGGTATCCTGATACTCGTCAATGAGTATATAACGGAATTTTTTCTGATAATATTCCCGAACGTCATCGAATTGTTGGAGTAGACGGACGGTGTGGAGGATGATATCGTCAAAGTCCAGGGCGCTGGCCTCCCACAGCCGCCGCTGATACTCCAGGTAGACCTTGGCAATTTTGCTCAGACGGAAATCCTCTGACTTCTCACACTCCTGGGCGTACTCCTCCGCCAGCTTCATGGCATCCTTGGCCCGGGAGATGTACCCCAGCACCGACCGGGGCGGGAACTGCTTGTCGTCCAGCTCCAAATCCTTCAGGCAGTCCTTCACCACCCGGAGGGAGTCGTCGGTGTCATAGATGGTAAAGGAGGTGGAGAAGCCCAGCTTGTCAATGTCCCGGCGCAAAATCCGCACACAGGCAGAATGGAAGGTGGAGGCCCAGATGTCCTCCGCCGCCGGGCCCAGCATGGCCCCCAGCCGCTCCTTCAGCTCTCCGGCCGCCTTATTGGTAAAGGTAATAGCCAAAATGGTCCAGGGGGCAGCGGGGTCCAAACGGCACAGCCGGTCCCGCCGCTCCCCCTCCTCCGGGGTCAGGGCGCGGCCCTTGGCGCACTCCTCTAAAAAGGTCAGATCCTCTTCCGTCACCCACTCGGGCACCTCCGGACTGTCCGATCCCCGGCCGTAGCGCATCAGGTTGGCGATTCGGCTGATAAGGACGGTGGTCTTTCCGCTGCCCGCCCCTGCCAGCAGCAGCAGGGGACCTTCGGTGGCCAGCACCGCCTTCTGCTGCTCCGGGTTGAGCCGGGTAAACTCCCGGGCAATGGCCCCCCGGCGGGCCGTTACAAATCGAAGCTCCTGTTCGTGGTTCAGCATAGTCTCTCTTCCTGTCTTGTCAATTTCGCAGTGGGGCTATTGTATAACAAAACCGCCGCCCGGGTCAACCGGAGCACGAAAATCAGGCAAAAAATTCCCTCAAAAACCGGGAACCTTTTCCCTCCCTCTCACGTCTATAAAATTGAAGGGACAAGGGAATACTTTTCCTCCTTTCGTCATATGCTGGAAGGGATTTGGGACAGCCCCTGCGCTACCATTCTGTAACCATTTTGGTACCGCCTCGTAATCCTTCCGATAAGATGGTAACACCTGCTTCTGTTATACTGAATGTAAGCTGAAGTTCACACAACCTCACCTGTAGGAAAGGAGGTCTCTCTCCAATGAAAAAATGTTTCCTGACTATGATGATCGCCGCTTTGCTGATCCTGCCCCTGGAAAGCGTAGCTGTGGCCAAGACGCCCAGTGCCACTTCTCCTGAGACCTCTGCCCAGGGAGAGGCTTATGTTCCCGGCGACGTGCCCGCCCAAATCGGCCCCGCCGAGTCCATGACCCCCGCCCTCCACGCCATGGTGATGGCTATGGTCAACCACGGTCTTTCTTCCTATGACCCCTCCAACTCTCAGCTTGGCTGGGAGACCCTGTACAACATGCTCTCCCTCTACGGCCAGCTGGACGAGCGGTCGGAGTATGTGGGCGAGGACCTGCTCCTCCCCCGGGAGACCGTGCAGGACTACGCCGCCGCCCTGCCCATGGCGGAAGTCCTGGGAGACCTGCCCGACGATCTGTCCGACCGGATGGTCTATGACTCCTCCTCCGACAGCTACCGGGTGATCTGCGGCAACGACAGCCTGGCGGAGATCCAGGTCGATCAGACCACCCAGGCAGACGGCGCCGTACACCTGGCCGGCCGCCTGGTCTATGTGGTGGACGGCTCCAGCCTGGCCCAGTTCCAGGCGGTGCTCCAGCCCACCGACAGCATGTTCGGCTATGTGATCGCCTCCATGGAGCTGCTCTGATTCCAGTCTCGCATACATCCGCGCGCCGCTTAAAACGCGGCGCGCTTTTTCGTCCCCCGGTATAAATTCCCCCCATCCGGTCCATATTTTTCGGGAAGTCTTGCACTTCCTTTTTCCCAAAGCTATAATATGGAACAGAGTCCTACCATTGAAACAGAGGTGTCATTTTATGGCCTTTTCCATACAAGATTACATCCGCCCCGACCGGAGAGCCCACCTGGTGGGCATCGGCGGGGTGTCCATGTCCCCCCTGGCGGAGGTGCTCCAGGGCCGGGGCCTGATCGTCACCGGCTCCGATCTGCATGAGAGCGACACCGTGGCCCACCTGCGCACCCTGGGCATCCCGGTGACCATCGGCCACCTGCCCCAGAGCGTGGAGGGGGCTGACTGCGTCATCCGCACCGCCGCCGTCCACGACGACAACCCGGAGATCGCCGCCGCCCTTCAGGCCGGCATCCCCGTGTTTGAGCGGGCCCAGGCCTGGGGCGCCATCATGCGCCACTACCAAAACGCCCTGTGCGTGGCCGGCACCCACGGCAAAACCACCACCACCTCCATGTGTACCCACATCTTCCTGGCCGCTCAGCGGGACCCCTCGGTGATGATTGGAGGCGTACTCCCCGCTCTGGGGGCGGGCCACCGGGTGGGCCATGGGGACACCATTATTTTAGAGAGCTGCGAATACTGCAACTCCTTCCTCTCCTTCTTCCCCACTGTGGCGGTCATCCTCAATGTGGATGCCGACCACCTAGACTTTTTCAAGGACCTGGAGGACATCAAGCACTCCTTCCGCCGCTTTGCCCAGCTGGTGCCCCAGGAGGGCTTTGTGGTGGCGGACGCAGACGACGAAAACACCATGGACGCGTTGAAGGACCTGGACCGCACCGTGGTCACCTTCGGCCTGGAGCAGGGAGACGTCCACGCCGCCAACCTCACCTGGGAGAAGGGCTTCCCCAGCTTCGACGTGATCATCGGGGAAAAACCCTTTGCCCGCGTGGCCCTGTCCGTTCCCGGTATCCACAATGTGGGAAACGCTCTGGCGGCCGCCGCCGCCGCCCACTGTCTGGGCGTCCCCGCCGCCGCCGTGGAGGAGGGCCTTGCCGCCTTCCACGGAGCGGGACGGCGCTTTGAGAAAAAGGGAGAGTACCGCGGGGCCATGGTCTACGACGACTACGCCCACCACCCCCAGGAGCTGCACGCTCTGCTCTCCACGGTCAAGGGTCTGGGCTATAAGCGGGTCATTTGCGCCTTCCAGCCCCACACCTACACCCGCACCCACGAGCTGTTTGACGAATTTGTGCAGGTGCTGAAGCTGCCCGACGTGACGGTGCTGGCGGAGATCTTTGCCGCCCGGGAGCAGAACACCCTGAACATCTCCTCCAACGACCTGGCCCGGCAGATCCCGGGGGCCATCTTCTGCCCCACCCTGGAGGAAGTCACCCAAACCCTCCAAGAGCTTGCCCGGCCCGGGGACCTCATCCTCACGGTAGGAGCCGGGGACATATATCTGGCCGGCGAAGCTCTGGTCAAAGCCGGGGAATAATGCAACCATCTCAATCAAAAACGGAGGCCAATCGGCCTCCGTTTTTTGTATATGGATTTGGAAAATGCTTAGGCTGGGGTTACTCCTCGATCATGATTTTCAGAATCTCCTTGTCGGTCTCCCGCATGCCTTCCCGGCCCAGCTGTCCCACGCTGATGATGGACTGCTCCACGCCCTTCTTCACGATGCCGTCGCCGCCGTAGAACTGCTGGCCGTTGCAGTACATCTCATAGCCGAAGATGCCGCTCTCCACCGCCGAGAGGATCTTGGCCGCACAGGAGGCCTTGGCTCCGTCACAGATAATGCCAGACACCACCGCCAGGGAGTTGACCAGGGTGTGCTTGATGGCGTCATAGGAGCCGTCCTGCAGGTAGGCGATGCCGCAGCCCGCCGCCGTGCCGGCGGTCACTACCCCGCAGTAGGCGGACAGGCGGCCGATGCGGGTCTTCTGGTGGATGGCCAACAGGTTGGACAGCACCAGGGCCCGGTACATCTTCTCCTCCCCGCAGCCCAGCTCCCGGGCGTAGACCACCACGGGGACGCAGGCGGTAATGCCCTGGTTGCCGCTGCCGGAATTGATGATGACGGGCAGCTCGCAGCCGTTCATGCGGGCGTCGGAGCCGGCCGCCGCCATGGCCTTGGCCCGGGTACGGACGGAATCGCCGTTGTACTTCAGCAGGGTGGAGCCCACGTTTGCCCCGTAGTCCCCCAGCAGCCCCTCCTGGGCAATGGCCATGTTGTACTCCACCTGGCGCTGCAGCAGGGGCTTGACCCGCTCCAGCTCCACGCAGTTGGCAAAGTCCAAAATCAGTTCCACCGACAGGAAGGAGCGGTCGGTCAGGCCGTCGGAATCCTCCTCCACCGACTCCGAGCGGAGCACCTGGCCGTTTTTCTCCACGGTGACCACATTGGTGTGGTACTTGCTGATGCGCACCTTGGCGCTCTCCTCGCCCCAGTACACCGTGATGATGATATCAAAAATCAGGGGGGAGTCGGCCAGCTTCACCTCAATGGGGATCTTGTCCAGATACTCCTGAATTTCCTTCTGCTGCTCCGCCGTCACCTGGGCGATGACCTCCAGCTGCTTGCCGGCGTCTCCCGCCACGATGCCCGCGGCGGCGGCGGCGGGAATCCCCTTCAAATGGCCGGTATTGGGCACCACCACGCTCTTTACGTTTTTGATCACATTTCCGCTGGCCTCAATGACCACCCGGTCGGGCAGCTGCCCCAGGGTCTCCCGGGCCACCGCAGCGGCATAGGCGATGGAGATGGGCTCTGTACAGCCCATGGCGGGCAGCAGCTCCTCCTCCAAAATTTGGATACACTTCTCGTAATTCTGATCGTTCCGCTCCATCGTCCAATTCCTCCGTTTTTATCTCTGGATTTTCGTTCTGGCTCCCCGCCTTTGCGGACGCCACAGGGCCGGAGCAGAGATCTCCCTCCGCTCCGGCTGTGTTTGTTGGGTGGCCGCCGGTCATGTCCGGCTTTCCATTATCCGTTTTTGTCCAGCACCTGGGTAAAAGCCCCGGCGGGCATCACGCCCACCTTGCGGTCGATCTCCTCCCCGTTCTTGAAGAAAATCACCGTGGGGATGGACATGACCCCGTAGCGGATGGCCAGTTCCTGCTCCTCATCCACATTGACCTTTCCCACCACGGCCTTGCCGGCGTACTGCTCCGCCAGACCGTCGATCACCGGAGCCAGCATCTTGCAGGGGCCGCACCAGTCCGCCCAAAAGTCCACCATCATCAGCTTGCCCTCGCTCAGGGCCTTGTCAAAGCTCTCTTGATTGAAGTGTGTCATATCCATAATTCCTTTCTTTTTTCTTATTGTTGTTCCTGTTGATCCAGATACTCGCAGGCGGACAGGGCGGCCACATGGCCCTCGCCCACCGCCTTGGCTACCTGAAGAGGACCTCCGGTGCAGTCTCCCGCGGCAAACACGCCCTCCACATTGGTGGCCATGTGCCGGTCGACCTTGATAAAGCCCTCCTCAGTCTCCAGCTGGGGCAGCAGATCGGTGGGGGCCACCGCCTGACGCAGGATAAACACCCCCGCACAGGGCAGCTCCACCCCGTCCGCCTCCAGCGCGGTGACGGTACCCTGGCCCCGGACGGCCAGCTTTCCCGCCTTGACGAAGGGGATGCCCTCCTGCAGCCCCTTGGGCTGGTTGGAGGAGACGTAGGTCACCTGGCAGCCCAGGCTGCTGAGGTAATTGGCCTCCAGAGGAGCATCGGGACTACGCCCCACCACCACCACCGGCTTGCTCCGGTAGAGCATGCCGTCGCAGGTGGCGCAGTAGCTCACCCCCCGCCCCAGGTACTCCTCCTCCCCGGGGTACTTGGCCTGACGGACCACACCGGGAGCCAGGATCAGGGCCCGGCCGTCGTAGACCTGGCTGCCGACGGTGACGTAAAATCCATTGTACACCATAAGGGCAATGGCTCTTCCGGTAACCGTCTCCACTCCCATCGCCTGTGCGTGTTGGGAGAACTCCCGGAGCATCTGCGCCCCGGTGCGACCGGGCATTCCAAGGTAGTTATCCACCCGCTCCGCCCGGGCCAGAGGACTGTCCTCCCAGCGGTTGCCAATGACCAGAACGCTCTTGTCCCGACCACGGGCCGCCACTGCTGCTGCCAGTCCTGCCGGGCCGCTGCCCAGTACGATGATATCGTGTTCCATTGGTTTGGCCTCCTTCGGCTGTTGTTCCCGTCTTTCGAATGTATAATACCTCTTTTTACCGGGCTATACTGTGACCAGGTCACAAAAGGGATGGATGTTTTTTCCGCGTCAGCTCAATGGCTTCTTTGCCTGTTATACAGTTCGGTGTGATTTCCACCAGGGCTACTCGGGAAAACTGGGATTGGATCTCCTTTTCCCGACCCTCCACCTCGTGGGGAGAGTATTTGGCCGCCAAAGCTGCCAGAGCCTGCCGCTTCTCCTTCTCGTCCTCCAGCTGTCTGGCTGTTCCAAAGACGATCACACTGCGAAAATAGGTCGTATACTCCTCCGGGACCACCTGATCCTGGTCCACCACACAAAAGGACACCTTATTATCCTTCCGAATCGCGTCCAATTTATGCCCTTCCTTGGCACAGTGGAAATAGAGCTTTCCATTCTCATACACATAGCTCAAGGGAACCGCATAGGGGTATCCCTCATCCCCCAGCACCGCCAGCACCCCGCTGGTCTGACGTTCCAGCACTTGATCACACTCTTTAGACGTAAGCTCCTGGCGGGAACGACGCATTTGCCGCATGATATGTCTCCCTTCCGGATGGGGCTGTTCCAACCTTCTTTTGTTTATTTTTCAGTATAACACACCAGAGTAGTTCCCGCAATAAGGGCACCACTTCAAAAAGCAGAAAAGACCTTGCCAGGCGCCCATCTCCTGGTGTAAAATAGGGGAGTTAAGATTCCCGCATGGGCTGGATATATGCCCACAAGAGAGACAGGAGGGTCAATCCATGGCTGAAGAAAAAATAAGCGCCAGCCCCGCCTCTGAGGGGCCGGCCCCCAGCCAAAACTTTATTCATGAATTTATCTCGGAGGACATTGCCCCCGGCGGACGCTTTGCCGGTATGCAGGTCCATACCCGTTTCCCACCCGAGCCCAACGGCTATCTCCACATCGGCCACTGCAAGGCCCTAATCATCGACTTCGGTTCGGCGGAAAAGTTCGGCGGCATCTGCAATCTCCGTATGGATGACACCAATCCCGCCAAGGAGGACACCGAGTTTGTGGACGCCATCCAGGAGGACATCCACTGGCTGGGCTTTGACTGGGGCGACCGCTTCTTCTACGGCAGCGACTACTTTGAAAAAACCTATGAGCTGGCCGTGGGCCTGATCAAAAAGGGCCTGGCCTATGTCTGTGAGCTCACCCCCGAACAGTTCCGGGAATACCGGGGCGACGTGGGCACTCCCGCCCGCTCCCCCTGGCGGGACCGCCCCATCGAGGAGAGCCTGGACCTGTTTGAGCGGATGAAAAACGGGGAGTTCCCCGAGGGCAAGTACACCCTGCGGGCCAAGATCGACCTGGCCAGCGGCAACTTCAACATGCGGGACCCGGTGCTCTACCGCATCCGCTACATTGAGCACCACCGCCAGGGCACCAAGTGGTGCATCTTCCCCATGTACGACTTTGCCCACCCCATCCAGGACGCCCTGGAGGGCATCACCCACTCCCTGTGCTCCCTGGAGTATGAGGACCACCGGCCCCTGTACGACTGGGTCATCAACAACACGGACGTGCCCAGCAAGCCCCGGCAGATCGAATTTGCCCGTCTGGGCATCAACTACACCGTCATGTCCAAGCGGAAGCTGCGCAAGCTGGTGGAGGAGCACTATGTCTCCGGCTGGGACGACCCCCGGATGCCCACCCTGTGCGGCCTGCGCCGCCGTGGCTACACCCCCGCCTCCATCCGCAACTTCTGTGACCGCATCGGCGTGGCCAAGAACACCTCCACCGTGGAGTACAGCTTCCTGGAGCACTGCCTGCGGGAGGATCTGAATGACCACGCCCAGCGGGCTATGGCAGTTCTACGTCCCGTGAAACTGACCATCACCAATTACCCCGAGGGACAAAGCGAGACCTTCCAGGTGGAAAATAACCCCAACGACCCGGAGGCCGGCACCCGTCCGGTCACCTTCTCCAAGCACCTGTATGTGGAGGCCGACGACTTCCTGGAGACCCCCATCCCCAAGTATAAGCGCCTGTACCCCAACGGCCCTGAGTGCCGCCTGAAGGGTGCCTACCTCATCACCTGCACCGGATGCGTCAAGGACGAGGCGGGCAACGTGGTGGAGATTCTGGCCACCTATGATCCCCAGAGCAGCGGCGGCAACCCCGCCGACGGCCGGAAGGTGAAGGGCGCCACCATCCACTGGGTGGACGCCGCCACTGCCGTGGACGCCGAGGTGCGGCTGTATGACAACCTCTTTGCCGACGAGGCGCCCGACGCCGGGGACAAGGACTTCCTGGACTGCCTGAATCCGAGCTCTCTGGAGGTGCTCACCGGCTGCAAGCTGGAGGCCTCCCTGGCCGACGCCCAGCCCAGCGACCGCTTCCAGTTCCTCCGCCTGGGCTACTTCTGCGCCGACTCCAAGGACTCCAAGCCAGGCGCCCTGGTCTTTAACCGGGCTGTCTCCCTGAAGGACAGCTTTAAGCCCGGCACCTGATTTCATCCGGATACAACAAGGGCCCCGCAGCGATGCTGCGGGGCCCTCTTTATACAAACGCGCGGTATGGAGGCTTCTCCATACCGCGCGTGTTTGTTCTGATCAGGAGTGGGCGTGGACCAGCTTGGGCACCACGTCGGGCTGGGGAGAGCGCTGGGCTCCCTCCTGCTGGGTCAGGCCCTTGGCGTTGGCCAGCATGAGCTTGATGCGGTTCTCCTGGTTGATCTTGGTGGCACCGGGGTCGTAGTCGATGGCCACCACGTTGCTGTAGGGATAGTCGTCCTTCAGCTTGCGGATCATACCCTTGCCCACGATGTGGTTGGGCAGGCAGCCGAAAGGCTGGGTGCAGACGATGTTGGGGGTGCCGGAGTGAATGAGCTCCAGCATCTCGGCGGTGAGCAGCCAGCCCTCCCCCATCTTGTTGCCATCGCCCAGGTAGCCCTTCACCAGCTCATGGAGCTGACGGAAGGTGCCGGGGGCACGGAAGCGGCCGGATTTCTCCAGAGCCTCGATCATATCCTTCTGGCAGCCCTCGATGTAGGACATGAAGGCCCGGCAGGCAGCCTTCTTGATCCACTTGCCGCCGTAGAGCTCCACATCGGACACCCGGTTGAAGATTTTAAAGATGATAAAGTCGGTCAGTCCGGGCACCACCGGCTCCACCCCCTCGGAGAGGAGGAACTGCTCCAGATTGTTATTGCCCAGAGGAGCGAATTTTACGTAGATCTCGCCTACCACGCCCACCCGGATCTTGGGCTCTCCCGCCACGGGAATGGCGGCGAAGTCGGCGCAGATAGCGTCAAAAATGTCCCGCATTTGCTTGCGGCTCATGCCCTTGCCTGCCTGGAAGCCGTCCACCAGCTTCTGGGACCAGTGGGCAATCATCTGGTCGGTGGCTCCCTTCTCCACCTCATAGGGGCGGACCTGGTTGGCCACGTTGACGATGATATCGCCATACATCATGGCAAACACCGCTTTGCGGATAAAGGGGAGGGTGAGCTGGAAGCCCGGGTTCTTCTCCAGGCCGGACAGGTTCACCGACACCACGGGGATGTAGGCCATGTCCGCCTTCTCCAGAGCCTTCCGGAGCAGGTGGATGTAGTTGCTGGCCCGGCAGCCGCCGCCAGTCTGGGTGATGAGCAGGCCCACCTTGTGGGGGTCGTAGCCCCCGTGCTTCACCGCGTCGATGAGCTGGCCAATGACCAGCAGGGCGGGATAGCAGGTATCGTTGTGGACGTACTTCAGGCCCTCGTCCACGATCCCCCGGTGATTGGTGGTGAGCATATCCACCTTATAGCCCTCGCACTCCAGCAGCTTCTGCATCATACCGAAGTGGACGGGCAGCATCTGGGGCATGAGAAGGGTGTACTCCTCCTTCATCTCCTTGGTAAACAGCAGACGTCCGGTCTCATCATACACAAGTTTCGCCATAGGGATCTCCTTTCCACATGACCCTTGGTGGATCACTGTTTGTTTCTCGCTTCAATGGCGGCCATCAGGCTCCGGATTCGGATCCGGACGGCCCCCAGGTTACTGATATCGTCAATTTTCAACTGGGTATAGAGCTTGCCGCCCTCCTCCAGGATAGAGCGCATCTCGTCGCCGGTGATGGCGTCGATGCCGCAGCCGAAGGACACCAGCTGGATGACCTCCATGTCCTTCTGGGTGCACACATACCGAGCGGCGTTGTACATGCGGGCGTGGTAGGTCCACTGGTTGAGAACGTGGCGGGGTGCCTTACCCTCCAGGTAGGCCACCGCGTCCTCAGTGACCAGGATAAAGCCGTAGGAGGTGATCAGGTCGTTGATGCCGTGGTTGATCTCCGGGTCCATGTGGTAGGGACGGCCGCAGACCACCAGGATGGGCTTGCCCTCCTTCCGGGCCTGGTCGATGTAGGCCCGGCCGGTGGTGTGGATGTCCTCCTTGTAGGCGTCGTAGGCGGCGTAGGCCGCCTTTACCGCCGCAACGGTCTCCCGCTTGGGCACCTGGAACTCGTTGAAAAACCACTCCCCCGCCTTGCGCTCAAAGTCCTTGGGGCGGTGCAGGCCGAAGTAGGGATTGAGATAACGGGTCTGCTTGAGCTCGGGGACGTTGGCGGCCAGCAGCTCGGGGTAGTAGGCCACCACGGGGCAGTTGTAGTTGTTGTCGCTGACGCCCTCGTTGAAGTTGTAGGGCATGCAGGGGTAGAAAATGGCGTCCACCCTCGCCTCCACCAGGGCCTCCACATGGCCGTGGAGGAGCTTGGCGGGGTAGCACACCGTGTCGGAGGGGATGGTGCGCTGTCCCTTCAAATACAGCTTCCGGCTGGACTCGGGAGAGAGCACCACCTCAAAGTTCAGGCGGGTGAACAGCTCGAACCAGAAGGGCAGGTTCTCGTACATATTCAGGCCGAAGGGGATGCCGATCCGTCCCCGGGAGCCGTCCCCCTGGCCCTTGCCGTGGAGGGCACGGAGCTTGTTGTATTTATACCGCATCAGGTCGGGCTGACGGCTGGGCTCCTCCCCCAGGGGGCGGGAGCAGCGGTTGCCGGAGATGAAGCGGCGGCCGCCGTCAAAGGAGTTGACGGTGAGGGAGCAGTGGTTGGTACACAGGCCGCAGGTGGCGGGCTTGGCGGTGTGGGTAAACTTCTCCAGCGCCTGGGCGGACAGCAGGCTGCTGTGGTCCAGATGGAGGTCCCGGGCGGCCAGAGCGGCTCCGAAGGCCCCCATGATGCCCGCGATGGTGGGCCGGGTCACGTTCCGGCCCAGCTCCTGCTCAAAGGCCCGGAGGACCGCGTCATTGTGGAAGGTCCCGCCCTGGACCACGATGTGCTGGCCCAGATCATCAGGAGAAGCGGCGCGGATAACCTTATAGATTGCATTCTTCACGATGGAGGTGGACAGGCCCGCGGAGATATCCTCCACGCTGGCCCCGTCCTTCTGTGCCTGTTTCACCGAGGAGTTCATGAACACCGTACACCGGGAACCTAGATTCACTGGCTTCTTGGTGAACAACCCCAGCTTAGCAAAGTCGGCAATGTTGTAGCCCAGGGCCTTGGCAAAGGTCTCAATAAAAGAACCACAGCCCGAGGAGCAGGCCTCGTTGAGCATGATAGAGTCTACCGCACCATTGCGGATTTTAAAGCACTTCATGTCCTGGCCGCCGATGTCGATGATGAAGTCCACATCGGGCTCAAAGTGGGCGGCAGCCTTGTAGTGGGCCATGGTCTCCACCAGACCCAGATCGCAGGAGAAGGCGTTTTTAATGAGGTCTTCCCCATAGCCAGTGACCGCCGCACCCTTGATTTCAATTCGGTCCCCGCACAGTCCGTAGATGGTTTTCAACTGAGGAAGCACTACGGAGACGGGATTGCCCTGGTTGGACTGGTAGTGGGTGTACAGCAGGCCTCCGTCAGCCGTAATGAGGGCCAGCTTGGTGGTGGTGGAGCCGGCATCAATACCCAGCCAGGCGGGACCGGAATAGGTGTGGATATCCACCTCAGGGGGCTTCTTGGAATTGTGCCGGGCACAGAAGGCGTCGTACTCCTCCTGGCTGTTAAAGAGGGGGGGCATGGTGTCCACCAGAGTGGTGGTGTCCACACTCTCCTCCAGCTTCTTCAAAACCTCCTCAAAGGGGGCAGGCTGGTAATCGGTGGCGCACAGAGCAGCGCCCATGGCGGCAAAGCAGTCCCCATCCTCAGGGAAGATAGCGTGATCACTGTCCAGCTTCAGGGTCTCCACAAACCGCTCCCGCAGCCCCATGAGGAAGTGAAGCGGTCCGCCCAGAAAGACGATCTTGCCCTTCAGTTCCCGGCCCTGGGTCAAGCCGGCCACCGTCTGATCTACCACAGCCTGAAAAATAGAGGCAGCTACGTCCTCCTTCCGTCCGCCCTGGTTCAGAATGGGCTGGATGTCGCTTTTGGCAAACACGCCGCAGCGGGAGGCGATGGGATAAATTTTCTCGTGCTTGAGGGAGAGGGTGTCCAGCTCATTGACGGTTACGTTCATCAAGGTGGCCATCTGGTCAATGAAGGCCCCAGTACCGCCAGCGCAGGAGCCGTTCATCCGCTCCTCCAGAGCGCCGCCGAAGAAAATGATCTTGGCGTCCTCACCGCCTAACTCGATGACGGCGTCGGTATCGGGAATATATGTATTCACCGCCGCGGCGGTGGCATAGACCTCCTGGACAAAATCAATCCCGGCCGCATTGGCCACCCCCAGGCCAGCGGAACCGGTGATGGTGACCTTTATGTTCTGTCCAGAGAGCATGTCGCTGACGGAACGGAGGGTCTGGCAGGCCCGTTCCCGGGTCTTGGAATAGTGGCGCTCATAGGAGCGGAACAACAGCTTATTTTTCTCATCTAGCACCACCACCTTAACGGTAGTGGAGCCGATATCAATGCCAACGCGTAAACTCATGGTAACAAACTCCTGCCTTCGGGGCACATATAGGCGCAATGATACACTTATGTTCTCGTTATATTATGATATCGTTTCAAGGCGGGAAAAACAACGAAATTAACGGTTTCTTAACGCACCCACGGAGAGGAAAAACAGGAATTTAACAGGCGTTTTTCCGTCATTTTTTCCATATGGAACAGATTTTTCCCCTAAATATGACCAATTAGTGAATGCAGAAACGGCCCTGGCGGTTCCCCGCCAGGGCCGTTTAATGAACAATATCCTTATCCTTCCTCTTCCAATAGTCTGGCTGCAAATTCCGCCAGGGTGGGGTATTCCATAACCCCGTCGGCGTAGGCCTGGGCATAGGACTCCTCGTCCAGGGGGTACTCATTGGAATAGGTGACATAGCGTTCCACTCTGCCGTCCCGCTCCAGGGTGATCAGGTGCTTGTAGTAGCCGTACATGTGGTAACGCAGCCGGCCGTCCACCCACGGGCCGCCCGCCCAGGGGGCATTGGCCAGATCGTCCATCACAAAGCCGAAGTCGTAAAGGTAGATGTGAAGTTCTGTCCCCTCCTCCCCGCCGTCCAAGGTGGCCAGGGGGTTGAGCTGGGTGAGCTCCGCATCCAGATAGGCCTCGGGGTGGTCAGGGGTAATCGCCGGGTCCCGTACCTGCTCCAGCTCTTTGGCCAGTACCTGGTCCATACACGCCAGCACCGACTCATTTTGGACGGTGATGGTCTGGCCACTGCCGGCGGCCTGGCGGATGAGATCATAGAGCCCAGGGCAGTTGGTCAGGGTAATGGCCTCGCTGATGCTCACCTGATCTTCCGCCCGCCCGGCCATAAGGGAGATGCTCCACCCCGGAGAAATCAGTACCTCCACCTGCCACAGGCTGTGGTCCAGCCACTCCTCATCGTTGTGCCCCTCCAAGCTCTCCCGGGGCTGGCCGGCGGCCTCACGGATGAACTGAGCCAGTTCCTCCCGGTTTAGGTTGTCCGCCCACCCGTCCGGCAACGCACCCATATCCCAGGGGGTGATGGATAGGATGTCTTCGGTCTGAAGGCCGGCCATAGCGGACAGGACCTTCTCATAGTCAGCGGCCGCATCATTTGACAGGCTGACGTTACCGCCCACCTCGGTGCAGGTCCAGGTATTCCCCTCTACCCGCTCCAGACGGTACTCCCGGGTAAGCACCCACTCGCCTTCCTCATTCTGGTCCAGGCCTGCCCCCGCCATCCAATAGATGGTGTTGGGCTCCACCGGGTCCACGATCAGGGACAGGCGGATGCAGAACTCATCCTCCTCCCCAGGCAGAGTCCGGGTAAAGGTCCAGCTGTCCGCCAAAGCATCGGTAACTGCCCCGGGATCGTTCTCCGGCAGAGCCAGGTATGCTTGGGCTAGGGCCTTTCCAAAGGTTTGGGCCGTTTCGGCGAAGTTTCCGTCACTCTCAAAAATCATCCCTTCGGCCGAGAAGCCCTGGGAAATCTCCACACCCACCTGGTTGGCCACAAAATGGTACCCCTCTCCCGTCTGCCGCAGGGTGGCCACCAGCTGCCTGCCCTGGGCGTCGGGGAAATAATAGCTCGACTCATAGGTGAGATACACCAGGTCCCCCTCTCGGGTACCGCTGGTGACCGTGACAGAGGTGAAGTTGGTGTCCCCATGGTAATGGTAGTAGGCGTCATATTCCGCCAGATAAGTGAAGCTCCCCAGACCATACTGATTGGTCTCATCCAGGGTAAGGCCGGTATACTGAAACAGCGTCTGATCCATCTCTGCCCGGGTGATCTTGGTGCAGGGACAGTCGGGCTCCATCCCGCTGTAGCCCGTCTCCACCACCGCCTGGCGCTCCTGGGGAGTAAGGGCCTCGGATTCCCCGTCCAGGCCGCCCAGGTAGAAGAGTTGGAAGAGGTCGATGTCCTGGGGCTGGTCATAGAGAGAGGCGAAAAACAGATTCTGGATGGCAGTTCCCTTCTCCCCACTGTTGAAAAATTCCTCATTGAACCAGTCGATCTCCTCCTGGGTGAGGGAGGTACGTTCGGAGCTGTTTCGTTCCCTCTGCTGCCGGGCCAGGGTCTCCAGAGCCGTGGTCACGGTATACTCCTTCGGGTAAACCACCACCGGGGTATACCCCTCGGCGTCCCACTGGGCGGGGGCAAGGACATACACGTCCCCATCCCAGGGGCAGAGGAAGTATTGGTGCTCCTCTCCCCTTTGGGTGACCAGGGTGAGGGTGGAGGCATGGATGACTAACTCGCCCCAATCCGCCTCCACCGGGGTAAGCAGATCGTGGACCTTGTCATACAGGAGAGACCGGGCCTCCTCCAGTAGGTCCTCGTCGGTAATGGGATCGGGATATCCCTGGCTGGAATAGAGGGGCGGGGCATATCCAATGGACTGAGCCTGCCGAATCTCCGATTTGAATCCGTTGTAATCGGTGGCCCATCCTTCCGCCGCCCTTCCCCCGGCAAAGGTGAACACCACCGCCAAGGCCGCCAGGGACAGGGCCAGAAACAGGGCGGTCCTTTTGGTCTCCGGCTTCTTCACCAGTAGGGCAATGCGCTGCTGGATGGTGGTCTTCCCTCCGGTCATAGCGGTGGAGCAGGACACCAGATCCCCAGGTCGAAGGGACCGCCGGGCCACCAGCCCCACAAGGGTACGGCCGTAGGGGATACGTTCCGCCTCCCCCAGCCGCTCCACAGTCCCTTCGTCGCAAGCCAGCTCTCCGTCCCGCTTGGAACAGAGGACTGCCAGCCACACCAGGGGGTTATACCAGTGGAGAGCCAGGCACAGGCAGCGCAGGGCGGCCCAGATGTGGTCCTTATGGTGGTAGTGGGTCAGCTCATGGGCCAGCACATGCCGCCGTTCCCCCTCGGACAGTTCGGCTGCCTCGGCAGTCAGGTAGATGGCGGGGTGAAACAGGCCGAAGAGACAGGGAGAGGGTAGTCCCTCCGTCTCATAGACAGGCAGGGGACAGTCTGGAATTTCCAAGGTCTTTCGCATTTTTTCCAAGCGAAGGGCAAACCGCACATTGGGAACAAGAATCAGCAAAAGGGCGGCCAGTACCCCCACCCCCCAAATCAGCTGGAGGATTTCGGCCTGGGTAAAACAATCCAGATAGGTGGTCACTGTCTCCCCGTCCTCCGAGCGCTCCACATACCCCTGAGACCAGGGGCCAGGTCCCTCATACCCCGGTTCCAGGTCCTGGTAGTAGGGGTGGGTGTCGTCAATATTCTGGGTCTGGCCGGGGAACACAGGAACATAGGTGGTCTCCCAGGCGTCAGGTGCGTCGGGCACCGCCTGGGCGGAACTCATCGGAAGGGAAAGGGGCAGCTGGAAGGGCAGCAACAGCCGTACCAACACCACCCCCCACAGGGCATACCGTACCCGACAGGACAGCTTTCCCTTCAGAAAAGCCCCCAAACCCAACACAATTAAGATCAAAACCGATCCGCTCACCGCCCACTCCCCCAGCTGCTGAAGGCTGGGCAACACAGGCAGCAGCCACTGAAACAGAGCGTCTATGGGCATAAAAATGGCGTTCATTTCATCCCCTCCTCCGCCTTGCGCAGGATGTCATACAGCTCCTCAATCTCCGCCCGGGACAGGGCTTTCTCGTCTGCCATGGCCGACACCATCAGTCCCACACTCCCCCGGTACACCTTATCCAAGAAGGACCGGGTCTCCCGGCGTGCGGCCTTATCCCGCTCCAGAGCGGGGGTATAGTGCTTGGCTCGGTCCCGGACCTCTACCGTCACCAGCCCCTTCTCCTCCATCCGCCGCAGGGTGGTGATGGTGGTGCTCTTGGCCCACCCCACCTTGTCCCCCAGGGCAGCCACCAGCTCCATCACCGTCATGGGGCTGCGCTGCCACAGGCAGTCCATCACATACCACTCACTGTTGGTCAATACCTGTTCCTCCATGGGACATCCCTCCTGGTTTACTTTGTAAACCTAGCATAACACATTTGGTCTACTTTGTAAACCTAAAATAAAAACTGTCATTAAATTGTTACTTCTCCAGCGTGGAAAAAAGTGGACCAAATTTAAGGGAATCCCTTGACAAACTGCCCTAGTCTTTTAAGATGGAAGGGGTGTAATAAATTCGTAAATTTCCTGGGAGGTGCGGCCATGGCCTTTCTTTCCTTTCCGGACATGCGGCTCTCCCCCTGGCAGCGGGGAGCGGTCATTGGTCTGGCGGTTGCGCTGACCAGTCAGCTGTATTTTTCGGGGTTGGCGGATGGCTTTCGAGTCTCTGCCTCGGTCATCCTGTATCCCATATTACTGATGACCATGATGCGGGACAGCCACCGTCCCTTTTCCGGTCTGGTCGCTGGATTGTGCGTCATTTTGTTCCGGGTGGCGGGGGATCTGCTTTTGGGGGGAGCCCTTCTTCCCGCTTTGATTCGGGAATATCCAGGTGGGGTCTTCTATCTTTGCTACGACTGCCTGCTCTGCCTGTTGATTCGGGACCGCCGGGCCGTATCTCCTCCTCACCTCTTTTTCTCGCTGTTCACCTGCGACTTTTTGTCCAACTGGCTCAACCTGGCTCTGTCCAGCCTTACCTCCAGCACCGGCTATCCCGTCACCCTTACCACTCTGGCTGGACTGTTTCTAGCTCTGGCCCGCTCCCTGGCCGCTTGCCTGGTTTTGTGGTCCATACAGAACTACCGCCGCCTGCTGCTGCGGGAGGAACACGAGCGGCGTTACCGCCATCTGTTTTTGATGACTGCCAATCTAAAAACCGAGCTGTATTTTCTCAAAAAGGACGCAGAGGATATTGAAGCGGTCATGTCCAACGCCTACCGCCTGTATGAGCGGCTCAGCGGCATCGACGGCGAGGAAGAGAACGCCGCCCTGGCCCTGTCCATTGCCCGGGATGTCCATGAGGTGAAAAAGGACAACCTGCGCATTATTCGCGGAATTGAAGAAGAGGTCGCCGGAGCTTATGACCACCAGTCCATGTCTCTTCGGGACCTGCTCCATATTTTAGAAGTCACCACCCGCCAATTTTTGGGGCAACAGCGGGCGGAAATCCGCCTGGAGTGCCGGTGCCGGGATAATTTTCCCATTCTGGAGCACTATCGGCTGCTATCCATTTTAAAGAATCTGGTCACCAACGCCTTGGAGGCCATTCGGGCCGATAAAGGACGGGGAGTCGTTCGAGTGGATTGCCGACGGGACGGGGACTTCCTTGTGCTCAAGGTGGAGGACAACGGCCCCGGAATTTCCCCCCGCGCTATGGAGTTACTCTTTCAAGTGGGATATTCCACCAAATTTGACCCCGCCACCGGCGACATTAACCGTGGCGTGGGCCTGCCGGCCGTACAGTTTATCGCCCAGGAGCTGGGGGGCGAGGTAGAAGTTCACTCTCAGCTTGGTCAGGGGACCTGCTTTCAGGTCCGTCTGCCTCTGGACGCCGTGACAGGAGGGAATCATGAGGATCTACATCATTGAAGATGACATCTCCGTTATCAGTATCTTGGAGGACATCGTGGAGCGGAATGGTCTGGGAGCCATCTGCGGCGATACCGCAGACGGCCCCGCTGACCTGGACCGTATCCTGGCCATTGATCCCGACCTCATCCTGGTGGATCTCCTCATGCCGGAGCGGGACGGCATACAGGTCGTGCGGGAGCTGCGGGAACGGGGCTGCTCTGCCAAATTCATTATGCTCTCACAGGTATCCTCCAAGGAAATGATTGCCAAGGCCTATTCTGCTGGAATTGAATTTTTCATCCAAAAGCCCATCAATGTGATTGAAGTTGGCCAGGTCGTCCGCAATGTCACGCGTCAAATTGAAAATGAAAAAGCTCTAAATGCTATACAAAATGTCTTTGCTGCCCGGGCCCCCATTCCCCGGGAGGACCCAAATGAACGGGAACGCCGACGCCTAAAGTATATTCTCAGCCAGCTGGGCATGGCCGGAGAAAAGGGTGGACAAGATATCATTGAACTGTGCTTGCTTTTGCTACAGCGGCACCAAACCGCTTCTCAGGTAGGAATCAGCACCCTATGTGCCCAACTAGGTGACTCGCCAAAAACGGTGGAACAGAGAGCCCGGCGGGCTGTGGAACGTGGGCTGAACCACATTGCCAATCTGGGCCTGGAGGACTACAATAACGAGTTCTTTACCCGCTATGCCGCCCGCCTCTTCCCCTTCCAGGAGGTTCGTGCCCAGATGTCCTACCTCCAGGGAAAGGGCCCCGGGGGAAAAGCCAACTTAAAACGCTTTCTGGATGGCTTAATTATTTTGGCCGAGGAGGAGTAACACTCTCTTTCCTATTTGATGTGTGTTCTTATATCTGGTATATCATTCTCTGCGCTGGTCAAACTATATAAATATGTAGCTCTGTCTTTGTAATTTTCTGAAAACTTCTTTTTGGCCTCGTTGGATTTTGAAGGATTTTGACGCTTCCCTGTTAAAATACTAACGAGAAAAGGATCTTCCCGTTCACAGCCAGATTATTACAAAGAAAAGGAGAGATTGTTCATGCCAGAGATTACCCTGAACATGTACCAGACAGCGGCCATCGCTATGCTGCTGTTCGTACTGGGTCGCTATTTGACCAACCGCATCGAATTTCTGCGCAAGTGCTGCATCCCTGCTCCGGTGGTAGGCGGTCTGATCTTCGCCCTGGCCCATCTGGGCCTCTACATGGCCGGTGTAGTGGAGTTTAAATTTGACTCCAACGTCAAGGACTTCTTTATGACCCTGTTCTTCACCAGCGTAGGCTACACCGCCTGCTTCCGCCTACTCAAGCAAGGCAGCAAAAAGGTAATTACCTTCCTGTTGGTGGCCATCGTCATGGTCTTCCTCCAGAACATCCTCAGTTCCATTCTGGCCGGTGTCTTTGATTGGGACCTGCGTCTGGGCCTGTGCACCGGCTCTATCCCCATGGTGGGTGGCCACGGCACTGCCGGCTCCTATGGCCCCATGATGGAGAAGGATCTGGGTATCGCCACTGCTAATGTCATCGCGGTGGCTGCTGCCACCTATGGCTTGGTAGCCGGCTCCCTGATGGGTGGCCCCACTGCCCGCAGCATCATTAATAAGTACAACCTTCATTCCACTGAGAACACTGAAGAGCTCATGGAATTGGAAGATGAGTCCCCCGCCGAGAAGGAGAAGGCTGAGCGAGTCGACACCGAGTCCTTTACCAATGCCGCCATCCTGCTCATCGTAGCCTCCGGCCTGGGCACTCTGCTTACTCTGGCTCTGAATAACATCCACATTGAGATCGGCAACTTTGAGTTTAACTTCACCTTCCCCACCTACATCGGTGCCATGCTCATTGCCGCTATCATTCGTAATTTCTGCGACGCCAAGCACATTATCCTTCCTGCCAAAGCCCTGGATCTGTGGGGTAACGTATCCCTGTCCATCTTCTTGGCCATTGCTCTGATGTCTGTGGCCCTGTGGCAGCTTGCTGACGTAGCTGCCGCCATGATTGTGATGCTCTTGGCTCAGACCGTCCTTATGTTTATCTTTGCCCGCTTCGTAGTATATAACATCATGGGTCGGGACTACGAGGCCGCTGTCATGACCGCCGCCTTCTGTGGCTTCGGTATGGGCGCCACCCCCAACGCCATGGCCAACATGCAGGCTATTACCAAACGTTACGGCCCCGCCCCTCAGGCTTATTTCATCGTTCCCCTAGTGGGTTCCCTGTTCATCGACTTCTTCAATGGCCTCATTATTACCGGTTTCCTCAATATCCTACCTATCTTTGGATAAGCGGAACGTAACTTTTATAAAAACAGCGGGAACGGCTTAAACCGTTCCCGCTGTTTTTGCTTTGGTTTGCTGCTCCTGTTGCTGCGCTCTCCGCTCCTTCTTGCGGCGTTTCGCGCCCATATAACGATCTTCCTCACTGAAAATGCAACCACAGTACTTCTGCATGTAAAATCCATGTTCCCGCGCAAACTCCTGTCCCGCCTGAAACAGGGGCCGGAAGTCCCGATAGAGAAACTCCACCCCATACTTCTCTCCCATAGCCTGCGCGGTAGAACGAATCGCCTCGTGGTTCTGATAAGGGGAGATCAGCAAAGAGGTGGTAAAACTGTCGTAGCCGTTCTCGGCGGCGTAGCGGGCGGTCTCCTCCATTCGCACTCGGTAGCAATAGGCACAGCGTCCGTCAATGTTGTCTGCCACATGGGTAATAAAACTCCGCAGATCATAGGTCCCCCCGATGATCAGCTTCATTCCAATTTCCTTAACATACCCTTCCAATGTGGCTTTTCGGGCTTGATACTCGGTATAAGGGTGAATATTGGGATTGAACCAAAAGCCGGTAACCTGGATTCCTTCTTCCTGCAACAGGGCAATAGGTCGGTTGGCACAGGGTGCGCAGCAAATATGCATCAACGTTTTCATAGCTTTCTATCACTCCACAGGCAATATCTCTTGCTCTAAGCCCTGCTTCATGGCGTAGCTCAAAGTTTGAGCTGTCCCTCCCCCCGGTCCTCCGTCATAGACGACAATAATGCGCTTGGACCGATCCACCATGTAGCGGTTGCGCCGCATCATACAGCCCCGGTTATACCGGTGCTGTACCAGAGTTTCATAGTTGCACTGATCTAAAATCTTCCAATAACGTTGCTGTTCTGCCGCCGGCCAGCCGGAAGCCTGTCCCTCATAGGGACGCGCCCCTTCCAAGGTAATCTCCGGATAGGATTCACGCAGCTTCAAAACGGCCTCAGCAAAGTACAGGTCGGCTCCTCGCGCCATTCCACTAATAAAGTGTCGGTATCCATCCTGAAAGGCCCTCTCTAGTGCATCTGCCAGTTTTCTTTTCAATGCCAGACAACGGGGGTCCTCCTCCTGTTCTCCCCAGGGGAGCTTGTCCGGTCGATGACCAGTAAAGCAACAGGTTGTCTCTCGTTCCATGGATCTCCCCTCCTCATCTCCGGCAGTGCCCTCATTCTAATGGATTCCAAGGGAGAAGTCAATGGAAAAATAGAAAATTTGTTCGACTTTTAGCGACAAAAAATGGACAGCAAATGCTGTCCGCTTGTGTTGGCGTTACCTATTTTCCCGGTCCGTCTCCAGACAAGTATCTTCGGCAGAAATGAGCTTAACTTCCGTGTTCGGAATGGGAACGGGTGGACCCTCATTCTAATCAACACCAACTATTTTAATCGCTTCCGCGACTAAAACCAATATAAAGTTTTCAATGGTGACCCGTACGGGAATCGAACCCATGTTTGCGGCGTGAGAGGCCGCCGTCTTAACCGCTTGACCAACGGGCCATGTGGTGCGCCTTCAGGGATTCGAACCCGGGACCCACTGATTAAGAGTCAGTTGCTCTACCAACTGAGCTAAAGGCGCATACTTTCTTTTGAAAAAGAAAGTATGCAAAGAAAACTTCATTCTCTTTTACTTTCTCTTTCGCCAGAAGGGGGGCGCTTTCTCTACACCCTGAAAACCGAACAGTGAAACAACCTTCCTTCGCTTACAAGCGCCTGCATTCCTTCGAATCATTTAGGTCAA